>NZ_JBLRMI010000001.1:0-731035 GCF_047921555.1 Proteus sp. LHD240705
GCTATACGGGGCATGGCGGGAAATTCGAACCTAAAGGGATTGTACATGGTGGTGAGTTTGTTTTTACCAAAGAAGCGACGGCTAAATTGGGTGTCGGCAATCTCTATCGCTTAATGCATGCGGCGCAAGGTTATGCTTCAGGTGGCTTTGTGGGGGCGGTCGCAGGGCGAATGCTGGTTACACCACAACCGACGTTAGCCCGTGCAGGCGGTGTGCAAATGACGGTCGTTAATCATATTACGGTGACGGGAAATGGTGACGCTGTACTTGCGCAGGCAATGAAAGAAGCCGCACAACAAGGTACAGAAGCTGGTGCACAGAAAGCTCACGCGATGATGTTACAAGACTTTCAAAGTAATGGCGCAGCACGTAGAACATTAGGAGTTTAAATGTCTATTCTTGAATGGCCAAAAGAGGTGATCCCCACACAGGAAAACTGGCAATTATTGAGTAACAGCAAAACCTTTACCTCGCCGTTTAATGGAAGTAGTCAAACGGTGCGCTTTCCGGGAAGTCGTTGGCGTTGTGAGCTGACATTCAATAATTTAAATGAAGAGAAATCGCGCCAGTTAGAAGCGCTGGTGGCTTCATTGGATGGCATGTCGGGGCGAGTCAAGATAACCAGTTGGATAAGAAAAGGGCGTTATGGATATGGTTCGCCTCGTATTGCAATACC
Organism: Proteus sp. LHD240705; assembly: GCF_047921555.1. Taxonomy (NCBI): domain Bacteria; kingdom Pseudomonadati; phylum Pseudomonadota; class Gammaproteobacteria; order Enterobacterales; family Morganellaceae; genus Proteus; species Proteus sp. LHD240705. Next base: position 677 of record NZ_JBLRMI010000001.1, read on the forward strand.
AAGCCAATTGGGACATCGGCTAGAAACAAAGGACTGGAAGCGTAATATGCGCGTGTTACAACAAGGGGATCGCTTAACTGTGGGCAATGAACTCAAAATGGTGGTGGCGGATGTGGTCAGTGATAATCAAGGCCGTGCCATTATTCTTATTTCGCCGATGTTAAGAACATCACCTACCGTCAATGAAATGCTCGAGGTTGAGCGTCCTTTTGGAGTATTTCGGCTCGTTGATAATGAACAGGGGAAATTTCAGCATCGTCGCTTGGGGTATACCCATATCACGTTATCTTTTGAGGAGGTGTTGTACTGATGCAATATCATCCATTTTCTGATGCCATGGTCAACGCGATTAATGAGGGGGCTTATATCGTTTTAGCTGCCAGACTCGATTTGAAATCAGGCGTGACCTGTGCGCATACCGGCGTTGGGCAACTGATTATTGCGGGTGAAACTTATTTGGGTGTGGGCAGTTTAGGCGAAATCAGTCAGCTAAAAGAAAATAAAACAACCAGCCCTCCACAACTACAGCTTAAATTAGCCGGTTTTGATAAATCACTGGTGGGGATGGTGATGAATGAGCAAAGTCGAGGGCGAGAAGTGCGGTTGATGATGGTCGCCATCGGCGAAGAGGGGAAACCGTTGCTTGCTGAAGTCTTGTTTGTCGGACAAATCACATCTATCAATGTGGTGTCTGGCGAAGAAAATGCCGTATGTGTTAATGTTTCTAATCGATTCGAGCGATGGTCAATCGGGTTACCCGATAGATTCACCGATGAGTCGTGGTCATCTCGAAGACAAGGTGATCGCATCTTTCGCTATGTTGCTCAAATGGCTGAGCGGGCTATTTATTGGGGCAGTAAGAAAGATGCACCTGCATTTATTTATAAATAATCTTATTGCTTTGTTAAACCCACTTTTGTGGGTTTTTTGCTATTTAAGGTCAGTACATGAAACAACCCAACTGGACACTTAAATTACCTGAAACCATAAGGGCGGCCATGAGTCGCCCTTTTTCATGGGGTGAATTTGATTGTTGTATTTTTGCCTCTGAATGTATTGACGCACAATGCGGTTTCTCGCCAATAAAGCCTTATCTCAATCACTATAAAACCAAAGCCGAAGCCTTCAACCTGCTCAAATCCAAATTTGGCTCCTTAGAGAAAGCCGTATCACGCTATTTCAAATCCATTGAGATTGAGCGCGTTCAGCGTGGCGACCTCGTACTGTTTAAAGGTGAGGATGGTGACAGTCTAGCCGTGGTCTGGGCGGGGCATTATTGGGGCGTAACCCCACAAGGCGTGAAGCCAGTGCAGATTAAGCCAATCAAAGCGTGGAGAGTGGAATAATGGGTGGGAGTGGTGGATTAATTTCAAAAGTCGTGGGTGCGGGCTTAATGATTGCGGGGCTGTTTACCGGAGGTGTCACCTCTGCGATGGGCATGGCACTGATGGCAGCAGGCGTTGCGGTTCAAGTCGCGGGTTCGCTTATCTTTAAGCCTAAACTTCCTTCCATGAATTATCGAGATACCAGTGAACGCAAACAGATGTTACGTTCATCGTCTGCGCCTGAAACCGTAATTGTCGGAAAAACAGTGATATCGGGTTTGCTTTTCTTCGCCGAAGAAGAAGCGGGTGAACAAGATGAAAATGAAAAAATCACACTAGCATTAGCGCTGGCAGGGCACCCCATAGAGAAAATCGGGAAGATTTGGTTAGGGGACGATTTAATTGAGACGTTTGGTGAATATACCGTTCATGAAGTTAAACACCTTTGGTTGAAGAGTTTAAAAATCACGGCACCTGTTGTTGAAGTGGAGTTGCATAATGACAGGGAAGATGTCGATCCCTTTATGCTTAAAAATTGCCCTTCATGGAAAGAGGATATGATTGGTCGAGGTCTGGCGTGGTTACGTGTGACACTAACGTTTGACCAAGAAAAATTCCCTTATGGATTACCCAATGTGAAATGTGAAGTCTGGGGAAAACATCTGTTTGATCCTCGCTCTGGGCAAACTGTGTGGAGTAACAATGGGGCCTTAGTGATTTTGGACTATTACCGCCATTATTTAAAAGTGCCTGATACGGATATTGATTTTGACAGCTTTAAACAGGCAGCCGATTTATGTGATGAAAAAGTGAGTCTACCAGAAGGCGGATTTGAGTCGCGATATACCCTTAATGGTGCTTATGATTTAAATGAGAGTCCATCCAGTGTTTTGGACGCGATGCACAAATGCATCAACGCGGAACCGACATTCACCGCAGGAAAACACGGTATTCAAATTGGCGCTTATTATGGGCCTGCAATAAAAACCATCACTGAATCACAATTGATTGGCACAGTCACATGTACCCCTGAAACAGGATTAAAAGATGCCACAAATGCAGTGTATGGCACGTTTATTGATGCCGAACAGTTATACACAAAAACGGATTTCACGCCTGTGATTGTGGACGAATGGGTGAAAGAGGATGGCTTAGAAATTCGAGAGAATATCGACTATCGTTTTGTCACCAGCCCTTATCAAGCCCAACGATTAGCTCGCCAATATCTCCGTAAAAAGAAAGCAGGAAGACGGGTTCAACTCACTATGAACTTAGACGGCTATGCTTATCGTCCGGGGGAAGTTGTGCTTTTAGAATTACCGGTTTTGGGGATTAGTGGGCTGGAATTTCGTATTGCCGAATGGTCTTTTCATGCTTTAGACGGGGTAGCTTTAACGTTGGAAGAGGATGGTGCCTATTTATATGAAGATGTGATTGGCAAACCGTTTGAGCGTCCGCCATTTGTGAGTTTACCCGCTGGTGGCGTTGCTTCCCCTATTAATCTTACCTTTGTTCCACTTGCAGTCAGTGACATCGTGCAAGGTACGCTTTCTTGGCAGAATGTGGCTACTGATGTGCGCTATAACACCGTCACTATTCTTCAAGAAGGCAACGTTATTCAATCTATTCAGGTACCAGCTGAACGTGTTGATATTAACGGATTAGCGCGAGGGACTTATCGTGTTGAAGTTAGAGCAATAAATGTGGCCGGTGCAATGTCGGCACCCGCTATCAGTGACTTTGCCATTCAAGCACCACCACCTCCTGAGCATATTGATGTTACTTCTGGCTTATTTAATCTGACCATTGCACCGAAACAAGGCGATAGTGCTGTCTTTGGTTATACCTTTGAGTTTTGGTTTAGTGAGGAAAAGCTCGCTAATTTTTCTGAAAATGAAGTGATCACCAAAACAAATAAAGTTGGCCAAGGGAATTTCTGGACGCAAGAGAATTTACAAGCAGGGCATACGTATTATTTTTATGTTCGAACAATCAACAGCTATGGTAAATCACCTTTTGTGGAAGCTTCTGGTGTTTGCTCTTCTCAAACCGATTTAATTCTTGAAGAATTAGCTGGGCAAATTAGTCGAGATCAACTCGCACAAGACCTATTGGGTGAAATTAACAGCAAAGCTAACCAAATCGATATTACAGAATTACATGAGTTAATGAGGATAAATCACGACAAGCTTTTAGAGGAGTCAATGAGGCAAGGCGCGACGATTGAAGAAAGTGAAAAAAAACGGGAGGAATCAGAAAAATTACTGGCTGAGCGGATGAATAAAGTTTCAACGGCAACAGAAGTACAGGCCGCCGCAATTAAACAAGAGCAACAAGCGCGTATTGAGTCTGATCAAACCGAAGCGCAACAACGCCAATCTTTAGCGACACAACTTCGTGGTGATTATACCGGCAATGATTTATCGAAAGTCACCGCAGGACTTATCTCCGCCGAGAAGCAAGCGCGAGTTACAGGCGATCAAGCGGAAGCGAAAGCCCGCCAATCACTGGAAACACGGATGAATGGGAATGTTTCCGCGATTAATAAATCATTAGAAACCCTCACCTCGAAACAGCAAGCACAAGCGCAAGAGATTTCAACGCTCAATTCAAATCTTAAGGGGAAAGCTGATAGTAGTGCAGTAAATGCATTAAATACGCGAGTATCTAATATCGATGGCAAAGTGACATCGGCAACCTCTCAGGTACAAGCGTTATCCAGCAAATTAGAGACGGTAAAAGTCGATTTAACCGAATCTGTGGTGGTGGATTTAGATTTATCGAAACTCAATGAAAACACCTACTATCCGGTTATTTTGCCTTTAGTGACCTCTCGACGTTATGCCTTTAAGGTTTTTAGAACCTTAGGGCAATATTCAGACAATAAACCCAGTTATGCAACCCACAGCACCAAAGGTTTTGCCGTGATTGTGGAATGGCAAGTGAGTGCATCAGGATGGGGAACCCAGTCTGAAAACCGCATCATTGATAATTTTGATTGGCGATGGACAAATCAATCTCCTGTGATGGGACCCGCTCAATTAATAAATGGTTCTGTGGAATATATTTATTTGCGAGGAGGCGCTAAATACCAACTCACTAAGCATAAAAGTGTTAACCATCAAATTATCACCATCACTTATACCAACAACAAGCAATCGTTGGCACCAAAAGGATTTGTGGCGAATGACGTACCTAAATCGAGTGAACAGAAAGCCAATGCAACGGCGAATGCGGTAAACCAACTTGAAACTAAGGTAACTGAGGTTTCAGGCAAAGTTATCTCTACCGCCCAACAAGTGACTCGCTTAGAAAGCCAAGTGGGTACAAGTTCAGCCAAAATCGAACAAACTTCGAAAGTGGTCACAGACATAAATGGCAAAATTTCGGCATCATGGACAATGAAAGTTCAGCAAGATAGCAAAGGGAATAAAGTCATTACTGGCATTGGTTTAGGGTTTAATGCGCAAGGAAATAGCCAGTTTCTGGTCAATGCCCAAAACTTTGCAGTGATATCGTCATTAAACGGTAAAGTGGTGACGCCTTTTGTGATCCAAAATGGACAAGCTTTTTTCAATGATGCGTTATTTAGTAAGGCAACCATTGATAAATTATCGATAGGTAAAAAAATCACATCCACTAATTATTCAGCTGGCAAGAAAGGATTTAATATTGATGCCACAACAGGGAATGTTGAATTAAATGATGCAGTATTTCGTGGACGGTTAGATATTAACTCAGGAGGAACAAAAGGGCGGTTAGTGATCACAAATAATACTATTTATGTTTACGATGAAAATAATCAGTTAGCGGCAAAAATAGGTTATTTAGGGTAGCGTATGAAGTTTATTGTTTTAATTACAGCATTATTATTGTCAGGGTGTACCTCTGGATATAAGAAAGTCGATTGCCAAGGTGTTTACCAAATAAAAACTTTTCACTATCAACAACCTGTATTAGTAAAGTTTGATAAAAAGAGAGAAACCATTAAAGGGCCTCTTTATCATGCTGTACCTCAATTAGGATTTAAATTCTTGGGAGGATGGGTATCTCCTGATGCCGTAGAGGATTTTTCATGCCGTGGGGAATAGAGATATATGAAAAAGGAAAGCCAATAAAAATCACAGGGCGTTCGTTTATTTTTGACCAAATAGCTGTCACTCAAAATGGCAGTAAAACTTATAATAATATTCCTAAAGGGCGGTCATTGGCCGCCTATATTGTAGCGAGAAATCGAGGATCTTATTTCACTGTTAGAGTCGAGAATAATAAAATTTCGTGGAATTCTCTACGTGGTAGTCAATCGATTAATGGAATTATTATGGTACTAATTAAATGAGTAAATATGGTGCATTATTTTTTAATCAAGGTATTACCGAAGAATTAACACCTTATGAATCAGCCGTATTTTTAAAAAAGATAAAAACAAAACCCGGAATAATTAAAGTTATCGAAGGTAATAATAATGCAGTGCCACTTATTTTTATTCGAGTTCTTAATTCCTCTAATCCATCATTAGGTGGATTATCTGAAGTGATTTATGAGAATAATGCGTGGTGTGTGAATTTAATCGATACTATTCAAGGTAATTCAGCAGAATATGAGCTTTATGTATTTGTGAAGTCTTCTTATCATATTTCACTTCATCCCCAAAAATGGGGGATTCAAATCTATCATAAAGGTGTTATTACACACGCTTCAAGCCAAAGACCACTTAATTTATTAGAAGGAAATAACTTTGTACTTACAGGAAATAATTGGAGTGGTGTAGATGTAGGTTTTCCCTGTGCGGTATTAATCACAACAATTGGGCAGATTGGTATGATGGATTCGATGGGAGGAAAAACGATTAGAGTAACTCTTTGTGGACGAGGTAACCGTATTATTCCTCATTCCATGATAGTGGCCGGACAAATGTCAACAACCTCACTAGGAAAGCAGTATTTTTATATTGATGTGAGGGAGTATGGTGGGTGATAAAAGAGTTTAGATAGGTAAAGCTGGATAGTTAATTGGCTTGTGGCGAAATGGTAAAACTATGGGGGTGAATTCAGTAGATTGATGAGAATGCTATAGGTAAGGAATAGTTACACAATGAAATTTATATTTATGACTGAGGTTATTGAATAATTATTCTAATAATAGTTATTATGAATATATGCCATTAATCAAGAGTATTAGAGAAAATATTATTGTGCACTTTAAATGTATTGATTTAGTTTTTATTTTGATTGGCATGTAGACCCATGGTTATATCTTAAGTATTATATAATTTGAATTTATATTGGGTAATGTTAAATGATTGAAAAAATAAGGATTTCTCTTTGGGATATTTTCACTTTTTTTATGACGGGAGTATTTTTTGTTATCGTTATTTTGGGATTTATAACTATAAATAACCAATTACCCCAAAAAGAAGTGATTTTTGATTTTTTGATTAAGTTACCAGCAACTTATATCCTTGTTGTTATGCCTATCATATTAATATTGTTAGGATTGTTAATAGAGCCAATAGCTAATTTTTTTGAACGTTATATTGGTAAATATTTGTTTTTTTGGATTAAAATAAATGAAGATAAGAGAAAAATAGACAAAGAAACGATGGAAAAATATATAAAAGAAAATAGCTTTGGAGATCTAAATAACAAGATTGAAAATCCTTTCATGATTTGTAAAGAATATGTTGAAACTAAACAGTTAAGTACTACTTTTATGGTTTTTTTATCTAGATATGGCTTTTACCGAAATTGTAGTTTTATTATTTTATTGTTTGGTGTTGCTTGTTTTTTAATTAGCAATTTTTCATGTATTTCTTTTTTGGGGTTAATTGTAAGCTATTTTAGTAGTGGATTATTAAAAAAAAGAGCAGATGAATTCTATAGTTATCAGGCGACTACAGTTTATAGCGCATTTTTGATTGATAATTTAAATTGGCCATCAAAGAAGTTATCAGAAAATAAATAATTACTTAAAATCTCATTAATAACTAGTAGGACGATAAAAAATGGAATTAAAAGGTCTCTTGGAGCGTGGCTATTTTCCCAAAGAGTTACCAAAGCCGTTTATGACAAGATCATTTGCATCACTGATGGATAAATTGTCAGATTACAAGGAACCAGATAAAATTCCAGGTGTTTTTGGTAAGGAAATTGTTAAAAGCTCTAATATACCCGTAGCAAAGGAGGTTTTTTACTCTCTGGCTAGAGTTGGGTTGAAGCGCAGACAGTTGAGTATTTGTAATCCAGTTCTATTTTATTTGCTGGCAAGAGAAATAGTAAATAATTGGCAAGAAATTAAACCAGCTGTTTCTGGTTCAAATTTTGCAGCGACTGAGCCTGAATTTAAGAGTGATGGACGAGCAATTAATGGTAAGTATTCCCAAAGTCAGAGAGTTGAGTTAGCTAAAAAAAACCGTATTGGCGCAAGATATATTTTAACTACAGATATTAGTCGCTTTTATCATAGTATATATACACACTCTATACCATGGGCATTGCATGGTAAAAATTTGGCTAAAGCTAATCGCCGATTGGACAGCTTAGGCAATAAACTAGATTATCTCGTACGACAAGGGCAGGATGGACAAACGGTAGGGATTCCTATTGGTCCTGATACTTCACTAGTAATTGCTGAATTATTAATGCACAGTGTAGATAAAGAAGTAGCTAAAAAATTCCCACATATTAAAGGCCATCGCTTTATTGATGATTATGAACTTAGTTTTGCTAATCGAGATGAAGCGGAGCGAGCATATCATATTTTAGATGCAAATCTTGCTGAGTTTGAGTTGGCTCTTAACACAAAAAAAACTTATATATCAAAGTTACCTGTTAGATTAGAATCTAATTGGCTTTCTGAGTTAAGACAGTTTCAAATTCGTTCAGATAAAAATACTCAACTAAGCGATCTTGAGTCATATTTTTCATTAGCGTTTGATTTATATAATAAATATACTGATGAATCAGTTCTCCAGTGGGCTATCTCATGTCTTCGTTCTGTGCCAATTAATGAAGAAAATTGGGATTCATTCCAACGATTGCTTATGCTCTGTGTTGCTCCTGAGCCGTCTTGTTTACCTTTTGTGCTTGAACAAATTCTTTTACACAAAAAAAATTTATCTAATGTCAATGTGTTAAAAGATGAACTCACTTTTCTTCTTAATAATATAATTATTAAACATGCTGAATTACGCCATTCTAGCGAAGTTGCAAATGCTCTTTGGGGATGTTTAGCATTCCGTTTAAATGTTAATTCAAATGCTGTAAATAAAATTTCAACATGTAGGGATTCGTGTGTTGCCCTTCTGGCATTAGATTGTGAACAGGAGAATCTATTGGAATCGTCTTTAGATAAAACTCTCTGGGATAATTATTTAAATGTCGATGCCTTATATGGTGATCAATGGCTGTTATCATATGAAATGAGTTTAAAAGGATGGATGAAGCCTAAAAAAAATCAAGATTATGTTGAAAAAGATCCAAACTTTTCATTTTTAAAAGAGAACAATGTGTATTTTTATTTAGAACGTAATAAATGGGATGATGATGAATTACCAATAACTCCATCGCTTATGCCTTATGATAATTATCATCATGATAGTTATCACCCTTTGTTTCGTGGTGCTGATTATTCTATTAGTAAAGAATAGTCTGTAAAATCAATTATTGTGTATGAAAATGGTTTCCCCAAAACCACCCCAAACCAAACTAAAAATCAACCTGTTACATACAAATCAAGATCACATAAAAAAAGATTATCACCCATAATAATTATAATTTATTTAATAAGTTACTTAATTATTATGGGTATAATGCTACGCCATATGGGTTGGACAGAAGCGGCTGACTTAATCATTAAAGGTATGGAAGGCGCGATTGCCGCTAAGACTGTAACTTATGATTTTGAACGTCAGCTAGAAGGCGCTAAATTGCTGAAATGTAGTGAGTTTGGTGACGCAATTATCAAACATATGTAATTGTTGATTTGATAAATAGTTAACGGAAGCTTATTAGTTCCCGTTTATTTTTTGTACTATAAAATTCTTCCCCAAAATATCCCCAAAACTCTTCAATTAAACAGCAATAATTACCACACTTTGCCTCTATTATCGTGATATTTAGCGGTCATATTTTGTGTTTTATGCCTCAATATTTTTTGTGTATTAATTCCTTGCTCACGATAAAGTCGCCCGGATAAAGATCGTTGTTCATGGAAAGTAGGGGCTGTGCTTTTTCCCCAAGTTAACCCACATTTATCTCTCGCTTTTTTAAACGTTGTGGTTAACGTATTTAGGGTGACTTGTTCGCCTTATTTTACTGTCCAAGCTTCTGAGAAATTGTGTTTTGAAAATAATTCTGCTAACCCACAGATTTGTTTTAAGCGTAATACTTCATCTTGTGACATACCTAGTTCATCACCAATTTGTTTATCGCTCCATCCCAATCTGGATAGATCTCTAACTATATCTGACATAGCTGCGACTTGATGTTGTCCTCTTGCTCGATTATGACGAATAGTGGTTGCTATTTGATCTGATATTGTGTTGTTTTTAACATCAAGGATGGTGACTGGTAAATAATTATTAATTCGTTTTTTTAAGGCGTTTTCTTTACTTAATAAATAACGATGATAGCCATCAACGATTTGCCACTGCAATTGTTTAGTTTTATTTTGTTGTGCAGATAATACTACAACGGGTTGAGTATAACCGTCTTTTATCAATGAGGTTTTGAGTAATCTCTTTTCTGTGGGAGACATAACATTAGGGTTGTAGTCATTTGCTACGACTTGATTTTGTTTTATCCAAAGAACACAATCTATGGGTTCATTTTTGAACGGACTAATTTGATGAAGAAATAATTTGATTTTGTTGATAGCTTCGATTTTTTGCTCATCATTTAGTTTTAGCAGATAATCTTTTAGCGAAGAAAACACTGTTTCAATAGTCATATTCACCTCTTATTAAATCAACTGCCAATTTTTACGTTTTTCCTGTATCCGCTTGCAATATCGGTCATAACAGTGTGATTTGGTAGGACTAAATGCTAATGTTCTACACCAAAAATCATTACGTAAAATAGTTTTACAGATCCGTCGCCAAGACGGAATTTGTTTACTGCTAGTATCACCCTCTTGTTCATCTGGTATTCCATTTGGATAATCTCGCTCAGTATACCAATGGAGATAAACTGCGATTTTATTTCGGTAATGTTCGGCTGTTTGTTCTGGTACGCTCGCTAGCAAAAAGTGGGCGTAAGATTTCCATGTATGATGGGCGGGTTTACTGATTTTACGTTGTCCAAAAAAACCTGATTTATTACGAGGCTGGGTGTATAACATACCCGCATCAGCACCACTCACTCGTTCACAGGCTAGACTCCACGTCTCAGGTTCTAAAACATGGTATAACCATAGCCCTTTGCGTTGTTCTGGGCCAAATGGCTCACAAATGCGCATTTGACTTAAACTAACCCCAGCTTGGTGCATTAGACTATAAATAGAATTATAGGGTAGGTTAAAACGTGAAATGTATGTCCAAATATCTTTTACATGCCAGTCATAAATAGGATAGGCCATATAATAAAAACCTTCGGGTGATGCCGTTGTCCATGGGATATCGTCGGCATAACGTAGTTTTTGGTTGTTATTGATAGCAATAAAGCGATTTAATGATTCATCCGTCCTGATCCCTAATAAAATAACTGAACTACGATGATTTCCTGTGATCCACTGATTAAATGCAGGTGTGAAGTCTTCAAAAATCATATTCGGATGATAAAAAGGGAAAAAGTCTGGATCAGTGATTGCGTATTCTGGAGGTTGCCTTACCCATTTTTTTTCTGGTTCCCAAGCCGTCCAAGTTGGTTCATATTGTGAGATCCCGCTTTCCGTCGTTATAGGTAATGCAATCCAGTAAAATCGCTCCGTACAGTCTTCATACAAAGATTTCATTTTTGCAACATGGCTAATGGTTGCGGAGTATTGCACTTCCCAGTCAAGAAACATGACATTGAATTTTCGATGTCGTTTTCTTGCTTCAGCAGCAACAAGATGAAAAAGAACAGTAGAATCTTTACCTCCAGAAAAGGAGAGAGAGATTTGTTCAAAAGTATCAAATAACCATTCAATTCGCGTTTGAGTAGCATCTAACACATTTATTCCAAGAGGAATTTTGTGTTTGCAAGACATAACTATCACCAGAATAAGTTAGTTAATAGTATTATTACTTAATCATATTTAGATTATAAAGGTAAGTTATGGTTGCTAGTTGTTACTGAGATTTACTTGAAAAAATAGGATAATAAATCATATCTCATTGTTATTATTGATAGTCTCTAGTAATGAAAAAAATTTTTATAATTAAGAGAAATAAAGTAAGTGACTTAGTGAGTAGATAATGTTTTAAAAATATTTCCTGATTTATTATTCGGTATTTTCAACTATTCATACAATAAATAAAAAATAAAATAGTCATTTTATGATAGGGTATTGTATGACATTAAGTACACATGATGGAGTCAAAGTATATACACCAGTGTCATTGAAGCTATATGATTGGTGGGTGCTTAATATTTCTAATAGCTATGCATGGCACTGTGATACGAATAAATATCTAATTCCACATTTTAAAAATCATCTCAGTGAGCGCCATATGGATATTGGTGTTGGAACGGGCTTTTATTTAAAAAAATCATTAAATTATATAAAAGAAATCTCATTGACTGATCTTAATTTGCACAGTCTGGAACATACTAAAAAGTATATACCTGATGATAAATTAATAAATTGCCTTCAGCATGATGTTTTTCAGCCTTTTTCTAATAAATTAAATGCATCTTATAATTCTATCTCATTGTTTTATTTACTACATTGTTTACCAGGAACGATGGATGATAAGAAAAAAGCGATAGAAAATATAAGTTATTTACTGACAGAAAAAGGGGTTTTATATGGCACAACGATTTTAGGGCAGGGAGTCAAACATAATTTTTTTGGTAAAAAATTAATGTCTATTTACAATAAAAAAGGTATTTTTTGCAATTATTCTGATTCGGTGGACTCTTTGGAAGAAATGCTTTCCTCTTTATTTCATGACATCTCTATTCATGTACAAGGTACTGTCGCTTTGTTCACCGCGAAGAATAAAAAATAATAAGAAATATTATTCTGGATTAGAGACCTTTTATCTTTATTTTCTTAAGGAATGGTATGTTAATGCGTAGCCTATTTTTTACCTTTTTATTATTAACACCAGCGGCATTTGCCACAGATACATTAAGTCATAATATTGAATATTATTCTAATGTTACGTTAACGGATTTTAATTCGGGAAAAATTGAAGATGGTCGGTATTTTTGTGTTAAGGCCATGAATCATGGCGGTGAATTTATCGCCTGTGCAGTATCTAACAAGTCAGATTGGGCCTCTTCTTATGATCACTTTTTTCAGCAAGCACATTATTACTACACAACAGGTAAAAGCTTTAGGTTATATGTTCAACCTAATGTTTGGACTCATCCCAAATTTACTCGAGTATATTCAAATAAAGCGATAGCAGGGTTCGCTAGTTGTCATAATAGTCGTTGTATGGGGCCAACAAAAGATAACTAATTGATTAATAGTAAATTTTATAAATTGGATAAATCCCATTAGAGTTTCAGATAGATTTTTTTAAATTAGTGAAGAGTAAAAGAATACTCTATAAACGCTAACTTAATGATATTTAGGAGACTATATGAAATTTTTATTTAAAAGTGTTTTTCTTGCAGTAGGTATTTTGTCTTCTAGTTTTGTTATGGCAGATAATACTGATGAGATAACCAAAATTTCTTATGTGTGCGAAAATAATAAAGTGATGGAAGTTATCTATGTAAATACAGCAAAAGATAGCTATGCGATCATTAATCAAATGGATGAAATGATCCCAATGAAAATCATGAAAATGGCTTCTGGTGCAAACTATGAGGCGATGAATAAAAATTATACTTATAAGCTTTATACTAAAGGTGATAATGCCGATTTAGTCGAAGGAAAAGATAAACCAGTGTTGAGTGGTTGCAAAGCTAGTTAATTACCACTATTTTTATTGAAAATCATTTAGCGCTCTTACTAGAGGTCACTTCGGTGACCTTTTTTGTATATTTAGTTGATAAATTTGAAATTTGATACAAATAACAATTTTTAAGGAGGAAGAAGAAAATTATAATGGATTATAAAATAATCAAATAGCAATTTAAAATTATTATATATGATTAATGAAATATGATAAAAAAACCATTATACAGAAAGAAGAATACAACAACACGAATTTATCCTTGCGATCACCATATGGATATAATTCACTATATGAAAATATAATTATTTTCTTACAACAAATAGGTTAGAGGTGGTATGAAAAAATACTCATATTCTCAGTTATTTAGTTATGTAATTTCAATTTTATTTATTATAGCTGTATTTTTCTATTGGAAAATTGAAATTAAAGAGTATGTTATAGTTTCAAATGTATCGATTAAAATAGCATTAGGGTTCTCTTTTATTGCCTCGTTAGTATGCTTTTTCTTTATATATAAAAAACCAACTTTTAATAAGGAAATAAAAAATTTATTAATTTTTCCTTTAGCATTAATTATGATTATATTTATTATTGTATATTTCATACTTTCTAATATTGTTTATTTTACTAGCGGAGAAATAAGTAGCTATAAGTCTAGTTACTCATACGTAGAAGGAAGAAGATCATGTTCTGGTATAAAAATAAATGATGAAAGTGAAGGTGAAGTAAAGATTTGTGCTAAAATTGTTCACGGTAATATTTATGAAACGGGAAATGCAGAAGTTTTTAAGAAAACAAATGCAATAGGTTTTGAACTGATATCAGCAAAAACATACTAATATGAAACTGAAATAGAAAACCTCATAAGTTATGAGGTTTTTTATGTGTTAATTTTATAAAATGAAAAATAAAATAGTTAAAAACTCATTCTAAATCCTGCTGTTACATATATCGGAGTTTCTATTTTATTACCATTTTGATAGTTTATTTCAGTATAGAAAAGAGCATCATTACCTATATTAGTTGTTAAACCAACGCCGTACTTACCAGTATTCCCAGAATAACGACTATCAAATGATACGTTATTAATTTCTATTTCGTTATTTTTAATGAATTCACGAGATATTGCTGCTTTTATGTAAGGCTTAACATTGTGGTTTGCAATCAGTAAATTACTTTCTAATGTGGTTCCTAATTCACCTTTTAAGCTATCCGCATTGTGGATGTTTGCTTTCATACCATTATCTAATAAATAATGCGACTTACCAATATGAGAATAAAAGATCTGGCTGTATGGTGTCAGTGTTAATGCGTTTGAGAACGCAATAGGATAGCCTATTTCTGTTGACGTTGTAACCGCATTTTGATTGTAATTTCCTTTAACTCTTCTACCTTCATTCATATTAGTATTGATTTCATTATGAAGATGATTCATCTTAAATAAAGAGTCTACATAAAAACCAGAATGATTAATCCAAGTTAAATAAATACCACCACTATAGCTATTAATATCACCATTATTAATATTGTCAGATTTGATCTTACTCTTAGTGTAAGAAGTTATTAAACCAAATAGTAATTGGTTATTATTTATGGCTATCTTCTTATCTATACCAACTTGCATTCCATTTAAGTTTGAATTGAATTGACTATAACCTTTATCATTCAAATGAGAATTATCATTTAAATAGCGAACCCACACTCCGAGATCATTATTATTTTCACGCAAGAAGCCCATTCTTTGGCGTAAAGTACTCGTCTCAATACTCAATATATGCTGTGGTGCTGAGGCCATATTAATAACGGCTTGAGCACTATTGCTTAATATAGGTTGAGTAACATTAGGCTGTTTAGATGTATCAGGTTGTTTGGAGGTATCAGGTTGTTTAGAGGTATCAGGCTGTTTAGAGGTATCAGGCTGTTTAGAAGTATCCGGCTCGCCTGATTTTCCACCTACAAGATACCACTCTGTATGACCATCATTAGTTTTGCTATTTAGTTTATATTTCCAAACACCAACTTCAACATGACCCTCTTTATTTAATAAATTAAAATTAGCATCACCTCTATTTACATAAACTAATTGAGTATTTTTAGGATCAGAAATTTCTTCTCCGCTATCATTTATTTTTAATCCAAAATGCCCAGTAGCATGATCTGAAATATAAATATTATCGCTTAAACCATTGGCTAACCTGCTACTTAAAATAAAAGTACCTTCACCGGTGAGCGTTTTCAATTCAAGCCGATTAAATTGCATGCCAGAAATATAATGTTCCATTTCAAGTTGGCTACCAGATTGCATCTCTAGATTGTTAATATGAGTAATTAATTCTGGGCCTGGTTTTTCTGGTCTAGGAGCATCGCCATCATCACCATAATCTTCGTTCCATGAGGGTAAAATATATGTTTTACCTGCTAGTGTTAAGTTTTCTATAAAGATTTTAGTTGAAGGGACAGGATCATTTTTAGATACATCAGTAGATTCAGCATCAATGTTATCAATATATAATTCAGCATTTTTATCTATAAATAATTTGCCTATAGATGATGAACCTGCGCTCATATCAATATTACTTGTGCCTGTTACTATAGTATCTTTAATAGTAGGAATACCTATTTTTTTTGCATCATGAGTATACATGCTAATAGTAGCATCGTCTTTAACGATAGTACCTATCGCGAGACTATCACCATTCATTCTTAATATTGCCTCGTTTGAAAGAGTAATATTTTGTATTTCGTGGTTTTTATCTATATAAAGATTTGTTGTATCACTGTAAGTAGAATTAGAAGTAATTTCATTATTGGAGAGAATAACACCTTGTACATTATTTTCTTTTGCATAAACAGAACTGGCTAAGAAAGATAATACACTTATAGTAATAATATTCTTACTAAAATGTTTATTCAATAGCATAAAAAATGACCTTTTTATTTTTTATTGTGTGAAAAATAATTAATTTATGCTTAATGATTATGTTATTTGTTTTTTTTATCAATTTAAATAACCGTAAAAAAATTTATTTAGAATATAATCTTTCTTAAGGTGAATTCTATTAAAGAAAAATATAATTATTTGCTATATAGAATAATATATCTTAGATGGGTTATTTAGCTTATGGTGTTTTTTATTTAAAAAAACACCATAAGCTAAATAAGAGAATATCATAATAGCCTAGCTATTATTCTTTGGGGTTTCTGTATACTAAAATAGCAAAAAATAGAGCCCATAAGAAACTGATAACTTTAAACCATTTAGGATATTTTTTTTGTAGAGAAAACCAGCAAAAAATAAAGGGAGCAAAAAAAGTGGCAATTGCTAGGATAGCAAATTTTGTTTTATAAAATCTTTTTGCTTTAAATTCTTTTTTAACTCTTTTCTCAATTTCTTTGCCGTTTCTTTCTACTTTAGCTCTTTCATTATTCCATAATGGGTATTTATTATCTAACCAACGCGTTATCCCAAATAATGAGCTGGTAATTCTATTTTTTGCGTATTGACTTGTATCGCCAGAATATTTGATTTCTTGAATAATTTGAAAGAATGATACAGTAAGCTTAAGAAACTCATTGTCTAATTTCTCATAAGGCAGAGGCTTATCAGAGTTAGGGCTTTTACTTTTTTTCTCCGATCGTTCAAAACAACCAATCATTGTAGATACTTTATCAACGGTTTTATCTGCAAATTTATTAAATTCTCTTTTTTGAATTTCTTGCGGTGACTGTCCATCATCAGAAAGACTAATTTATCATAAATATATTAATGTTTTTTCTAAACTTAAACAACGAACTATATCGTAAATATCCTATCGATAATGTACTGCTAATCATCTTTAAATGATGATTTTGTAAAACAGTGTAAGTCAGACCGTTCTGTTACTGTTTTGTGCCAATATTTTCTCTTTTACAAATGGGGAATTATTATGTCTACAATGAAAACAGAAGTTATTGTTATTCGTTTAACAAAAAAAGAGCGTGCATTATTGGATTCAATAAAAACAGCACCACTACTTGCAGATTGGATGAAAGAATTAGCACTTTCTAAATTACAAGAGCAAGATATTTCATCTAATAAATAGTTACAAATGCCGGCAAAAATGGAATTGAGTCGGCATCCTTATTTTATTACTTATACAATAAAATTGAGTCGTAACAGTAATAATGGATTATAGTTTATGTCCATTAATTTTAAGATATAGGTATGGATATTAATAAAACTAAAAAAATATTTGAGTAAAGTTAAAGAGATGTAAAGCTAATTGTAATGAGAAAATGATATCAACAACCATTGCCAATAAAAAAGCCCAATGTGGCGGCATTGGGCTTAGTGACTCGAATAGATGGGTATAAAAAACTATTAGAGACCGATATAAATGTAGTGAATTTTCATTTTATAAATTAACAATAAATGCTTTTTTTTAAGTAAAAAGTGCTGTTATGCTTTACGTCGTCTAGTTTTAAAGCAAATTGATGTTTTTTCATTCTATTTAATTGTGTGGAGTTTCGTAGATCTACTCATTTTTATACTTTTGGCTATGTGAATAGAGGGAGCGATGTGCTCTTTTATCAATACTTGGTAGATAACGATAAGTTAATTATAATCAAAAACTTATAAACTCTTTTCTCGAGTGTTTTCTGTAAAATTAAAGATGTAATATGAATAAAAACAATGGGTTATTAATTTCAGAACAACAGAACATAATGTGTGAAAGATATGGTGTTTTACCTCAAAAGCCAGAAGACATGGTAGCGATTGCTTTGGATAACCTAAATGGTAATCCTATTTACGGTACACGCATAAAACACTTAGAAGGTGGTACTATAAGTTGGTTTTTCTATTGTGAGGAATATTGTGCAAAGGACGACTTTTATCAACCATTGCATACAGAACATTTGAAAGAACTGCTACCTGAAGTAATAAATTATCTTTATCTACCAGAAGGATATAATTTTATTATTGATAGAGATGGATATGAAGATGTTTGGTTTGAAGAGATAAATTAATAAGTATTTATCATTATTTTATAATTTTTAGATTAAGTAGATTTACATTTTTATATGCTCTTACGTATTGAATTTTATAACTATGCAGAGAGTATATAATATAAAAATATTGAGCTATTTTAAGAATTAAAAATATTAATTGATGTTGGTCTTATTTTTAACATAAAGACAATGACAGATTAATCAGTTTGAGTAAATATTATAAGAGCATTTAATTCACTATTAATAAGGAAGGTAGCTATTTATGTTTCCAGAATATCGTGATTTAATTTCAAAACTTCGTCAGACTGACCCCCATTTTCGTGCTCTTTTTGAACAACATAACGAACTTGACCATAAAATTGTTAGATTAGAACATAAAGATAGAAGAGGATATGGTGAAGAAGTTGTTGAGCTCAAAAAACAAAAACTAAAACTGAAAGAGGAAATTCATCAGATCCTCAAAAAACCACCGGAAGAAGCGTGAGTAATAAAAAATAATTACTCTATAAATACATAAAGATGCAGAAACCATCCAACTAAAAAGGGATGGTTTTTCGTTTTTAGAAAGATAATTTATTTTTAATTAAAAAATTATATAAACCATATAGTTATATATATAAAGAAAAGGCTACTATTGTAGCCTTTTAACTGTCTAGGTTCTAAATATAATAACTTAGTTATGTACTATGCTAAAACTCATCTTTCCAAAGTACATCAAAATGGTTTGAATCTATTTTATAAACAGCTCTAACGTTATCATTAATATACTGTTTATAAATTTCATCGCCAGAAAAATAAATGGATATGGCTAACTCACATTCTGACGATATTTTTCGTGGAGCATCAATAATTTTTGCGGAAAAATTATCTTGTTGGAGTTGTTGCTGAAGTTTTTTTACAGCGTATTGCTCATGAAAAAGGAATAAATAGTTATGCGCCATTTTTACTAATTCCATTATCTTTTGCTTTATTTGCGACATAGGTATAAATAGCAGCAACAATGACAGCAAACAATAAACCAATAATAACAACTAGCTTACCATTATCGGTAACTCCAGCAGGGCTTGAGGCATAAGTGAAGTTATGAGCAAATGCTGCCCCCACTAACATACCCATGACGCTTACAGCTGCATCTGAGTTACCTTGACCTGCATTAGCTAGTTGTCGTAATGGGCAACCTGTAATGAGTACACCACATAAGCCTACAAGCGCCATAGAGAGCAAATTCCATAGACCATCGCTGTGGGCTATTGGTTGATTTTCAAAACCAAGATTAAACTTGCCTAAATAGAGATTACCCAAAAAAACAACGAGTGTTAATGCGATTACACCAAACGCCATATTGTAATTGCGCGATAAAAATACATGTTTGGCCATTCCAATAAAGCAGAATCTTGTGCGTTGAATAATAAAACCAATAATAAGCCCTGCGATGATAGACATCCACACTGGCGCATGACTTGCTCCAGGGCCTTTCACACTGGCATTAAATATATCACTATTCCATAAGAATAGAGCAAATAGGAATATACATATAATAGGTAAAATAAAACCTTCTATAGGAGATTGGTTATAATTTCTTGGTAGAGAAAATCCTTTTTTGACAAATAAACTACCTATGCCAATTCCTATTATTAATCCAACTAATCCTATAACAGCATTTAAATCACCAGCGCCGATACGAAGTACCATTCTTAATGGACAACCTAAAAAAACTAAGCAGCCTACCATCATTAGAAAACCCAGTGTAAAACGAATAATAGGCGCAGAACCTGCCTTTGATTGAAATTCTTTGAAGATAAGTGCGGCAATAAAAGAACCAAGAATAAAACCAAATATTTCTGGGCGAAGATATTGTACCGTTTCGGTGTGATGCAAGCCCATGCTTCCTGCGCTATCACGAATAAAGCACGCTACACAAACCCCCATATTAGGTGGATTTCCGTTAATGCCAAGAAGTAACGCAAGAGTACCAATAATAAATCCAGATAGGATTAAAACCCATTTTATAGACATCAAATGCCTCCGTTGATGGGGGAAGCCCCCCTGACTAATAGAACCTATTAAGTACGGAGCAACTATATATAAGAATAACGTATGATTCTTTTATATAGATCACGTCAAAATTAATAAACTAGATAAGATAATTTTTAGAATCTAAGAATGTTAATTTAATGAGCAATAAGTTAATTATTGTTTAAATAACTTATTTCCAATAATGAAGAGTATAAAATGATGTTTAGAAAAGGATTAATTTAACTATTTACTTCTTTTTCCACTTTGTATATGCATCTGTAATTACAGATGCAATTTTTTCATAATTATCCCATGTATTTTCAACATAATATGAAGAAGATAACCCTTGGGCTAAAACACGCTCGAAATCTTCAAAATAGCTATTATTTTCTGATTCATAATAATATTGTGTAAATGCATATCCTTCATCACTCAAGTCATCACTAATAAACTTCTCGTCACAAACTTGGATAAGAAATGCAAGACCATCCATGTGTTAGCTGATACGGAAAATAATAAACTAAATTCAATTATCATATTTTGATTCCACTTATAATAATAATCATTATTAGATTAGGCTTTATTTTTTAATTAAGATAATACTTATCCCCATTTTATTATTCTTTGAGATAATACTGACTTAAAAGATAATGGAAGTAACTCTCTAACTGTTAACAATACTTAAAGGATATTTATGAAAATTTTTATTTTAGCTTTGGGTTTATTATCAATTTCTTCTATCGCTGTTTCTGCTGATTTATCTAAAACATGTGAAGACTATTTTAAAGAAACTGACTCTTATGTCGAATTAATGGCAAAAAATGATGCAACTAAAGCTCAAGCAGAAGCGATGAAAGCGCAATATACTCAAGCTAAAGAACAATTTGCAGCATTACCTAAAGATGTACAGGAAAGTACTTGTAAGCAAGCTTTAGATTCTTTAGAGCAAATGAAAAAAATGTCAGCAGGTCAATAAATTTTATTTTATTTCGATAAGCCTTATAATAATTAAAGTTATAAGGCTTTTTTTATGACTAAAAGATAAAAATACTTTTTATATCGCAATATCTTATTATTAAATCTAATTTAAAATTAAAAAATAATTTATTTTCATTACTTCTATGTTTGTTTTCAATTTTATTTATTTAATGTTAATATCAAATGCCTTCTCTAAGAATGAGTATTGAAAATGAACATTGTGGTTTATATTGCAACAAGTTTAGATGGTTATATTGCTGATAAGCAAGGTAATATTGATTGGCTTACCAGTATTGAAAACCCTGAAAATTTAGACTTTGGTTTTTCTGACTTTCTTAGTGAAATAGATGTAATTATTATGGGAAGAACAACGTTTGAAACAATAATGGGTTTTGATATTGAGTGGCCCTATGTTCAGCCTGTTTTTGTATTAAGTAATACCATTAAAGAATTACCAAGCTCATTACCTAGTAATGTAAATATCTTATCAGGAAATGTTAATGAAATAATAAAAAGACTTAAAGATGATGGATATAATAGAGTGTATGTTGACGGTGGAAAAACAGTTCAAGGATTTATTAATGAAGATTTTGTTGATGAACTTATAATAACTAGAATACCTATTTTATTGGGTGAGGGCATACCGTTATTTATTCCAAATGATAAAAAAATAGAATTTACTCATCATAAAACAGAAGTGTATTTAGATTCTTTTGTTAAATCACATTATAAAAAACATAATTAAATATCAATTATTAAATTTGGAGGGCACCTTATTGGTGTCCTTTCTTATTTCTATATGATAATAATTTAATATAGTTAGTTACCATACATTTCTGTTGGATATATTTTTGTTTATTCTTATTATTTTAGTTAAGTTATTTGTTTGCTCTGTATTTTTTATCAAGTTATAGCTTAAATAATTTTCTATCGTCGATTTATGAGCAGATTTCTTTATTTTTATATAAATGGGAAAATTTATTTTGTTGGTGAATCGATTTTATGGAATAATTATTTACTCCTATTTCTTATTGATATTCAATTTATGCATTATTTTTTATTGTTATTACTTTCTGTATTTGTAAGTTCTGGATGTACCAATAATAAAGTAACTCAGACTAAATTAATTGAAACACACACCGATAATTCCATTCCTGATAGTCACGCAGTTAATAATAACTTGGTTTTTATGTTAGGAAAGCAATCTCGTTTTGAAATGGAAGTTCAAGAAGAAAAACAAAGACTTGGACAAGTTTTTAAAGTTGGTTTAAATGAGAAAAAACCATCAATCAACGATCAGTATTTAAATAATAATTCAACATTAAAGCCTATTCAAAAAATAAGTTTTACTATGCCAGTTGCTGAGCCTATTTGGAATGAAAAAAAACAAACTGTTGAATTCAAATGGAAACAAAAGCCACATTATACTTTTGATGCCTATTAATATTTTAATATCAATTTAAAATTTAATTTTATATGGATAAATTATGCGCATAGCAATCACCTTATTATTATCTTTTCTATTATTGGGTTGTACTACTGATAACGTTACTTTTAGTACGGGTAATTCAGGAAGCCATAGAATAGGCAGCCCAGTATGTTCTACATTAGTTTGTGGTAAAAATACTCGAACACCAGGAGAGCAAAAATCAATTAATGAGGCTGTTCATGAACAACAGCGGGCTATTATGCGAGGAGAAAAACCTGATTTGCAGATCATGGCTTCTTATTAGAATTTAACACGATTGAAATAGAGCTAGAAAAAGTGCACTAGCATTAAATGCTAATATAAATCTTAAGCCGCTTTATTTCATAGTTGCTCAAAAAAATAGCGTAATAATTTACGCTATTTTTAGCAGAAGAAATTTAATGGATAAAGATTAAGGGATACAAGGCTCTGGTGCATAGTTACTATTTGGAAAAGGATTTGGTAAATAGCTACATTTCTTCATCATTTGTTGTGAGCCTTCTTCTGATTCAAAAAGTGCAACACCAATTACCCCCATATTTCTTTTATCACCTTGAGCACTATAATTTACATATCCTTCATCAGGAGCGCCAAAGCGAAAAGCGGCAACTTGTTGCTGATTTTTTCTAAAACCTTCAACAAATAAAGTATCTCCAGGTCTTAATAAATAACCTCTATTTTGATAAGAGCCTGCTGTTCCACTAATGACATCTAATCCATCAACAGTAATAACAGCTTCATATATTATTTTATGGCTAGTGTTATGTAAGAAAATAATATAGCGCTCATTCTGTTTTCCATACAGTAAATATTGATTATTCTGTGTGTGATATAATGGCATTATCTTTCTGTATTCAGTCAAGATTGATATCTGTACTGGACTTTTACTAATACGCACAATTTTTGAATAAGAATTGGAAGGCGCTCCACTTTGATAAAATATAGATGTTGTTTGTGAAGGTGTTTGTGATAATCGATACGCCTCAACACTTTCAGTAACAGAAGATAAACTTTCTCCCCATTTTGTTGAAAGGGCTCTATTTTCAGTTTGCTCATTGGAAACACTTAAGCTAGTGGGATAGTTTCTCTCAATTGTTGTACAACCAGAGGTTAGTATTAAAATACTACTCAATAACGAAAGTGATGCGATTGTTTTGAATAGATTCATATTCTTGCTTTCCTTAGTATTTATGCGAGATTTGTTTCTAATTTTTATTAATATCAAATTAGCGTTTACTTTCTAATTTGTCTCTCAGCTAATTCTTAGGATAATCGTATTTAAGATAAACAGCTGTAATTTAGGATAATTTGAGACCAAATATTATTCATTTATGGGTTGGTGTAATAAAGTAGATGAAAATAAAAAAATGATCTCATTATTTTGAGTTTTTATTTTCTCCTATTTCTCCTTATTTTTTTATTTAGGCATTTTATGCCTATGGCGGTATTGAATAGCAATTGAAAGAAGAAGAGTTTGATTCTATTATAGAACGTATATGTTTTATTATGATCTGTATATAAGGATTAGCGTGGGTATTGTAAAAATTTCTGATGAATTACATGAGTACTTGCGAAAAGCAAGTAATGTGATGTCACGCTCTGTTAATGCTCAGGCAGAGTTTTGGATAAAAATTGGCATTCAAGCAGAATTAAACCCAGATAAGACATTTCCAATGATTATCAATGAAATGCTGGAAAAAGAAGCCATCAAGCAAGACGTAGAATAAGAGGAAAGAAGAGTGGATAAAATAACGATTAAAACGGCTGATGAAATTGAATTAATGCGTGAGTCAGGGCGTTTATTGGCGAAAGTTTTTACAATGCTTGATGATTTTATTGTACCCGGTGTTTCTACACTAGAGATTAACGATAAAGTTGATGATTTTATTGTCAATGAACTTCAATCAAGACCAGCAAGTAAAGGTCAATATGGTTATGAGTATGTGCTAAATACATCTATCAATGAAGTTGTTTGTCATGGTGTACCAAAAGCAGATGAGCGCCTTAAAAGCAAAGATATTGTTAATGTTGATATCACACTAGAAAAAAATGGATTTATCGCTGACTCTAGTAAAATGTATATTATGCCAGAGGCATCTCCTATTGCGCGTAAATTAGCAAAAACAACGTATCAAGCAATGTGGGAAGGTATTAAGGAAGTAAAACCAGGTGCGACATTAGGCGATATTGGTCATGCTATTCAAAGCTTTGCACAAAGTCATGGATATAGTGTAGTGAGAGAATACTGTGGGCATGGAATAGGAAGAGAAATGCATGAAGCGCCACAGGTACTACATTATGGTATAAAAGGACAGGGCGTTGAATTAAAAGAAGGCATGACTTTTACGATTGAGCCAATGATAAATCAAGGCGGCGCTAAAATAAAAACTAAGAAAGATGGTTGGACTGTTGTAACAAGAGATAAAAAGTTATCTGCTCAATCAGAACATACTATTTTGGTAACAGCAACAGGGTATGAAGTGCTCACTTTACGTCCAGAAGAAGTATTACCATAATTGCTACTCTTTTATATTTATAGCCATTTTAAGAGAAAATATTTTTATAATTTAAAAATAATTTAATTTTTAATTAAAGTGGCTAGTTGCATCTATTTTATTTTTCATTCCTATCAATAAATTAAGTTAAAAACTCAATATCTTTATAAACCAGAGTTGTAAATTACACGTTGTTCACTATATTAATATCAATATTCATTAAGTGTTAATGGATCATTGTCAAATGATTGCAGGATGCGATTATTACTTTATGGAAAATAAGGATGTTAATATGGAAAATATTTCAAAAACTTTAGAAGCGTGGGGATCATGGGTGGCTAATGATCAAAATGCCATTAATTCATTGAATAATAAAGAAATTATCCCAAGGCGTATAAAGTTAAGAAAAAAATGTACTCATCATAATGCTAATATTATTAATGACTTAATGAAAAGATTGATGGCGCACAATAAAGAGGACTATCAGTTGCTTATTAATTATTATGTTTTTGGTAAAACGTTTATTCAGCTTGCAAAATATGATCAATGTTCGGATACATATATTGGAAAAAAACTGAAAAAAGCAGAAGGTATGATTGAAGGTATGCTGATTTTCTCGGGTGCTAATTAAGACTATAAATAAAAAATTAAAATAATGCTTTACGATCGTAAAATAAAGATTAAGCTAAAAACACTTAGAACAATTAAGGTATAAAAATACGATGCTTACTATAATTTTTGTACTTCAAAGTTGTATTTTAAACTTTGTATTCTAAGTGTTGTTTTAAGTATTGCTAATAGGATGTTTAGCAAATTAAATAGATTAATTTAAACCCAAGGAGTGGAAAATATGTCAACTACATATCCAATTATTTTAGTTCATGGTTTATCTGGTTTTGATGATATCGTCGGTTATCCTTATTTTTATGGTATCGCCGATGCCTTAGAAAAAGATGGCCATAAAGTTTTCACCGCATCTCTTTCTGCATTTAACTCTAACGAAGTTCGTGGTGAACAACTTTGGGAATTTGTGCAAAAAATTCTCAAAGAAACGAAAGCCAAAAAAGTAAATTTAATCGGTCATAGCCAAGGCCCATTAGCTTGCCGTTATGTTGCTGCAAAACATGCGAAGAGCATTGCTTCTGTTACTTCTGTTAATGGTGTAAACCACGGTTCAGAAATTGCAGATTTAGTACGACGTATTATGCGCAAGGATAGTGTGCCAGAATATATTGCTGATGCAGTAATGAAAGCTATTGGTACTATTATTTCTGCATTTTCAGGTAATCGTGGCAATCCACAAGATGCTGTCGCTGCATTAGAAGCGTTAACAACTGAAAATGTAACTGAATTTAATAAAAAGTACCCACAAGGGTTGCCAGCTGTTCGTGGTGGTGAAGGTAAAGAAATCGTAAATGGCGTTCATTACTATTCATTTGGTAGCTATATCCAAGGTTTGATTGCTGGTGAAAGAGGCAATTTACTGGATCCTACTCATGCCGCAATGCGTGTATTAAGTGCATTCTTTACTGAGCGTGAAAATGATGGCTTGGTAGGTCGTACAAGTATGCGATTAGGTAAACTGATCAAAGATAATTATGCTGAAGATCATCTGGATATGGTAAATCAGGTTGCTGGGTTAGTAGGGCGTGGTGAAGATATCATCGCTATTTATACAAACCATGCGAATTTCTTAGCAAGTAAAAAGCTTTAATTATCCTGTATGCTTGTTGTGAAATAATCTAGTACGAATGGCTCTAATCAATTTAGAGCCATTTTTATTATTGTTGGTTAATATCTTTATTAACGCTGACAGAAATAGCATAGCCTAATAAATAAAGTGCTTGCTCTAGACTATCTACTTTTGAGGTTTGATTAATTTCAAGTAAACGCTCTATTTGCGCACTCGTTAAATTCATCTTTCTTGCAAGATCGGATTTTTTTGTCTTTGTTTCTAACATCGCATTATGTAATGCAATTTTTAAACAGCTAATAAGAGGTAAGTAGACAATAAAATCACCATCTTGGGCTTTGGATGGAGCAGGAATAGGCTGTTTACTCGCAATAAACTCCTCAAGACCCACATGTAAAATATCAGAGGCTTCTAGTTCAATATCATCTTCTGTATAAGCAACAGCGTGTATATTATCAAAATCACGGTAGGTAATTTCGTAAGTTTCACTTTCTTTATCAAAATGAGCGACTGCTGGATAGTTGAACATAAATAGCCTTTTATAAAGTTGAAAACTAGGTTTAACATGAAATTACACAATATAATGTGTTTTCAAAATCCCTGTGTATAGTACTAAAGTGAAACTCTATTTATCTATTTGATATTAAATAGTATGTTAAAGATTAAAGCATATTTATTAAAATTTATCTTCATTTCTTGCTAATGTGAGAAAAAGTGCAGTAGATAGTACATTGCTTGTTGGTTATTACGTATTTTTACTGGAATTGATAATTAATTCTAGATAGATCTTATATTCAATAAAAGCCATCTTATCGATGTTCATAAGGTGTTTTTAGAAAGGAGTTGTTTATGTATCCCGTTGATTTACATGCTCATACTATTGCTAGTACACATGCTTACAGTACAGTTAGTGAATATTTCCAGCAAGCTAAAAAGCAGGGAATTCAGTTGTTTGCAATTACTGATCATGGCCCAGATATGGATGATGCACCTCATGAATGGCATTTTTCTAACTTACCTGTGATCCCTCGTATTATTGATGGTGTTGGTATTCTTTATGGTATAGAAGCGAATATTAAAAATATTAAAGGTGAAACAGATTGTAGTGAGAAAATGAGCAAGAAATTAGATATTGTACTTGCTGGTTTTCATGATCCAGTAATGAGTTCATTAGGCCTTGTTGATAATACAAAAGCGTTAATTGCAACAATAGCAAGTGGCTGTGTCCAAATGATTACGCATCCAGGGAATCCGAAATATCCAATAGATATTGCTGAAGTTGCAAAAGCAGCTGCTACTTACAACGTTGCTTTAGAAATGAATAACTCATCATTTATTCATTCTAGAGTAGGAAGTGAGAAGAATTGCATAGAAATAGCGAAAGCAGTACGTGATGCAGGAGGATTAATTGCACTAGGCTCTGACTCACACATTGCTTCTTCACTAGGAAATTTTGATCGAGTATTAGAAGTATTAGCTCAAATAGATTTTCCACAAGAGCGTATATTAAATGTAACTCCAAGAAGGGTATTAGATTTTCTAGAGTCACATGGTAAAAAAGAGATCCCTGAATTTAGCCATTTTTAATATTGGGTTAAATCAGTAATAAGAAAGCTATCCTAAGATTAAGATAGCTTTTATGCTGTGAGTAGACTTAACATTTACTGATGAAAAACAGTTAATTCTTGTTTTAGTCTATCTGATTGTGTTTGCAAAGAATCTAATGAACTGACTAATTCTCGTGTCATTGTTGAGTTAGCTTGTGTGGTTTGATCTAATTGATTTATTGCATCTTCAATTTGGGCAATACCATTACTTTGTTCATTTGTAGAAATAGAAATATCGTGGATCATTTCATTAATATTTTCAGTATGTTTAGAAATATCTACCATATTATCGTTTGCGTCAGCGGCTAGCTGAAAACACTGATTTATTTTTTTACTTGAATTAGCGACAAGTACTTTTATCTCTTTTGATGCCAAATTACAGCTAATAGATAATTCTCTTACTTCTTTAGCAACAACAGCAAAACCTTTTCCATGTTCACCGACTCTTGCCGCTTCTACGGCAGCATTTAAAGCCAATAGGTTTGTTTGGAAGGCGATATTATCGATTGTAGAGGTAATGTCGTTTATTTGTTCAGAGAACGTGACAACTTCATGCATATTTTCAACAACGTTAGCGAGCATTTCATTGCTTTGATGGATCATCGTATCTGTTTTTGTTACTAGCTCACATGATGCTTGTGTATTTTCTGCATGTTGTTTTGATGTAACGCTTAATTGTCGTATTCCTGCGGAGGTTTCGAGTACAGCTGCTGACTGTTGTTCAACACGAATAGCAAGATTATTGTTCATAACAGCAATATCACTTAATTCTGAATTAATAAGACCTGAGCTGTGATTGATGTTATTGACGATCCGTTTTATCTGATCTCGCATTTTTTGAATATTGGCAGTGAGAATATTTATTTCATATAGACCTTTTGTGGTGACATCGGTCGCTAATTCTCCATTACTAATATCTTCGATATTTTTCATTATAGCGTTTAAAGGTGAAATAAAGTTTTTTCGTAGTACAACTTGAACTAAGAAAGAAAAAATAACAATTAATATTGAAATAGCGATTAAGCTATAAATAATTTTATCGTACAGTAATTCTCCTTCACCCAATGAAGCCGTGTAATAATTTTCTAGCTGTTGATGATAGTTAGTATAGGCTTGCTCAAAATTGTCTTGATAGGTTTGTGTTGGTTGATTTAAATACTCGTATGTTTTGCCTTGTTCTAGAAAGGCTAAAAATTCAATGAGCGCGGCATTAAGCTCAGTATATTTCTGCTCTAATTGTTGTATATAACTTTGATCTTCAACATTATGAGGAAAATTCTTGAAACTTTCCCATCCATTTTCAACGTGCTGAAGTTTTTCTTTAGTTTGTTGTAATAATGAGGAGATGTCAGTATTTG
The DNA here is from genome assembly GCF_047921555.1 of Proteus sp. LHD240705. Taxonomy (NCBI): domain Bacteria; kingdom Pseudomonadati; phylum Pseudomonadota; class Gammaproteobacteria; order Enterobacterales; family Morganellaceae; genus Proteus; species Proteus sp. LHD240705. The sequence goes on from NZ_JBLRMI010000001.1 coordinate 30,661, forward strand.
CGGTAGCCATTTTATTAATGATTAATAAGTGGCGAGAACTAGCCCTATTTAAGGTATTACGTGTTTGTAGTAGATTTTCCCAAGTATTGCTTAGTAGTGATTGTTCATGGTAGATATTATTTAGTGTGTTTAAGTTTCTCTTGTAATCATTAACTGAAGAGAGAAATAAAACACAAGCTAGCCCAAGAAGTAAGATTAAAGAGCCTGTAATAAGCCAAACTAGGGTGGTTGTTTTTAAACTCGACATATTAAAAGAGACGTTTGGCAAATAACGTTGTTTGAAGTTCTTAAACATGTAATGTTATTTCCTTTTTCATAAAAATATAACTGTGTAATTTATTGATTTTTAAGTTTTATTTTTACTTCCTGTAACTGGTATAGACAAAGAATTAAAAAACAAATGAAAATATGTTTTTAGGTCACTCTTTGATTTAATGCCATATATCCTTTTGATTTTTTCAAATACTAAAAAATAGTATCGGCATTTTATAAATATTCTTTATGCTTATTTATTGTTCTGATTAATAAATTTATTAAATGTATTTATTTGTTTTGTAACACTTTGATTTTTAATTAATTTTTCTTAAATATTAAAAGTTAAAGATAAATAATAAAAATGATATAAAAGAGATCACCTTCGTGGAATATAGTTAACCTGTTGATTTATTATTAACTTTATGTGATTGACTAGTTGATTTTTGAACAATTAGATTTAAATAATGCCAGTATTTCTATTTATAAAATAAAAAATTAATAATGATTAAAACAGCAATAAATTAAATTATTTTTTGTTTATTTAATAGAACAAATAAGAGAACTTAACGTTATAAATGAGAGAGAAATAAAAAGATTGCAATAGATAAAAAATAAGAAATCAGACGAAATCGCTATAAGCGGAAGGGCTATAATCCCTCCGCCTATAAATAAAGATCACATCGGGAATGATCCTAATGATGTATGAAAATTTCACATAATATTAAAGATAAAAACAAGTTATTAAAGTGAAATGCCAGAGAATGACATAAAACCAAGTGACATTAATCCTACTGTGATAAATGTGATCCCTAATCCTCTCAATCCTTTCGGAATGTCTGAATATTTCATTTTTTCACGTAAACCTGAGAGAGCTATAATTGCAAGTAACCAACCTATGCCACATCCTGCACCATATATCACTGATTCAGTAAAGGTGTAATCACGTTCAACCATAAAAATGGTGGCACCAAAGATAGCACAATGAATAGTCAATAAAGGCAAAAAGATCCCTAATGAATGATAAAGTGAAGGGATAAATTTATCTAAAAACATTTCTAAAATTTGAACTAGTGCCGCTAAAACGCCAATAAAAGTAATATATCTAAGAAAGCTAAGATCAATACCTTCAACTATCGCGTCTTTCTTTAGGATAAAATGATAGATTAAGTTGTTGATAGGTGTAGCAATAATAAGTAAGACAGTAACAGTAAGACCTAGTTTTAATGAGGTTTTTACTTCTTTAGAAACAGCAAGAAAAGTACACATTCCTAAAAAGAAACTTAATGCCATATTCTCAACAAAAGTTGCCTTAATAAAGATATTAAGGTAATTTTCAAGCATAAACCCTCCTGTTAATATATTTTTTTACTAATTCTAGTAAAAACAGTGTATTAATATAAGTGGTATTGCAAAAATATCTTTAAAATTAGATCTAAATGACATTTTTTGACTAAGAGTGAGGTTTATTTAAGATAAGGAAAATAAAATTATTGGATAAATGTAATAAATATAGGATTCAAATAAATCTTCTATTTAAACCCCATTTTTTATTGTTAGTGAGTAAGATAAAAAGCATTAGAAATGACAAAGCATCAATATCTGTTGATAGCATATCGATGCTTAGATGAGAAAGTTTTTAATTATTTTTATAGAGATGTTTACTGAATAAAATTGTTTATGATTTGAGGTTGTTTAACATGAGTGTTTTATAGTTATCTTTCTCAAGATCTTTTTCTGTAAAACCAAATTTTGCGGCTAAATGTCTTAATTGATCCGTGTAGAGTGATAGTTTGCTTTGGTCGTCCGTCATGATAGCAAACTCGGCAAATGAGCCTAATTTATCTAGTTTATCAATAGTGATATGAAACTCATCTAGAAAATAGATTTCTCTTGATTTTGTATAATTGAGAATACAATGGTAGCCAAGTGTCGTAAACATAGAGACTGTTTTTTCTGCATCTTCGATGCGAACGGCTTCACATTGTGATAAATCAGGGCCTTTAACGATAAGAAGATTTATTCTTGAGGGTAGCATTTTTCTTACGCATAAACTGATGGTTGCAGTTGAAAATTCAGTATTATCATGTTCCATGTACCAATCTGTTTCTTTATTCTCAGATGTAAATAATGTGGCTCCTGATTTTTTTAATTCATTAATAAAATTTTGTGGATTTTGAAGGTGATATTTTAGTTCAGCTTCAAATTTACCTTGAAAGTGTTCAGACATACGTTTTCCCCAATTTAGCGTTAATGAATTATAGCGCATTAACAAGGTGCTCTTCTGAGATAAAAACGAACTTTTAGTGTTATTTCATTATTTTCTATTTTAGTAAATTAGATGAAAATATTTAAATAGAGTAATGGATAAAATTACTATGAAATAAGGATAAGAGGATATAGTGTTATTAAAAAAAAAGATATAAGGGAAAATAAAGGGGCGTTGCCCCTTTATTATTACAGAACACCTTCGAACGGGTTCCAACTTTGATCATTTTTGGTTTCTTTTAAGTAGTATGCATAGTTGGCTGTTATCGCCCATAAAATGTTAACTGCGATACCCACAGCATTGATAACACCATTGTTTACAGGTAAAAAACCAATAATAGTAAAAATGGCAATATTAATAGCAAATAATGTTAATGCCTTGCGCCATAAACCTAAAATAAGAAAGTAAATAAAACCAAAGAAAAATGCCCAGATATTCATTCCAATAAGAATACGTTTACCAAAGGAGAGTTCTTTATAAGCAGCTTTAAATTCTGGCGTTTTAGGTGAGCCATATTTATCAAAAAATGAAAAACGCTCTTGCCATTTTTCAGAAAGTTCTTTATTCATTTTAATTCCTTTTACTCTGTTGATTAAATTTAGCCTTAATAGAAAAGTATCTTTACATAATTTAACATCATGAACAATATAAATTTATTAAGAGATTATTAATATAAGAGTTTATATAAAAAGCATTAAAGTGACTGTATTTCTAGCCATTTTTTAATAATTATCTTATTGCTTCAGAATATATTTTTAATAATTACTCTTAAAAATAAACAGGATAAAATAAAATATCATTTTGAATGGATTTTATGGTGAAAAGAATAAGAAATCTGGCTTATGACGAATACCAGATTTCTTATGGAAGCAGGAAGTGGGTGATTAACGCACGACTAATACAGATGATTCTGCGTAACTAACCACTGAAGATGCGGTAGAACCTAGAAGATAAGTTTTCATACCAGGATTACGAGAACCAATGACAATCAGCTCTGCTTGAATTTTTTTTGCGGTTTCTAAAATTTTATCGCGAGGATTGCCTATAGACACGTAAAATTGAGTTGTACTATTGGGAATATCAATGTGCGATAAATTTTCTTTTAGTGTGGATAATGCAATTTCAATACGTTGTTTGTCACTTGCTAGTCTATCTTGGCCTGCGAATGCAAATCCGACAAAAGACTCATAACTTGGAATGACTGATAAAAAATGAATATTCAATTTGTCAGCGACAGACAATGCTTTTAGATGAGACACAACCTTGTCTAATAAACCAAGCTCTGTAAAATCAACGGGTACTAACACTGTTTTTGTCATAGTGGCTCCTAATTAACCTTTTATTATGATTAGGGCTTTTATATTAACTTTTTGTGCATACAAATATGAGTTACCTACTAATCTTATCAGTCAAAATGAAAAACTGCACAAAAATTGGAATTATTTTTATTTTTTGAGAGTTATGTATTTTTTTACGTGAAAAGAGTGAAAAAAACTGCTGTCTGAAAAATAAATATGTAGCAATATCAAATAGAAATCATAAAAAAATAGGGAATGATAACAAGTAATAGAAGGATATTTTATTTTTCTAATGATGATTATTGTAGATATTACGTTGTATATATTTATTGATATAGGGTAAAGCTTATTTTTGAATATTTTTTAATGATTGGAATATGATTTTTATTTAATGCTAATTTTAATTTCTTGGATTATAAAGAAAAAGTTAATAAATATAAAAGCTAAAATTAAAAGTCAAAAGTTAAATATTATATTTATATATTTCAATGCGTTAGGTTGTTTTATGCAATGATTAAATACATGTTTTGTCTTAATGATAATAAATACTATTTAGCTTTTTAATAGTATTAAAAACATATTACAAATGAGATTGGTTTTTATTTTTATTACGGCTAGTTAATTGAAAAAAATAAATAAAAGCACACTTAAATAGCTATATTTTTATTTTTAACTGTGCATAATATCCATAATGTTAATTTTCATCGCAAGGGACGTAAAATATGTTACATCAAGATATGATCAACAAATTGAATGAACAGCTAAATCTAGAGTTTTATTCGGCAAATCTGTATTTGCAAATGAGTGCTTGGTGCGACGATAAAGGATTTGATGGGGCTGCTAAATTTTTAAAAGCTCACTCTCGTGAAGAAATGGAACATATGCACCGCTTATTTGATTACTTAAGTGATACAGGTGCAATGCCTTTACTTGGGGCGATTGAAGCTCCACCTGCTGAGTTTTCATCATTATCTGAGTTATTCGATAAAACTTACGAACATGAAAAACATATTACATCTGAGATTAATAAATTAGCGCATGTTGCAATGACAACTCAGGATTATTCAACATTTAACTTCTTACAATGGTATGTTGCAGAGCAGCATGAAGAAGAAAAATTATTCAAATCAATCCTTGATAAATTAGCAATGGTTGGTGACAGTGGAAAAGCTTTATTCTTGTTAGATAAAGATCTGAACACATTATCAACATCTGCACATGTCTAATTATTAATAAAGCTTTAAATAGCCTAAATTAATAAATGAATTATTGCGCTCTGCTGTGAATGAATAGCAGGGCGTTTTTTATTCTTCTATATTACCTCCCTTTCTATTGTTGCTATTCTTATCTCTTCTCTTACTTACATTGTCTGTTTTTTACCCTAAAAAATACCTACCCCATGTTATTTATACAGAGTGGTTATTTTACTTTTAGTTGTATTTGGTTATGTATTGAACTGTTTAGACTGTCAATATGGGTATTATATTTTCTCAAATTGTAAAAATGGGTGATATTTGAAACAGAAACTGGTCTAAATAACATATATTTTGAGTGCTAGTTCACAACCTTTTATTTCTAATATCAAGAAGCGAAGATCTTGACGTAAATTTGCTATAAAATATTTTCATAAATAAAAAAATCACCTGTAATTTAAGAGGTTATTATGTCATTAAATACACTTAAGACATCTTGGGGTAAATTATCGGCTATTGCTGTTTTATTCCTTGGTATGTCATACCAACAAGCATTAGCACACGCACACTTAAAATCACAGTTACCTGCTGAAGGTGCTGCTATTGAACAAGCGCAAGCGCCTAAAGTTATCACACTAGACTTTTCTGAAGGTATTGAATTAGCCTTTAGCAAAATTAAAGTCACTAATAGCGACGGTAAAGAAATTACCGTAGGAAAACTGAGTTTAGATCCTGTTAACAACACTAAATTATTATTGCCTTTAGAAAGTGATTTAGCAGAAGGTAATTATTTAGTTAATTGGAACGTTGTTTCTGTTGATGGGCACAAGACAAAAGGTTCTTATCAATTTAGTGTAAAATAATGACACCTGAAGACGTTTATATTTTATGCCGTTTTTTCCATTTCGTGGCAGTCATGTTTCTGTTCGGACTGAGCTTCTCGGCTGCCATTCTTGCAAAAGATAAGTTCATTCCTCTTATTCAAGTCCGTTTGCGCCCTGCATTAGCCATTAGTACTGTCACTGTCTTTATTACGACTTATTTATGGATGGTTGTGCAATCTGGTATTATGGGAAATGGATGGGAAGACGCTTGGTCATTCGAAATATGGAAAGCGGTATTAGGTACTTCATTTGGTCAAGTTTGGCAATGGCAATTGGTATTAGCAACCGTTGCATTAGCCGTTTTATTTATACACCAACGTTATATACGTAACTTCTCTTTATTAATTGTTGCTTCAATTATGTTGATCTTACATGCATCAATTGGTCATGGTGCCATGTTTGCAGGATCAGAAGCGATATTTTACAAAGTTAACCAAAGTATTCATCTTATTAGTGCTGCCTATTGGTTTGGTGGTTTATGGCCATTTGTCGCTTGTTTGCAATTTTTACGGAATAAAGACGAGCTTGCAGATGGAATGATCAAACCTATCATTAGTACAATGAAGCGGTTTTCACTTTTTGGTCATATTGCTGTTTTATTGGTTATTATTACTGGTGTTATCAGTGCCGTTATGTTAATTCCAGAATGGCCAGCAGTACAATTATCATCTGAATATCAAAGTATGTTATGGCTTAAAATTAGCTTAGTGGTGTTAATGCTTGGCCTAGCTGTAATCAATCGTTATGTCTTAGTTCCTCATATCCGTAAGAAAAATAACTTTCAATGGTTGCTAGTAAATAGTTGGTTTGAACTATTACTTGGAACAATGGTTATTTTTACTGTAGCCATCTTTGCGATTAACTCACCCGTATAGATTGTTATATAATCGAAAAAACCTAATTTCTTAAGTGAGACATCCACATGAAACGTTTTTTATTAGCGGGAATGTTAATGCTTTTCTCTTTTCAAGCATTCTCGGCGGCACCTATTTCAACGGTCAGTAAACTTCAATTTGGTGACGATTGGCCATTTACTCGAGAAGAAGTGATGCTCAATTGCCGTGCTGATGGTGCTTGGTTTGTGATTAATCCAGCAACACTGATGCAGTATCCACTTAATGAAATTGCAATGAAACAAATGGAAAGTGGGAAAGTAAAAGCACAGTTAATTGATGTTATTTTACTGCCAGATCCTAATGCACCTGAAAAGAAAAAATCAGTAGAAGTGATACAGAATGCGATTAAGTTGCTCTGTGAGAGTAATTAATCAAGTGATTGATAATATGACTAAGATTTTTTATTTTTATCGTATTGATTTAAATGATAAAAATTAAAAGCAAAGATTTTTTGAATAGAAAATGGTGTGCTACTAGGGTGTTTACTGGATCTTTACATATTGTTAGCTAATATTTAACAGTAGGTTGTGAGATAGAAAAGTCTGAGTTAGTCCTCGATTTTTGTTTATGCAGTAATCAACAATTACTTTTTAGCGCACGGCTCGCAATGAGCCATTTCCCTAAGCCAGATAAATGATTTATCTGGCTTTTTTTATGTTATTTCGCTTTAGCATCTCGTTATGCCACTTTTAAGATCCAGTGGTGATTATCTTTATCATAAGCATGACGATAAAGCAGAATATTTTTATCTTTTAATTGGGCTGGAATACTTGTGTTTTCATCCCATCCATCTAATTGCATGCAAAACTCTTTGTCATAATCACATGGAATATGAATATAAGTTAATTGGTTATCAGAAGAGTGTTTCAAAGTAATATCTTCAATTTCATAGCAAGCAATTTTCAACGTTGTCTTTTTCATAATAAAACTCCGGATTAATCGATGTCGTGTTGTGTTCTGTTGTGTTTTGTTGGTGGCATTTATTTTAAAGAATGCTTTTTGACCGAACAAAATTAAGCATAGTATAAATGGAATCTATTTCCAAAATATTTTTTGGAAATAAAAAAAGCGGATCATTTTTTGTGATCCGCTTTAAATAAATTATCTGAAATAGGGCAGAATTGTCTAATTTTTAAGGTTTAGGTATTGCTGTTCCCCATTCATCCCAATCTTTGGGTTCTTTATCATTTAAAATGAAATTCTGTTCCTGTTTTGCTTTCGCTTGTAATGGTGTGGAAGGGGGGGTTGCAAAAGTGATCCCCCCGCGTATAAATTGCTTGAATGTACCACTACGAATAACGCCGCCAGTTAAACCAAACGAGAAGTTATATCCCGATGAGAGCCAAAACTCAGTATTATTTCGAACTAGGTATTGGTATTTTTTACTAATACGGATGTGAATTAATACTCTGTCAGACATGTTTCCTAGTTCAAGACCTGTTACGGCGCCAACTTCAAGACCACGGTAGTAAATTGGTGTACCAATTTGTACCGAACCCGCTTCAGTGGCATTTAACACAAGGTTTAATCCATCGAGATAGCGTGAGTCTGTAATGTTAGATGTTTGCAATTCAAATTGACGATATACGCCACCATTGCCTGGTTCTGCTTTAATATAAGGTTGTATAAGTGAATCTAAGTTATCTAATCCTGATGCTGTTAATTCGGGAGTAACAACAGCGAAGCGACTGCCTGATCTCGCAAAGGTTTTGACATAATCAGGGTAGAGAACAGCAGATACAGTCACTGCTTTTCTATCTGGTGAAAGGATTAATGATTCGACTTGTCCAATATCAATGCCTAAATAACGAATAGGCATTCCTTCAGAGAGTTTGCTTGCGTCATATGTTTTTAAAGTAATTTGAGCACCGATAGCTCGTGCGCTAGTTTCTGATGGATAGAGTTTGTAACGTGAAACGTTATTATTGATATTTTCGAAATTATCAAAACTGATTGCGCCTTTTAATGCGCGATTTAGTGGTGTTGCTTCAACAGTTAATCCTGAGCCATTAACAGAGACTTTAGCTGCCCCTTCAGTCCAAAATACACTCTTTTCTGTAAGCAGATGGCGGTATTGCTTTGAAATATAAACATCAATATCAAATTCATCCATTAAAGGTCGAACATCAGTAATTTCACCGACTTGGAATTGATGATAAAGAACCACTGAACCTTTTTGTATCCCAGGAAGGCTTGATGCTTTTAAAGTGAGTGTCACGGGTAATTCATTACCATCAACACTGGCTTTAGCAAAAAAGTCGTTACGATAAAGGCGATACTGTTCTTTAGGTGTTCCTTTAGTACCTTGAATAAGATGAATGCCTCCTTCAAGCCATTCTTGAGGTGTCGCACCTTGAACTTCAATGCCATTTAGACCCATATTGACGTTAATTCGGCTATTGGCAACAAATTTACTATTTTCATAAATATAATGTTTATATTCAGGGGCAATAATTGCATCAAAAATAACCCCATCATCACTCATATTACGCTGAATGATTTGTCCAATAGTAATTCCTCTAAAAAGAATAGGTTGTCCTGCATCGACGCCCCAACTTTCTTCACTGGTTAGAGAAATGATTAATCCATCTTCGCCATATATTGCTTTACCCGCATCTACGGAGGTTGCTGATTGTAAAACAAATTGCTGGTTTTCTTGTGCTGGAGGGCTGTTTTCTGGGGAATCAAACGCAATTGCGCCATTGATTAAAGCAGAAACACTTTCCATTTTCACTGATACGCCACTTTTTAAATTGAAATTACCTTGAAAGCCCGAGACGTTCCAAAAATGACTATCTTGGCGAATTAAGTGGGCGTATTGTTTATCAATACTAAGTTCAATAAAAATGCCTTGATTATCAGGGCGAATCGCATAGCTATATACTTTACCAACAGGAACTTGGCGATAATAAACTTGAGAGTCAACATTGAGTGATCCCAGTTTCTCTGTCGTTAGCGTTATTAACTGCTGATTTTTATCAATATTAGCTTGAGGACGAACTTCCTGAGCAATAAATTTAAACTGCTTTTCACCGTCACCCGGTAACATGCTGATATAGTTACCACCAACTAAAGCATCGAGCCCAGATACGCCAGAAAGGCTGGCTTTAGGTGTAACTAACCAAAACTGTGTGTTTTTGCGCAGTGTAGTCGTGAGATCTTTGCGGATATCAGCTGTAACAATAACTCGACGTAAGTCATCGCTTAAAGTGACATCTTTAACAAGACCCACATCAACGCCTTGATAACGAATAGGTGTTCTGCCAGAGACAATTCCTGATGCGGATTGAAAATCAATCGTGATTTGTACGCCTTTATCTTGCCAATGTTGGAAAAGCAACCAACTAGCAATAAAAATGGCGATAACAGGGAGTAGCCAAAATGTCGAAATTTTACGCTTACGGCGTATTTGGGCTTGTGTGTCCTGAACGTCGTTTTCTTCTTGTTGCATAAGTATCCCATAGTAAACGACTATCCAACCATTCAACGGCAAGGATAGTAAGAATAACCGCAGTACCAAAATAAAAAGCCGCTGGTCCCATTGTGAAAGTCATCAATTGATCTCGATTAATCAATGACATCATCAGCCCAATCACAAAGAGATCAAGCATTGACCATCGACCTATCCAAGAGACAAAACGGTATAGTTTCATTCGAAGTAGGGGGTCAATACGAGAATTAAAATGAATGCTTAATAATAAGCCCAGCATAATTATAATTTTGAAAAAAGGCACAAAAACACTGGCAATAAAAACAATAACTGCGATCGGAGTATTGCCTGAATTCACTAAGGAAAGCACACCTGAAAAAATAGTGTCTTCACTACGTCGACCATTTAAATAGAAAATAGAAATAGGTAATAAATTTGCAGGTATGAGTAAAATTATTGCTGAAATTAATGCCGCCCATGTTTTTTGTAAACTCATTGGTTGTCTTGGGGTATAGCAAGATTTACAACGTGGGCAGTGTGTTGATGGTGTTCTTTTAAAATGATAATGACAAGCATGGCAAGTCGCAGGGCTTTTTTCTATTTCTTTTTGTGGATAAAAGCGTTGCCAAAGTTGGTCCATATTAATGTTAATTAGCATTAATAAGCTGAGTATCATTAAAGAAACAAAAGCAATTAAGCCATTGCCAATATAGACGGTTGCATAATCACCTAATTTTATTGTTGCAACACCAAGACCAATCAAATAGACATCTAACATTACCCATTCTTTTAATTTCCCTAACATTAATAAGACTGGGCGAAGATTAAGGCGTAAGCGAGATCCTAAATGAAGATATAAAATAGCGATGGGGAGGCTAAGTGGTGCAGCAATAGCACAAAAAGCTACCATCGTTGCTGTAAGAGGAGAGCCTTGCTCTGACATCATGCGAATACCGTCAAGCACATTCGCCGTTATCATCGTGCCTAATAGATGAATTTTAATTAGTGGCTGAGTAAATGCTATTGATGCCAAAATAAGCATTGTAATAGAGAGAATAAGTAGACGAGTTAATGACCAATATCGATAAGATGCGAGTTTGGCTTGGCAACGTGGGCAATAGGCATCCTCTCCACGCTTCAATGTGAGAGGTAGTGTCACGAGGTGATCACACTCCTGACAGCGTATTGATTTTTTTTCCTTTGTTGCGATATTGTTCACTATGTTGCTCGTTAATTCGCCTAAGTTGGTTTTCTCAAGAGTTATCGTTTGATTAAGCTAAAAAAAAGTACCTATACTCAATGGTTCACAAGTTATCATTTTTATTATATTTATGCCTTTCATTTTACAATACAAAGTGTCTGATTTTTTTTGTGGGTGTTAAGTGAATATTATCGTTTTTTTACCCAATTCTTGAAAATGGAGTATTCAACCTCAAGATAAAATAGGCTAAATTACGAGTATGTTATCTATTTTAGTTACGCAAATAGGGTTTAATGATGCCAAAATCGCTTTTTTATCAGGAACTCACTGATAATTTGTCAGCCTTGTTGTCTGGTGAAAATGATCTTATCGCATCACTTGCTAATACCAGCGCGCTTCTTTACGAGAAGTTAGATACGATAAATTGGGTTGGGTTTTATCTTAATGATGGTGATTCATTAGTCCTTGGCCCATTTCAAGGCAAAATTGCTTGTGTCAGAATAGGTTTTGGGAAAGGAGTTTGCGGAACTGCATACTCTGAAAACAGAATTTTAAGAGTAAGCGACGTTCACCAATTTAGTGGTCATATTGCTTGTGACAGTGCAAGTCAGTCTGAAATTGTTCTCCCGTTAGAAGTAAATGGACAAATTATCGGCGTTCTCGATATTGATAGTCCTATTTTTGATCGTTTTGATAAAAAAGATGAAAATGGGCTTAAAGCGTTGTGTGACGTGCTCTGCGAGCATTTAAAAACTTGTCATACAGCAAAATATTGTGAATTTTGTGTAAGTTAACAGGCGTTTGCCATAGAAATTGTTGGCAACACTATTATAATGTCGCTTGTTCATGCCTGCGCTGGTTGGCAAAACCGTTGTAATCAGGAAATTTCATGGAAAATCAACCTAAGTTGAATAGTAGTAAAGAAATCATCGCTTTTTTAGCTGAACGTTTCCCTAAGTGTTTTATCGCTGAGGGCGAAGCTCGCCCTTTGAAAGTTGGCATTTTTCAAGATCTTGTTGAAGATCTAAAAGATGAAACTCAACTGAGTAAAACACAGTTACGTTCGGCATTACGCTTATATACCTCAAGTTGGCGCTACCTTTATGGAGTTAAAGAAGGAGCAAAACGTGTCGATTTGAATGGTAATGACTGCGGCGAACTGGAAGCTGAGCATATTGAACATGCTCGTACACAATTAGCAGAAGCTAAGGCGCGCGTTCAAGCTCAGAGAGCAGAACAACGTGCTAAGAAGCGCGAAGCTGAAGGTGATAAGGAGACCAGCAAACGTCCGGCAGCGAAAAAGCCAAATAATACGCGTCGTCAGCCACCTAAAGAGGGTGAAAAACGGCAGCCTCGTCCTCAAAAAGCGACTCAAGCACCTCGTAAAGCACCACCACGCCAAAATACTGAAAAGTTAATTCCAGTGAAAGACACATCAGTTCTTACTGTTGGTCAATCGCTGAAAGTTAACGTTGGTAGCAGCGTGATGGACGCGACAGTGCTAGAGATAGCGAAAGAGGGTGTACGTGTACAATTGCCTAACGGTTTGGCAATGAATGTACGCACGGAACATTTAAAGTTCTGATACGGAGGCCAACCAGAGCATGAACAAACTTTTAAATGTGGCTTTTGCAATCGGATTAACGTTAACAGGCACTTCTGTTGTGATGGCTGAAAAACCAGCCACTCCAGCAATGGTAACTATTGATCAGTTACCCGACTTAAAGCAAGAGCCACAGCATTCTACCGTGAGCGAGCGAGTAACCTCTCGTTTTGAACGCTCTCATTACCGTCAGTTCTCGCTAGATGCGAGCTTTTCTGAAAAGATTTTTAATCGCTATCTTAATTTATTAGATTATAGCCACAATGTGTTGCTAGCATCAGATATTGCCCAATTTGATAAAGAAAAAACCAAAGTAGGTGAATATCTGAAAAAAGGTGAGCTTCAGCCCCTTTATGATCTTTTTAATTTAGCGCAAAAAAGACGTTTTGAACGTTTTCAATATGCTTTAAACCGCCTAGATAAACCCATAGATTTAACTGGTCAAGATAAGTTTGAGTTAGATAGAACAAAAGCGCCGTGGCCGCAAACTCAAGCTGAGCTAGATAAACTTTGGGATGAAAAAGTAAAATATGATTGGCTAACGCTGAAACTATCTGAAAAAACAGATAGCGAAGTTAAAGAGACACTCACTAAGCGTTATAAAGCTGCATTACGTCGTCAAACGCAAAGCCAAAGCGAAGATGTTTTCCAAATCATTATGTCGGCATTCGCCCGCGAAATTGATCCTCATACAAGTTATCTATCACCAAGAAATACCGAAGCCTTTGATTCTGAAATGAGTCTATCCTTAGAAGGCATTGGCGCTGTATTACAGATGGATGATGATTATCCTATGATCAACTCTATGGTAACGGGTGGTCCCGCTGCAAAAAGCAAAGAGTTGAAAGTTGGCGATAAAATTATTGCTGTAGGGCAACAAAATAAAACGATGGTTGATGTTGTCGGCTGGCGACTTGATGATATCGTTGCTTTGATTAAAGGGCCGAAAGGTAGCCAAGTAAAATTAGAAGTTATTTCTGATGAGAAAGGCGCTAAACCAAGAACAATCACTTTAGTCAGAGAGCAAATCCGTTTAGAAGACAGAGCTGTTAAGCTAACTGAAAAAGTAATTAACGGTGATAAAGTTGCAATTTTGGATATTCCAAGCTTCTATGTTGGCTTAACCAATGACGTAAAAACACAGTTACAAAAAGTGGCGAAAGATAATGTTTCATCTTTAGTCATTGATTTGCGTGGCAATGGTGGTGGAGCATTAACCGAGGCGATTTCACTTTCAGGATTATTTATTCCAAGTGGTCCTGTTGTGCAAGTCAGAGATAATAATGGTCGTGTACGACAAGATTTCGATAAAGATGATGTCGTGTATTATAAAGGGCCACTGGTTGTTATCGTGAATCGCTTTAGTGCTTCTGCCTCTGAAATTTTTGCTGCTGCAATGCAAGACTACGGACGAGCATTAATTGTCGGTGAGCAAACGTTCGGTAAAGGAACAGTTCAGCAATATCGCCCATTAACCCGTGTTTACGATCAAATGCTAAGCCCTGATTGGCCTGGTTTAGGTTCAGTGCAATACACTATTCAAAAATTCTATCGAATTAATGGTGGTAGTACTCAACTTAAAGGGGTAACACCTGATTTGCTGTTACCAAGCTTTGATAGTGCTGAAATGGGTGAAAGTTTTGAAGATAACGCATTGCCTTGGGATAGTATCTCTCCAGCAAGCTATCAGCTATCTGAGTATTCAGACAAGCTGAAAGCGGCGTTAGCACCATTAACTGAACAGCATACTAAGCGTATTGCAAATGACAGAGAGTTTTCATACATCTTTACTGATATTCAGCGTTATAACGATGCTAAAGCAAAAGGTGAAGATAAATTTGTTATCTTAAACTTCGCTGAAAGAGAGAAAGAAAACAAAGAGCTGGAAGCCATTAAATTAAACCGCATTAATGAGCGTTTTAAATTAGAGGGTAAGCCTGCGTTGAAATCACTCGATGATTTGCCTAAGGATTATGAGGGGCCAGATCCTTATTTAGATGAAACTGCTGCAATCGCGGTTGATCTCTCAAAAGTGCTTAAGCCTAAGAAATTATTAAATTAAGTTATCAGTTATAACAACGGATACTTAAAGTAACCCCCCAATAGTTGGATAACCAATTGCTGGGGGGTTTTGTATTTATATTGATCAAGATATAAGATTATCATTGCCAATCAATGCTCATCAGGCTTTTCATCAAAAATCGTCTTAACAAAACCAATAATATCTTCTTGGATAGGACCCTTCATATTTTTAGTTATTCACTATATTAAGTTACCAGTAATATAAATAATTATTAATAAATGGATATTTAAATTTTACTTTATGTCACTTAATTTTTAATTCGAAATATATCTTGAATAAGTTTTGTAAGCTATAGAGAGAATACTAGGTTAATTTTTAGATAAGAAGTGAGTTTCTTATCTAATAAGTGGAATGAAAAGATAAAGGGATTATTTATTGTGATTAAGATCTCATTTGAAGGCATATCTATTGTAATAAATGTAACATGTTGTGACAATGATCTCTAAAATTGACATAAGATTACTATAGTATACAGATTATGAAATATTTGCGTCATTTTTGGATATTGACGCGTTAGCTAAAATCTTACCTAAATGATGAGTTATCTTTATTCTATAAGTTCAAAAATATATTTTTAGAGCAACATATCATAACTAAAATAATATATTTTCAGAGTAAGGTTCTCTACGTAAGGGATAATGACTAAAGGCAAATAATCTATAATTTGCTTATAGGATTTTATTGCAAAAAAATAAGTGAATATAAATATGGTGAGATATCCATATTGGATTTTTTACGCCAAAAAATGACTCTATTGCTTGAAAATGGTGCAACTATAAATTTAATCAAAGGTTATTTTTTAGCTAAATAAAGAAATGGTGTTTTATTAAACTTGCTGAATATAAGTCAGTATAACTTAATTCAAATATTTATTAACCAGGTTGCATTTAAATGAAAGTAAAAAAAATAGTATTGTTTATGTTGTCACCTTGCTTCTTAGCGGTAAGCGCTGCTAATGCTGCGAATTGGGAAGACTCAATTAAAGAAAGCGCGTTTATTTCAGATTCAGAACTTGAACTTTCTACAATCAATATGTGGAAATACTTGAAAACTGAAAACCGTTTTGATAAAGAAGAGCAACGCTACAGAAAGCAAGTTGCTAATGCTTGGGGGCAAAACTTCCAAGCTGATTTCAGATCAGGTTATTTAGGTGGCATTCTAGGATTTGATGTCTCTTATTATGGTGGTATCAAATTAGGTGCAAGTAAAGACTTCGCCTCTCGTGCAATTTTATATAATGATGATGGCGATGCAAAAGGCTATAACAAAATTGGTCAACGTTTTGCAAAAGTTAAATTCGATTTAGATCCTGTATTAATTAACGGTAAAGCAGGGTGGTTTACACTGAAAAATACCGGTATTTTTACAAACTCACAGCGTTTATCATTAAACAGCTACAATGGTTATGCAACTAATACAGCAATGGGCGACTGGAGCTTAGATTTACTATTCCTTGACGGAAAAGTAATGCGTCGTGATAGCCCAAATATCGACAGAATGTATTTCAGTGATGGTAATGGTGTTAGACATAATATCGATCATGTTCTTACGGGTGGCATTAACTACAACTCCAAACCGTTAAAAGTATTTTATTTCTATGGTCAAGCGGATGATGTATTCCGTCAACATGGTTTAGAAGCAAAATATAAATTAACCTCAGATGTTACTGTTGGTGGTGTTGTTTATTATCATGATTACGGCAGTGATGGTAAACGTACATTAAGTGATGCCAATAAGGGTAAACGTAACTTTGATAATGACGCATGGCACTTTGCAGGTACTATGGAATGGCGTATTCCTGAGTCACCATGGACATTACGTACAGGCGTGACGTATACCGATGCAGAAAAAGCTAATGGTGTTGGTCAATTTGCTCGTAACCCAATTGGTAATACCCGTGGACGCTTTAACTCACCAGCTTACGCAGATATCGACTATGTACGTGATGGTGAGGTTATGGGTGCATTGGAAGCTGAATACAGAGTTAGCAAAGAGCTGTCTATTGGCGCGCGTACCAACTATAGTGAATTCAGCTATTCTGGCGAAAGATTAAAACAAGGACAGTTTGGTTTATTTAGCTACTGGAAACCAACCGCAAATCTTTCTGTTTCTTTAAGCGGTGGTATTGGCTGGCACCACCAGCAAGAAAACGACTATACCACACCAAAACTTTATGATGGTCACTCACAACGAGCTCACTCATTGTCTGGCTCTATGACAACAACATATCGTTTTAAAATGTAATCTATAGCGTTAATTGAGTTTATTGCTCGTATCAGATGCACGACTTGCATACATTGTGAGTCGTGCATAAAAATACAGAGATAGCTGCTCTATCGATTATCGTAAAAGATGGCGTCTATATGCCAACTTGCGCTGTTTTTTTATGGTAAACCCATTGTTATGATATTAAACAATACAAGCCTTTCTTAAATAAATTCCTTCCGTTCGACAAAACAGAAAATTCATATCATCTATTATCAATCACACTTTATATTTAAGTTTTAAATGATGCCTAATATTAGGTGTTCACTGGCTATTTTTTTATCAAAATGTAAAGTTATATCGTTTTTAATATTAAATAAGTTAAAAGGCTTGATAAAATCTGAAAAAGCCTTATTTATAAGACAGCTTTAGCAATGTGATAATTAGATAAAATAGGAACAGTATCAATATGATGAGAATTGCTTTATTCCTGTTAACAAACTTAGCCGTTATGTTTGTTTTTGGGATCATCTTATCTTTAACAGGTATACAAGGTCGTAGTGTTCAAGGCTTGATGATCATGGCGGGCTTATTTGGCTTTGGTGGTGCATTCATTTCACTATTAATGTCAAAATGGATGGCATTACGTTCAGTGGGTGGTCAAGTTATTGAAAACCCAACTTCAGAAGTAGAGCGTTGGTTATTAGATACGGTAAGACGACAATCTGAACAAGTCGGTATTAAAATGCCACAAGTAGCAATTTATGACGCACCTGATATTAATGCGTTCGCGACAGGTGCTCGTCGTGATGCTTCGCTGGTGGCCGTGAGTACTGGTTTGTTAGCTAGTATGAGCCGTGATGAAGCAGAAGCGGTTATTGCCCACGAAATTAGCCATGTTGCTAATGGTGATATGATAACCATGACCTTGCTGCAAGGTGTTGTGAATACCTTCGTTATCTTTATTTCTCGTATCATCGCTCAATTTGTTGCTAACTTTATTTCTAATGATGAAGAGAGTGAAAATAGCAATGGAAACCCATGGGTCTATATGGGAGTTTCAATGGTTCTGGAAATTGTATTCGGTATTCTTGCCAGCATTATTACAATGTGGTTCTCTCGTTATCGTGAATTCCATGCGGATGCTGGTTCTGCAAAGCTTGTTGGCCCTGAGAAAATGATAGCTGCATTACAACGTTTGAAAACGAGTTACGAGCCGCAAGAAGAAAGTAGCATGATGGCTTTCTGTATTAATGGCCGTAATAAGTCATTCAGCGAGTTATTTTTATCTCACCCGCCATTAGATAAGCGTATTGAAGCACTGCGCAATGGTGAGTATCTGAAATAAGATTGAGAGTTTAATCGCCAACTCTCAAAAAATTAAAGCGCTCAATATGAAAATATTGGGCGCTTTCTATTTGTGAAGAATAGGGCTTTAATCTAAATACTCGCCAAAGTATGTCACCATTTTTTCCTCATCAATTTTAAGACTGCCTTTCCAGCCCGCCCACGGCATTTCCATATCAGAGCGACCTTTTGTGTTATTAAGTTGATTTTCTGCAATGGTAATATCGCCGAAATTAGCCCAATGATCCAAAGATAATGGAATATAGGCATTGGGAATAACACCAACTAAGGCAAGTGAGTGCAAAATACCTCGTTTGGTATATTTATCACCAGAAATTAATTTAGCTTCATTTAACCGCTTTTCAAACTTACCCGGAGTTTCATCTTCAGGAGCTTGGCGTAATAAATGGAGTAATTGCTTAAAGATCTCTTTATCTGCGAGTGTTGGACTGACTGGAGCGACGGTCAGTAGATGTTTTAAATTCAAGTAAGCATAGGAAGGATTGCCCGTATAAGAATTACCGTAATAGAGGCAATATTGAAAATAGCTGTCATTAATATGTTTTTGCTGATCCCCATCACTACAAACCCAACAGCAGGCATATTGAGGTTTTTCTTCATAATTATGTAATGGCAGATTTTGTAATTTATGAAAAGCCCCTAGAACAGAACGACCTCTAAGATAACTGCCTCCAACACCCGAAACAAAAGCATCTAAGCAACGCTTTTGGGTGAGTAATGGATCATTCTTTAAGCTATTTAATTTCGAAATAACATCAGTGTGATCAGCAAATTTTTCTATGATATTAGGTTGCCAATTGGCCTCAGATAACAAGGTTTGTTCTTTGTCTGAAAGAACATCAAGGGGATACAGTGAAACTTGGCGTTCTGGATCATATTGGCTATTTTCATATTTATAGAGTTTACGTAAAACTCGCATAATTTTTTGCACGATTTTACCTTGTTATATTTATAGGTTTTTTATTGATATTGGTGAATTGCATAGATAGAAGATAGGTAACTTAATATAGATACAAAAAAAAGCCAGTTCAAATGAACTGGCTTTATCAATAGAGGTAGATAACGTTTATTTTACGGTAAGTTCAGTTTCTTCATCTTGGTTGAAGACTGCTTTGTCCGTTTGTCCCATAATTTGACTGGTGATTGTACCCGCTGTCATTGAGCCACTAACGTTTAATGCTGTACGTCCCATATCAATTAACGGCTCTACTGAGATTAACAGAGCAACTAATGTCACTGGTAAGCCCATTGCAGGTAAAACGATAAGGGCTGCAAATGTTGCACCACCACCCACGCCAGCAACACCAGCAGAACTAACAGTCACGATAGCCACTAAAGTTGCGATCCACATTGGATCTAATGGGTTAATTCCCACGGTAGGCGCAACCATGACAGCTAACATCGCAGGGTAAATACCCGCACAACCATTTTGACCAATGGTTGTACCAAAAGACGATGAGAAGCTTGCGATAGATTCAGGTACACCAACACGTTTAATTTGAGTTTCAATATTTAACGGAATACTTGCAGCACTTGAGCGGCTTGTAAATGCAAATGCTAATAAAGGTCCCGCTTTTTTGAAGAATTTAATAGGGTTTAAACCCGTGAAGCTGACCAGTAATCCATGAACAACAAACATTAAGCCAATAGCAACATAAGAGGCAACAACAAAGCTTCCTAATTGAATGATATCGTGCATATTTGAGCTTGCAACAACCTTAGTCATCAGAGCCATTACACCATAAGGTGTTAGCATCATAACAATGCGAACCAGCTTCATGATCCATGATTGTAGGCAATCAATCGCGGCTAAAACTTTCTCACCACGAGGCTGGTCTTCTTTGAGTAATTTCAATGCAGCCATGCCTAAGAAAGTTGCAAAGATAACAACGCTAATAATCGATGTTGAGCTTGCACCTGTTAAATCAGCAAATGGATTTTTAGGAATAAATGACAAAATAAGCTGTGGCATCGTTAAGTCAGAAACTTTGCCCATGTAATTTTGTTCAAGCGCAATTAAGCGCTGTGATTCTTGTTCACCTTGTACTAAGCCTTCTGCTGTTAAGCCAAATAGGTTAGCAATAACAATACCGATTAAGGCAGAAATAGCGGTGGTAAATAACAGTGTACCAATAGTTAGGCCACTGATTTTTCCTAGTGATGATGCTTGATGCAAACGAGCTACAGCACTAAGAATAGAGGCAAATACTAATGGCATAATGATCATTTGTAACAGCTGTACATAGCCATTGCCCACGATATTAAACCAAAGAATAGATTCTTTAATAATAGGATCGTGTGAGTCATAAAATGCGTGTAGTGCTAGTCCAAAAGCGACACCAAAAACTAAACCAACAAGAACTTTCTTTGAAAGGCTCCACTGACGTTGACTTAATTTAGCCAAGATGAGTAATAGCACAACAAAGACGAGTACGTTAATGATTAACGGAAAATTCATCTTAACTCTCCAACGAGATCTTTATTTATATAATTTCAACGATTGGATGCGATATGAGTTCTTAGGTAATAAGAAAGGATATAACAGCATCAATTCGTTATATGGTAACAGGATTGTTAATAACTTTTTATAATTAATTATTATTTTATATAATCGTTTGGTTATAAAAACAAGGAAAGTAGGCATAAAAAGATGTAAGAATTTATAAATAAATAGAAAAATGTAGGGTTTTGTCAGGGGGTGTTAAAAATTAGTGCGCTTATCGTGGTACATCTGTAACCAGTTGTTGACTTGCGAAGGCAGTGTAACAGTAAGGTGTGGAGGTAAAAAAAGTGCGCCAACAAGGATCAAAACAGAGATAAATCTCTCGCCTTTTTTATTATTCTTTTTACCTAAAATAGGTAATGCAAAACGTATTTTCAAAGGCCACAAGAAAGGAACGCCAGCGGGAGTTAACATATCTGCAATGAGATGACTAAGATAACCCAATAAAAGGGCATGGAAGATATCGGCAGAAATATCCCAACGTGGTGAAACTTGGGTTTCCCACAAAATAGCTAAACCACAAAACGCAAGTAAACTATGCGTAAAACCTCGATGACCACAGAGCTTTGATAGCGGCAGAGAAATAATACGGAATAATCGTCCGAGAATAGAGCCAGGATGATCTAAATCAGGTAGAAGTGAGCCTAATAAGACAGCAGGGATCATGTGAAACCAATCACCATCAGCAAGAGCTGGCGTTATTTCAAGCTTCTGTGCTAACACAAGTGTTGCCACAGAAAAAAGTAGATGTCCTTCTGCTGTCATTCCATATCTGTTCGTTTGCTGTTCATTTATACAGTAATGAAGTATAAAAGGTTTTGACGATAACTAACAGACAAAAAAGATAAAAATTGTCTTAAATATTAAGGAATAACGGGGATATTTTATTTGATTGATTTAAAAATGATCGAATTTAGGATAAGAAACTAAAAAGTGAGATAACAGCGAATGGCAGTAAGCAAAATATATAAAAGGAATACTTAAAAGTAGAAAATGGCTCGCGAGGCGATAAACATTAAAAATAGAACAAAAAGGATATCTGACAAGGCAAGATATCCTTTTTATTTATGGAAATTAGCCTAATAAATGCAGTTGTGTTAGCTCATTGAGTGATGCAATTTTTACATCAGCTAAGCCCCATTGTTTATCATTAAATTGTTCTGTTGCTGGTACAACGATAGAGCGCATTCTTGCGCCTTTACAAGCAATCATACCATTGCGAGAATCTTCTAATGAGACACAGTGGATAGGATCAAGATTAAGTGCTTTAGCTGCGTTTAGATAAACCTCAGGGTGTGGTTTGCTGTGTGGTAATTCATCAGCAGACACGACGGCTGAGAAGTAATGACGAATATTAAACAACTCAAGTACACGCTCAAGCATAAAATCAGGAGATGCTGAAGCAAGTGCAATTTTTAACCCCGATGATTTGCAAAGCTCTAAGGCATATTCAACACCCGGTAATAGTGGCTTTGTTTCTTCAACCAATTTGACAACACGAGAAACCATTTTTTGTTTTGCTTCTTGTTTTGAAACGTCTTGCCAAGGTGATGCTCTATACCATAAATCAATGACTTCATTTATTCTTAACCCAACCATATCGGGCATTGCCGATGCAAGGGATAAATCGACGCCTAATTCAGCAAAGACCTCATGTTCTGCTTGCTGCCAAAATGGTTCAGAGTCGATTAATAAACCATCCATATCAAATATTGCAGCTTCAATAGGGAATTTAAAAGACATGTTACTCTCCATAAATAAGGTCTATGTTGTCGAGTGGCGATTGTAGCAAGAGTTACAAGGAAAATCTTTTTAATCAGTTTCTTATTTATTTTGTAAAATAAATAGAGAGAATAGCTACTATTAATTTATTGTCGTATTAGCCGTTAATTAGACTACGATAAACAAAACAGATAAATATTGACGAATTCTACTAGTGAGGATGTGATGAGTTATCAATATGCAGGATTGTATGCCATTTTAAAGCGTGTACTTGGCTGGCTTATTTTTATTCCTGCCTTTATTTCGACAGCCGTATCATTGACAGGGTTGGCTGCAATACAACGCCCAAGTGGTGATGGTGTAAATGCCGTAATTAATGACTTTTTTCGTGTATTAGCGGAAATGGTGCAATTTAACACACCTTTTTTAGGTTTTTTCTGGAGAAATTCACCTATCCCTAATACTCAAATGGGGTTTAGCCAAGAAAATATCACTTTTTTTGTCATTTTTCTTTTTATGTTTATTGGCTTAGCATTCAGCGCATCAGGATTACGAATTTATCGCCAAGTGAAATATTTGAAAGAAAATATACAAGATCAGCTTATTATCGAACGCGCAATGAAAAGTGGTGTGACGGCTGAGGAGTTGCAACAAAATATCAAATTACCGCGACATACTATCTTTACTCAAATTATGGTGCTTTATCTGTCACCTTTAGTTGTTATTGCAATAGGTTATTTCTTGATGAAATTTTTAGGATGGTAATACTGCTTTAAAGTGAACGAGGACGGTTCATTGATATTAACTGAAGGGAAAAATAAACCTCGCACAACTGAATCTGGCGAGGTTATATTTTTTAGTTTACGTATCTTAATCTCAGAGCTATTTCACTCTTTTCCTATTAAGGTGTTGCTAATAGGTCATCAATTATTTTTCTGACTTCTAAATAATTTTCTTCGCCCCCAAATAAATTACAACGGTTGAGGAAGAAATAGAGTTGGTAAATAGGCTGACGTGATAAAAACTTATCTGATAATGGCCAAACGCTTTGATAACCATCGAAAATATTTGCAGGCACTGCTGTGCAAAGTGGTAACATCGCGATATCACACTCTCGATCACCCCAATAACAAGCAGGATCGAATACTGTACCTTCTGATTGACCAATCGCAGCACAGTTTTTAGGCCATAAGTTGCCGTGAAGCAGAGAGGGTTGTGGATTATGATCAGCAAGGCGATGATTGATGATTTGAATTATCTCGTCGATATCCCCAAAAATCATGCCTTTCTCGGAAGCTAGTTGTAGCTGAAAACCAATACGTTTTTCAGAATAAAAGTGATTCCAGCGTTTTTCCCAGCTATTGAGTTGAGGTGTTGTATCGATTTGGGTGTCGAAATCAAAGCCATAGCTAGGTTGATCTTCCCACTGATGTAGTCTTGCTAGTTGTTGTCCAAAACAGTAGGCGCTATGAGGTGTAAATGGTTGAACAGGTAAAAATTCAAGGAGTAGAAAACTGGCATCTTTACTATTACCGATACCAAGAACCCGAGGTGTTCGAATGGTTTGACTTTTTGCCAACATTTCGAGTTGTTCTGCTTCATTTTTAAAATTAGGCAGAAATTCACGCAAATTAGATTTCACAAAAACTGGCGTTTCACCATAATAAATTTTCCATGTATGATGAATATCGCCACTAGAAAGGTGGATTTTTTCGTTTATCTTTGCTGAAAATCCCAAGTTTGATTCCAGTAAACGACCTATATTCTGCCACATACTTACACCTCGCAAAGTTGTTTACTTAGTAGACCCAAATAAAATAATAACGAGCGATGTTTATACTATGACAATAACACTTTAATTAAACCAATAAAGTATAAAGCTAAAAAACGGGATGATTATCCCGTTTTTGCTAAGATAAAGAATATTATCAGGCGTTAGCGGGTTTTGTTTGTCGCTTTATTTTTGCCAATTTTATCTGATTACAGAGTAACGCAATAATAAAGAATACAGCTTGCGTTAGCACAATACATGGGCCTGTTGCTCCATCAATATGGAAACTAATAAATGTTCCTATAACGCTAGATGCGACAGAAAATACAATTGCTAACATAATCATGCGTGAAAAACTGCGTGTTAATAAATACGCGGTGATCCCCGGTGAAATAAGCATGGCGACCACTAAAATAATCCCAACAGCCTGCATTGAAGCAACAATAGTTAATGCCAAAATAGACAACAATCCATAGTGCAATAATGTGACAGGTAAACCAATAATCCTTGCTTGGTTAGGATCAAAGCAATAAAGCATAAAATCTTTTTGCTTAACAAGCATGATAGTGATGGTGATTACACAGATAATACTAATTTGAGTTAATACATCAGGTGTAATGCCTAAAATATTACCAAATAAAATATGCATTAAATGTTGGTCTGTATCGACACTGGCAAAAATGACCAAACCCACTGCAAACATACCTGAGAACACAATTCCCATCACAGTATCTTCTTTAATGCGACTGTGATCTTTTAAATAACCCGTGGCAAAAGAGCAAAATAGACCTGAAAGAAAGGCGCCTACTGTTAACGGGATTGCGGTGACATAAGCAAGAACAACTCCGGGTAAAACAGCGTGAGAGATTGCATCTCCCATCAAAGACCAGCCTTTTAATACCATATAGCAAGATAAAATAGCACAGGCGATACCTATGATAATGGCTGCAATAATAGCGCGTTGCATAAACGGGTATTGAAAAGGCTCAATGAAAAACGCCAACAACTCATTCATAGTTTCACCTCTTCTGGTTTTGTTGATCCTTTATGCTGATGAGATTGTGTAATCAACTGTTGTGAACTCTGACGAGCACGACGGCGAGCGGCTAACATACCGTGTTTAGGAGCAAATAAGAAAGCCAACAAAAAGAGTGATGTTTGCATTGTGACAATCACACCACCTGTTGCACCATTAAAGAAGTAGCTAAGATAAGCACCTACTGCACTTGTGATTGTGCCGATACAGATAGCAATAATGGCAAGTCGTTTGAATTGGTCTGTGAGTAAATAAGCCGTTGCACCAGGAGTCACTACCATAGCAATGACAAGAATGGCGCCAACAGTTTGAAGAGCCGCAACAGTACATGCGCTCAAAAGAGTAAAAAAGATAATTTTTAATTTTAGTGGCGATAAACCGATTGATTTTGCATGAACTTCATCAAAAAAAACCACCAGCAAGTCTTTCCAAATACAAAATAAAACTAAGAAAGAGACACCTGTAATAATCACAACTTGCCATACATCTTCATCAGCAATACCTAAAATATTTCCGAGGATAATGGTCTGAACGTTGACGGCTGTCGGTTTAAGCGAAACCAGCAACAGACCAAAGGCAAAAAAAGTGGAGAAAATAAAACCAATAACGGCATCTTCACGAAGGCGTGTGATATGACGAATAAATGTCATTGATAATGCGGCAAGCAAACCCGTAAAAAAAGCACCAACTGCATAAGGCAAACCTAATATATAAGCCCCTGCAACACCGGGAACAACTGAGTGGGAAAGGGCATCCCCCATTAACGACCAACCTTTCAAAATAAGATAGGATGAAAGAAAAGCGCAGACAGCACCGACTAAGGCACTCACCCAAATCGCTTTCACCATATAGTTATATTCAAAAGGCTGTAGGAGTAAATCTAGCATGGCTAATCTCCTTGTTTGCGCTGGCTTTGGTGCGCTGGAGTGTGTTCTTCTTGATGACCATAAAAGACAGCAGCACGTTCATCATCGGTAATGACAGTGAGTGAACGAGGATCGTCATCATCATGAAGATCAGAACCCGATAGGCTAATGTGACGTAACACACCACCAAATGCGTGCTCTAAGTTTTTCTGTGTAAATGTCGTTTCAGTTGGACCACTGTCTAACACTGTTCTATTGATTAAAATAACGTGGTCACAAAATTCAGGTACACTTCCCAAGTTATGAGTTGAAACTAAAACTAAGTGGCCTTCTTCGCGCAAATTGCGTAGCAGCTCGATAATGGCATTTTCTGTTTTAACATCGACACCAGTAAAAGGTTCATCGAGTAATAAAACAGTACCTTCTTGAGCCATTGCTCGAGCTAAGAAAACACGTTTTTTTTGACCGCCAGAAAGTTCACCAATTTGGCGATGCCCTAAGCCTGACAAGCCAACGCGTTCTAATGATGCTTCAACAACTTCATGGTCACGTTTTGAAGGAATACGAAAAAATCCCATTTTTCCATAACGCCCCATCATTACAACATCAGAAACGAGGACGGGAAAATTCCAGTCAACTTCTTCTGTTTGTGGAACATAGGCGATCATATTTTGTTTTAACGCCTGCTGGATTGGGCTACCGTTTAACGTCACTTTTCCTTTAGAGGGCTTTACCAGCCCCATAATGGTTTTAAATAGTGTGGATTTA
The DNA here is from genome assembly GCF_047921555.1 of Proteus sp. LHD240705. Classification (NCBI taxonomy): domain Bacteria; kingdom Pseudomonadati; phylum Pseudomonadota; class Gammaproteobacteria; order Enterobacterales; family Morganellaceae; genus Proteus; species Proteus sp. LHD240705. The sequence goes on from NZ_JBLRMI010000001.1 coordinate 58,009, forward strand.
CCACTGCCATTGATACCCACTAGGGCACAAATAGTGCCACCAGTGATAGAGAAACTTGCATCGAAAATAGCCGTATGACCGTTGTTGTAAGTCACTGTGGCATTATCAACAGTCAACGTAGGATTAGCTTTTATATTGCTCATTGCCCAAATCCTTTCGCAATTGTATCTACTGTAATAGTAATCAAATCAATATAAGTAGGAACTTCGCCACCTTCAGCGGAAAGTGAGTCAACATAAAGAACACCACCGTATTTTGCGCCAGTTTCTTTACTTACTTGTTTAGCTGGCTTATCTGAAATTGTACTTTCACTAAAGACAACAGGGATCTTGTGTTTTCTAACGGTATCAATCACATATTTAACCTGTTGTGGTGTGCCTTGTTCTTCTGCATTGATGGGCCATAAATAAACTTCTTTAAAGCCATAGTCATTAGTTAAATAGCTGAATGCACCTTCACTGGTCACTAACCAACGCGCTTCTTGTGGAATACGGGATAGTCTTTCTCTTAATGGTGCGTCAAGCTGTTTAATTTTTTCTGCGTAGCGTGCCGCATTTTGATTATAAATAGCCGCATTATCGGGATCGTGTTCAACAAGTGCCTTGCGAATATTTTCAATATAAATTAATGCATTATTCGGTGACATCCACGCATGTGGGTTAGGATTGTTTTTGTAAGCACCTTCACTAATTGCCATTGGTGTGATGCCTTCAGTGACAACAACAGCAGGTACGTTACGTAACTCATTAAAAAAGCGTTCAAACCAACGTTCAAGGTTTAAGCCATTCCATAAGATAAGATCAGCCTTTTGAGCTTTTACAATATCTTTAGGAGTAGGTTGGTAATCGTGAATTTCAGCACCAGGTTTTGTGATTGATTCGACAATAGCTGCATCTCCAGCTACATTTTGAGCGATATCTTGAATGATAGTAAATGTGGTGACGACTTTTAGTTTATCTTTTGCTTGTGTAGGTGCTGTTAAAAATACGGATGCCATAAGGCATAAAGCCGTAAGTGAAAGTTTGTTTACAGAGCGAAATATATCCATATTATTATTGCCTTATAGTTGCAGAGTTATTTTCTCAATTGATAATGATTATCAATATCATCTCAAAAAAGTCAAGTTATCTCTGTGTAAAAAGCTTCATTTGATAACGACCAGAAATAAGATAACAACATGTATTCCAATAAATGTTAAGTAGATTGTCGAGTTTTGTCACAAAAATTAACAATAGTTCGTAACTATTTGTGTAAAAGGTTATTTAAATATTCATCACTGAATATCAATAAGTTACTTTTACACACTCACAAAAGCTCACTATTAGCTCACAATTCAGTATAGCCGGTACCTCTATCATCTAAATATCTATCAGTCATTTGCATGGATTTATGGCCTAATATTTTTTTAGCGAACTCAGCGCTTTTTTCTTCTTCATAAAGTCTTGCAGATAAGCTTCTTATTTCATGAAAAGTAGGTTTGTTTTCTCTCTCTGGTAAAGCTGACGAAAATCGATTACGTAAAGAAGCTTTGCTTACATCACAGATAGTGTTTTAGTGACTAAAAAAGTCCCTGTATATGAAGTTAATGACGCTGCTAATAGTTATCATGTAGATATTAAGAATATGGGGATTGAATATTTGCTTAGACCCACTAGCTCCTCTAGCGGCCCTGGTTTACAAGGAAATGTTATTCAAAATTACTCAAATGAAAATAAAAAATTCTCATATCCAGAAAAAGTAGAATTACCTAATAAGGTAGAAAACAAAAGAATAGAAGCACCATATCCACACCAATTTAATGACGCAATTATTGTGTTTCCTAGAAATTCAAACTTACCGCCTTTATATGCTTATTCGGGCTTCCCTGCAATTGAACTTAAGGATAAAGATCCGCGTCCTCAGAAGGAAAAAGAGTTTAATAATATTAAAAATTGGGTGAAATCTACAATTTCATTTTACGAGAAAGTGATACAGGAATTTGGTAAAAAAGCAGCACAATTATCTAGAGAGTTAGCAGAGCAATCTAAAGGGAAAACAATCAGAAGTGTAGAAGATGCTTTACGTACATATGAAAAATATGGGCAGAATATTAATAATAAAATTAATACCAAAGATCGAGCTGCTATTATAAAAACATTAGAATCTATTGATGCAAAACAGTTAGCTTCAAACTTAGGTAAATTTAGTAAAGGGCTTGGATATACCAATCACGCGATTAATGCCGTGGAATTACTTGTTGAATTTAAAAAAGCGGTTAAAACGGGAAATTGGCGTCCATTTTTTGTTAAAGCCACTGCAATTACTGCTGGTATGGCAGCAGTGGCATTGACAGCCTTTGCCTTTAGTTTAATTATTGGTGGACCTGTTGGAATTTTAGGGTATGCCCTCATAATTGCAACAGTTGGTGCCTTGATTGACGACGCTTTGGTTGAAAAAATCAGCGGTGCGATTGGTATTTAATATGTAGGGTAATAGGATAATCTATTTTAATTTACCCTATTTTTTGTGAAATATAAAGCTAGATATATCATGCTAAATGGAATTGAAAATATAAAACAAAATAAGTGGTATAGAGCTACTCCACCATGCTTAGCTGGTGTATTTATAAATAATCCAGTATTCCAGAATTTTTTTGTTGTATATTTTAATGCGAATTTTTCGATAAGCATTTTGGAGAAAGGAAAAAAAATTGCACTAGGTATGCTTAAAGTTAGCATTAATAAACCTTCAATAGTGTGATCGTTATAATTAAGATAAACCATCACCAACATCATAAAATAGCCCCAGAACATATTATTAATATAATATTTTTTAGTCATATCCAGCTCCTAATGAAAAATTATCTCTACACCATTTTAATGGTAATGCTTCTTATTTTTAATAATTTGGCTGTTTTTATTTTAGTCAATTTACCTTTTTATGCTGAGCGATTTTAATTTTAGTGCTACTTATTGTGAGTGAGATAGAAGAAGCACAGAAAGAGGAAGAAGAACTCAGACAAAAAGGAAAGGAAGAAAATCATGATACCAATAAGACACCAGAAATTGATAACTGATTAAATCTACTTAGCTTAAGGATGAGTTAGTTTTTAATGATGATTATTCCGAACATAACCGAAATAAGATTATTGCCTCATAATTTATACTGTATTTAAATACAGGTGTTATGTGTTTCTAATATAAAAAGGAGTTTATATGAGTGACTATGATGATAATGATATTCGTATTGAAATCACTGATGGTATTAGTAGTTCAAATGATAATTCTGAATATACTGATAATGACCGTGATGATAGAGAAGATAATGAAACTGGAAATCACGAGAAAGAGAGCGGAGGTTATAGCGAATATTATGACGATAATATAAATTTAAGTGAGAGCCCTGAAGCCGCCTCAGTTATTCCCGTAGGTAGTACCGTATTTCTATTCCCACTAAAAAATGGGGTACTTAATTTTACTATTGCTAGTGGTAATTTAAGTGCAACTCAAACAGCTATTACAACGGCGTTTAATTTTGCTAAAAATAATGTCGCACAATTAGTGAGTAAAGCATCATTATTAAATCGTTTTACGCCATGGGGAATTGCAATTGAAGGTTTAATGCCAAATAACAATATAATGACTACTAAGGAGGAAATGGCATTATTAAATAAGCATGGTTTTTTACATATTTATGATGAAAAGAAGACCTATCAGGTATCGACATTACCAGCATCAGTGATTGCTACTGAAATAGGGAGATTTATCAAAGAAAAGCAAGTTGTGGTTGATACCTATATTACTTCTGCTTTTGATGAAATTAAACAAAAACAGAAAACAGTTATTTCTGTTAACGGATCACTCTCAGTACCCATTGTTCAAGCTAAACCAACAGGAATGCAAGGTATTTATACAGCAGAAATTATTCCTAATATGAAGCCTGTAAAAATTAAGCTTGAACAAGAAAAAGAATGGAAGAAGCAACGAACTGTAGTGAATACTCAGCCTCCAGTATCACAGTATCTTCCTTCTATTGAGCTAAAAAATTATCATGCTATTGTTGATTTTGGTAATGATAATGAACCTCTATATGTTTCAATTAGTGAGCAACTTTCTCAAGAAGATGAAAAAAAACTGATAGAGCAAGCGAAAAAAGATTGGATTGCGCTTTATCCTCTTGAAGCGGCAAAACAAGCTTTAAATGAAGCTATTATTGAGTTAGACGTTGCGAAGAAGAAAGAGGATACATTAAAGGTAAATGTTGCCTCATTACAAAAAACATATGAAGCTAAAAAAGCGGAATATGATGAGTGGTTAAAAAAATATTCTTCATTACCTGCCAATGCAATCAAATTAGTTTATAACGCGAAGGTTAAAGAGCCTGAAATAGCGCTAAATGAAGCGAGAAAAGCGCTAGCGATAGCAGTTGAGAGTCGCAAAAAAGCTGAGAGCAAGAAAAAAGCAGCTGAAGATAAGGTCAATGAGGCTAAGGATAAAAAACGCCAAGGTGTCAGAGAAAAAGGTCATGATTATCACCCAGCACCGAAGACTGAAGAAATTAAAGGGTTGGGTGAGCTAAAAGAAGGAAAGTGGAAAACGCCTAAACAAGGCGGAGGTGGTAAACGTGCGCGCTGGTTCGGAGACAAAGGCCGTAAAATCTACGAGTGGGACTCTCAGCATGGTGAACTGGAGGGGTATCGAGCCAGTGACGGACAGCATATCGGCGCCTTTGATCCGAAAACCGGTAATCAGATAAAACCGGCTGATCCAAAACGTAATATCAAAAAATATTTGTAAGGAGAATAAATATCATGGGATTGAAAGTACATTTACAATGGTTTGATAAAAAAACGGAAGACTTTATTGGAAAAGAATATTCAACAGATCTGGGTGATGATGATACGGTTATTGAACAAACCGTTAAGCCGACAGAAAACATCATCAATAACGGCGGTTTTGATGTTATTTCTGCGTGGGTTCCTTATCTGCAGAAGCACCTTAAACATAAAATTGAGCTAAATAAATACGATTACCAGGTAGCATTTGATTACCGTGATAAGTGGTAATGAACAAACGTATATAATATTAACTAGTATCGTTTTGAAAGCCTCTTAACGGAGGCTTTTTGTTCTAAGTGAATACTAAAAAAAGTCAGTTATTTAATTAATCTTAACACATTCGCCTTCAATAAAATCTCCTCCGCTATTTTCATATTTCACAACATGGCATTCCCCCTGCAATCCATAACGACTAATGACATAATGAACATCAGGATGAATTACTTAGTCTCGGTATTTGTTTTGTCGCCTCTCGTAACGGGATATCTTTTCTAATAAGCCATCCTTAACAACACCATCTAGTGTTTTGTAAGTAGATTCGAGAATCTTTTTCTTGTTAAAAGAATCCTATCCTTTAAGCATTAAGCTACATCAGAAACCTCAAAAGGAGGGGAGCCTATTTCACCAGCTACTCATGCAAGATTCTCAGGCTTAAATAATTCCATTATCTTTTTTTCTTTCTGGGTTCGCTTCATGAGGTTCATCTCGGATCTAGTTAGTTTTTGGATAGTATGGAGAGTATAATAGAAGAGCTAATTTGAGATAAAACGCACACACTAGAAGTCGTAATAGATTGATTTATTTCTCATGTTTTGCCATATTTTAGCATGCATTTTTGAATGAAAATAGAATAATATATCTATAAATTATTGATATATAAATATATCTTCGTACAACCCTTTATGCAAAAGGATAAAACGTGAAAGTAAACATCATCTTTTCTTTGGCAATTTTGCTTCTTGCTGGTTGTGCTGATCATGTTCGTCAACCTGTTCAAAAAGAAACATCACGATTCTTAAGCCAAAAACCAGTAGAGAACCGCGTTAATAATGCTTCAATTTCAACGGCACAATGGAAATCAACACCTTTTGATAACCATATACAGCAAGCATCAAGCCGTTACGATGTTGATGAAACATTAATTAAGGCGATTATCCAAGTTGAATCAAACTTTAGACCTGAAGTTATTAGCAAATCAAATGCAGTTGGGTTAATGCAAATTAAAGCATCAACTGCGGGAAGAGATGTTTACCAAAATAGAGGTAAGGCAGGGCAACCAACAACGGCTCAACTAAAAGATCCCGCCATTAATATCGATTTGGGTACAGCTTATATTCAATTATTAAGAGAGCGTCACCTTGTTGGTATTGCCGATCCTGAAACTCTTTATTACGCCACTATCCTTGCTTATGTAAATGGCGCAGGCGCTTTATTAAGAACATTTGATAAAGATAGAGATAATGCCATCGCTAAAATTAATTCAATGAGTGCGGATGATTTTTATCGTTATGTCGAAAAAAATCATCCAGCTTCTCAAGCGCCGCGTTATTTAGCAAAAGTGAGAGCGGCTTACCATGCAGGTGATAATTAATCTGGCAAATTAGCAGCGGCTTGAGCCTGTTTTAATAAAGCAGGCAAATCAGCAATAATTTCAAGAACGCCATTGATCATAAACTGAACGCCCATACAGATTAATAAAAATCCCATTACGCGAGAAATAGCGTCAATACCGCTGTGGCCTAAATACTTCATAATGCTGGTGGAGCCACGAAGTGATACCCAAACAATAACGCTAATTAAAAAGAAGCTTGTCACAGGGGCGATATACAATACCCATTGTGCAATATCAGTACGTGAGGGAATTGAAGCCGCCGTACTGATTATCATTGCAATTGTTCCGGGACCCGCTGTACTTGGCATTGCTAAAGGAACAAAGGCAATATTAGGTTCTTTGGGATTACGATGTGGATTGTTATCGTCTGAAATAGGATCATCGACATTAGGTGTATTTGGAAACAGCATACTAAAGCCAATAAAGGCAACTATCATTCCGCCTGCAATACGAAGACCGGGGATCGAAATACCAAAGGTTGTCATTATGATCCGTCCCGCATAGAACGCGATGGTCATAATAAGGAAAATATACACACATGCCATTAAGGATTGTTGATTACGTTGTTCCTTTGTCATATTGCCTGAAAGGCCAAGCCAAAGAGCAACAGTCGTTAATGGATTAGTTAAAGGCAAAAGCAAAATAAGACCAAGACCGATAGCCTGAAAAAACTGGTAAACAGAGTGCATGGAATATAAAAGCTCCCAATAACAGGTAATTAAGGAGTAATTATGATAACAAATTAAACGAGATAAAAGTTATTTTCCTCGTAATATTCTTAATGTTTATTAGTATTTTTTCATAAGCCATTCTAAATGCATTTTTACCGATCCCCAGTCATAATCAGTAATGCTATAAACGCAAGTATCTCTTTTTTGTCCCGTCGTCGTTAATCTATGATTACGTAAAATACCATCCAGTTTTGCACCAAGTCGTTCAATCGCTCTACGGCTAGTTTGATTTAATATATGAGTACGAAATTCAACAGCAATGCATTGCAAGTCTTCTAAGGCATATTTAAGTAAGAGATATTTAGCTTCAGTGTTTATTCCTGTTCTTTGTACTTCTTTGGTATACCACGTTGAACCAATTTCTAATCTTGGAGTTTGGCTATCAATATTCATAAAGGTTGTTATGCCAACCACACGGCTATTAGCTTTAGAAATAATGGTAAAAGGCAACATTAATCCTTTTTGTTGTAACTGAAGTTTATGCTCAATATCGCGTTGTAATTCTGTTACTGAAGGAACGGTGGTATACCAAAGCTCATCGGGTCTATCTTTTTCAATTAGTTCATAGAGTTCTGAGTAGTGTTCCATACTTAGGGGCACTAAACGCACAAGTTTTCCTTCTAATGTTGTCCACTCTGTTATTTTTTTCATCATAAATATTCTCTGGGGGGAATAAAAACACATTTCTTAAGAATACTTTTTATACATAACAAATTTATGAATTGATATGGTTATTTAAAAGGTTATTAAAAAGTAGATAAATTTCAGAATGATGAAAATAGAGAAAAAAGAGTGTGAGTGACTCTTTCTCAATAGAGAATGATTGTCTCACCACAGGTGAGCCAGCATCATGCGTGTTAATCTATAATTCAGTAATAGTGATATAACCATAAACACAATAGATTGGTAAAAAAATGACAGATTTAATTGAATGGGATGATTTTTTACGAGTAGAAATGAGAGTAGGAACGATTATTAGCGCAGAAATAAATAAAAAAGCGAATAAACCTGCTTATGTTATGGAAGTTGATTTGGGCGAATTAGGTATAAAGCGTTCAAGTGCTCAAATTACGGTAAACTATACACCTGAAGAGCTTGTGGGACGTCGTATTTTATGTGTATGTAATTTTCCAGTTAAACGCATTGCAGGTATAAAATCTGAAGTTTTAATTACAGGGGCACCTGATGAAACAGGAGCAATTGTATTGGCTGAGTTTAACTTACCTTTACCAAATGGCTCGCGTTTAGCGTAAATAAGTATCTTGATAAGACACTCTTAAATAGTGATGTTCGGCTGAGTTTTGATATAGTAATTATTCAATAGCAGGATGGATATAAAGGAGTGTCTTTTGTTATTACCTCAATTGCATTTGCGATGTTATACACAAGAGACGGTATCTCATCAGCATGATAATTTATGGCAGATTATTTTCGGGCTTTCGGGTTCGATGGAAGTTAATTTCAATCGAGAAGATTTTCTGATTTCCAATCAAAACTGTTTGATTATCCCTCCAACTATTCATCATGCCTTTTCAGGCAATATAGATAATAAAAATCTTATTCTAGAACTCCCTGCAACGTCTCAATGGCAATTAAGTGAGAAAGGTGGACAATTTGTGTTATCACCAGCAGCCATTGGTTTATTAGAGTGGCTACATCAATATCCTCAACCTCCAGATCAATATTCAACGATCACACGTTTATTACTCGCTCAAATGAAAATACAAAAAGGTTGGCGCGATAGTTTGGATGCTTGGTTAGTGAATAAATTACATACACCATTAACCACATATGATATTGCTTGCGCTTTTAATACGTCAGTGAGTACGTTACAACGAAAAATGAAAGCAGAGGTGGGAGTATCTGTGATGCAATATGTCACTCAACAGCGACTTAGCAAAGCCGCTGAATTATTAAAATACACATCAGTAAATATTGAAAATATTGCTTTAGTTGTAGGATATGACTCGCATTCTGCATTTAGTCAGGCATTTCGCCAATACTTTAATAAAAGTCCTACTGAGTATCGACAAGATTAAGCCATTACACCACTTTATTTCCTGTTGAATAAACTCGAGGGCATAATTTATCGAAGGCGAGTGTAAATAAATAAGTATAGACAAAGAAGAACACTAATATCGTGATTTCCATACTAATTGCTTTGATAAAATCCACGTTATACCACCACATATAAAGTGGAATGGTAAAGAAGAACAGACCTAATTCAAAACTTATTGCATGAGTAAGCCGTACCATAACGGTACGCTTTTTGATTTTTAGTTTTGATTCAATTAATTCAAAGAAAAAATTAAAAATATAATTCCAAATCAAGGCAATAACAGAAACAGCGATTGCAACGGGTAGTGAATTATGTGATTGGCTTTGGCTTAATATCGCTAGTAAAACAGTGCTTAATAAAATCGCAAGAGTTTCAAAGGTAATAGCATAGACTAATTTACGAGAGCGGGGCTTTAGATAAAACACGTTACATACCTTATATATTAACAATGAAGATTCTGGTCCGCCCTAGAGAATGTTATTTTAAAAGCCACGGTTTCCGCTTGCTCGTTATGGTAGTCAAATTAAAGAAAAAATTCTATCTATCTCCCTGTATTAAAAAAAGAGATGTTAAAATTACCGATGAGATAAATGTATAAATCTTTATAGTCTGTGATAATATCCCCCCTGAGTTACGATAAGGCTCAGTGATGCTATGGATATTTATAAAATAAATATGTGTACATAACTGTGTACAAACCTCGCGAGGTAAAGTGAGAAATTGTCGTAACGTACTGAATATATATGAAATAAAAAGCTTACAAGTGATCTTGCGTATGGGTCACCACTGTAAATAAGGATTTTAAATGCCAATTATTACTCTTCCTGACGGAAGCCAACGTCAATTTGAAAATGCAGTTTCTGTCATGGATGTCGCTGCAGATATCGGCCCTGGACTTGCGAAAGCATGTATTGCAGGCCGTGTTAATGGTGAGCTGGTAGATGCTTGTGAATTAATCGAACATGATGCAAATCTGGCGATTATCACCGCAAAAGATGATGAAGGTCTTGAAATTATTCGTCACTCTTGTGCCCACTTATTGGGACATGCAATTAAACAATTATGGCCACACACCAAAATGGCGATTGGTCCTGTTATTGAAAATGGATTCTACTACGATGTCGATTTAGACCATTCGCTAACACAGGAAGATTTAGACACTCTAGAAAAACGCATGCTAGAGTTGGCGAAAACAGATTATGACGTTATTAAAAAACGCGTAAGCTGGGCTGAAGCTCGTGAAACATTTGTTTCTCGTGGTGAAGACTATAAAGTTGCTATTCTTGACGAAAATATTAGCCAAGATTCTCAACCAGGTCTTTATCATCACCAAGAATATGTTGATATGTGCCGTGGACCACACGTTCCAAACATGCGTTTCTGTCATAACTTCAAATTACAGAAAATCGCAGGTGCATATTGGCGCGGTAACAGCGATAATAAAATGCTACAACGCATTTATGGTACAGCTTGGGCTGATAAGAAACAGTTAAAAGCTTACTTAGATCGCTTAGAAGAAGCGGCCAAACGTGACCACCGCAAAATTGGTAAACAGCTTGATTTATATCATATGCAAGAAGAAGCGCCGGGTATGGCTTTCTGGCATAATGATGGCTGGACTATTTTCCGTGAGTTAGAAACATTTGTACGTTGTAAATTAAAAGAATATGATTACCAAGAAGTAAAAGGTCCATTTATGATGGATCGTGTTCTTTGGGAAAAAACAGGTCACTGGGAAAACTACAAAGAAAACATGTTCACAACATCTTCAGAGAACCGTGAATATTGTATCAAACCAATGAACTGCCCAGGTCACGTACAAATCTTCAAACAAGGTTTACGTTCTTACCGTGATTTGCCATTACGTATGGCTGAATTCGGTAGTTGCCATCGTAATGAACCATCAGGTGCATTGCATGGTTTAATGCGTGTTCGTGGCTTTACACAAGACGATGCGCATATCTTCTGTACTGAAGAACAGATTTTAAGTGAAGTAAATGACTGCATCAAATTGATTTATGATGTATATTCTACTTTTGGATTTGAAAAAATCGTTGTTAAGCTGTCTACTCGCCCAGAAAAACGTATCGGTGAAGATGCATTATGGGATATTGCTGAAGCAGACTTAGCAAAAGCCTTAACTGATAACAATATTGAATTTGAATATCAGCCAGGCGAAGGGGCGTTTTATGGCCCTAAAATAGAATTTACACTTTACGATTGTTTAGATCGTGCATGGCAGTGTGGTACAGTTCAATTAGACTTCTCACTACCAGGTCGTTTAGGCGCATCTTATGTTGCCGAAAACAACGAGCGTAAAGTACCTGTTATGTTACACCGAGCAGTGCTGGGATCCTTAGAACGTTTTATTGGTATTCTGACAGAAGAATACGCAGGATTCTTCCCAACTTGGTTAGCACCACAGCAGGTTGTCGTGATGAATATCACGGATGGACAGGCTGATTATGTACAAAAACTCGTCAAAGAATTGCAAGATGCCGGAATTCGTGCAAAAGCAGACTTGAGAAATGAGAAGATTGGCTTTAAAATTCGTGAACATACTTTACGTCGTGTTCCGTACATGCTTGTCTGTGGAGATAAAGAAGTTGAATCAGGCAAAGTGGCGGTTCGTACTCGTCGAGGAAAAGACCTTGGCAGTATCGACGTTAACGAATTTAAAGAAAAGCTTCTGCAAGAAATTAGAAGCAGAAGTCTTCATCAGTTGGAGGAATAAGGTATTAAAGGCGGAAAAAGAATTCAATCAACGCGTCAGAATCGCATCAATGGTGAGATTCGCGCTCATGAAGTTCGTTTAACAGGTTTAGATGGCGAACAGATTGGAGTTGTTAGTCTGAAAGAGGCTCTTGAGAAAGCCGAGGAAGCAGGTGCTGATTTAGTTGAAATTAGTCCTAATGCCGAGCCGCCGGTTTGTCGTATTATGGACTACGGCAAATTCCTCTATGAGAAAAGTAAGACTCTCAAAGAACAGAAAAAGAAACAAAAAGTTATTCAGGTTAAGGAAGTTAAATTCCGTCCTGGTACAGATGAAGGCGACTATCAGGTCAAACTACGCAACCTGATTCGTTTTCTTGAAGATGGCGATAAAGCCAAAGTCACACTGCGTTTCCGTGGTCGTGAAATGGCACACCAACAAATCGGTATGGAAATGCTTAACCGTATCCGTGAAGATTTGGATGAACTGGCTGCTGTTGAATCTTTCCCTAATAAGATTGAAGGGCGTCAGATGATCATGGTGTTAGCGCCGAAGAAGAAATAGTCGGGCAATTCAAGTAATAGCGTCAGCCTTTAAAGGCTGATTGCTATTCGCCTTATTATTTTATGTTATTAACAATGCGAAGTGGATTATAGAAATGCCAAAGATTAAAACAGTACGCGGCGCAGCTAAGCGCTTTAAAAAAACTGCTGGTGGTGGCTTCAAGCGCAAGCATGCTAACCTCCGTCACATTCTGACTAAAAAGTCAACTAAGCGTAAACGTCATTTACGTCCAAAAGGCATGGTCTCTAAAGGAGATTTAGGTCTGGTCGTAGCTTGCTTACCATACGCATAAGTATCACTTTTTTAACAGAATATAGACATTTAGGAGTTTAATATGGCTCGTGCTAAACGTGGTGTTATCGCCCGTGCTCGTCACAAGAAAATTTTAAAGCAAGCTAAAGGTTATTACGGTGCACGTTCTCGTGTATATCGTGTAGCTTTCCAGGCTGTTATCAAAGCTGGTCAATATGCGTACCGTGACCGTCGTCAGAAAAAACGTCAGTTCCGTCAGCTGTGGATCGCGCGTATCAACGCAGCAGCTCGTCAGAACGGTATGTCTTATAGCCGTTTCATCAATGGTCTGAAAAAAGCATCCATTGAAATCGACCGTAAGATTCTGGCTGACATCGCTGTATTCGACAAAGTAGCATTCGCTGCTTTAGTTGAAAAAGCGAAAGGTGCTCTGGCTTAATTATTTATTAAGCAATGGAAGAGGGAGTTTTCTCCCTCTTTTATTTTGTCTAAATCTGTGGCTTAATGATATAAATTCAATAAGTTAATATTTTAAGAGACATTACCAATGTTAAATATCGCTTTTTTCCGTTTCTTTTTTTACTTTAGCGCCTAATTCAAGGGGGCTTTTGCGCGTAAGAAAAGAAACGAAAAGTAGCGCCTGAGCCTCCAATATGGAGGCTTTTTTGTTTTCAGATCCCAATACTGGGTTAGAAACCAAAAAGGCAATTTTATTCGTCATCATTGATAACAACTAATAGACCTCATCAGGTCAAAGGAAGAGGAAACGATGCCACATCTCGCTGAACTCGTTGCTCAAGCTAAAGCAGCTATCGAAGAGGCACAGGATGTTGCTGCGCTGGATTCGGTTCGTGTTGAATACTTGGGGAAAAAAGGTCATTTAACGCTTCAGATGTCCACGCTGCGCGACTTACCCGCGGAAGATCGTCCAGCTGCAGGGGCTGTCATTAATCAGGCTAAACAAGAGGTTCAGCAAGCGCTGAATACTCGTAAAGATTATCTTGAATCAGCATTATTAAACGAACGTTTATCTGCTGAGAAAATCGATGTATCTTTGCCTGGTCGCCGTATTGAAAACGGTGGTCTACACCCAGTAACTCGTACAATTGAACGTATTGAAACTTTCTTTGGCGAATTAGGGTTTTCTGTAGAATCTGGCCCTGAAATCGAAGATGATTATCATAACTTTGATGCGTTGAATATTCCTGCACATCACCCAGCAAGAGCCGACCACGATACTTTCTGGTTTGATGCGAAGCGTTTACTGCGTACACAAACATCGGGTGTACAAATTCGTACTATGCAAGATAAACAGCCACCTATTCGCATCATTGCACCAGGTCGCGTATATCGCAATGACTACGATCAGACTCACACACCAATGTTCCACCAAATTGAAGGCTTAATTGTTGATAAAGACATTAGCTTTACCAATTTAAAAGGAACACTACATGATTTCCTAAAAAACTTTTTTGAAGAAGATATGGAAATTCGTTTCCGTCCTTCTTATTTCCCATTCACTGAGCCTTCAGCAGAGGTCGATGTAATGGGTAAGAATGGTAAATGGTTAGAAGTGTTGGGTTGCGGTATGGTTCACCCAAATGTATTACGTAATGTAGGTATCGATCCTGAAGTTTATTCAGGTTTTGCGTTCGGTATGGGTATGGAACGTCTGACTATGTTACGTTACGGTGTCACCGATTTGCGTTCATTCTTCGAAAATGATCTTCGTTTCCTCAAACAGTTTAAATAAGGTGGGATTATCTCATGAAATTCAGTGAACTTTGGTTACGTGAGTGGGTAAACCCAGCGATTAGTAGCGAAGCGCTTTCTGAACAACTGACAATGGCTGGCCTTGAAGTTGACGGCGTTGAAGCTGTTGCCGGTGATTTTCACGGTGTGTTTGTAGGTGAAGTTGTTGAATGTGGACAACACCCTAATGCCGATAAATTGCGTGTAACGAAAGTTAACGTAGGCGGTGACAGATTACTCGATATCGTTTGTGGCGCACCTAATTGCCGCCAAGGCCTAAAAGTTGCAGTTGCAACTGTTGGCGCTGTATTACCAGGCGACTTCAAAATTAAAGCAGCAAAACTTCGTGGTGAACCCTCTGAAGGTATGCTGTGCTCATTTTCTGAATTAGCTATTTCAGAAAATCATGAAGGTATTATTGAATTACCTGCTGATGCACCTATTGGCATGGATATTCGTGAATACTTAAAATTAAATGATAATGCGATTGAAATTAGCATTACACCAAATCGTGCGGATTGCTTAGGTATTTTAGGTGTTGCTCGTGACATCGCTGTTATCAACAAAATGGAATGCCAAGTACCTGATATGTCGCCTGTTGCGGCAACTTCTTCAGCAATATTCCCTGTGCGTGTTGAAGCGCCAGAAGCGTGTCCACGTTATTTAGGTCGTGTTTTCACTAATATGAATGTGAAAGCAAAAACACCTTTATGGATGCAAGAAAAGTTACGTCGTGGAGGCATTCGCTCTATTGACCCAATTGTTGATATCACCAACTTAATCCTACTTGAAATGGGGCAACCGCTACATGCGTTCGATCTTGATCGCGTTGAAGGTGCTGTTGTTGTTCGTATGGGTAAAGAAGGTGAAAAACTGACTTTACTTGATGGCAATGAAATTACATTAAAAGAAGATGTATTAGTTATTGCTGACGAAAAACAAGCATTAGGTATGGCTGGTATTTTCGGTGGTGAATCATCAGGTGTTAATGAAGAAACGAAAAATGTTTTCTTAGAGTGTGCATTCTTCTCTCCATTATCCATCACAGGCCGTGCACGTCGTTATGGCTTGCATACTGATGCCTCTCATCGTTTTGAGCGTGGTGTTGATTTTGAGCTGCAATACAACGCAATTGAGCGCGCAACTAAGTTACTGTTAGAAATTTGCGGTGGTGAAGTTGGTGAAGTGATTGATGTAACCAATAAAGCACATTTACCAAATATTGCACCAGTTAAATTAACACGTAAAAAATTAGACCGTTTATTAGGTCACGTAATTGATGATGCACAAGTTCTGGATTCATTAACTCGCTTAGGTTTCAACGTTTCTGTTGAAAATGATGGCTGGTTAGCAACAGTTCCTTCTTGGCGTTTTGATGTTCAAATCGAAGAAGATTTGATTGAAGAAGTTGCTCGTATTTATGGTTACAACAATATTCCAGATGTACCATTACGCGCTGATTTGGTAATGACTAATCATCGCGAAGCGAACTTGTCATTAAAACGCGTTAAAACAATGCTAGTAGACAACGGCTTCCAAGAAGCAATTACTTATAGTTTTGTTGATCCTAAGATCCAATCTTTACTACATCCAAATGAAGAAGCATTAATTCTGCCTAATCCAATTTCAGCGGATATGTCAGCAATGAGACTGTCTTTATTAACCGGATTATTGACTACGACTGTATATAATCAGAACCGTCAACAATCTAGAGTTAGGTTATTTGAAGCAGGTCTGCGTTTTGTTCCTGATAATCAAGCAGAATATGGAATACGTCAGGAACTTATGTTAGCTGGTGTGATCGCGGGCAACCGTAATGAAGAACATTGGGGTTTAGAGAAGCAAACTGTTGATTTCTTTGATTTGAAAGGTAATATTGAATCAATTCTGGAATTGACAGGCCAGCTAGATGAAATTACATTTAAACCAGCTAATCATTCAGCACTTCATCCGGGACAAAGTGCTGGGATTTATCTGAGAAATGAATATATTGGCTGTATTGGCGTTGTTCATCCAGAGCTTGAACGTAAACTTGACTTAAACGGTCGTACGGTAGTATTCGAAATACGTTGGAATGCAATTGCAAATCGCAGTTTACCACAAGCAAAAGCAATTTCTCGTTACCCTTCGAATCGTAGAGATATCGCTGTAGTTGTTCCGAATGATGTTGCTGCAGAGGATATTTTAGCCGAATGTAAGAAAGTTGGCGGAAATCAAATAGTTGGCATAAACTTATTTGACGTGTATTGTGGTAAGGGAGTAGCAGAGGGCTATAAAAGCCTCGCTATTAGCATAATCTTGCAGGATATCGAGCATACACTGGAAGAAGATGAGATTGCTGCAACAGTGAGTAACTGTGTAGCAGCATTGAAACAGCGATTCCAAGCATCCTTGAGGGACTAGACCTATGGCGCTTACAAAAGCTGAAATGGCAGAAAATCTGTTTGAAAAACTTGGTGTTAGCAAACGCGATGCAAAAGACCTTGTAGAATCCTTTTTTGAGGAAGTGCGTCGTTCTCTTGAAAATGGAGAACAGGTGAAGCTGTCTGGATTCGGAAACTTTGACCTGCGTGATAAAAATCAGCGCCCAGGTCGTAATCCGAAAACTGGGGAAGACATTCCTATTACAGCTCGCCGTGTTGTTACTTTCCGCCCAGGACAAAAGTTAAAAAGCCGGGTTGAGAGCGCAACACCAAAAGAATAAGATTTAAAAAACATCCAAAACGGCTTTCTTTGAAAGCCGTTTTTTTATCATTATTGTCTGTATTTAATTTTGATGATAAACGCATTAGGATGTTTATATTTATCGATATAGTCTGAATGGATATTTCTATTTGGATGGAAGGTTTTTATTTTTTCGTTATCTTTCTTTTTATTCTCATTTCTTATTTTGACTCTTTCTTTTCATCTCTTGCCTATATCAACACTGTGATAGTTAATTCCAGTTTTTTCTCCATTATTAGAGACTGGCTTACATGTTCTAAATTTAGTTTTTCATCATTGAATACGAACATGTTATGTTGCTAAAAAATTATTTTATAAATAAAAACAGTAAGAGCCGTTGTTGCATGGATAGGGAATGAAATGAATAAAGAAAAAGAAATAAATCCTCTGATTAAATTTACTAAAAGACAACGCATTGACGACAGAAAAAAGCTGTTTCTAATGACATTAGTATTATGTTTCTTGTTTGTTTTTTCCCTCTCTGTTGGTGAGATTACGTTATTTCCACATCAATGGTTAACAGATGAAGCCCATTTATTTGTTTGGCAGATCCGTTTACCAAGAATACTTGCAGTAGTGACTGTTGGTGCCAGCCTAGCAATTGCAGGCGCTATTATGCAGGCACTATTCCAAAATCCACTCGCAGAGCCAGGATTACTAGGAGTAAGCAGTGGTGCGGGAGTGTGTGTTGTATTAATCATTGTTTTACAAATTGGTTTAAGTCCTTGGTTAATAAGTAGTGCGGCGATACTCGGTGCATTAGGGATCACTCTCTTATTAATGTTTTTTACTCGCATAAGAAAACTGTCTAATGCTCAGTTACTATTAATTGGTGTGGCATTAGGTGTTATGGCAAGCGCGATAATGACTTGGCTGGTTTATTTCAGTTCAGCTTTGGATTTAAGACAATTAATGTATTGGTTGATGGGGAGTTTTAGTGGCATTGATTGGCGTCATCAAATCTTATTTTGGACTCTTATCCCTATTGTCTTAATTCTTATTCTACAAGCTGATGTTCTTAATTATTTATCTTTGGGTTCATTCAGAGCAAAGCAATTAGGTATATCCGTTAATCAATGGCGAAATTGGTTTATTTTAGCCGTTGGGTTATTGATAGGGCTGAGCGTTGCTTTAGCGGGCGCTATAAGCTTTGTAGGGCTTGTTGTACCGCATTTATTAAGACTATGTGGAATAACCCATTATAAAACGTTATTACCCGCGTGCGCGCTTGCTGGTGGCGGATTATTATTGCTTGCTGATCTGCTATCTCGCTTGATTTTAAATGGTGCAGAAGTTCCGATAGGAGTGATTACAGCAACGCTTGGTGCGCCTTTATTTATCTGGTTATTGGCAACAAAAGAGATGGGGCGTTTGTAATATGGCGTTACTTAAACTTGAGAATTTAAGTGTTAATAATCGACTTAACGCATTTACAGAACAAGTAAATTATGGTGAACGTGTTCACTTAATTGGCGCAAATGGCGCGGGAAAGAGCACACTTTTAATGGCAATCGCAGGAGAGCTTCCATTTAATGGTGAAATCATTCTAAACGAAACTTCAATAAGACATTATAAATATGATGATCTTTCTAGAATGCAGAGCATTGTTATACAACAATTGGAAGCTTTGTCATTTATGCCTGTTTTTCATTATCTCTCGCTATATCATAAATTGTCGAAAATGGATGTTCAGCAATTAAATATGCTGTTAAATGATTTTAAAATTGACAAATTATTGTCAAAAAACATTCATCATTTATCAGGAGGCGAATGGCAAAGGGTTAGAATTGTTGGTGCATTTATCCAATTATGGTCAAGTTATGATTTAAAAGGAAAATTAATATTACTTGATGAACCAACGAATAATTTAGATGTCGTACAGTTGGCAATTTTGGATAAATGGGTTGATAAATTTTGCCAACAAGGTGGTGCCGTTATTATGAGTACACATAATTTGAATCATTCTTATCAAAAAGCAGGCAGAGTTTGGCTCATAAAAAATGGATATTTGGTTAATTCTGGCGCATCTGCACTCTTATTGGACGAAAAATTATTATCAACTACATTTAATTCAAATATCAAGTGCATCAATGATGTTGATCATATTGATTGGCGGGTTTTGCAATAATATGACTATTGTTAAGCTTATCCCCAAGTAATTATTAAGGATTTTTTAATGTTTTCTTAATAAGACGGATGTCGGTGAACAATAGTTTGTATATAATTGTTTTTTATTCATTCATTAACTAGGCTACATTTTTATGAGTCACTTCCTTCCTTTCTCTCGCCCTGCGATTGGCGATGAAGAAATCAAAGCCGTTGAGGATGTACTGCGTTCAGGTTGGATTACAACAGGCCCTCAAAATCATCAATTAGAGCAAGATTTTTGTGAAAAATTTGGTAGCAAACATGCTATCGCAATTTGCTCTGCCACTGCGGGTATGCATGTTGTTTTAATGGCGATGGGAATTGGCGCTGGTGATGAAGTTATCACACCATCACAAACTTGGGTTTCGACGATGAACATCATCACATTACTTGGTGCAGAGCCAGTGATGATTGATGTTGACCGTGATACTTTGATGGTGAGTGCAGAAGACGTCAAAAAAGCAATTACACCTAGAACGAAAGCAATTATTCCGGTTCATTATGCGGGTGCACCTTGCGATCTTGATGCATTAAGAAAAGTTGCACAAGATGCAGGCATTCCTCTTATTGAAGATGCAGCGCATGCTATTGGTACTCGCTATAAAAATGAATGGATTGGTGAAAAAGGAACCTCTATTTTCTCTTTTCACGCGATTAAAAATGTAACTTGTGCAGAAGGCGGATTAGTTGTTACTGATAATGACGAATTAGCCAATAGAGTACGTTGCTTAAAATTCCACGGTTTAGGGGTAGATGCCTTTGATAGACAAATTCAAGGTCGTAAACCTCAAGCAGAAGTTGTTGAACCTGGCTATAAATACAACTTATCTGATATTCATGCAGCGATTGCTGTGGTGCAATTAGGGCGTTTAGATGAAATGAATGCTAAACGTGCTGAGTTGGTTGCACTGTATCGTGAAAAACTCAAAGATTCTCCATTAGAAATGTTGAGTGTCCCTGAATATTCACATTTACATGCAAATCACCTGTTTATGGTGAGAGTTGATAAAAATGCCTGTGGTATCGATCGTGATGCTTTTATGGAGAAATTGAAGCAAAAAGATATTGGTACAGGGCTTCATTTCCGCGCAGCGCACACCCAAAAATATTATCGTGAGCGCTATCCTTCTTTATCCCTTCCTCAATCAGAATGGAACTCTGCAACGTTATGCTCGCTGCCGCTGTTTCCTGATATGAGTAATGAAGATGTTATTCGCGTTGTAGATGCGATCAATGAAATTCTTTCGGAGCATATTTAAGTGTCAACATTTGATGAAATCAAGAAAGTATCGGTTGTAATCCCCGTTTATAACGAGGAAGAGAGCCTTCCTCAGCTTTTAGAACGTACAATTAAAAGCTGTAAACAATTAGAACAAGAATATGAACTGATCCTTGTTGATGATGGTAGTAGCGACAATTCAGCTAAGATGTTAGAAGAAGCGGCTGCCATTGAAGAAAATCACGTTATTGCAATTATTTTAAACCGTAATTACGGCCAACACTCCGCAATTATGGCTGGTTTTAATCAGGCTGATGGTGATTTAGTGATCACATTGGATGCTGATTTACAAAATCCACCTGAAGAGATCCCAAGACTTGTCGCGACTGCTGAAGAAGGGTATGACGTTGTCGGAACTCGTCGTCGTAACCGCCAAGATTCATGGTTTCGTAAAACCGCTTCAAAAATGATCAACTCAATGATCACTAAAGCAACGGGTCGCTCTATGGGAGACTACGGTTGTATGTTGCGTGCTTATCGTCGCCATATTGTTGAAGCGATGTTACAGTGTCACGAAAGAAGTACATTTATTCCAATTCTGGCGAACACATTCGCTCGTCGTACTATTGAAATTGATGTTGCACACGCAGAGCGTGAATATGGCGATTCAAAATACAGTTTTTTAAAGCTGATTAATTTAATGTACGACCTATTAACTTGTTTAACCACGGCACCATTACGTTTATTAAGCATTGTCGGCAGTGTGATCGCTGTATCTGGCTTTGTCTTAGCCTTACTGTTGATTATTTTACGTATTATTTTCGGTGCAATGTGGGCTGCTGAAGGTGTATTCACACTTTTTGCAATCTTATTTATGTTTATCGGTGCGCAGTTCGTTGCAATGGGCTTATTAGGTGAGTATATAGGCCGAATTTATAATGATGTAAGAGCGCGTCCTCGGTATTTTATCCAAAAAGTGGTTGGTATTAATAAACCCAACGAAGATCAGGAAAAAGACTAATGAAAGCAATAGTATTTGCCTATCACGATATTGGCTGTGTTGGTTTGAAAGCACTTGAAAAAGCAGGTTATGATATTCAGGCTGTATTTACCCACACTGACGATCCTAATGAAAATCATTTCTTCTCATCTGTTGCTCGTGTGAGTGCAGAAATGGGATTGACAGTATTTGCACCTGAAAATGTCAATCACCCATTGTGGATTGAACGTATTCGTGAAATGAAACCTGATGTCATTTTTTCTTTCTATTATCGTCACATGTTAAGTGATGAGATCCTGAATTTGGCACCAAAAGGCGCGTTTAATTTACACGGTTCTTTATTACCAAAATATCGTGGCCGCGCACCAATTAATTGGGCGATTGTGAACGGTGAAACAGAAACGGGTGTTACTCTGCATAAAATGACAGCGAAAGCTGATGCAGGTGATATCGTTGCTCAAGAAAAAGTCACTATTGCAGATAATGATACTTCTCTGATTTTACATGAAAAAGTAAGAGAAGCCGCTGATAAGTTACTTTCTAGCGCGTTGCCACATATTGCATCAGGTGATTATTCAACAACTGCACAAGATGAAAGCCAAGCAACTTATTTTGGCCGTCGTTGCGCTGATGATGGTTTAATCGACTGG
This sequence comes from Proteus sp. LHD240705, assembly GCF_047921555.1. Lineage (NCBI taxonomy): Bacteria > Pseudomonadati > Pseudomonadota > Gammaproteobacteria > Enterobacterales > Morganellaceae > Proteus > Proteus sp. LHD240705. The sequence goes on from NZ_JBLRMI010000001.1 coordinate 80,249, forward strand.
AATGCAGATGCAAAAACAGTCCACAACTTAGTACGTGCTGTTACAGAACCATACCCAGGTGCATTCACTTTCTTAGGTGAACGCAAAATGATTATCTGGCGTTCACGCGCTATTGCTGATAATCAAGGCAAACGTCCTGGTACTGTCATTTCAACAGAACCTTTAGTGATTGCGTGTGCGAAAGGTGCAATCGAAGTTGTTACTGGTCAAAGTGAAAATGGTCTTTATGTTCAAGGAAGTCGTTTAGCGGCAGAAATGGGCATTGTGACTGATGTTCGCGTTGGACCCAAAGCAACGGCACAAGTAAAACGTCGTAAACGTGTTCTGATTTTAGGTGTGAATGGCTTTATTGGTAACCATTTAACAGAGCGTCTATTGAAAGATGATAACTATGATATTTATGGTATGGATATCGGTTCTTCTGCAATTGAGCGCTTTATTGGTAATCCACGTTTCCACTTTATTGAAGGTGATGTGAGCATTCATACAGAATGGATTGAATACCACATTAAAAAATGTGACGTTATTCTGCCATTAGTGGCTATAGCAACACCAATTGAATATACCCGTAATCCATTACGTGTATTTGAATTAGACTTTGAAGAAAACTTAAAAATTGTACGTTATTGTGTTAAATATAATAAGCGTATTATTTTCCCATCCACATCAGAAGTTTATGGTATGTGTGATGATAAAGAGTTTGACGAAGATAATTCACGTCTGATTGTTGGTCCAATTAATAAACAACGTTGGATTTACTCTGTATCTAAACAGTTATTAGACCGAGTTATTTGGGCTTATGGTGCCAAAGAAGGTCTTAAATTTACGTTATTCCGTCCATTTAACTGGATGGGACCTCGTTTAGATAACTTAAATTCAGCACGTATTGGTAGCTCTCGTGCAATCACACAATTAATTCTGAACTTGGTTGAAGGTTCTCCAATTAAATTGGTTGATGGTGGTGAGCAAAAACGTTGTTTCACTGATATTAATGATGGTATTGAAGCTTTATTCCGTATTATTGAAAACCGTGATAACAAATGTGACGGCCAAATTATCAATATCGGTAATCCAACTAACGAAGCAAGTATTCGCGAATTAGCAGAAATGCTGTTAGATTGCTTTGAAAAACATGAGTTACGTGGTCACTTCCCTCCATTTGCAGGCTTCAAGAAAATTGAAAGTAGCAGTTACTATGGTAAAGGCTACCAAGATGTTGAACACCGTAAGCCAAGCATTAAAAACGCAGAGCGTTTATTGGATTGGAAACCAAGTATTGAAACTCGCCAAACAGTAGAAGAAACGTTAGATTTCTTCTTACGTGGTGCAGTTGAAGAATTAGGCACTAAATAGGAATAAATAATGAAGAAAGTTGGTTTGAGAGTTGATGTGGATACTTATCAAGGAACGAAACAAGGTATTCCACAACTGCTGGATGTATTTGCCAGACATAACATTCATGCCAGCTTCTTCTTTAGTGTGGGTCCAGATAATATGGGGCGCCATTTATGGCGCCTTTTAAAGCCTAAATTTTTATGGAAAATGCTGAGATCTAATGCTGCATCACTGTACGGCTTAGATATTTTATTAGCAGGAACAGCATGGCCGGGTAAAAAAATTGCTAAAAATTTAGGTTATTTGATGAAAGAAACCCAAGATGCGGGGCATGAAGTTGGATTGCATTCATGGGATCATCAAGGCTGGCAAGCAAAAGTCGGGCGCTGGTCAACAGAAGAATTAATGCAACAAGTTCGTTTAGGTGTTGAAGCACTGGAAAAAGCACTTGAAAACCCTGTAAAATGTTCGGCAGTTGCTGGATGGCGAGCAGATGAACGCGTATTAACAGTGAAAGAAACTTTTCAATTCGATTACAATAGCGATTGTCGAGGAACGCATCCTTTTAGGCCCATTTTAGAAAATGGTTCTATCGGTACGGTGCAAATTCCAGTAACATTACCAACTTATGATGAAGTTGTTGGTACAAAGGTAAAGGATGAAGATTTTAATCAATTTATTATTGATGAAATCAAAAAAGACAGTGGAATACCTGTTTATACTATCCATACCGAAGTTGAAGGAATGTCAAAAGCCGCTCAATTTGAGCAGTTACTGGCAATGATTGCAAATGAAGGCATCGAATTCTGTCCGTTAAGCGATTTATTACCACTAGATAAAGAAACGCTTCCGATGGGTAAAGTTGTTCGATCTGACTTTCCAGGTCGAGAAGGCTGGTTAGGGTGCCAACAAGAGGTCTAACGAAACTATGTTGAATAACCGGGCGAGTAAAATCGGGGCCATCCTCTTGGCTCTTTTTTTTGTTCTTACCTACTTATTTCCATTGAACAGCCGGTTATTATGGCAACCAGATGAAACCCGTTATGCGGAAATTAGTCGTGAAATGGTGGTGAGCGGGAACTGGATTGTTCCTCATATGCTCGATATTCGCTATTTTGAGAAGCCCGTAGCAGGTTATTGGATCAATAATGTTAGCCAATTAATTTTTGGCCACACCAATTTTGCTGTACGTTTTGGCTCAGTTATTTCTATTCTCTTAAGCACATTACTTGTCTATTTATTGGCAAGAATGATGTGGCGTAACCGCCAAGTTGCCTTTGTTTCTAGTTTAATCTATTTATCCATGTTCTTAGTGTTTAGCGTAGGTACTTACAGTGTATTAGATCCTATGTTGGCACTTTGGGTTACCGCAAGTATGGTTTGCTGTTTTTGGGCGCTTAAAGCTACCACAGTAAAAACACGAATATTGGCGTGGATAACATTAGGGCTTGCATGTGGTATGGCATTTATGACCAAAGGATTTTTAGCGTTAGCTATTCCGGTCATTGTTATGATACCTATCACGCTGTATCAAAAACAATTTACGCAAATGTTGCTCTATGGCTTACTTGCCGTATTTAGTGCAGCATTAATTAGTTTGCCGTGGGCATTGGCTATTGCTAAGGCAGAGCCAGATTATTGGCACTACTTCTTCTGGGTTGAACATATTCAGCGTTTTTCGGGTGAAGATGCTCAACATAGTTCTCCATTTTGGTACTACATTCCTGTTGTATTACTCGGCGTTATACCGTGGCTTGGTCTATTGCCTGGAGCATTAACTAGCGCATGGAAGAAAAGACGTAAGCGTCCTGAATTATTTTTCTTATTATGCTGGTTTGTCGTTCCATTCTTATTTTTTAGTATTGCGAAAGGTAAGCTACCGACGTATATGCTGCCGTTTATGGCGCCGCTAGCAATGCTAATGGCGAAATATGGCGTAGATTGTGCACGCAAATTTAGAATGAAAGCGCTGCGTATAAATGGTTATATCAATATCTTTATTGGTGTTGCTGTTGTTATCGCTATTTTAATTATCCAACTCGCTTCTTCAAAACCTATATATATGCCATATGAATGGTCTAAATGGGTATTAGCTATAGTGGCATTTTCATTATGGGGCATTATTGGTTATCTTTGCTCTACACTTAATGGAAAACACTGGTTATGGGCGGCGTCTTGTTCGCTAGGCGTTAGCTTATGTATCGGTCAGGCAATACCAAATAGCAGCGTAGATGGAAAGTTACCTCAAGAATTTATTCGCCAAAATATAGAGACATTAAACGCAAGCAAATACATTGTGAGCAATAGTGTTGGTATCGGCGCGGGATTAGCGTGGGAATTACAGCGTAGCGATATTTACCTTTATGAAAGAACAGGCGAATTAACTTACGGTGTTGAAGAGTACCCTGATTCTCAGCATAAATTAATTAAGCCTGATAATTTTGCTCAGTGGTTAGAAGAAGCAAGAAAAGAAGGGAATGTTTCAGTTGTTATTACCTTTAAAGATCCTAAGAAACTAGCACAATTACCAAGACCTGAAGAGCTGGTGACAAACCATCGAGTTGCTATTTTAACTTATGAGAAGCGTAATTAATGTCATTTGTTTTATTGCTGATCGTGAGCTTTTTGACCTGCATAGGGCAAGTTTGTCAAAAGCAAGCGGTGGTTAGCTGGCAAAGTGACTCATTAACAAAAGCCAGAAAAACGATTTTCTGGCTTTTTATTGCCATCGCAATGCTTGGTTTGGGGATGTTGTTTTGGTTACGATTATTACAAATTCTGCCTCTTAGTATTGCTTATCCTATGTTAAGTATTAACTTTATTGTGGTGACATTAATTGGCCAGTTTGTTTATAAAGAGCCCGTTAATGTAAAACATTGGATTGGTATCGCGTCAATTATGATTGGTATTATATTGATGAGTATACAAGCATGAAAGGCTATCTATGGGCAATTGGAAGCGCATTATTAGTGACGGCGGCTCAATTGTTGCTAAAGTTTGGTATGTCTGAATTACCAGCTTTACAGCTAGAAAAACAGTGGGTTGATTTTTCATGGTTGTGGGCCAATGTAACGCCACTCGCTATCGTGTTTGCTGGCCTTGTCGGTTATGTTCTTTCTATGGTTTGCTGGCTATTCACTTTACGTACCATTCCTTTAAATAAAGCCTATCCGCTGATCAGCTTGAGTTATGTGTTTGTTTATATTCTTGCAGTGATATTGCCTTGGTTTCAAGAAACACCATCATGGACAAAAACAGCGGGTGTAGCATTTATCATGGTCGGAGTGTGGTTAATAAGCCAAAAAACGAAAGAAGCACAATCACATTAACTTAATGATTGCAGAATTTATTTTCTGATCCCTGTTGTTAATTGTGCGATTTATTCTACCAATCATCACTCATTCATCTTCAATAACTTGTTTTTGCTTAAAAAAGCAGATAGATTTTAAAATCTATGGTAATAACAATGGTGGATGCAATGAGAAAGTCCGTTTTTTATCCTTTCTTACTCTGTATTATTCTGCTGGCTGGGTGTTCATCTAGTCCGTCTAAGCGTATTCCACCAGCGCCTCCCTTAAAAACACAACTTTCCGATCCCATCATGGTGATAGTGCAATTAAAATCGCAACTTGAGCAATGGTATGGTACGCCTTACAGCTATGGTGGAATGACGCCTTCTGGTATTGATTGTTCAGGCTTCGTGTATAAAACTTACAGTGATCGTTTTGATATAAAACTTCCTCGAATGACCATTGATCAAACCAAATATGGTACACAAATCAGTAAAAGTGATTTAATGCCTGGTGATTTGGTTTTCTTCAAAACGGGCGGTGGTGAAAATGGGCTTCATGTCGGTATTTATGATACTGATAATACATTTATTCATGCATCAACTAGCAAAGGGGTAACTCGTTCATCCCTTGATAATGTCTATTGGAAAAAGACATTTTGGCAGGCTCGCCGATTGTAGTTTCGTGCCATTTAACAGCCTAATATATTGAGAGTTATGGTATCTTATACCTTATTTTCTTCATATAGGTATTCCTTATGTCAGGCAAATTGCGTCTGTTAATTTCCGAGTCTTATGATCCTTGGTTTAACCTTGCTGTTGAAGAGTGTATTTTTAGACAAATGCCCGCTGATCAACGAGTACTTTTTCTTTGGCGTAACGATAATACGGTAGTTATTGGTCGAGCACAGAATCCATGGAAAGAGTGTAATACCCGTAAAATGGATGAAGATGGTGTGAAATTAGCTCGCCGTTCAAGTGGTGGTGGGGCTGTTTTCCATGATCTTGGCAATACCTGTTTTACCTTTATGGCAGGAAAGCCAGAATATAATAAAACAATTTCAACTCAAATTATTCTTGATGGATTGTTAAAAGCAGGCATTAATGCTACGGCATCAGGACGTAACGATTTGGTGGTTCCTCAAGATGATGGTGAAAGAAAGGTTTCTGGATCAGCCTATAAAGAGACTAAAGATCGTGGTTTTCATCATGGTACATTATTAATAAATGCTAACTTATCTAGACTAGCTAATTACCTCAATCCAGATCCGAAAAAACTTCAAGCTAAAGGTATCACTTCTGTTCGCTCTCGAGTGGCTAATTTGATCGAGCTTAAACCTAATATTACCCATGAAAAACTTTGTGAAACTATCACTGAAAGCTTTTTTGAATACTATGGTGAACGAGTAGAAGCAGAGATTATTTCACCGCAAAAATTACCTGATTTACCCGGTTTTGAAGAAACTTTCACTAAACAAAGTAGTTGGGAATGGAATTTTGGACAAGCACCTGCATTTTCACATCTTTTAGATAATCGTTTTAAATGGGGGGGCGTTGAGCTGCATTTTGATATTGAGCGTGGCAACGTTATTAGAAGTCAAATATATACAGACAGTTTAGATCCTGCGCCATTAGAAGCATTATCAGAGATGTTGGTAGGGCAACGTTACACACCTGAGTCTCTAAAAGCGCTTATTGAGCAACTCATTCAGCGATATCCTAATAATAAAATAGAGCTTAACGAGCTTCAAGAATGGCTTGTGACAGCGATAGCGTAATTTTTATCAACGTTAGAAAACGATAAACAATAAGCATAAAAACCAGCTAAAAAGCTGGTTTTTTCATGAAGAATAATGTGATGTGAAATTGATTAGTGATTTTCACATGACATAAAGCAATGAGTGTCTGGCATTTTGCCATTTTCTCTAAATTTAGCGGGTGTAGTATTGAAATGCTTTTTAAAGATACGTGTAAATGTTGCTTGAGAGCTAAAACCATACATTAAAGCGATATCTAAAATAGACATATCTTTTTCTTGTAATGATTTAGCAGCTTCTAATAAGCGACGTTTACGAACATATTCGCCTAATGTGCAGCCTTTAAAATCTTTAAAAATGCGTTGCAAGTGCCACTTAGAGTAGCCACTTTTATTTGCAATCGTATCGATTTTTATACCTTCGTTACGTTGTAACTGGGTTTCTAACCATTTCAGAATATCATTAACGACATTTTCAGCCATAAAACCTCCCACAAAAATGGTGGGGACACAGTGCCCAAGTAAATAGAATAGTAACGTATGTTATTTATAACCTATTTTAAGCATGGGGAAAATAACAGGTAGGCAAAAAGTGCTTTTCGTGATTGATAATCATTATCACAACGATAGGTGTGACTTATGTAGTTTAAGTAAAGTTCAGTTTACTGAATATTTCTGATTAAAAATGATATTTTGTATGACTTTTACTTTGTTGAATTTATTGATTTATTTTTTTAACTTAATAGTTCTGTTATACCTTTTATTTGTCGCTCTGTTATGCTTTTTGGTGTGAAACGCAAGCTAATCATTGATTAAGGTGTATTTGAAATTCAATTTATTTGACTGAGTATCGAAAAATTAAAATAAGATTTATTAATCAATTAATGTGATATTACCTTCACCATTTTATTTTCAATTGATAAGTTTATTGATAATAAATTAACTAAGCCACCTATTAGAAAGTAATGCTAAAAGGTGGCTTGGTAATAAAAATTCAGGTAGTGCTCTTTTTAGGGGCGTAGAAAAACTTGAGGATATAAATGTTCTGGATGAGTATTAACACTCACATCTGCGCCATACCATTTTTGTATATTTTCTGTTGTGAGTACGCTGTGTGGTGTACCTTCACAAACTAACTTTCCTTGATGCAGTAATAAAATTCTATCAGCATAAAGAGACGCTAAATTAAGATCATGCAAAACACAACACACCATAAGATTTTGTGTTTTTGCCAATTTTTTTAATAAACGTAAGCTGTGTTGCTGGTGGTAAAGATCAAGTGCGGAGGTTGGTTCATCAAGGAACAATACGGCTTCTTGTGGTGTAGGGTGCCATAATTGCGCTAACACTCTAGCAAGTTGTACTCGCTGTTGTTCTCCTCCCGATAATTGACGATAGTCTCTATCTTTAAATTTTAAACAGTCTGTTTGGAGTAGTGCGGTTTCAATTGCCATTTTTTTATGTTGCTGCCCATGAGGTGTTCTTCCCATAGCAACCACTTCTTCGACTGAAAATGAAAATGAAAGCTGACTATTTTGTCGCATAACAGCACGGTTTTGCGCTAATTGCTGGCTATTCCATTGTGAATAGTTTTTTTGTTTAAAATAACATTGACCTTGTGTTGGTGTTGTATAGCCTGTTAATAAGCGTAATAGCGATGATTTTCCTGCGCCATTAGGGCCAATAATGGTAACTAATTCCCCAGCATTAAACGAAAGCGACACATCATCAATAATGGTCTTATTGCCGATTCGGTAAGTTAAATTATTTCCATAAAGTAATGGCGTGTTTTGTTTTTCAATCATGACATTCTTCCTGCGGGTTGTCGTAAGATCAGCCAAAGGAAATAAGGACCACCAATTAATCCTGTAATGAGCCCCACAGGGATTTCTGCTGGAGATACCAATGTTCGTGATAATGTGTCAGCAGCGAGTAATAGTGTCGCACCACCTAAAATAGTGGCAGGTAATAGCCATACATGATTACTCCCAATGCGCATACGAATAAGGTGCGGAACAACAAGTCCAATAAATCCAATAACACCACTCAGTGCGACAGCACAGCCAATTAAAATGGCGCTAAGAAGTAACAAAATAAACTTGGTTCTTCTCACATTTAGCCCTAAGTAATGCGCTTCTTCATCACCAAGTTGTAATAGGTTTAATTTATGGCTTTGCCAACATGCCAAAATGCTGACAGGAATGATCACAATGGTTGCAATAGATAAAGTTTTCCAGTCAATCTGGCTTAATGAACCCATCATCCAAAGTGAGAATTGACGTAACTGTTGGTCGGTACTGATGTAACTTAATACACCAATAAAAGACATACATAGCGCATTGATAGCAATACCGGCAAGCAATAACCGCGCTAAATTACCATCACTTAATTGATGCAATGAGAAGATAATCATTGCCACAATTAAACCGCCAATAAAGGCGGCAACAATATGACTGTAAAATGCAAAGGCTGGCGAAAAAGAGAACGGTAGAATAATCACAATGGCAACCATTAGTGCTGCACCGCTACTAATACCAAGTAAACCAGGATCAGCTAATGAGTTTCTAAATAATCCCTGCATTATTGCGCCCGATATTGCTAAAGCTCCTCCAACAAGAATGGCTAATAATACGCGAGGTAGACGGATATCTAGCCAAATTTGCCATTCCATATCATCAAAAGAGCTATTCCATAATGTATGAAACGAAAGGGCTAATGCACCGCTATTCACAGAAATTAATGTAACCGTAGTGAGTAAAAAGAGTAAAACTAAAATACTCATCCACGGTGAACGAAAACGAGACATTATTGCTCCAACGCTTGACGAATTTGATGCATGACTTCTGGTGTTGAAAGGGTAAAGCCTAATAATCCCATGTCATCAACAACAACATAATGCTTGTTTTTACCCGCTGGTGTGTATTTTATGCCAGGTAACTCCCATAGTTTTTCAATTCCGCCAATACCTTTAATACCTTCTTTGGTTACTAGCAAAATATCAGGTTGGCTTGCAATAACACCTTCTTGAGAAAGTGGGCGATAGCTTGTAAACCCTTGCATGGCGTTTTTACCGCCAACCAGTGAAATAATGGTATCCGCAGCTGTATTTTGACCCGCAGCCATTGGAACAACACCACCATGACTCATGATATAAATGACTTTCTTATTGATAGGAGTGGTTGAAATTTGCTTAATAGAGAGGGCGAGTTTCTCTTTTAGTTGATTGCCTTCTTGTTCTTTATTTAAAACCGTCGCAATGGTGTCTATTTTTTCATTAATGGCTTCTAATGAATGTGTACCTGTAATCGTTTTAACAGCAACTCCAGCCTCTTTAATACGACGTAATGCTAAAGAAGGGCGAGCGAGTTCACTGGTAATGATCAACGTTGGTTTGACAGATAAAATTCCTTCTGGGTTTAGCATTCGCATATAACCCACATCAGGAAGTGTTTTCACTTGTTCAGGAACTAAACTGGTGCTGTCTCTTGCAATAATCTGCTCGCCTGCACCTAATGCGAAAACAATCTCTGTGATATCACCACCAATGGTTACGATACGTTCATTGGCAGAGCTAATGAACGACATGACGCTACACAGGATCAAAAGAAGCCATTTTTTCATTAAATCATTCTCCGATTAGGCGATTTTAGTGAGGGTATTCACTTGTTCACGCCACTGTAGTTGCTCAGCAGTACCTTCAGTGCGTTGTCCGTAGAGTTGAGCAATTTGCTGTCCCTTGTTATCAAAGATTTCAAGGCTGGTAACAAACCCATCTTGAGTTGGTTTACGTGTTACCCAACTCTCTGCAATTTCACTTTCAATTAAATGAAGTGTAAAAGCAGGATTGAAAACGTTGATCCAAACTTGCTCACTATTTTCAAATTGATGCGGTACTAGACGATCAATTTGGCCTGTAAAAATTTGTACACAGCCACGGCTACCGACAAATATCATGATCTCGTTTTGCGCTTCTTTAGCGAGCTCTAATAAGGTTTTCAGCGCGTTGTTATCAACTTGATAAGCAAGGTCATCAGGAACCGCTTTGAATGCTTGTTGACGACTTAAGTTATTTTCTTTTAGTAATTTGAAGAATTGGTGAACGTCAGTCATTGAACGCCATTGTTGTTCAAGTTGTTCCGCTAATTCATTACTAACAGGCGTGTTTGAGTATGGTTCAACAGGAGTGATATTTAGAACGGGGTTTTCTTCAGATAAAAATGCTTGAATAAGTGCATTCCATTCATCCATATTCGTGTTATCTGTTGCATAGACTTTATGCAATGCATCACCATGCATATCAAAGAATTGAATGCTATAACGCGTTCCTTTTGATGTTTCTTCGGTAAGTGCAAAAATACTTGACCAATAAGCGAAGAAAAAGCGTAAATCCATTGCACGCGGATTTAAGATTAACCCTGCGTGATCATTAAAACGGGCATTTGTGTATTCGCCAAGGTGTTCATGAACGGCAATATCATTACGAGTAATCGCTTTGACTTCACCTACTTTACTCAATGCTTTTAATAATTCTTGTACATCATTGCGTAGACGCTTTGCATCGTGTCCTACACGGGCATGAGTGAGTTCGGCTTCACTGACATTTAAGTAAGTAGCGAGATCTCGTGCATATGAAGCTTTTTTGTCCGCTTTAGCTTGCAGGTAGCTCTCATAAAGAGGTTTATTCACAGAAACTCCTATTATATCGTTGATTTTATTGTTAATTACCACTGATAACTTACAAGTACTTTTGCATTTCGACCTTCTTGAGGAATACCTGCAGAAGAGTAATAAGTTTTATCAAATGCGTTACTCAGTACAAATGAGGTTGTTAATCCTTTTAATGAGGCATTACCTTCATAACGAAGGTAGAAATCATTAACGCCATAACCTGCTTGTTGGCGATTGGTTGGGCGATTAAAACGGTCATGCTTGGTAAAGTCCGTTTTTTTGGTAAATTGACCGACCCAACCCACAGAAAAATCGGTACTTGGTACAGGAACATCAAAGCGACTGGTTAATGTATCTGGCTCAATTGAGGTAATTGAGGCATTTGTCGCATTATCTTTTCCTTTGGTATGGTTATAAGCTAAATCCCAATTAAAGAATTTTGATTGATAGCTCATCGAAACATCCCATCCCCAGATAGTTGCTCTTGGAATATTTGTTGACTGTGTATATCCCTGAAAAATAGCAACATCTGCATCAATATAATCTTTTGCGCGAGTATTGAAATGGGCAGCTTTAATTTTCAGATTATCATTATTAGATAATAAGTCGTCGAATTGAAAACCGAATCCATATTCAGTGGTTGAATTGGTTTCAGGCTTTAAATTAGGATTTGGGCGCCAATAGTTTGTTGGTGCTCCAGGGAAAGGTGCATCAAAATGTTTCGCATCGTTATACATCTCACCTAAAGTTGGTGCTCTAAATGCTTGTGAGTAAGAGGTATAAAGCATTGACCAGTCGGTAGGTGTAATACTTATTGCACCTTTTGATGACCATTTGTCTGCGGTAATATCATCATAACGATCGTTTTGGCTCTTATATTTGTCAAAACGTGTTCCTAAAATTAGGGAGACAGGTAAATCACGTAAAGTGACTTCATCTTGTACCCAACCGGACATAAAACGGATATCGGCTTGTGGGAAGCTTTCTGCATTTTGGCTTGGTGATTGTTTTTGTTTATAAACCTCGCCACCATAAGTAAAGCCATGTGATGCAAAGCTGTACGTACCCACTTGTGAGCGGTTTTCCAGTTTTACGCCATAGGTTTTTTGCTCTCGACCTTCAAATCCTTTTTGTATCGTTTTGGCATTGATATCAACTTCACTGTAATAAGCCTGTGTTTTCAAATTAATCCATTGTGAATCTGAAGGATCAAATTGATAGGTTAACTGAACATCTTTTTGTGTCGTGGTGCGATCAGTTTCTACGTTTGCAGATGTTGGGTCACTGGCAACTTGAGGATTTTTAGGTTGATTTGTATTGTTATGGTAATAGCGGAATTGCCCACTTAATGTGTTGCTATCATCAATTAACCAGCGTCCTTTAGAAAGGAGATTAATAATGGTTTCGTCATTTTGAGCGCGATAACCCCCACCGTAACGAGTATCACCTTTATCACGGGCTGATAATGCAACGAGTCCATCAAGGTTATCATGTCGGCCAAAAGCTGTTACACCAAGACCTTGGCTATGTTGTGCTGTATTACCAAGACCTGTAACACGTACGCCGCCTTGTTCGTTTTTTGAAAGTAGATCGCTTGCATCAACCGTATCGTAAGCGATAACACCGCCAAGGGCACCGCTACCGTATAAAAGAGCAGAAGGACCACGAATAACTTCAACTTGTTTTATAAGCAGAGGATCAACAAAAATACTGTCGATATGACCGGTGTCTGTTCCTTGGCGAACGCCATCTACAAGTGTCAGTATTCCATTTTTACTGTATCCACGCATACTGATGGTTTCACCATTAGTACGACCTGCGCCTGAAATTGAAATGCCAGGCACATGGCGAAGTAATTCAGAAGCACTTCCTGCTGTTTCTGACAACGCATTGTTATTTTTTATAACTGTTGACATCATAGGTAATGTAAAGCTATCACGCTCATTACCCGTCGCATAAACTGTAAGCACTTCTGTTTTTTTCTTCTCATTAGTTTGCGTCTTCTCTTGTGCAGATACACAAGCAGAAGAAACTGCAATTGCCAGCAAACTGAATTTAATCAATAGGGATGACTGAGACATGTAGATGGATCTCCGTTATTTAATGGGCTGTTAAATACAGCCCTTTGTTATGTAGATTATTGCTCCTCATCTACCAGCGATAACTGATGGACATTTTGATATTTCGACCTTCTTGTGGCACACCTAATGCTGAGAAATATTCTCGATTAAACGCATTGGCGAGCACTAACGCGGCTTGAATATCTTTATTGTTTTGAGATTGATAACTAATTGAAAAATCGTGAATACCATAGCCCGGATATTGGGTAATAAGTTCTTGCATTCGATTTGTGGTTTTGCCTTTTACATGAGGCGCTTGTCCTCGATGTGTACCTTTATTGGCAGTAGCACTAGCGAATTTTCCTGACCACCCTAATGAGAATGGGGTTTTAGTAACAGGAAGTTGAATAAAGGTCGTCAGTATTTCAGGGCGAACAGGCGAAATGGTTTCATGTGTGGTTAACTCAAGGGTATGAGTACGGTTATAACTTAAACCTAGAGAAATTAATGGGTGTGAATAACGCAGACTAAGATCAATACCTTCAATCATTGCTTCGGGAATATTAAATGCTTGGAGATTTAATTTACCCGCAAATGAACTTGAATGCCAAGGACCATAAGTAATGTAATCCTTTGATTTAGTATCAAAATAAGCTGCTTTTAAAATGAGTTTATCTTGTTGTGATAAAAGCTGTTTAAATGAGAAATCAGCGCCATATTCCCAAGTGCTATTTCTTTCAGGTTTTAAGTTTGGATTAGGCACCCAATGCGCATTAAAAAAACCCGCTTTAAAATGGAATGAATCATTAAACATTTCATTTAAAGTTGGCGCGCGAAACGCAGTTGAATAGGTAGAATAAAGTTGTAACCAACGTGTTGGTGTGAATGCTAACGTGATATTTTCAGTTGTTCCTCGATAACTCGATGTATGTTTTTCTGCTTGTAATGTTTTAGCCGAAAATTTACTGAAGAAAGGATCAAGTCCTTCACCAGGTATATTTTTGTAATAGTGATAACGTATACCCGTTGTGAGTGTGAGAGGGAGTGATGGTGTACTGAGAGAACTTTGCAACCAACCTGCGATATAATTCATTTTCGCTAAAGGAAAGTTTTTTGCTTCTTCATTTGATTGCATTTTCTGCTGATAAGCTTCTGTACCAATAATCACAGATTGATTGAATGTGTCAAACCAATTGATACTGGCATTATCTTCAAATTTAAGCCCGTAAGTTGATTGTGTACGTGCTTCGTATTTACCTATTTTACCTTGGATATTTTTTTTTAAATCTGACGTTGTTAATTTAGTATCCGTTAAAAAAGTTTGGTTAATATCAAACTGTGAATAGTAAAGATAAGTGGTTAAATCTAACCATGAGTTTGTATCAGAAGCATAGTGGTGAGTGAGCGCATAATTTTTTTGCTGAGTATCGCGCTGCATCTGGTTACTTTCATTCTTGCCAAATCCACCCATTCGATGCAAAACTTCTCGTTGTTCACCTGAATTATCATAATGGCGAGCTGAAATAATAAGCGTTTGATTTTCAGTTGGATAAAAATAGGCTTTTGCAAAGAAATTTTTAATATGCTCGTGATTTTCTAATTTATCACCATTAGCAAGACGAATAGGACCACGTTGACGTTGGCTATACGCAAATAAGCCTTCTGCAATATCGTGTCTTGCTGCAATAATGCCACCATAAGAAAAATGGCGATCTGCTGATGAAACTGAGCTAAATAGTTTTGCGCCTAATTTTTTATCCGTACTTAATATAGATTGAGGATCAAGAGTATTAAACGCGACAACTCCCCCCATAGCACCAGCACCATGCAAAGTGGATGCAGAGCCGTGTTTTACATCAACACGTTTAATTAAAGCAGGATCAAGAAAGACACCACCTAAATTATTTATGGTGTTTTCTAGTGGTTGATAAATACCATCAACGAGGATCTTGACGCCTTTTTGATCGTATCCTCGCATCAGAATATTTGCGCCATTCGTGATACCTGTTCCTGATAACGTTACACCAGCAACATCTTTTAATATTTCTCCCGCAGTTGAAGCGGTTTGTGTTTTAGCTGAAGAAGCATCAATAACAGAGTGAAAATCTGAGGATCGATCGTCGTTATAGCCAATAACAGTAAGAGCGTCCGTTCCTGTATTTTCAAGGTGTGCAGAGGTAATAGGGGAATACAGCAGACAAAGTGCTGTTGCTATACCTGAATATTTGAAATGTTTTTTCAGCATACACATACCATAAATATCCATAAAAAGTCCTTGTATATGGAGTTATTTAGCTGGCTGCCTAGCTGAGTCGATAGGTGGCTTGCACGTTATTGTCAAAAAAGATTATTTAGTCAGGATCAGTTTTCCTGCTTTTGTTTGACGTAGTTGATACAACTCTCCGTTATGTTGAATGTAAACCACGCCATCTTTGCCTAATAATTCAACGCTATTAATAGATTGAATTATTGAAGAATGAGAGTTCTGTCTGATTAAAGAACTCTCCAAATTATTAGCTTTTTTATTCATAATACACTAAGAGTAATAAGCGTTATCATTCTGATAATCATTATCGTTAACAAAAGTGTTTAGACAAGCTTTTTTTAACGTGAAAACGTAAATTTAAGTCATATTGTGAATCATTTGGGCGATGTGAAAGAGAAACTGAAGAAAAATCACACAAAGGATTAATAACCTGAATGACAAAAGGTATTTTTTTATAATGCTATCGTGATTAAGCGTTAAATATGCGATAGGGAAGAGGGAATATGTCTCACCAAAATGATGAGACATAATAATTAAAATAAATTAAATTTATATTCGATGATAACTTCTGACGAGAGCGTATTGGCGTGATGATATTTACCCTCAGTTAGAACAGGGGTTTTACCTTTCATTTGATAAGACCAACCAGGCCCAAACATTGCCCAAACAGTGAGATTTTTGAGTTTTGAATTAGTCGGAACCCAACGGCTGAATGTATTAATTTCACCTGTGCGAATATGATTACCTCGATAGTTAAATTGAGCAATATTACTTGCAATCCCAATGGCTAGCTCAGGAGTTAGGTTATAATCAGTCATCGTTGAAAGTACAATTTCACCATCACGCATATAATCATTTCCAGCAAACGCCATTGAAGTAAACGTACCTCGTGAGTTTTTACTCATTGCTCGAGGATAAAAACCCACTTCATTGGATTTATCTGCATTGGTATAACCTAATCCCCATTTAGTGCTCCAATTATCCGCCTGCCATTTACCATCTATGGCAAAATGCCAAGCATTATTATCAAAGTCACGTTTATTCGCAGGCATTATTTTATATTTATCTAAGGCCTGAGTTGCATAAATTTGTGTACCTATATTTAGCTCTTTTATAGGCTTTATATTTAAAAATAAGATATTTCGGCGTAGGTAATTATCGCTTTCACCATATCCATATTGTATATTTAGATTGTTACTTTTCCACAATAAATCACCACTAGCGATATGATTAATATATTTGCCACTATTGGTTTGAAATTGTTTTTTATCAGGTGAATTACGATCCATAGAGTTTTCAATATAAGCACCTCGTAATGTTAGTGCACCATAATTGATCGCTCCAGTCCAACCTGAATAAGTAGTTGGTGATAAACGTGTTGAATTAGAAATTACACCAAAATTTTTTATTGTCTGCCAACCCCAACGGGTACTAAAATTAATATCAGCAAGTTGATATTGTAATTTTATATTACGTTGACCAAATTTAGAGTAACCTTCGGCATTGTTTTTATTATTCCCTTCACCGCGATTATACAAAACGCCACGAGAATTAAAATAATCACTCGCACCCAATTTAACCGCCCCGTAATAAGCAACGTCAAAGCCGATAATATCAGCGAAATAACCAGATTTAAAATCAAGCCCAACGCCTTGTCCCCATGCATTATGGACACGGGTTTTACCTGTATCCTCTTCTTTTAAGTATTTCCAATAATTTTTTAATGATAGCGACATAGTAGATTGGCTAAATAAAGGATCTTCAAATACATTATTAATAAAAGTAGTTTCTTTGATATTATTTTCTGCTGTTTCAGCTAATGCTTTTATTGGATTAATTAATAAAAGTATGATGATACTTATCATCTTTATTTTCATAATATTCCCCGAGGTATAGGCGTAGTTACTCAAGCGAAAATATTTCGCCTGAATAACCATATTGAATAACTATATTTAATAACTACATTGAATGATTAGATATTAATTTTATTTTTTATCTAAAGACTGTTTTCCTAACTCGACATATTTTAATGTGCCAATTTCAGTTACAGTATATTGGCCATCTTTATAAATAATTTTAACAATAGCGGCATTAGAGAGTGGTTTATTTTTTGCAATATCATTAGTTAAATCAGAGATCATAATTTGCATTGCAATGCCCGATGAAATTGCCAGAATATTTTTATCACCGCGTTCTTGGGCATTTTTAACAATGGTCTGAAGTGCAGCTTGAGTCCGTTCCTTTACTTGCTGATAATTCTCTGTCATTTTTTTAGGATCAGTTGCGGCTAACGCGTTTTGGTTTTTCTCTGCAGTGATGGTGCCAGCTTTCATTTGAGCAAATAAAGCCGCGCCATCTTTAAGGCCTAATTGTTTTGCACCTGCATCCGCCATATCTTTATTATATCCGCCTTCAAATCCACCAAAGAAAGCTTCGCGTAATCCATTAAGTTCATTTAATTTATAATTCTCGATACCCGCTTGTTTTAATATTACGCTCATTGTTTCACGTTGACGTCCAGCGTCGCTAGAATAAAAATTATCAAAAGGGATCCCTTTTAAACCCTCACCTAAATAACGAGCAACACGAATACCATCTTCTGTTAATGGCGAATCTACCCAACCTTGAACTCTATCAAAAGTATTTAGCAACGTTTTGCCATGACGAGCAAAATAGATAGTGATACCGTCATCTTCTTTAACATCCATAGCTGTTTCTGCAGCAAAACTGGTTGTTGTACTTATTGCTAAAATTAATGCTATAAGCCATTTTTTCATAATAATCCCCATAGAATGGTCTTTTTAATAAGCAAAAAAAAACCTACGCTAGAGAAATGAGACAAGACATAAATGGCATTATGCTTGTTCTATTTATCTTACGTAGGTTTCGCCTGTTTTTAACAGTAACAATCCAACATCGATAACGTTAGCACCAAATATAATAAAAAAATACACTATTTATGATTAGTATTAATAAGTGTGATCAAGTTCATATGATAATAATAAATTGGACATATTTTATTATTTATAAATAATAGATTGAATGTGGTGTTAGATTAAAATTTTTACTCTTATAGATAAGAAATAAAATTAAAAAATGAATAAATTAATCAATAATAAATAAAATGGTTTAATTGAGAAATAAATCTAATGAAAAAAACTTTTTGAGGCATAAAAATGATGTGAAACTCACACTTTTAAAATTTGTGATTTGAATAACGGTTCGGATTTGTTTACAGTAAAAGCGAGTTTACTGGATTGTTACTGCCAATGATATTGGTAGGCAAAACCTGATAAGACCATGAATTGTCATGGGACTATCGGGTTTTTTCATTTTTGGGGAAATAAAATGAAGATCGCAAAAATATTAAATAACAATGTGGTCATTGCCTTAAGTGAAAATAACCAAGAGCTCGTTGTTATGGGAAGGGGATTGGCGTTTCAAAAGAAAGTAAATGAAGACGTTGAACAAGATAAAATTGAGAAAATATTTGAGTTACGTAGCAACGAACTTATTTCTCGGTTAAGTGAGTTATTAAGCCACATTCCAATTTCTGTCATGAAAGTCTGCGATAGTATTATTTCTGTTGCTCGCTGCCAATTAGGAGAGCTTAATGAAAATATTTATATCGCGTTAACAGATCACTGCAATTATGCTATTGAAAGACAGAAAAAAGGCTTGGCTATTTCAAATACTATGATGTGGGAAATTCAGCGTTTATATCCTAAAGAGTATCGACTTGGATTAGAAGGATTAAAGCTGATTGAACAAGAGTTACAAGTAACATTACCGGTTGATGAAGCGGGATTTATCGCTCTTCACTTTGTTAATGCGCAATTAACGGGTGATATGCCAGCTGTGATGGAAACCATGACTATCATGCATGAAGTCATGAATATTGTTAAGTATCATTTTAATATTGAATATCAAGAAGATACTTTAGATTACCAAAGATTTGTTACGCATTTGAAGTTTTTTACCCACAGAATGATGAGTCGAGACACAGTGCCTAATGATGATATTTCTATGCATATTGTTATCAAAGAAAATTATCCGCTTTCTTGGTGCTGTGCAGAAAAAATAAGTCAGTTTTTACTGAATAAATATCAGCGCGAGTTAACGGATGAAGAGCGTATGTTTTTAGTGATCCATATTGAACGGATAAGAAAGAAACGACACGATTAATTGTTAAGGTATATTGTGTTGATATAAAAATATTAAATTAAAATGTGATGGATTGTTACTACCGATATTCGGTAGGCAAAACCTGATTTACTCTCATTTATTAATGGGGGTAGTCAGGTTTTTTTTTACATATTCATTGGTGGTTAAGCATTTCATTATTTAAGTCATAAAGGAATTGAGTATGGAATACCGAACATTAGCAGAACAGATCATTGATAATGTAGGTGGAAAAGGCAATATCGCCAGTGTTATACATTGTGCAACACGTTTGCGTTTTAAACTGGAAGATGACACTAAAGCCAATGCTGAAGTGTTAAAGCAGAACACAGGCATTATTACAGTCGTTGAAAGTGGAGGGCAATTTCAGGTTGTTATTGGTAATCATGTTAGTGAGGTTTATAAAGCGATTATTGCTCTTATCGGTGAAGTACAAAATAGAAATACTCAAAGTGAAAATAGCAGTAATAACAAAAAGAAAAAACGTAAGGATAATATCTTTAGCCATTTTATAGATATTGTTTCCAGTATTTTCACCCCAGTATTAGGGATCATGGCTGCGTCGGGGATTTTAAAAGGGCTATTATCATTAGTCGTCACTTTAAATTGGTTGTCAGCCTCAAGTGGAACTTATCAGATCCTATTTGCTGCAAGTGATTCACTATTCTATTTTTTCCCGCTTGTTTTAGGCTATACCGCGGGAAATAAATTTGGAGGAAATCCATTTTTAACTATGGCGATTGGTGGTGCATTAGTGCATCCGTTAATGCTTGCGGCATTTCAACAACAAACCACGGAATACTTTTTAGGTATTCCAGTCACATTTATTAATTACAGTGCGTCGGTTATTCCTATTATTTTTGCTGCGTGGGTGAGCTGTTTATTAGAAAAAAAATTAAACACTATTTTGCCTTCATCCATGAAAAATTTTATTTCTCCGTTATTGTGTCTATTAATTATTGTTCCGCTGACTTTTTTAGTTATAGGGCCTTTAGCAACATGGATAAGTTTGCTGATTGCAGACGGTTTCCAAGCTGTTTATAACGTAACACCTGTTGTGGCCGGTGCGATTATGGGGGCAATTTGGCAAGTGTGCGTTATTTTTGGTCTACATTGGGGCATTATACCGATTAGTATTAATAATCTGAGTGTATTGGGTCAAGATGCGCTTGTACCTCTATTATTACCCGCAATTGCAGGACAAGTGGGCGCAACACTTGGGGTTTTCTGGGCAACTCGTGATACTAAATTACGTATTATGGCTGGTTCATCGGTAACAGCGGGTATCTTTGGCATTACTGAGCCCGCGGTGTATGGAGTGACTTTACCTCTGCGTCGACCTTTTATTTTTGCTTGTATTGGGGGCGGAATTGGTGGGGCGATTGTCGGTTATAGCAACACACTTACGTTTTCGTTTGGTCTGGTAAATATTTTCACTTTCACACAAATTATTCCTGCAACGGGAATTGATAGCACCGTCTGGGGTGCCATTATTGGCTCGTTAATTTCATTTGTTTTTGCGTGTATAGCAACGTGCTTATTTGGGTTGAAAAAGGAAAATAACGCAGAGTCTAGATCTTCTATTCAATTACCAGCAACGCCATTTAATAGCGCTGGGAAAAATCCAACGCAAGAAACTATTTTTTCACCGTTATCAGGTGTGGTGATCTTATTAAAAAACACACCAGATGAAACCTTTGCTAGTGGTTTATTAGGCGATGGCGTCGCCATTATTCCAAGTATTGGTGAGGTTTATGCGCCTTTTGATGGTGAAGTTGCGTCATTTTTTAAAACGGGTCATGCCTTGGGCTTATTAAGTGAGAAGGGTATCGAGTTATTTATTCATGTTGGAATTGATACCGTTAAGTTAGATGGAATGTATTTTTCACCGAAAGTTAAAGTAGGGGATAAATTTAAAACTGGCGACTTATTACTCACCTTTGATCGTAAAAAAATTCTTGAGGCTGGTTACGATTTAACAACCCCCGTTATTGTGAGTAATACCGATGATTACAGTTCAATTACTGGATTGGAATTAAATAAATCGATGAGTTCAGGTTCAGCGCTTATCAGCGTTAATTACAAATAAGGAGTTAACAATGAAAAAATTTCCTAATACATTTTTATGGGGTGGTGCTGTCGCCGCTAATCAAGTTGAAGGCGCTTATTTAACTGCGGGTAAAGGATTAAGTACTTCAGATGTTCAACCACAAGGTATTTTTGGTTCTGTGGTTGAAAGAACAAGAAATGGTTTTTGTATCAAAGATATTGCCATCGATTTTTATCATCAATATGAAAAAGATATCTCACTTTTTGCCGAAATGGGATTTACCTGTTTAAGAACCTCTATTGCGTGGAGTCGTATATTTCCATTGGGAAATGAATCTGAGCCTAATGAAGAGGGGCTGGCATTTTATGATCGTGTATTTGATGAAATGGCTAAATACAATATTCAGCCAATTATAACTTTATCTCATTATGAAATGCCTTATCATCTGGTAACAGAATATGGTGGTTGGGGAAATCGTAAAACTATCGAATTCTTTGAGCATTATGCCCGTAGTGTTTTTCAGCGTTATAAAAATAAAGTCAAACTTTGGCTCACCTTTAATGAAATTAACATGTCATTACATGCGCCAATGACGGGAGTTGGATTAGCGGGTGAAAGAACGCAATCAGAAATTTATCAAGCCATACATCATCAGTTAGTTGCCAGTGCCAGGGTTGTTAAAGCGTGTCATCAAATTATTCCAGATGCAAAAATCGGCAATATGTTATTGGGAGGCTTAGTTTATCCATTAACGTGCAAGCCAGATGATGTTTGGGAAGCTATGAACGAAAATCGTAAATGGCTATTTTTTGGTGATGTGCAATGTCGTGGTCAATATCCTTCTTATATGCTGCGTTATTTTAAAGATAATCATATTGATGTTGTGATAACGGATGAAGACCGTCAGGATCTCAAGCAAACTGTAGACTTTGTGTCATTTAGTTATTACATGACGGGTTGTATTACAGCAGATAAAGAAGAATATGAGATGAAGCGAGGGAATATTCTCAGTATGGTGCCAAATCCTTATTTAGAAAGCTCTGAATGGGGATGGCAAATCGATCCTAAAGGTATTCGCATCGTGCTTAATCTATTGTGGGATCGCTATCAAAGACCTTTATTTGTTGTGGAAAATGGGCTTGGTGCGATTGATAAAGTTACGCCAGAAGGTGAAATCAATGATGATTACCGTATTCAATACATCAATGACCATCTGGTGCAAATTGGTGAAGCGATTGAAGATGGTATTGATGTAATGGGATACACCAGTTGGGGACCGATTGATTTAGTGAGTGCGTCAAAAGCCGAGATGTCTAAACGTTATGGTTTTATTTATGTGGATAGAGATGATCAAGGAAAAGGCTCATTAGAAAGAAAACGTAAAAAAAGTTTTTATTGGTATCAAAGTATTATTCAATCTCAAGGTGAATTATTGCGTTAACACAATTTTTTTGTGTGAATGACACAATAAAAAAGGAGAGCAGAGGCTCTCCTTTTTGCTATTTATTAGTATTTAGCTTATTGAAATCGACTTTCAACGGCTTGTGCTAATAATTCAAGAAGTTGTTCTGTGTCATTCCAGCTTAAACAAGGATCGGTGATAGATTGTCCGTAATTAAGCGGTTTATCTTGTATCACTTTTTGTGAACCTTCTTGTAAAAAACTTTCAGCCATCACGCCAACAATCGCTTGTGAGCCATCTTTAATTTGTTGACCAACATTTCTGGCTACTTCTAATTGACGACGATGAATTTTTTCACAGTTACCATGGCTAAAATCGATAATAAGATGCTCTGGTAAATCCACTTGTTTTAGTGCATCAACCGCATCAGCGATATCGCTTGCGTGATAATTCGGTTTTTTACCTCCACGCAGAATAATATGACCATAAGGATTACCACTGGTTTGGTAAATTGTCATACGGCCATTTTTATCTGGCGATAAGAAGGTGTGACCAACACGAGAGGCACGGATAGCATCAATCGCAATACGGGTATTACCATCAGTGCCATTTTTAAAGCCAACAGGGCAAGAAAGCGCAGAAGCCATTTCGCGATGAACTTGGCTTTCAGTCGTTCTAGCACCAATGGCGCCCCAACTAATTAAATCTGCAATATATTGGCCTGTGACCATATCGAGAAATTCAGTTGCAGTGGGTAAACCTAACGCATTTATTTCAATTAATAGCTTTCTTGCAAGGCGAATACCTTCGTTGACGTTGCAAGAGTTATCGAGGTAAGGATCAGAGATTAAACCTTTCCAGCCAATGACCGTACGTGGCTTTTCAAAGTAGGTTCTCATGACGATTTCTAAGCGGTCATGATAGCGTTCTTTTAGCTGATTAAGCTTAGTGGCGTACTCTTTGGCAGCTTTAGGATCATGAATAGAGCAAGGCCCTACAATCACTAATAGTCGCTTGTCTTCTCCGGTAAGGATCGCTTCAATGCGTTTACGTGCTGATGTGATATTTTGGATTATCTCATCAGAAATGGGGAACTCTTTTGCTAAGGTTTCTGGTGTTACCAGACTGTCTAAAGCCTTAGTCCGTAGTTCGTCTGTCTTTAACATAATTCATCTCAATAAATATACAGGGTAAGTCTACCCAGTGATTAAGATCACAATAAACGAAATTCAGCTAATTTCAACAGCGTTCACAGAGAAAAACGAATAAAAAAGTCGCCATAAAGGGTTAAAACATTCTTCTTGCTAATCCCATAGAATCAATTACCTTGGTTGAAATTTCTTCAACAGAATAATTCGTGGTGTTGAGATAAGGGATATTGTTTTTTCTAAAAAGTGCTTCTACTTCGGACAATTCAATTCTGCATTGACGAATAGAGGCATAACGGCTATTTTCGCGGCGTTCACCACGAATAGCGGCAAGACGTTCTGGCGCAATGGTTAAGCCAAATAATTTATGCTGATATTCTTTTAGTTCTGCGGGGAGTTTTAAGAAATCCATATCATCCGCAGTAAATGGATAGTTAGCTGCTTGAATACCAAATTGCATTGCTAAATAGAGGCTGGTGGGGGTTTTCCCGCAACGAGAAACACCAATTAAGATCACTTGTGCTTGATCGAGATTACGTAATGATATGCCATCATCATGGGAAAGAGTGTATTCGATGGCGGCAATACGAGCATCGTATTTACTAAGATTTTTTTCAGTCAGTCCATGAGTTTTATTTAATTTTGGCGATGCCTGGATCCCTACTTCTTTTTCAAGTGGTATTACGAGAGATTGCACAATATCCTGACAAAAACCTTCACTGCTATTTATTATCTGTTTAACTTCAGGACTGATAATAGAATAAAAAACAAGGGGCTTAACGCCACTCTTTTTATAAATTTCAGAGATTTTCTGTTTTATTTCTTCAGCTCTTTCCACAGTAGAAACAAAAGGTAATGTATAACTTTTCATTTTTAATGGAAATTGAGAAAGTACCGCATGGCCTAATACCTCTGCCGTAATCGCTGTACCATCAGAGATAAAAAAGACTGTTCTATCAATGGGTTCATTATTATCACAATTAATAGAATTCAAGCTTAATATCATAACGCTCACCTTTTTTTAGCTGAATTAGCAAATCAAACAATATTATCTAAAGCATTTTTAGTGATTATAAAGGATAAAAAAATAAAGTTTTCTGGTTGATCGATTCACCTTTCTATATTCAGCATCACATTGTGATACGCTTATTTCAGTTGTCGTTTTGACAGCGGGTTTTTCTTTTTTTCTCTCTCTCATAATTGTTTAAAAAAGGATTGTTCTCAATGTCCAGCAATAGCCTCACCCCGTGCAATGTGCTTTGGTATAACCAATTAGGTATGAATGACGTTGATCGTGTTGGTGGGAAAAATGCTTCCCTCGGTGAAATGATCACAAACCTAGCGGAACTGGGTGTTTCTGTTCCTAATGGGTTTGCTACCACAGCGCAAGCGTTTAATGATTTTCTGGAACAGAGCGGTATCAATCAGCGTATTTATGAATTGCTTGATAGCGTTGATGTTGATGATGTTAATCAACTGGCTCAAGCAGGTAATCAAATTCGCCAGTGGGTAATTGATACACCTTTTACGCCTCAGTTTGAAAAAGATATTCGCGATGCTTATCTCACATTAAGTGAAGGTGAATCTGAAGCTTCATTTGCCGTTCGTTCATCTGCGACTGCAGAAGATATGCCTGATGCTTCTTTTGCAGGTCAACAAGAGACGTTTTTAAACGTTCAAGGTATTGATGCCATACTCGTTGCAATCAAACATGTATTTGCCTCGTTATTTAACGATCGAGCAATCTCTTATCGTGTTCACCAAGGTTATGATCATCGTGGTGTTGCATTATCTGCGGGTGTTCAACGTATGGTGCGTTCTGATCTTGCTTCTTCGGGTGTGATGTTTACTATCGATACTGAATCTGGCTTTGATCAAGTTGTCTTTATTACATCAGCTTATGGTTTAGGTGAAATGGTAGTACAGGGGGCTGTTAACCCGGATGAGTTCTATGTACACAAGCCAACTTTAGCAAAAGGTTTACCTTCTATTGTTCGTCGTAATCTTGGCTCTAAAAAGATCCAAATGGTTTACGCGGATAGCGTTGAACATGGTAAACAAGTTCGTATCGAAGATACACCAGAGTCACTGCGCAATCGTTTCTCTTTGACTGATCATGAAGTTCAAGAGCTGGCTAAACAAGCTGTATTGATTGAACGTCACTATGGTCGTCCAATGGATATCGAATGGGCTAAAGATGGACATAATGGCCGTTTATACATTGTTCAGGCACGTCCAGAAACAGTTCGTTCTAACCAACAAGTTATGGAGCGCTATCAGTTAAATGAAAGTGGCTCTGTTATTATTGAAGGTCGTGCTATTGGTCATCGTATTGGTACAGGTGCCGTTAAAGTTATTCATAACTTAAGTGAGATGGATAGAATTGAAGCGGGTGATGTGCTGGTTACTGACATGACAGACCCAGATTGGGAACCTATCATGAAAAAAGCCTCTGCGATTGTAACTAACCGTGGTGGTAGAACATGTCACGCTGCAATTATTGCCCGTGAATTGGGTATTCCAGCTGTTGTAGGTTGTGGTGATGCAACAGAATGTATTGCTGAAGGAGAAGTTGTAACCGTTTCTTGTGCTGAAGGTGATACAGGATTTGTTTACGATGGCAAACTGGATTTTTCTATTCAAAGCTCCGCAATCGATAATATGCCTGAATTAGGGCTCAAAATTATGATGAACGTCGGCAATCCTGATCGTGCATTCGATTTTGCTGGCCTACCAAATGATGGTGTCGGTCTTGCACGTTTAGAATTTATTATTAACCGCATGATTGGTGTGCATCCTCGTGCATTATTAGAGTATGACGACCAAACTGAAGCACTGAAAGCCGAAATCAATGAAATGATGGCGGGCTATGAATCTCCAGTTGAGTATTACATCAGTAAACTAACGGAAGGGATTGCAACATTAGCAGCGGCATTCTGGCCTAAACGCGTTATTGTTCGTTTATCTGACTTTAAATCTAACGAATATGCCAACTTAGTAGGGGGCGATCGTTATGAGCCAGATGAAGAGAACCCAATGCTAGGATTCCGTGGTGCGGGTCGTTATGTTTCTGACGATTTCCGTCGCTGCTTCTCCCTTGAGTGTGAAGCAGTCAAACGTGTTCGTAATGATATGGGTTTAGAAAATGTTGAAGTCATGATCCCATTTGTTCGTACTGTACGCCAAGCTGAAGAAGTGATTGACGAATTAGCGGCAAACGGTCTGAAACGAGGTGAGAACGGCTTAAAAGTCATTATGATGTGTGAAATTCCATCAAATGCCTTATTAGCGGATAAATTCTTAGAACACTTTGATGGTTTTTCTATCGGCTCTAACGACATGACCCAATTAACATTAGGTCTTGACCGAGATTCAGGTGTGGTTTCTGCACTGTTTGATGAACGCAATGATGCAGTGAAAGCCTTATTATCAATGGCAATCCAAGCCGCAAAACGTAATGGAAAATATGTGGGTATTTGTGGTCAAGGACCTTCTGATCATGAAGATTTCGCACAATGGCTAATGGAAGAGGGAATTGATAGTTTATCGTTAAACCCAGATACCGTAATTAAAACTTGGGTAAAATTAGCACAATAGAATTAATATCATCGTTATAAATAAAAAGCTCACAATATTATGTGAGCTTTTTTTATACAATTATTAAATAATAGGCAAAAAAAAAGCCTATCATCGGCTGACAGGCAAAGACTACACACAGCAATATTTTATATTCTTTAATCCCGCCAATTAATCTATTAATATGAACGGCGAAATTATTAATTCGATGAAACATTTGTTTCGTTGATATTTATATTAAGAGAAATGCGTTAATTATGCTCTAAGAATTATCTCAATAAAAAGAATATTGGTTTATTTAAAATTGAATATAACTTGCTGGTAACAAACAGGTTTAAAAAAATGTAATTTGTTTCAAGATGTAAGTTTTAATATAGAAATATAATGATTTATTCCTAAATTGATAATCTTTATTAAACTTTGCTCTGTTATTTTTAGAGCATGTAAGTAGCTACACTTACATGCTCCATTATTATTTATTCTTTTTCGATAAAGTTTTTATTCATAAATTCTACTGTTTCAGTTAAATCAGGATTAGGTTTTGGTACTTCATTAATCCATGCATTTAATAAACTATGTGCAACAGCGAGAACAACAGGGCCAATAAATAAACCAATCATACCTAATGTTAAAATCCCACCAATAACGCCTGTGAGAATTAATACCATAGGCAAATCAGCACCCATCTTGATTAAATAAGGTCGTAATACGCCATCCATTGTTGCAACAACCCCCCCCCAAATCACCATGACAATGCCCCAAGTGGTATCACCCGTCCAAAATAGCCATAAAATTGAAGGGATCAATACTAATAAAGGACCTAATTGAGCAAGGCAGCAAATAAACATAAGGACGGTTAATACCGTAGCATAAGGTACGCCAGATACAGCAAGGCCGATACCACCAACAATAGCCTGAATTAAGGCAGTTAAAACCACACCTAATGCAACGGCGCGAATAGACATAGAAGCAAGTAAGATTGCGGCATCCCCGCGTTGGCCTGCTAAGCGAATAGCAAAATGACGCAACCAAGAAACGACATTTTCACCTTGTAAAAACAGTAAGCCAGAAAATAACAACATCACCCCCAAATGTAGGGCAAATCGACCAATATTTAAGGCTTGAGCAAAAAACCAGTTTGCAGCTTGCCCAACATAAGGTTGGATTTTTGAGATTAGCGCATTACCCCCTGAGACAAGAATAGAGTGCCATGTATCATAAAGCTTACTCCCTATCATAGGGACATCGTTAAGCCATAATAATTGCGGTGGTTGAATATTCGATGGTGATTTCGCTAATTCAATTAAGGGGGCACTATTATCAATGACGCTACTAATTAATAAGATAATAGGGATAACGAAGATCAGTAATATCAAAATCATCATTATCATGGTTGATAGCCAACGATATTTTACCCGTTTTTCAATAATAAGAAGTAAAGGCCACGTTGCTACAACAATCATTCCAGCCCAAATGAAACCCACAATAAAGGGGTTTAGGATCCAAAAACTGGCGATAATAAAAAAAGAAATAAAAAGAACAGTGAATAAAACTTTGGGTATATCTGTATGGATCTGCGGTTTTTCCATGGTTTTAAATCCCTACACGAATAAAAATGCTAGAAGCAGATGAATAAACATTGCAAATATCACGTTGTTTATATCACTACGCAATTTGCCAGAATTGTATGATAAGGTGAACAGGTATCGGTCTGAAAGTACAAAATGAGGCAAAGTACCTCTTAGCATACATTTCAACATCTAAAATTAAGCAATGTGGACTATTAGATTAAAGAGCTATAACAAATGATCCCACGTATATCGCAAGCACCGCAAGTCAGTGAACTCACAACAGAATTTCTTGATACCCTTCGAAAAAACGGTTTTACCGGTGATATCTCGAGCAGTTACGCTGACAGACTCACTATGGCAACAGATAATAGTATTTACCAGTTATTGCCACAGGCGGTTGTTTTTCCTCGCTCAACAGCCGATGTAACTATTATTGCTCGCTTAGTTGATGAACCTCGATTTCATTCTCTTTCTCTGACTCCAAGAGGAGGAGGAACAGGGACTAATGGACAGGCTTTAACAGATGGCATTGTCGTCGATTTATCTCGCTATATGAAACGTATTATCGAGATAAACCCAGAAGAACGTTGGGTAAAAGTGGAAGCTGGTGTCATTAAAGATGAATTAAACCTCTTTTTAAAACCGTATGGCTTCTTTTTTGCACCTGAGCTATCTACCAGTAACCGCGCCACATTAGGTGGAATGATCAATACCGATGCATCAGGGCAAGGTTCAATGGTTTATGGTAAAACCTCTGATCACGTTCTCGGTGTTAGAGCAGTTTTATTAGGTGGTGAACTGCTTGAAACGCGGGCTATGGATACCGCGTTAGCAGAAAATATTGCCCAAGAGAGCTCTGCAATCGGTAAAGTTTATCGTACCGTTTTATCTCGTTGCAAAGAGCAGCGAAAGCTTATTCTTGAAAAATTTCCTAAATTAAATCGCTTTTTAACTGGGTATGATTTACGTCATGTCTTTAGTGATGACATGAAACGATTTGATTTAACAAGAATTTTAACAGGCTCCGAAGGAACACTTGCGTTTATTACTGAGGCAACGCTGGATATCACGCCAATTCCTAAACAGCGCAGTCTAGTCAATGTAAAATACGATTCTTTTGACTCAGCATTACGTAATGCACCTTTCTTAGTTAAAGCGAATGCACTTTCTGTTGAAACTGTTGATTCCAAAGTCTTAAATCTTGCTCGTGAAGATATTGTGTGGCACTCCGTCAAAGAGTTGATCACTGATATACCTGATAAAGATATGCAAGGCCTTAATATTGTTGAATTTGCAGGTGATGATGAAAATCTTATCGCATCACAAGTCGTATCATTATGCCAACGCTTAGATTTATTAATGAAAGAAGGTCAGAGTGGTGTTATCGGTTATCAAGTCTGTGAAGATCTGGCAGATATAAACCGTATTTATGCCATGCGTAAAAAAGCGGTTGGTTTATTAGGTAATGCAAAAGGGCAAGCAAAGCCAATTCCTTTTGTAGAAGATACCTGTGTGCCACCAGAGCATCTTGCTGATTATATTACAGAATTTAGAGCATTACTTGACAGCCATCAGCTCAATTATGGCATGTTTGGACATGTTGACGCAGGCGTATTGCACGTAAGACCTGCGCTTGATATGTGTGATCCACAACAAGAATTATTGATGAAATCCATCTCAGATGACATTGTCACGTTAACAGCCAAATATGGTGGGTTACTCTGGGGGGAACATGGAAAAGGCTTTAGAGCGCAATACAGCCCCGAATTTTTCGGTGAAACGCTCTATCATGAACTGCGTCAAATCAAAACGGTGTTCGATCCTCGAAATAGACTGAATCCTGGGAAAATATGCCCTCCATTAGAGGTCGATGAACCTATGAAGCAGGTTGATACTATCAAACGAGGTACTTTTGATCGCACAATTCCTTTATCTGTGCGTCAAGATTTTAAGGGTGCATTAGATTGTAATGGTAATGGACTTTGCTTTAACTTTGATGCCAAAAGCCCAATGTGTCCTTCAATGAAAATCAGTGGGCAACGCATTCATTCGCCGAAAGGACGAGCGGCACTTGTAAGAGAGTGGCTACGCTTATTAACAGAGCAAGGCGTTAGCCCAAAACAACTTGAATCTAGCCTAGAAAATAACAAACCTAGCTTAAGAGGTTTAATCGAGAAAACACGTAATACTTGGAAAGCCAAACGTGGCGAATATGACTTTTCTCATGAAGTTAAAGCTGCAATGAACGGTTGTTTGGCTTGTAAAGCTTGTTCAACGCAATGTCCGATTAAAATTGATGTACCATCGTTTCGTTCTAAGTTTACTGAACTTTATCACCAGCGTTATTTACGTCCGTTAAAAGACCATATTGTTGCTAATGTTGAATTAACAACGCCGATTATGGCAAAAGCACCGGGATTCTTTAACTTTTTTATGAAGCAACCGTTGGTGCAATCGTTAAGTAAACACGCTATTGGTATGGTCGATTTACCTTTATTGTCATCACCGACATTAAAACAGCAATTGGCTGGGCATAAAGCGTTAGATATGACGTTAGAAGACTTAGAGCGGTTATCTGAAAAGCAACGTAGTCATCATGTGCTGGTGGTTCAAGATCCTTTCACCAGCTATTACGATGCGAAAGTCGTCGCAGATTTTATCAAACTGATTGAAAAAATTGGATTTAAGCCCGTTTTATTGCCATTCTCACCTAACGGTAAAGCACAGCATATTAAAGGTTTTTTACAGCAATTTAGTAAAACGGCGCAAAAAACCTCAACCATGCTTAATCGTGTTGCAAAATTAGGTATCCCTATGGTGGGAGTCGATCCTGCATTAGTGCTTTGTTATCGTGATGAATATCGTGAAATACTGGGTGATAAACGTGGGGATTTTAATGTTCAACTTGTTCATGAATGGCTAAGTAAATTGGTATCTGAGCCAATAGCAGTTCGCGATGATGCTGAAAAATGGTATCTTTTCGGGCACTGTACAGAAGTGACGGCGCTACCACAAAGTATGAAACAGTGGCAGGCTATTTTCCAACGTTATGGGCAGCAACTCGAATTTGTGAGCACGGGATGTTGTGGAATGGCAGGTACTTATGGACATGAACTAAATAATTATGAAAACTCGTTGGGCATTTATCAACTCTCATGGGGTAATGTATTAAAAACATTACCAACAATGCGTTGTTTAAGCACCGGTTACTCTTGTCGTAGTCAAGTGAAACGTATTGATAATATTGAGCTAAAACACCCACTACAGGCACTTTTGGAGATTATGCCATGATATGGAAACGTGAAACGACACTCGAGCATCTTAATCATATTGGGCAAAATAATATGATGAGTCATCTAGGTATTAAATTGACCTGCCTTGGTGATGATTATCTTGAAGGAACAATGCCGGTTGATCATCGTACTAAGCAGCCTTTGGGGCTTTTGCATGGTGGTGCTTCTGTTGTTTTAGCTGAAACATTGGGCTCTGTTGCGGGTTATCTTTGTACTGAAGGCGAACAGAAAATTGTGGGCTTAGAAATTAACGCTAACCACATTCGTTCTGCTAGAGACGGCAAGGTAAGAGGTGTATGCAAACCTATTCATTTAGGGCGCTCACACCAAGTCTGGTCAATAGAAATATTTGATGATGAAGGTCGTCAAGTGTGTATTTCTAGATTAACAACATCTGTTATTTCTTAAAGAATAAAAAAGACATATGCACAAAGTGAAATACTCGCTTTGTGCGTTTTTTTATGTTTATAGATAATGTCAAAAAGAATAAAAATAGAGAGAAAATAGAATTATTTCTTTATTTAGATTTTATTTTTAATGATAATCATTATCTTCATAATAAAAGATAAGACGATCAATAATGTTAACTATTTCTAAATTCAACACTACAGTATTATTAATTGCAGGTTTATTAATCAGCGGATGCGATAATAATTCTACCTCTGAAACGAGTAATGATATAAGTAATATTCCAGTACAAACTATTTCTGGCTTTAATATGGCTTATCCCACTTCATTTACAATGAGCAGAGAAGATACTGAAAATTATTTTAAATCATTACCAGATAATATTCAGGACGTCACAACAGAAATGATGGTTTATAAATCAGAACCTATTTGTGATTTGACAGAAGTTCGTCTGGTTTATTTTAAAATGATTGATGCAATGAGTTACGATGTGGATGCAGGAGCACAAGGCATAGTTGATAATATTGCGATAATAGATGGTATGAATGAAACATCCACATCGATAAAACCATTAACTATCCCAAATGTGGAAAGCCGACATGTCTTTTTTGAAGGGGAATACGCAAAAGAGAATGTGAGCTATGAAGGTGTTTTAGCGGCTGATCTTAAAACGAACCGAGTATGGCAACTACAATTGATTAGCAACTTCAATAGCCAATCGAACAAACAAAAAAACAGTCAAATCCTTGAATGTACAAACAAATATATTCAAACCATCACTATCAGTAAATAAGTTCAAAGAGCACACAATCCAATAAGAGGTCATCACATAAGTGGTGCTATCTTATCCTTCATAATAAGCATAAAAGTGAATGTGAACAGAGCTAATAGGCTGTAATGTAAAAACACATTTTTATGCTTTTTTCTCTAAATTTCAGTGATAACATATAAAGTGTATTTATATTGCAACTTATATGCGTATTGTGCGAAATATAAGAAAAATTAAAAGTTTTATTTTTTGTAATGAAAGAGCAGAAAAGTGTTATATTACATTATGTTAACATTAATTGTTAACAAGGTAATCTCAAAAATAGAACAAAAAATACACATTTATAGAATATCCTTTCAAAAGACATGGTTGAAGTGATAAGGGTTATCATTACCATTAGTGTCAGGAAAGATATCAATCTCCTTTCGAAATGAGGTCAGAAATGACAAACAACGTTGAAACTTTTTCTCTTAATGACACAGCTTGGCAAGGCATTGTATTAACGGATAATGCAGCAAAGCATATCTGCCATTTAGTTGAGAAAAACCCAGAAAAACAAGGGCTTTCCTTAAGTATTAAACCCTCTGGTTGTACAGGGTATGGTTATGTTATTGAACTCGCTACTGCCCCAAATGATGATGATCTTGTTTATGAACATAATGGAGCAAAACTCTTTGTCTCATTAAAAGCAATGCCATTTATCGATGGGTTGGTTGTTGATTATGTTCGTGAAGGACTTAATCAAATGTTTAAATTTAATAATCCTAAAGCTCAAAACGTCTGCGGATGTGGTGAGAGCTTCGGGGTATAACATAGTGAAGTCAGATTATGTCTCAGAGCAATGTTGAAATTGGTGATGAAGTTCAGGGATGGCTAAGCGATCACCACTATAAAGAAGGTTTTTATACCGATATCTCAACCGATACCTTAGAAAAAGGATTAAACGAAGCGGTTGTACGTGCAATATCGGCAAAAAGAAACGAACCAGAGTGGATGCTGGAATTTCGTTTAGATGCTTATCGCCATTGGTTAGAAATGGAAGAGCCTCATTGGCTAAAAGCAGATTATCCATCGCTTAATTATCAAGATTATAGCTATTATTCAGCGCCATCTTGTAGTTCATGTTGCGCTAATGGCAGTTGTGCTGGTGGCGCGAATGAAGCGGTTACGAGTGATAAACAAGCCACGCAAGATTATTTAACCAAAGAAGTTGAAGATGCTTTTAACCAACTCGGTGTGCCTGTAAGAGAAGGGCAAGCCGTTGCTGTTGATGCTATTTTTGATTCTGTTTCCGTTTCAACAACATATCGTGAAGAGCTTGCTGAACATGGCATTATTTTCTGTTCATTTAGCGAAGCTATTCAAGAATATCCTGATTTAGTGCGCCAATATTTAGGCACCGTTGTATCAAGCCATGATAACTACTTTGCTGCATTAAACGCTGCGGTCGCATCTGATGGTACTTTTGTTTATATTCCAAAAGGGGTTCGTTGCCCAATGGAATTATCGACTTATTTTCGTATTAATGCGGCTCAAACAGGTCAATTTGAACGAACTATTTTGGTTGCTGATGAAGGTAGTTACGTTAGTTATATCGAAGGTTGTTCAGCACCTGTTCGTGATAGCTATCAGCTTCATGCCGCTGTGGTTGAAGTTATTATCCATAAAGATGCCGAAGTAAAATACTCTACTGTGCAAAACTGGTTCTCTGGTGGCGATAGTGAAGGCGGCATTCTTAATTTTGTGACTAAACGTGCTATTTGCGAAGGCGAAAACGCCAAAATGTCATGGACGCAATCAGAAACCGGTTCTGCGATCACATGGAAATATCCAAGTGTGATTTTAAAAGGGGATAATTCAAGCGCTGAATTTTTCTCTGTTGCCTTAACCAATGGCAATCAACAAGCAGATACGGGCACTAAGATGATCCATATCGGCAAAAATACCAAATCAACCATTATCTCTAAAGGTATTTCTGCAGGTAAAAGCCAAAACAGTTACCGTGGACTCGTAAAAGTACTCCCTAGTGCGCAAAATGCCCGTAACTTTACCCAATGTGATTCCATGTTAATTGGTACGCAGTGCGGTGCGCATACTTTCCCTTATGTTGAAGTAATGAACAACTCAGCACAGCTTGAACACGAAGCGACAACGTCACGTATTGGTGAGGATCAGTTGTTCTATTGTCGTCAGCGTGGATTAAGCGAAGATGATGCAATCTCAATGATTGTAAACGGATTTTGTAAAGATGTGTTCTCAGAATTACCGCTGGAATTTGCTGTGGAAGCACAAAAATTATTAGCTATCAGCTTAGAACATAGCGTCGGTTAACTATTAACCAAATTCTGAGTATAAAGATACCGAAGGCATATATTATGTTAGAGATTAAAAATTTACATGTCAGTGTTGAAGGCAACGAGATCCTAAAAGGATTAGATTTGCAGGTTCGTGCAGGTGAAGTTCACGCGATTATGGGGCCAAATGGCTCGGGTAAAAGTACCTTATCAGCAACACTTGCTGGTCGTGATGAATATGAAGTCGATGAAGGTTCAATCACCTTTAAAAATAAAGATTTATTGGAATTAGAACCAGAAGATCGCGCAGGTGAAGGCATCTTTATGGCATTTCAATATCCTGTTGAAATACCCGGTGTCAGCAATCAATTTTTCTTACAATCTTCTGTAAATGCAGTGAGAGAATATCGTGGTCAAGAGCCATTAGATCGCTTTGATTTTGAAGACTTTATTGAAGATAAAATTAAATTGCTAGATATGCCACAAGATTTGTTAACACGCTCAGTTAACGTGGGATTTTCTGGTGGTGAAAAAAAACGTAACGATATTTTGCAAATGGCTGCGTTAGAGCCGGAATTATGTATTTTAGATGAAACAGACTCAGGACTTGATATCGACGCATTAAAAATCGTTTCTAATGGTGTTAATAGCTTACGTGATGGTAAACGTGCTTTTATTGTTGTAACACATTACCAACGCATTCTTGACTATATTAAACCTGATTTTGTACATGTGCTTTATCAGGGAAAAATCATTAAATCTGGTGATTTTTCATTGGCGCAAAAATTGGAGGAACAAGGTTATGGCTGGCTTATTGACCCTCAATGAAAAGCGTGAAAAACAGCGCCAAGTTGAACTGCGTAATCAACAAGCATTAAAAACGTTTTCAACGTTATATCATCAACGTAAAGGTGACGAAAATCTGAATGCACGTAATCACTGGTTGCAAGTTGAAAAAATGGGCTTTCCCGCTTATCGTCATGAAGATTGGCACTATACGCCATTAGACGAAACGTTAAGCCAAAGTTATCAACAATTGCCACCTTTTGATGTGCAAAGCTTAATAGCTAAACAAGCTTTATCTTTTGATTGCTATCGTATTGTAATGGTGAATGGCACATTCTCACCGACAGAAAGCAGTAAAGATTTTGGTCCTTATCAAGTGACGTTACTTGATAATCAAAGTGAATTACCTACAGCGGTAAATGGTGAAATTTTCCTGCATTTAGTTGAAAGCTTAGCGCCACATCCTTTGTTGATTACCCTGAAAGCGGGTGTTATTGCGGATAAACCACTTTATATCCTCAATATTACTCAAGGTGATCAAAGCGCAGAGGTAAATAGTGCAAATTATCGTTTTCACCTTGATGTTGGTGCAAATACTCAGATGCAAGTGGTAGAGCATTATATCAGCAGTGACAACGAAAACCGTCACTTTACAGGGGCAAGATTAACCGCAACGATTGGTGATAATGCCTCTTTTAACCATATCAAATTAAGTTTTGAGAATAGCGTAAGTCAGCATTTTGCTCATAACGATCTGACAATAGGGCGTGATGCTCGTGTCAATAGTTATGCTTTCTTATTAGGCGCTAAACTTAGTCGTCATCACACGAGTTCGGCACTAAAAGGTGAAAATACAGAGCTTTCAATGAATAGCGTTGTATTACCTAAAGCAGGCGAAA
Source organism: Proteus sp. LHD240705 (assembly GCF_047921555.1). Taxonomy (NCBI): domain Bacteria; kingdom Pseudomonadati; phylum Pseudomonadota; class Gammaproteobacteria; order Enterobacterales; family Morganellaceae; genus Proteus; species Proteus sp. LHD240705. Next base: position 118,001 of record NZ_JBLRMI010000001.1, read on the forward strand.
TAGCGGATACCCGTACATGGCTGGTTCATAGTGAGAAAAATTGCCAGAGTCGTCAACTGCATAAAAGTATTGCGATGGATGCAGGGAAAGCTGTATTTAACGGTATGATCACGGTGACACCTCAAGCCTTAAAAACAGATGGTCAAATGACTAATAATAATCTGTTGCTGGGTGAGAAAGCGCAAATCGATACTAAACCACAGCTTGAAATCTATGCTGATGATGTGAAATGTAGTCATGGAGCCACTGTGGGGCGAATTGATGATGAGCAACTATTTTATTTGCGTTCACGCGGTATTTCTTTAAGTAACGCACGTAAAATGATCATCCATGCATTTGCGGCTGAATTAACTGAATCGCTAGAAAATAGTGTGATCAAGGCGCATGTATTAGACAGAATTAATCAGCGCTTATTAGAGGTATAAAATAGGGCATTATGACGCATTCCATTGAAAAAGCGCGAGATGATTTTCCAATTCTTTCACAGCAAGTGAAAGAAAAACCACTGGTTTATCTCGACAGTGCCGCAAGTGCTCAAAAACCGGCTTGCGTCATTGAACATGAAAAACAATTTGCCTTAACACAATATGCCGCGGTTCACCGCGGCATTCATACCTTGAGTGCAAATGCGACTACCTTAGTTGAAAATGTCCGTAAAAAAGCCAGTGATTTTTTAGGTGCCAATAGCGAAGACGAGATTATTTTTGTTAAAGGAACAACCGAAGGCATCAACTTAATTGCGAATGTTTATAGCCAACGATTTTTGAATGATGGTGACAATATCATCATCACAGAAATGGAACATCATGCAAATATTGTTCCTTGGTATATGTTGGCAAAACAGTATGGTTTTAATGTTCGTGTGTTACCGCTATTGCAAGACGGCACGCTCGATTTAGCTCAATTACCTCGCTTAATCGACGAACGAACTAAATTATTCAGCCTTACGCACCAATCAAATGTATTGGGCACAGTGAATCCTATCGCTCAAATTATTCGTGATGCTCGCCAATATGCTATTGATCAAGGAGGGGAGCTACATATATTGGTTGATGGGGCGCAAAGTGCTATGCATCAATCGATTAATGTTTCACAACTTGATTGTGACTTTTTTGTTTGTAGCGGCCATAAACTTTATGGGCCTACTGGCATTGGTTTGCTGTATGGTAAAAAAGCGATACTGGATGAATTACCGCCTTGGGAAGGCGGTGGCGCAATGATAAAACATGTTCATATTAATGGTGATATTACCTACGCAGATGCACCTTGGCGCTTTGAAGCGGGAACACCTAATATAATGGGAATGATTGGCTTAGGTGCTGCATTAGATTATCTTTCACAGTTAGGTATGAATAATATTGCTGAGTATGAAAATAGTATAATGAAGTATGCCCAAGAGCAGTTGCAAAAAGTAAAATCTTTAACGCTTTATGGCAATGATTCTCGACAAGGTGTGATAGCGTTTAATTTAGGTAAACACCATGCTTATGATGTTGGGGCATTTCTTGATAATTATGGTATTGCGATTCGTACAGGGCATCATTGTGCGATGCCAATTATGGATTATTACCAAGTTCCTGCAATGTGTCGTGCATCTCTTGGTTTATATACCAATAAAAATGATATCGATGCGTTGGTTAATGCGTTATTACGTGTTGAAATGTTATTAGGTTAAAGATTAAAAAAGAGGTTATTCATGGCAGTGGCCAATTTGCCAGATGAAGCAAAATTATTACGCAATTTCTCTCGTTGTCAGGATTGGGAACAACGTTATCTCTATATGATGGAGTTAGGCGAGCGCCTTCCACCATTAACAGATGAACAACGCACTTCAGCTAATTTTATTGAGGGTTGCCAAAGTCAAGTGTGGATCGCTGTTGCTCTTAATGAGAATAAGCAACTGATTCTCGCGGGTGATAGCGATGCAGGCATTGTCAAAGGGCTTGTTGCCTTGGTAATTATCTTATTTCAGGGGAAGACGCTCGAACAAGCATTATCCACAGATGTAAAACAGTATTTTTCATCACTAGCGCTAGAAAGCCACTTAACACCTTCTCGAACTCAAGGCTTGCATGCGATGGTCACGACACTGATTAAGCGTTTTTCAGAATACGCTGTAGCATAAATGTTACCTAATCCCACATTAATGTTCTAAACTGACTTATTATATGAATAGCATAACAATGATAATGTTATCATCATAATAGTCAGTTTATTTTATTTCTAACACACGGGATAAACGATGAATAAATGGTTAACCCTATTGGGAGTATCGCTGTTAGGGATGAACAGCCACTTATCTTATGCGACAGAATACCTGTTACCCACTGATGGTCAGCGTATTATCGGCGAGAATGTTTCGTATATCGTGCCAGATGATAAGCGTTCATTAGAAGCTATTGCGTCTGAATATCAAGTGGGATTGCTTAATATGATGGAAGCAAATCCTGGTATTGATCCGCTTTTACCTGATGCAGGTAAAACATTAAATATTCCATTGCAGATGATTTTGCCTGATACGGTACATAAAGGTATTGTCATCAATCTTGCCGAATTACGTCTTTATTATTACCCGAAAGAGGGTAGCACCGTTGATGTTTATCCTATCGGCATTGGTCAATTAGGACGAGAAACGCCTGAAATGGTGACGTCTATTTCTCAGTTGATTAAAGATCCTACATGGACTCCAACGGCCAATATTCGTAAAAACTATGCAGCAAAAGGGATCTCGCTCCCTGCGGTCGTTCCTGCTGGCCCTGAAAATCCAATGGGAGCTTATGCATTAAGATTAGCTCATAGTCGTGGCGAATATTTAATTCACGGTACAAATGCAGATTTTGGTATTGGATTAAGAGTGAGTTCAGGTTGTATTCGTTTAAGACCAAATGATATTGAAACCTTGTTTAATGTGGTTCCTAAAGGCAGTCGTGTTCAAATTATCAATAAACCGATTAAATTTACTGAAACTGCTGATGGCAGACAGTTTATTGAAGTCCATCAGCCATTATCACGTAATGAAAATGATGATCCACAAACCATGCCTCTTACATTCACGAAACAATTCAATACTTGGTATGAAAGTGGCAAAGTCGATAAAAATAAAGTCGATGCAGAGCTTATTCGACGTTCAGGTATTCCTGTAGAGGTTACAGCCTACTAAGATTGGATGATATTGTAAAAAAACAGATGCTTTAAGCATCTGTTTTTTTTTACAATAATAATTTATATAAAACAGTTTAATCTAATAAAGGTATATTTTTAACATTAAATTGACGTTTTATTCTTTAATATAAGTAACTTCTTTTTGTAAAATAAGTGAGTTATAGATATGGAAATTAATTCAATAAATGTTACTCGTGGTATTTATGAACGTATTACTTCCAGTATTGAAAATAAATTTAGTCAATTGGCAAATATAGTCGTTTCAATAAAAAATAGTGCAGAAACTCTTTTTGTTGGAAGTGAAGCGAAAAGACAACAGAATATTAATAAAACATGCGGTGAGTTTATTCAGCGGATCTCAACAAAAACAAAAAAGGATGAATATGAAAAATTAGACGCAAAAAAATTGAATAATAGTGGATGTATTAGTACTAAGCTAACCCATAAAACATTGACTAATGATGTGACTAAATTATTCTCTTCCATCAAAAATGAACTATTAAATCAAACAAAAAAATCTTTATCAGTCAATAAAGGTCACTCCGATAAATCAGTCAATATAATGCTGGCGACACTGTATCAGGTTTATCAACAGGCGAATGAACATTTTCAGAAGAATATTAATCCTGGTCATAACGACTTATTAAAATCACAGATATTTGAATTAATTAATAATAATTTTACTATTAAAAGTGATTGCGAAACTACTCAAAACGATAACATTATTGCATTACTTAAAAATATAAATGAAAAATATCAAGGAGAGATTGAACTATTAAAAAGAAATGTGGCCGATAAAATTAATCATAAATTAGAGAAAAATAGGATAATACAGCAGAATTTAGAGGAGCTTAATTTATAGTTTATTTTTTGAAAAAATAAAGCCCCAATCATTGTAGATTGGGGCTTTGCTATTTGCTATTAGTACTGTTCTAAAGCTGTTTTCAGCCTATCAGTGAGTCAAATTACTTTTTATAAGTAGTGACTTGGTTATCTAAACGCTGATTTGCGCGAGCTGCTTCGTCGTAAGCTGATTTAGCTTCAGCGCGAGCAGATTGTACATCACCACTTAGTTGCTGAACTTGAGTATTCAGACGGCTTACATCAGAAGAGATTTGATCCAATTGTGCATTATTACTAGAAGAACAACCCGCTAATAAGCCTGAAGCCAGAATCACTGCACCTAGTACAAGTTTCGCTTTCATAGTTACAACCTCTATTATTAGTTTGTGTAAAGGAACAAGTAGCATTTATATGAAACCATTAATAAGTATGGCACATATATAGGAAAATGCTGGATTTATTTATCACATTCTACTGAACCATTAGTTGAACAATAGAAAAAATAACACCTAAAACGCAAATATTCAGTACAAAAAATGCGTGTTATTTCACAAAAGATTTTTATTCATAAAAGTCTGATAGAAAAACATTTTTATCTACATTGTTCTATTGTTACTTATATTTATAGCTATAAAGCACCACCTAAATTTACTTTTATGAAAATGGGTTCTACTTCATTTCTAAACGATTCAAGTGTAAATTTTTGGAAGTTGAGATCGTTGTATCCCCTAAAGAAAAGTATTCCGCGTTCTAAATCCGTTAGTGTTGTCCATACTGAAAATTCACTAGTATGAAGTGCTTTTAACGTATCGTGACCTAATAGGGGATCAATAGTGGCGTTTTTAGGTCGATCGAACCTATTCATAATATGTGCTAATTCAACTAACTGTGTATCTGGATCAGACACTTTGTGATAGTAGGTTGTGTAGTAAACAGCACGAATAAATCTATCTACAGAAGTATCAGAATTGGGCAACGAGGCTAAAGCAATTCCACTGTCAGGTTGTTTTATTTTTATATTTCCTAATGTGCTGCTGGAAATATTAACATTCGAAAGATGGGTGTAATTATTTAAATTGGTTAAATGCCATGGAAATAACGGACCATTGGTCATGCAATAAGTAGGATTATCATAAATATGTAATTTTCCATCAGAAACTTCAATAACAATACAAGCTCCTGTTTTGTCATAAAATGCATAATGGAAAGGGCTGGGTAAGTTACGTAAAAGGAGTAGTTTTTGTGACCAAAATACCGTTTTAGGGATCGCGAGTTTTAATTCTTCAACGGTTTTATATTGTGCTAACGCCCATTCACCAATTGCCGCGATAGGCACTGACGTTGCGTAATCTTGTGGGCTAATATCATCGAGATTTGAATCGGGTAGCATATTTAAGCTAAAAGAGAGTCCCTGAGAATTAACACCTTCAAGTACGTCTTTTGTGCCTTCTAAATTGATTGGCGCAACGATCGCCATAAAAGGATATTTGACAGTATATTTTAATCCTAGGGTACCATCAGGGGCTTTTTGCTGGAAAGTATGTTCTTTAGGATAATATGCAAATATTGAAGCAGGCTTGTCTACTGAAAATTCCATTGTTCTACCATGATAAATACGATTTTTCTTATCTTTAATTGCGAGGGTAGTACAAGCGAATACTCTACTATCAATGTTATTTTCTGGCATAGTTTATTCCTAATAGAATTAATTCAGTATTTGTAATACATAGTATTGGATACAACCATTTACATAAGATATTTTTTATATTTGTTTAATATAGCGTTACTTTTGTATTAGACCAAACATAAATCTCATAGGGTAAAAAAATATTAATAAGTACTAGATGAGGCCATTTTACTCAGTAAAATGGCGCTTGTTTTTTTATAATGTTAATGTTGTTTTTATGATAATGAAATGTTTTTATGATAGGTGTTTACACTTATAATTTTTATTATTTCAATGTATTACATTGAAGTTTGATTTTTTTTCAAAACAAAATCTCGCGTTAATTGTAAAATCTAAAAATTAAATTTGAATTTAATTTCTCACTTTTTATATTGTTGACTATCTTTAATAAATAAGCATTAAGCTTATTCCATGTCTTATAATATTTATTATTGTAGGGTAATAATATGAAAAACAAATCATCAAATTATAATGACCTAGATGATGTATATGCATCTCTCGATCTCTCTCAATCCTTACCTAAAACAAAAATTCCACAGAAAGAAAATAATCCACGTAATGTTTTTGATGCTGTTCGTGATGAATTAATGTTAGATGGAAACTCAAGACAAAATTTAGCGACATTTTGTCAAACTTGGGTTGATGATGAAATACGCGATTTAATGGATCTTTCTATCGATAAGAACATGATAGATAAAGATGAATATCCGCAAACAGCTGAAATTGAAAATCGTTGTGTTCATATGTTGGCTGATTTGTGGGGTTCGCCTGATGCATTAAATACATTAGGTTGTTCTACTATCGGTTCATCCGAAGCCGCAATGTTAGGCGGGTTAGCATTAAAATGGCAATGGCGTAAAAAACGTATTGCACAGGGAAAACCGACTGATAAACCAAACTTGATTTGTGGTCCTGTTCAAATCTGTTGGCATAAATTCGCTCGTTATTTTGATGTGGAATTAAGAGAGATCCCTTTAGAAGGTGATCGTTTAATGATGAGCCCAGAAGAAGTCATTAAACGTGTGGATGAAAATACCATTGGGGTTGTTCCAACATTAGGCGTTACTTTTACCTGTACCTATGAGCCTGTTAAAGCGGTTCATGACGCATTAGATAAACTTCAAAAAGAAACGGGATTAGATATTCCAATTCACGTTGATGGTGCAAGTGGGGGCTTTTTAGCACCATTTTGCGCACCTGATATTGAATGGGATTTCCGTTTACCACGAGTAAAATCTATTAATGCCTCGGGGCATAAATTTGGTTTAGCACCATTAGGTGCGGGTTGGGTTATTTGGCGTGAAGCAAAAGATCTTCCTGAAGAGCTTATTTTTAATGTGAACTATTTAGGCGGCAATATGCCTACTTTTGCGCTGAATTTCTCACGCCCTGGTGGTCAAATTATCGCTCAATATTATAACTTCTTACGCTTAGGCCGAGAAGGATATGCAAAAATTCATAATGCTTGCTACTCAACAGCACAATATTTAGCAAGGGAAATTGAAAAGTTAGGCCCTTTTGAAATGATATTTAGTGGTGACTGTAAAGAAGGTATCCCAGCATTAGCATGGAAACTAAAAAAAGGGGCTAAAGTCACTTACTCTTTATACGATGTTGCAGATAAATTACGTAGTCGTGGTTGGCAGGTTCCCGCTTACTCTATGCCAGCTAATCGGGAGGATTTAGTGATCCAGCGTATTTTAGTTCGTCATGGTGTAAGTCTAGATCTTGCTTCATTATTAGTTGATGATTTCAAACGTACGCTAGAATATTTTGATAAGCACCCTGTCTGCAATCCTCTATCAGCAGAAGATGGTAGAGGTTTTAACCATAGCTAAATTCTGTTCGTTTTGAGGTTGAGGATCTTTATCTATTCTCAACCTCTTTCTAGATAATAACTCGACCGTAATTATTTTTCTGAATAAAGTTCAGGAGGATTGTATGACTACATCATCAACAAATTCAGCACCAAAACAACTTACATTAGTCGGTTTTTTTGCTATTACCGCTTCGATGGTGATGGCGGTATATGAATATCCGACGTTTGCCACATCTGGTTTTAGCCTTGTTTTCTTCTTACTTTTAGGTGGATTATTGTGGTTTATTCCTGTTGCATTATGTGCAGCTGAAATGGCTACCGTAGAAGGCTGGCAAGAAGGGGGAATATTTGCTTGGGTATCGAATACATTAGGAGAACGCTGGGGGTTTGCCGCCATCTCTTTTGGTTATCTACAAATTGCTATTGGTTTTATTCCTATGCTTTACTTCGTCTTAGGCGCGCTTTCTTATATTCTCAATTGGCCTGAGTTAAATACCGATCCAGTAATTAAAACAGTCGCAGCTTTAATTATTCTTTGGGTATTAGCATTTACGCAATTTGGCGGTACAAAATATACGGCATCTATTGCCAAACTTGGTTTTTTTGCAGGTATTTTATTACCGGCTTTAATTTTAATTATTTTAGCTGTTAGCTATTTAATGAGTGGTGCACCATTAGCGATTGAAATAAGCGCAAAAACCTTTTTCCCTGACTTTACCCAAATTGGGACATTAGTGGTTTTTGTTGCATTCATTTTAAGTTATATGGGCGTAGAAGCTTCAGCAACTCATGTTAATGAGATGAAAAACCCTGGACGAGATTACCCCATCGCCATGTTTTTACTCATGATAGTGGCAATTTGTTTAAGCTCTATTGGGGGATTATCTGTTGCAGCAGTGATACCTAATAATGAAATTAATTTATCAGCAGGCGTGGTACAAACGTTCAGTGTTTTAGTCTCCCATTTCAGTAGTACACTTGATTGGACGGTTAGGATTATTGCTACGTTATTATTGCTAGGAGTTTTAGCCGAGATAGCTTCTTGGATTGTAGGACCTTCTCGTGGCATGTATGTTGCCGCTGAAAAAGGAATTTTACCGAAAGCGTTGGCGAAGGTGAATAAAAACGGAGTACCTGTTGCTTTAGTGATTTCTCAATTATTGATAACAAGTATTGCGATCATTATTCTGACTAACACTGGTGGCGGCGGTAATATGTCATTCTTGATTGCTTTAGCCTTAACGGTCGTTATTTATCTTTGTAGTTATTTCATGCTTTTCTTAGGGTATATGCAACTTACTTGTAAGCAAGTAGATAAAAAACGTGCATTTAGTATTCCTGGTGGTAAAAATGTTAAACTTATTGTTGCAATGGCTGGTTTATTACTCTCTATTATTGCGTTTGTGGTTTCTTTTTTCCCACCAAGCTCTTTGCCAAACGCAAGTAGTGATAAAACGTATGTGACCTTACTGATAGTCGGCTTCTTTGTTATCTTTGCTTTACCCTTTATTGTTTACGTGTGTCGTTCTAAACAAGGTAAAACACTCAGCAACGTCTCCTTAATTCACATTAAAAGCCATAATGCGCCAGCAGGGCACTTTTTTATTCATCCTCGTGCTCGTGCAACACATTATCTGTTATTAGAAAATAAAGAAGAGACAAATAAGAATAACGTGTAATAAAAAGACGAACAGGTAAAGGAAATTGTCACTAATAAATAAAGCATTAAAAAAACACCACTTCAAATATTGAAGTGGTGTTTTAAATTGTAAAGCGACTAAATGAATAAAGAATTACAGAACGTGAACAGATGAAGTATTTGTTGTACCGCTATCAACTAATGCGCCAGTTACCATAACAACACGGTCACCTGAGTGAGCTAAACCACTTGCTAATGCCGCTTCTTTACCAATACGGTAGAAGTCATCAGTAGAAGAGATTTCGTTAACTAATTGTGTTGTTACACCTTTAACTAACAGTAACTGACGAGCTGTTTCTTCGTTGTTTGTTAATGCTAAGATTGGTGCAGTTGGGAAGTATTTACGGATAGAACGAGCTGATTTACCACCGAAAGTTGCAACAACAATCAGAGGTGCATCTAAGTTTTCAGCCATTTCTACCGCACCGCGACAAACTGCTTCAGTTACGCGTAATTTCGCAGCTGTTTGTTTGTAATCAAGGCGAGATTGCATGATACGGTCTGTACGCTCACAGATAGTTGCCATGATAGTCACAGCTTCTACTGGGTATTTACCTTTAGCACTTTCACCTGACAACATAACCGCATCAGTACCATCTAAGATAGCATTCGCAACGTCACCCGCTTCAGCACGAGTAGGGCGTGGGTTTTTGATCATTGAATCTAACATTTGCGTTGCAGTGATAACCACTTTACGCGCAGCGTTACATTTTTCGATCATCATTTTTTGTGCAAAGATAACTTCTTCAACTGGGATTTCAACACCTAAGTCACCACGAGCAACCATGATGCCGTCAGAGGCTTCTAAGATCTCATCAAAATTGTTTAAACCTTCTTGGTTTTCAATTTTTGAGATGATCATAATGTTTTCGCCACCGTGTGCATTTAAGTGAGCACGCATTTCTTCAACGTCAGAACGTTTACGAATAAATGATGCAGCAACGAAATCAACGCCTTGCTCGCAACCAAAGATAAGATCTTGTTTATCTTTTTCAGCTAATGCAGGTAAACCGATAGAAACGCCAGGTAAGTTAACACCTTTATTTTCACCTAAGTCACCGTTGTTTAAAACTTCACAAACAACTTCTGTATCAGTTACAGCCGTTACTTTCATGCCGATAAGACCATCATCAACTAAAACGGTGTTACCAACAGTTAAGTCTTTAGCGAAACCTTCGTAAGTCACCGCAACGCGGTCTTTGTTACCCACAACAGTTTTGTCTGTGGTGAAAGTGAAAGTTTGACCCGCAACTAAAGTAACATCATTACCACCTTCTAATTTGATGGTACGGATTTCTGGGCCTTTAGTATCTAATAAGATAGCGGCCTTTTTGCCTGTTTTAGCGCAAACGTTACGTAGGTTTTTGATACGGTTGCCATGCTCTTCATAGTCACCGTGAGAGAAGTTTAGACGCATAACGTTCATGCCTGCGTCTAGTAATTGATTCAGTTTTTCTTCAGATTCGGTTTTTGGCCCGATGGTGCAAACAATTTTTGTCTTTTTCATGGCAGTCTATTTAATGGTTGTATTGTAATGGATGAATAAGGATTAATGTCGCCGTTTTCTATTAACTGTATCAACGGTGCAAAACAGGATGTACAAACTCACCTCTAATGGATAAGTTGCGCAACATGTTAATGGTTCAGCAACATCATAAAAATCTTGTCACTATTTTGTTTCAAGGGTTGGTAGACATCTTACATTATAGTCTATCACGATTCATTTGTTCTGTTTTCTAAAGATGCCCGTAAATCAATACGCTGAAACCTTTCAACAAAATTATGTTTCGTATTATAGAGGTTAATTTCTATGAAGAAAATCGAAAAAAGGTAAATTTAAGTGATGTGATCAAAATACAGCGCTGACTGCTTGTTTTTTAAACAATTTGTTGCGCAATAAAATATTGCAAGCTAGATTAATTATTTTGTAGGGTAGGTAAGATGAACAACAATAAGAAAATATAGAGAAAGAGAAATGGTGCGTCCAAGTGGACTCGAACCACCGACCCCCACCATGTCAAGGTGGTGCTCTAACCAACTGAGCTATGGACGCACTGTATTGAGATGTTGCCGAAAAATAAATGGTGCGTCCAAGTGGACTCGAACCACCGACCCCCACCATGTCAAGGTGGTGCTCTAACCAACTGAGCTATGGACGCATTATCTATTGGGTGACAACGGGGACGAATATTAACGAGATGATTCGATTCTGGCAAGAGGAAAAACACAAATTTATATTCAACTGCTCGTATTTAAAGCTATTTGTTGATATTTGTGTCATTCCCTTGCCTAAATAACTGTTTATCTTTAACGCTCTGAGCGTAATAACACCACTTCATCAGATTGGCGTTGGATCCACCAAATACGGGAACCCATCATAATTGCTGAGGCAGTTAAACCTAGAATAAAGCCAATCCAGAAACCAGCAGGTCCCATCGCTTCAACAACGTAATTAGTACGCCCTAAGATATAACCAGAAGGCAATCCAATTACCCAGTAGGCAATAAAGGTAATAAAGAAGATAGAGCGGGTATCTTTATAACCTCTTAATACACCTGAGCCAATAACTTGCACAGAATCTGATAACTGATAAAGCGCAGCGAATAACATAAGATGAGATGCTAATGTCACCACTTCAATATCATCGTTATACATTAATGCGATTTTTTCTCTAAAGATGATAGAGAAAATCGCAGTACAACTTGCCAACATTAGCCCAACAGCAAGTGCTGTAATGGCTGAAGTGCGGGCTTGTTCTGTGGAGCGTTGTCCTAAGTTATGACCAACACGGATTGTTGCCGCTATTCCCAATGACAGAGGGAACATAAACATCAGGGAACTAAAGTTAAGTGCTATTTGATGACTAGCAACCGCAGTAACGCCTAAAGGTGAAACTAATAATGCAACAACAGCAAAGAGTGTTACTTCAAAGAATAAGGCTAAACCAACGGGTAATCCTAAAAATGTAATACGTTTTATCGTGTGGAAATCAGGACTTACTAAACGTTTCTTTGGCATAACATCACGTTGTGTCGGTGCTCGACGCACGTAATAACGCATCATTAAGAACATTGCCCAGAAAACAGAGGCCGTTGCAACACCGCAACCAATACCCCCTAATTGTGGTGCGCCAAATTTACCGTAAATAAACGCATAGTTAACAGGGATATTAATTAATAAGCCAATAAAACCAATTATCATGCCGGGTTTTGTTTTAGATAATCCCTCACATTGGCTTCTTAGTACCTGATAGTAAAGGCAACCTGGCGCACCCCACATAATGGCGTGAATAAATCCAATGGCCTTTTCGGCTAATTCCGGTTCGATATCATGTTGCGCTTCAATAATAAAACGGCTGTTATAAAGAATAGCAATTACCATGATTGATAAGAAAGTGGCGAGCCAAAAACCTTGCTGTGTACGATTAGCAATGTGTTTTCGTTGTCCTGAACCATTTAATTGTGCAACGATTGGGGTTAATGCCATTAATATGCCTTGGCCTAATAAAATCGTTGGTAACCAAATAGACGTACCTACTGCCACTGCCGACATTTCTGTGGCATTTACAGCACCCGCCATGACAGTATCAACCACACCCATTGCTGTCTGGGAAAATTGCGCGATGATAACGGGGATACCGAGAGCAAGTAAGCTACGCGCTTCTCTTATGTACTTCTGCACGCATACACCTTTATTTATTATAAGAAAACGAAAGGAAAGGAAGAGAACAAACGTCGTATTGTTAAAATGACGTAAAGAGATCCTCAAGACCGCTTATTCTAATGATAAAAGTTTAATTAGCAACGAAAGAAGTTTAGCTTTTCAAGCACAGAATTTTGATAATTTATTAGGTGTTTTTACGATATATTTAACGGCAATAATCGATAAGGAATAAATGCGATAATTGTTCCTTTGTATTAATACGAGCTATGTTATCCTTAATAGCATAAACCTAAATTGAGTTTACCAGTTTATCGATCCAAGGAGATGTAAGATGTTTACAGGTATTGTTCAGGGAAAAGGGCGGGTTATTGCTATCGAAGATAAAGGCGATTTTCGTACCCATATCATTGAATTACCCAGCGAGTTAGTCGGCAATTTAGAAACAGGTGCTTCTGTTGCAAATAATGGTTGCTGTTTAACGGTCACTAAAATTGAAGGTACACATATTAGCTTTGATTTGGTGAAAGAGACATTACGTTTAACTAACCTTGGTGAATTAAAAGTCGGCTCCGAAGTAAATATTGAACGTGCGGCTAAGTATGGTGATGAAATTGGCGGGCATGTGATGTCTGGTCATATTGTAACAACGGCTGAAGTTGCCAAAATTATTACCTCAGAAAATAATCTACAAATATGGTTTCGTATTTTTGATAAAGCATTAATGAAGTATATTTTACACAAAGGTTTTATTGGTATTGATGGAATAAGCTTAACTGTGGGCGATGTGGTTAATAACCGTTTTTGTGTCCATTTAATTCCAGAAACTCGAGATAGAACGACATTAGGTCGTAAGCGCCTTGGTGATAAAGTCAATATTGAGCTTGATCCTCAAACTCAAGCGATTGTCGATACAGTAGAGCGCGTTATGGCACAACAAGCACAGCAACAAGCTTTATTCGCAACACAACAAATTGAAAATGAAGAACAAGCTTCACACAATTAATGATTAATGTTGTTGTTCTTAAAAGAGAACCAAAGAAAAAGCCAGTTTATCAATCAAACTGGCTTTTCTCTTGTTAGAAAAAAATAATTAACGAGGGATCTGTAAACCGCCAATATGGCCTTTAGGGCTTAGCACTATTTGCCATAACTGAATATCTCTGGCACGAAATGCGCCAGCACAGGCATTAAGATAATAGCTAAACATACGTTTAAAACGCGGTGTGTAGTTAGATTCAATACTTGGCCAACACGCTAAAAAACGCTGATACCATGCCATTAATGTTTTATCGTAATCAGCGCCAAAGTTATGCCAATCTTCCATCACAAATTTATTGTCCATTGCATGAGCAATTTTTTGAATAGACGGTAAACACCCATTAGGAAAGATATATTTGCTTATCCAGCTATCTACATTCACTTTATCGCGGTTAGAACCAATGGTGTGCAATAAAAACAGACCATCTTCTTTTAAATTATGACGAACTACATCAAAATAAGTTGCATAATTTTTAGGCCCAACGTGTTCGAACATCCCCACTGAAACTATGCGATCAAATTTTTCATGTAAATCACGATAGTCTTCTAGAATAATATTAACATCAAGTCCTTGGCATCGAGCTTGTGCCAGTTTTTGTTGCTCAACAGAAATAGTGACACCCGTAACAGATACGCCAAAGTATTTGGCTGCGTAGCCTGCTAGTCCACCCCAGCCACAACCAATATCTAATAAGGTCATACCTGGCTTTAAATCTAATTTTCGGCAAATTAAATCTAATTTATGCTCTTGGGCTTGGGCTAAATTATCTGCATGTTTCCAGTAACCACAGGAATATTGCATATTAGGATCAAGCATGGCGGTAAATAGATCATTACCAAGATCGTAATGCTCTTTACCTACCATCCATGCGCGTTTTTGTGTTTGCAGATTAAAAAGGCGGGCTGTTGCAATCTTGAAAAGATCACGTAGATTTTGTGGAAGCTTATTTTCAAGACCAGCACGTAAAACTTTATGAAAGAATATATCTAGTCGCTCACAATCCCACCAACCATCCATATAACTTTCGCCGAGACCTAATGAGCCTTGCTGTAATACTCTTTTATAAAAATTTTGATTATGAACCTGAATATCATAAGGTTCTGAGCCATTAACTCGAATATCAGCGTGAGCTAACAGTTCTGTTGCGATCTTTTTATAAGGATCGTTGGAGGTCTTTCGGCCTTCTTCTACACAAGATGTACTCATATACTCTCCGCGTAAACTAAGCGGGTTTTGAAACATAAAGCTAAGAAAGGATGTGTACAGATTGATAGTATTAAAATGGTATTGTGTTCAGTATGAATTGAACGAATAGAATTAATAAAACAACTAATCTGACATAATCAGCAAATAATCTGTTTAATGTCTCAAAATCCGAAAGAAAAATAAATAAAACGCTATTACAGCGTATGAGTAAGTATAGAGACGTAGAATGTTTTTCTCTAGAAAAGAAAAAGGCCATTTTTATAAAATGGCCTTTTTAAGATGATTCTTAAAATAAGGGGGCGATTATTCTGCGGTTTGAACCGTGTGCTTGGTAACAGATTTATTGCGCTGAATAAAGTAGCCAACCGCCATTGGAATTGCTGTTAACGCCATAATTGCCGTGGTGTTAATCAGCGGTTGTTGGCTGATAAATGCGGACACAATAAAACTCGCTAAGCTACAAAGACCCAGTTGAAGTGCATTTTGTAACGCAGCTGCTTTACCACTAATTTCAGGGTAAGCGGATAAAGCATTAGATACTGCGATTGGATAAGATGCACCATTCATTGCAGCCATAATACAGAATGGAATTAAAATAGTCGTTAATGTTGGCTCAGTAAATTTAGCAACAAGGTATAATGCAGTCATACTGACAGCATAACCAATTAACAACAGTGGCAGTAGCGTTTTACCTGCCATTTTTGACAGTAAAATACGACAGCCATAACCACCCACCATAAATGCAACAGTTTGTGGAATATAACTTAAACCGATATCCTGTGGAGAGTAGCCCATCTTTTCAAGAATGATTGGTGAGCCAGCTAACCAAGCAAAGAAACCTGCACTACAAGAAGCGTAAACCAATACGTTACCTGTGTAGAGAGGGGATTTTAGTAAAGTCGTAAATGAAGCGGTAGATTGGTTTTCATCAGTGACTGATTTTTGTTTAATGTTTTTTAGCATTAATGTCGGTAACATTAGAACTAATGTTACAGCCATTAACACCATGAAAATCATACGCCAGCCACCGTGATCTAATAATGATGCACCGATTAAAGGCGCAAGTGCTGGTGATAATGCAACCAGTGGCATAATTAAAGCAAAAACGTGCTGAGCGCGAGATTCATCAAAACGGTCGATGACAAGAGCTTGCCAAATAACAGCCGCAGAGCAGACGCCGAAAGCTTGTAGGAAGCGCATAGCAAGTAAGCCAGTTGCACTCTCAACCCACAGCATACCAAGACAGCCTAAAGAGAAAAGGCTTAAACCAATAAGTAGAATAGGTTTACGACCGACTTTGTCAGAAAGTGGTCCCCAAAGTAATTGAGCAACAGCAAAGCCAAATAAAAAGATACTTAAGCTATTACTAATAGCACCTTCGCTGATAGAGAGCTCACGCTGCATCATACCAAATGCAGGTAAGTACATATCAATAGCTAAGTAACCTAGCATACTCAAACCCGCTAGGTACACCATAAAGCTCATAGGTGTTTTTGATTGTGTGGAAGTTTTAGAATTCATTTTATTTTCTATGCTATGTGATGTAGAACATTTTATGTATTGTAACTAAGACTTATTTTACTTGTGAAACGGGAATATTTGGTTAATGCTGTGAAAAATTTTCAAAGGAATAAACTCTATGTGGTCAGAATACTCTTTAGAAGTTGTTGATGCAGTTGCAAGAACAGGAAGTTTTAGCTCCGCTGCTCAAGAATTGCACAGAGTGCCATCCGCCGTTAGTTACACTGTTCGGCAATTAGAGGAATGGCTTGCCGTTCCTTTGTTTGAGCGCCGTCACCGTGATGTAGAATTAACCGATGCAGGTAAAATTTTCATCAAAGAAGCACGATCTGTTATCAAAAAAATGAATGACACTAGACATCTTTGTCAACAAGTTTCTAATGGGTGGCGTGGTCAATTTAGTATAGCAGTTGATGGCATTGTTAAACCTGAAAGAACACAACAACTTATTCTCGATTTCTACCGCCATTTTCCTGATATTGAGCTGTATGTCTACCCTGAAGTGTTCAATGGCGTATGGGACTCCTTAGTTAATGGTCGTGTTGATTTAGCGATTGGTGCAACAAGAGCCTCACCAATTGGTGAACGTTATAGTTTTAGAGATATGGGATTTATGCCTTGGCGCTGTGTTTGTCATGTTGATCACCCTTTAGCGAAAGCACAACATCCATTAATGGATGATGAGATGCGACCTTATCCAAGTTTATGCTTAGAAGATACTTCACGCAGTTTACCAAAGCGTGACACTTGGGCGCTAAATAATCAGCGTAGAATGGTTGTTCCGACATGGGATATGGGGCTTGAATGTTTGTTAGCGGGATTATGCGTAGGAATGGTGCCTTGGCATCGTGCTGAACCTTTAATTGAACAAGGTAAGCTGGTTACTTTACAACTGGCACAACCATTGCCAGACAGCCCATGCTGCCTGACGTGGGTCGATAAAAGTGAATCACCCGCTTTGACATGGTTGTTAGATTATCTTGGAGATAGCCAAACCTTAAATGAGGAATGGCTTCGCTAGAAATCAGATAGCCGAATAAATCTGAATTAACGACGGTAGTCAATAAAAGGACCGTCAGCAACTGAACGGCGCTCAACTAATCGTGGATGAACTTCGATTGTTTGGGCGTCTTCGCGTTTATTGACGATGCGATCAAGCAACATTGACAAAGCCATTTGACCTAAACGCTCTTTTGGCTGGTGGACTGTGGTTAATGCTGGCGTAAAATAACGCGCATTACGAATATTGTCGTAACCCACAATGGAAATATCGAAAGGAACACGTAAACCTAGCTCATCAGCGGCACAAATTGCGCCCATTGCCATCACATCACCACCACAAAAAACAGCAGTAGGGCGATGTTTTTGATTTAACATCTGATACATGGCTTTATAACCAGATTCTGGCTCAAAGTCGCCTTGTACAATCCACTCATCTTTTACTGTGATTTTTGCTTCTTCCATGGCTTTTAAGAAACCTTGTAAGCGACCACCACCGGTATTACGTTCTAATGGACCAGGGATAATACCAATATCACGATGACCTCGTTCAATAAGGTAACGACCTGCAATATAACCACCATGAAAAGCATTATCGATAATCGTATCGGTAAAGTCACCACGCGCCTTACCCCAATCCATGACAACCATTGGAATATTACGATAGCCTTCTAACAGTGACAGAAGGTGATCGGGGTATTCAGAACACATGACTAATAACCCATCAACACGTTTTTGTGCCAGCATCGCTAAATAGGCTTTTTGTTTATCGAGGTTATTATGTGAATTACATAAAATCAGTGTGTAGCCTTTGCTATAACAACTATTTTCAACAGCTTCAATCACTTCAGCAAAGTAAGGAGCTTCACTGGACGTGGCTAACAGGCCAATAGATTTGGTGTGATTGACTTTTAAACTACGCGCAACGGCACTAGGCGAATAATTTAATTCTTTTATAGCGGCCCAAACTGCTGCCCGTGTGTTCTCAGCAACAAAACGTGTTTTGTTGATCACATGAGAAACAGTCGTGGTTGATACGCCTGCGCGTTTTGCCACGTCTTTTATTGTTGCCATGGTGTGGAAAACTCCTGACCTTCATTGGTCTCTTTTATCTAATTTTATGGTTTAACTGCCAGTATAGTCATACATAGGGCAAACACTGGCAATAATTTAGCGATTAGCTGTGAATTTTGTATGATCTAGCTCAAAAGTGAAAGTATTAATCAATGTTATAAATTGTGCACTAGTCGCTATTTTAGCAAATTTTGATATGTGATAATAATTAACCATGACAAGGTTATGGTTAAAAAAGTGTATTATAATCATTTTGAGGGAGAAATAGATGGATACGGATCTGAAATTTGGTTTGAGTACAGCAGTAGCAGCGCTTGTTATGATTGTTTTATTTTCGACTATGTTGTTCTAATCACTGCTTTATAGAATATCCGATCAATTTAAATAATAAATTATCGAATATCTGAATATAACAAAGGGCTCAAGGCCCTTTGTTATTTTGTCACCAAAAATGAATCTCAATCACTCACCTTTGATTATCAAGCTCAATTAAGCAAGGTTAGCTTCAACAAATGACCAGTTAACCAGTGCCCAGAACTCTTCTAAATATTTAACGCGCGCATTACGGTAGTCGATGTAGTAAGCATGTTCCCATACGTCTACTGTTAACAGAGGTTTGTCTGCGCCTGAAACTGGAGTAGCAGCATTAGACGTGTTAACAATTGCAACTGAACCGTCTGCTTTTTTAACTAACCAAGTCCAACCTGAACCGAAGTTTTTAGCTGCCGCATCATTAAATTGCTTTTTGAACTCTTCAAAAGAGCCGAATGCTTTGTTGATAGCATCAGCAACTTTACCTGTTGGTGCGCCACCTGCGTTTGGTGCTAAGCAGTTCCAGTAGAAAGTGTGGTTCCATACTTGAGCTGCATTGTTAAAGATACCACCATCAGTAGATTTGATGATTTCTTCTAAGGATTTGCTTTCTAAATCAGTACCTTTAACCAGGTTATTTAAATTGGTTACGTAGGTTTGGTGGTGTTTGCCGTAGTGATATTCTAAAGTTTCTTTAGAGATGTGTGGCTCAAGAGCATCTAACGCATAAGGTAATTTTGGTAATTCGAAAGACATTGCGTACTCCTTTAAACTATCTATTTCGGGTTTTGTGCCTGAAATCACTCCATCAAAATCATTTGAATTGATAGAATGAGGCAAATGAATCACTAAGTTGTTACTATTTTGCTAATTATTTTAACAAAAATCTGCTGAAATAACAGCTAAATATCTTTTATCTATAGTTATAAGCCATATAGATTAATTATACTCATAAGAGTATATCCCACAGAGCAACTCGTAAAGCAGTAAAATATTGACTGTGTTCAGAGCCTATATCCTCTGATTGTTGCATTTTTTGCTTACTCTATCATCAGTGTATACATCATTTTCACTACGACTAAGAATAGGAATAATGCAAATATTTGGCGAACTCTTGGAATAGGTAGGCGATAAGCAACTTTTACACCGACAGGGGCGAAGAGAATGCTGGTAATGCTTATTCCAATAAAGGCAGGTAAGTAAACAAAGCCTAAATAATAGTCATCAATATTTGTTTGATTCCAACCATAGATAATACCCATGATTGTGCCTATGGAAGCGATGATGACACCAATCATTGAAGAGGTTGCAATACATTTGCGTGTATTAAATCCCCAATGACTTAAAAGAGGAATGGTGATAGTCCCACCAGCAATACCGATAAAGCTGGATATAAAGCCAATTAAAGAGCCACCACTGGTTAACGCTGGTTTTGAAACAACAGGATCTTTCACGTTTTCTATGCGTTCTGCTTCTTTCTTTTTAGTTAATAATCCATAGATGGTATATACCATGAAAATACAGAACACGATTTGCAATATCGTGTTTGACATTTTTTGTACCAAAAATGTCCCAACAAGCATACCAATGATAGTGCCGATGGATAATAGAGGAAATTGCTGCCATAAAATGGCTTTATGTTTGTTATGGGAATACGCTGAAGATGCTGTGGAAAATATAATGACAGAGAACGAGGTAGATAAGGCAATTTTCATCACCATATCTGTTGGGATAGCTTGTTGACTCACTACATACATAACTACCGGAACAATGATTGCACCGCCTCCTATGCCAAGTAGTCCAGCAAAAAAGCCAGTGATACATCCCACTAAAAGAAACAGCAAAATCATATCCATAGTTAATACTCATCAAGGTTTATAACAAATTTATTTATATACATTATATCCTTTTAATAAAGTAGCGTTTTATCTTAATGTATAGATTATGAAATTTAATATATTGATTTTGATGTAAAACTAAAGCCGTTGTTATTTCATTTAATAATAAAGCAGTGCTTCATATACTTTAAAATCAAGTGAAGAAAAAATGCTCTTAAAATTAAGAAAGGAAAAACTGCAAAAATAAAAGGGGAGCTAATAGGATAAAACACACTCATAACCATCGGTAACGTATTGATTTATTTTTTATGCTTTATTGTGTTTTTTCTCATCAATAATCTCATAGATTAATACCAACTTATTGTTTTATATCGAGAACTAAACTTATATAGAGGTTTCTAATATAAAGTGGTATTCTTCTTTCATGTTTTCCCCTATAAAGCATATCGAATATAAAAGGCTGTAAGGACTTACAAATGACGACTATTGAAAAAATTGAACGCCAGATCAATGAAAACCCAATTATTTTATACATGAAAGGTTCACCAAAATTACCAAGTTGTGGTTTTTCTGCTCAGGCAGTTCAAGCTATTTCTGCTTGTGGTGAGCGTTTTGCGTATGTTGATATCTTGCAAAACCCAGATATTCGTGCAGAGCTACCAAAATATGCACACTGGCCAACCTTCCCACAATTATGGGTAGATGGTGAATTAGTCGGTGGATGTGACATTATTTTAGAAATG
The DNA here is from genome assembly GCF_047921555.1 of Proteus sp. LHD240705. Classification (NCBI taxonomy): domain Bacteria; kingdom Pseudomonadati; phylum Pseudomonadota; class Gammaproteobacteria; order Enterobacterales; family Morganellaceae; genus Proteus; species Proteus sp. LHD240705. Next base: position 139,606 of record NZ_JBLRMI010000001.1, read on the forward strand.
TATCAGCGCGGTGAATTACAGAAGTTATTAAAAGAGACTGCTGATAAATACCGTGGTGAAGAAGAAGCACAGTAATTAATTTTTATTGTGTCGGTATTGAAACGCATAAAATAATGAGATCTTCGATAAAAAAGCCCGTTCAATGATGAACGGGCTTTTTTCTGTTATTCATAAATGTATCAGCGAAATCATAGTTTCAAGGTGTAGGCAATGGCCATCCACCAAGCTTTTTCCAACGGTTAACTAATTCACAAAAAAGTAATGATGTGCGATTAGTATCGTATAATGCACCGTGCGCTAATTTGCTATCAAAGGGAATGCCAGCAGTGATGCAGGCTTTAGCCAAAATTGTCTGCCCTAATACCAATCCACTTAAAGCCGCTGTATCAAAGGTGGCAAAAGGGTGAAAAGGATTACGTTTTAATCCAGCACGCTCAGCAGCAGCCATCACAAAGCTGTGATCAAAATTTGCATTATGAGCGACAATAATAGCGCGATTACAATCTGCATCCTTCATTCCTTTACGTACCATTTTAAAAATGGCATGAAAGGCTTCATATTCACTGACTGCGCCACGTAAAGGATTAGTTGGATCAATACCTGTAAACTCTAAGGCTGCTGGCTCTAAATTAGCCCCTTCAAAGGGTTCAACATGAAAATGTAATGTGTTATCAGGTTTTAGCCAACCTTGCTCATCCATTTTTAGTGTAATGGCGGCGATTTCAAGTAAACCGTCTGTTTTCGCATTAAATCCACCTGTTTCAACATCAATGACAACAGGGTAGTAACCCCGAAAACGGTTACAAAGCTTATTGGGATTATTTATATCAGGCATTAAGTTGTACTTATCCGATAAAAATAGAATATCGGAAATTGATAATCAGTAAGGCCAGAAAGATACACATGTTATCTTTCTGGTTTTAATAAATATTAGTTACCTAGAGCGTGACTTGCACTTTTGTTTTCGATGAGCTCGATTTTATATCCATCAGGATCTTCAACAAAAGCAATAATTGTTGAGCCACCTTTTACTGGACCCGCATCACGGGTAACATTACCGCCAGCTTGGCGAATGGCTTCACAGGTTGCGGAAACATCATCAACACCTAATGCCACATGCCCAAAAGCGGTTCCCATTTCGTAGCTGTTTACACCCCAGTTATAGGTTAATTCGATAACCGCACCAGTGCTTTCATCACCATAACCAACAAAAGCTAACGAGTATTTATATTCCTCATTCTCGCTAGTGCGTAGAAGTTGCATACCTAAAACCTTGGTATAAAAGTCGATAGAACGTTGTAAATCGCCCACACGGATCATGGTATGAAGTACTCGCATATAAACCTCTTGTGTTTTTCTAATGATTAAACCCTACAGTTAAACTGATGGCGGAGTACTATAACGCGTTAAAGCCCTAAAGTTCAATTTTACTACGCCTTTAACAGTTCAATAAATCATGTTGTGCAGATAATATCTCTATTAACTATACTCTATTGTAACAAACAATAGGGAGGGAAAATCAAATGCAAGAACAATTAGAATTTTTTGATATTCCTAGTCCTTGTATTGGGCGTTGTGAAATGAATGCGCAAGGATATTGCGTTGGGTGCTATCGCAGTCGCCAAGAGCGGTTTAATTGGTCAATAATGAGTCAACAAGAGAAAAGAAATATATTACGACTTTGTCAGCAACGTTATTTAAGAACATTAAAAAAACTGGGTTCTTCAATTGAAAGAGAAAATGATCAACTCAATTTATTTTAAATGTGCTACTTATTTTTTAATATTAAAATAATAATTAACTATCTTTTTAATTCATTATTGTTATTTATTGTAGTTATGTGGTTTATTATTTTTTCTTTATTAATATAAAGTTATAACTTTAAAGTGTTGTTGCTCTATTTTTATTTGCAATCAATTGATAAGAATGGTTTTTTTCTTGGTTTTAGTGTTGGATTTAAAATAATAATAATTATTATGTAAAAAAATATAGATTAGTTTTTATAACAAGGTTATTCTTTATGAACTTTCTTTGCTAGAAAGAAAAGCTTTAATTATATCTGGAAAATAATTACTTATCTAATAAATAGGGTTATAACTATATTAGTTATTAAAGGTAATGTTTTAATTAAAAAGAATAGGTAAATATTGTATTAAAAATGAATATCTAAACTTTGTAATAAGTTGACTGAAAATGCTAATTAAGGAGAGATAAGTGGAATCAACATTAGGAGCTGATTTAGCGCGTTTAGTTCGATTGTGGCGTGCTTTAATTGATCATCGTCTCAAACCATTAAAATTAACCCAAACCCACTGGGTTACTTTGTACAATATCAGCCAATTACCTCCAGAGCAGTCACAAATCCAATTGGCAAAAGCAATAGGGATCGAGCAACCGTCTTTAGTGAGAACCTTAGATCAACTGGAAGAAAAAAAGCTGATATGTCGGCATACATGTGCAAATGATCGTAGAGCAAAACGTATAAAATTAACAAAAGAATCTGAGCCTTTTATTAATGAGGTTTATACTGTTATAGAAAAAACGAGACGAGAAATATTAGGTGGTATCCAACTAGACGAAATCGAAAGGCTAATAGGTACAATCCAAAAATTAGAAAAAAATATAAATAGATTAAATGACTAATAATTTCAAATTTAATATATATTCTATTTAAATAAGATTAATGACATGATGATAACTATACTCTAAATAATTTGATGTTCAGCTAGATAACAAGTGAATGAGTCACTAGGGATATATAAAATATGTCACTGGTGCGAGTAAACGATGTCAACAATACTGAAATTTGAAATATGACGAGTATATAACAAAAATCATTATATAATCCTAATTGTCATAACTAGATTATATATTCGTTCTCTCTTTAGGTTACTTATTATTGAGTCATAAAATAAAACAGGCAACTTTAATGTTGCCTGTTTTTTGTTGTTCATTAGCGAGGAGAAACAGTTAAGTTATTTCCGTTGCCAATAACTGCAACACGTTGACCTTGGCTATAAACAGTATTATCTGCTTTTTGAACGATAGCGACAGTTCTACCACTATCTAAACGAACTTCAATTTGAACACCCTTAGTTGTATTTAAAGCGCCTTGTGCTTGTTGTCCTGCCATACCACCTGCTATTGCACCCGCGGCTGTTGCAAGATTACGACCTGTACCACCCCCCACAGTGTTACCTAGCATACCACCAAGAACGGCACCACCGATAGCGCCTAAAATATTCTCATCGCTACCCGCTTGAATATTTACTGCACGCACAGAAACCACTGTACCATAAGTAATATTTTGAGCTTGTTTTGCTTGGCTTGCGGTATAAGTGTCACCAGATAGTGAATTTGTATTCACACAACCAGTAAGTACAGTCATTGTAAAAAGACCAATAAGTAAATGCTTAAACATAGTCACTCCTAAAGAAAATCTGAGGTAAATTATTCAGATTATACCAATGTTATCTAGTATCAGTTATAGCTCGTTTTTTGCGTATGTCGACACTGATTTTAATAATATATAGCTTACTATATAGTAAAGGCCGATCGTAAAAACAGAAGAGATTTCTGAAAAGAGAGAATATAACATTATATGTTAAAAATTTGCATCATCTTGATTATAAGGAAAAGAACATGATAGCAGGGCGGTACATTGGCGTGATGTCTGGCACAAGCTTAGATGGTGTTGATGTTGTATTAGCTGCAATCAATAATAAGTTCGTAGCACAACAAGAAAATCACTTTCTGCCTTATCCACAAAAACTACGCCAACGAATTTTAGCTGTTTGCCAAGGGCAACCTACTACCTTGCATGAAATCGGCCTATTAGATGCCCAACTGGGCGAACTTTATGCGCAAGCAATTATAGAGTTACTCGCAAAAGTAAAACTTAGCGCGAGTGATATTACGGCGATAGGATGTCATGGACAAACCGTTTGGCATGAGCCAGAAAGTGATATGCCATTTACTATGCAAATTGGTGACAACAACCGTGTTGCTGCACTAACAGGAATTACGACAGTTGGTGATTTTCGTCGCAGAGATATTGCTTATGGCGGACAAGGTGCACCTTTAGTACCCGCTTTTCATCTTGCCGTGTTAGGACACTCTGTTGAAAAACGTGTTATTTTAAATATTGGTGGTATTGCCAATATCTCATTGTTATTACCTGGTATTGCAGTCAAAGGCTACGATACAGGACCCGGAAATATGCTATTAGATAGCTGGAATTGGATCCATAACCAAACACCCTATGATGATAATGGTAAATGGGCTGCTACTGGCACTGTAAACGCAACTTTATTGAAAGATATGCTTTCAGATCCTTATTTTTCGCGTTCAGCACCTAAAAGTACAGGGCGAGAATATTTTAATACACAATGGCTAAATTACCATTTAGCAAGAGTACCTAATGTTTTTCCTGAAGATGTACAAGCCACTTTAGTTGAATTAACCGCGATAAGTATTGTGCAACAGATCCAATTAAACGGTGGATGTGAACGTTTACTCGTTTGTGGTGGTGGGGCGAGAAATGGGCAAATTATGCATCGTTTAGCTTCATTATTACCAGGTACAGAAGTCGCAACAACGGATAAATATGGTTTAAGTGGCGATGATATGGAAGCGTTGGCATTTGCTTGGTTAGCCGCTCGAACTATCGCAAATGAATCAGGGAATTTGCCTTCTGTAACAGGGGCATCAAGAGAAACCGTTTTAGGGGCGATTTACCCTACAAATCCTCGTTAAGCGTGATATGCTGAACGCAGTTTCTCAAAAGAGAGAGTGAAAAATGACAGAACTTGATTTTATTGATGTTGCAGATTTACGCCGTGAATATATGAAAGGCGGATTACGACGTCATGAATTAACAGAAGAGCCATTAGTCTTGTTCGAAAAGTGGCTAAAACAGGCTTGTGAAGCACGTTTAAGCGATCCTACTGCCATGTGTGTCGCCACAGTTGATGAAAATGGACAACCCTATCAACGTATCGTGTTATTAAAACACTTTGATGAAAAAGGGCTCGTGTTCTATACCAATTTGGGTAGCCGCAAAGCCAGTCATTTAGAGCATAATCAAAAAATCAGTCTGTTGTTTCCTTGGTATCCCTTGGAAAGACAAGTTTGCTTTTTAGGTAAAGCAGAGAGGCTCTCTTCACTCGAAGTGATTAAATATTTTCATAGTCGTCCTAAAGATAGTCAAATTGCAGCGTGGGCTTCTCAACAGTCTTCTCGCATTTCCGCAAGAGGCGTATTAGAAAGTAAATTTCTGGAATTAAAACAGAAATTCCAAAATGGAGAAGTGCCATTACCGAGTTTCTGGGGTGGATATCGTGTGACATTTGATTCTGTTGAATTTTGGCAAGGACGAGAAAATCGTCTACACGATCGCTTTATCTACCAAAAATCACCACAAGGATGGGACATTGAGCGATTAGCACCTTAATGCTGTGTTAATAAATTTGCCTCAAAAAGTCTTTTTCTACTGGTACTTAATGTAGTGGCGCTTTATGCTATACCACTTGTGTTTCACTTATATTTTAATAGACAAAAAACAATAAACCGATGGAGTCATTGATGTCTAGCAAGAACCTAATCACACAATTGCAGGAGCGTGGGCTAATCGCTCAGGTCACGGATGAGGCAGCTTTAGTAGAGCGTTTGGAGCAAGGTCCTATCGCTCTCTATTGTGGCTTCGATCCTACCGCTGATAGCCTGCACTTGGGGCATTTGGTTCCTTTGCTGTGTTTAAAACGATTCCAACTAGCCGGGCATAAGCCTGTGGCGTTGGTGGGTGGTGCAACGGGTCTAATTGGTGATCCTAGTTTTAAAGCCACTGAGCGCAAACTGAATACCCAAGATACTGTTCACGAATGGGTAGAAAAAATTCGTAAACAAGTGTCACCTTTCTTAGATTTCAACAGTGGTGAAAACAGTGCGGAATTAGCAAACAACTATGACTGGTTTGGTCAAATGGATGTGCTGACATTCCTGCGTGATATCGGTAAACACTTCTCTGTGAACCAAATGATCAACAAAGAAGCGGTTAAACAACGTTTAAACCGTGACGACGTGGGTATCTCTTTTACTGAATTCGCCTATAACCTATTACAAGCTTATGACTTTGCGTCATTAAATACGCATTTAGGTGTTGAATTACAAATCGGTGGCTCTGATCAGTGGGGTAATATCACTTCAGGTATCGATTTAACCCGTCGTTTCAATCAGAAACAAGTATTTGGTATGACTGTACCATTAATTACTAAATCTGATGGAACTAAATTCGGTAAGACAGAAGGCGGTGCGGTTTGGTTAGATCCTAAGAAAACAAGCCCATACAAATTCTACCAGTTCTGGATCAATACAGCAGATGCTGACGTTTATCGCTTCTTAAAATTCTTCACATTTATGAGCATTGAAGAAATTAATGCACTTGAAGAAGAAGATAAAAATAGCGGTCAAGCGCCTCGTGCTCAACGTGTATTAGCAGAACTAGTCACTGGTTTAGTTCATGGTGAAGAAGGTTTAATCGCTGCTAAACGTATTACAGAAAGCTTATTCTCTGGTGCAATTGCAGACTTAACACAAGCTGACCTTGAACAATTAGCACAAGATGGTATGCCAACAATTGAGTTAGAAAAAGGCAGTGATTTGCAACAAGCACTGGTTAACGCAGAATTAGTTCCTTCTCGCGGTCAGGCTCGTACAATGATTGGCTCTAACGCAGTTTCAATTAATGGTGAAAAACAAGACAATCCTGAATACGTCTTTGAAGAAAAAGATTTCTTATTTGGTCATTATTCTATTTTGCGTCGCGGTAAAAAACATTACTGCCTCGTTATCTGGAAATAATTGACAGTAAAGGGCAGCCGATGAGTTGCCCTTTTTCTTAATAACAATAAATAAACGTATATACCTCGCCTATGATGATAAAGCTTGGGTGTTGTGTGTATTCACAATAATCGGTTTATGTCATGAAAAATATACTCTCTATTCAGTCACATGTTGTTTTCGGTCATGCAGGTAACAGCGCCTCTGAGTTTCCAATGCGTCGTATGGGGGTAAATGTTTGGCCTCTAAATACAGTGCAATTTTCAAATCACACACAATATCCAGAAAAATGGACTGGCTGCGTCATGTCAGCAGAACATATTACTGAGATTGTTGATGGTATTGCCGCAATTGGTAAACTTTCACAATGTGATGCAGTACTAAGTGGTTATTTGGGATCGGCTGAACAAGGTTTGCGCATTGTTGATATCGTTAAAAAAGTAAAACAAGCGAATCCTAACGCATGGTATTTTTGTGATCCTGTAATGGGACATCCTGAAAAAGGGTGTATCGTGCCGCCAGAAGTATCTGGTGTACTGTGTGAAGAAGCGTTACCTATCAGCGATATCATTGCGCCTAATTTGTTAGAACTTGAAACATTAAGTGGTGGCAAAGCCCTTCATAATGTTGATGAGTGTGTCAATGCTGCCCGTGAATTGTGTAAACAAGGTCCAAAGGTTGTATTAGTAAAACACTTATCACGCGCTGGATATCGTCATGATCGTTTTGAAATGCTGCTAGTTACCGCAGAACATAGTTGGCATGTGAGCCGTCCATTAGTTGATTTTGGTGAGCGTCAACCTGTGGGTGTCGGTGATTTAACCAGTGGTTTAATGCTAGTGGATTTACTTAAAGGTGTTGAATTACAAACTGCATTAGAACACGTTGCCGCGGCAGTTTATGAAGTGATGCTAAAAACGAAAGAGATGAATGAGTACGAACTGCAACTCGTTGCTGCTCAAGATCAAATGGTGCATCCAACACACAGATTCTGCGCAACACAGATAGATTAAACCACACAAAATCCTAAGAAAAGAAAAAGCGGATATGAATATTACGTCCGCTTTTTTATTGTATTAAGTTTATTTTTTATTACGTTTTAACTCACTCTTTAATTAACCCTTCAGTGACCAGTGCGCTATGCACATTAGGTCGTTGTGCAATGCGTTTTAGGTAATCTTGCAGATGTGTTAAGTCAGTTAAATCTAAACCCACATGCGGTGCCCATTGGCTTAATGTAAATAAATAGGCATCAATAACCGTAAAATGCTCACCACATGCACATTTTTGCTTGCTTAATACATCATTAATATAAGCAAATTTACTTTTTAATTTAGTTTTAATAACAGGTACATAGCTTTCAGGTGTATCTGGTGAAAATAGAGGGCTATAGCCTTTATGTACTTCACTGGCAAGAAAGTTTAACCACTCAATTTGATGGTAACGTTCTAGCGATTTTGGCGGTGCAATTAAATTCCTATCTGGTTTTAAGTCTGCAAGGTATTGAACAATTGCAACACCTTCAGTCAAAATATCACCATTATCTAATTGAAGAACAGGGACTTGGCCTTTTGGGTTGATGGTTAGAAAATCTTTCCCCGATTCTGTTTTCTTAGCACGTAAGTCGATGCGCTCTATTGAAAAGTCTAAACCGGTTTCACGTAAAACGATATGAGGGGAAAGCGAGCAACTACCTGGCGTGTAGTACAATTTCATATTGAATAGCTCCCTATCAATGAGGTGGTGAATTAACTTACAGATATCAGAATATCTTCACTAATATAAGATGATAAGAGGTTCTAAGAAATTAGCAAACTCAAATGATGCGAATAAAAAAGGCTTTTGTAAATCTGTGAACAAGGCAGTTAATTGATGAAAATACACGAAAACAAATGCCCTTATATTAATAGGATATAAGACGTCTTCAATTATGACTCTTCAAAGGAGGGTAAAAAAGAAATATCAAGGTAATAGATTTTTGGATTTCGTTTATCAACATAGACTGTAACAAGCTCTTTATTAATATAAGGTGTGGGATCAAAAAAGATATAACCACTTTTATAACGAATTAATCGATTGTTTAATGTATCATGATAATCAGCAATAATTTGATAGGGAGAACGGTGATTAAAACGAATATGACTATTAATAATAATTTCGGATATTTTTACATTGATAGGCATCCCATCACGTTTTAGTCGTTGATCCCTTGTTGCTCTTCTTCTGATAAAATACAAAGGGATAAGCCCTGTTGATGCAAATACCAATCCAAAAATACTTAATATAGTACCCGCGCCATATAAGCCTAAAAAATTGTTTATTGTTGCTCTTTGTGGATCACTTGGAAGATAAATAACGTTAATCTTTTCACCAAGATAAAAGCGGGATTGATTGCCACCTTCTGGTGAGCGAAACGTTATTTCTCTATTATCTTCCGTATTAAATCTAATAATAGGGTGATAAATACTTCTATCATCCGAAGATTTACTCACACTTTGGTCAATAACAACACCTGTTGTCTCTATTCCATTTCTTACTACATTTAATTCAGATTTAATAACAAACAACGCCACAACAAAAATAATTGCACCAATAAGAGCAAAAATATAAAACAGAAATCTAAATTTCTTCATACATTAAGTCCTTTTATTAATAGGTGATTATTTTATCGCTAGTATAAAAAAGATTATAGGAATAAGCTAAAAAATAGAAGAAAAAAATCAATTAAAAAGTAAGGATAAATAGCAGCATTGTTATAATAAAAAGCCAGCCTTAACAGTAAGACTGGCTTCTATTTATTTATAGAATAGAATTATTTTAATTCTAATTCATTCATTGCAGCGATGCTGAAACCACCATCTACGTGAATGATTTCACCTGTGATACCACCAGATAAGTCAGAGCATAAGAATGCGGCTGTATTACCCACATCTTCCGTTGTTACAGTACGACGCAGAGGAGTTACTGACTCGCAATGGCTTAACATTTTTCGGAAATCTTTGATACCAGATGCCGCTAATGTACGGATCGGACCTGCTGAGATACCGTTAACACGAATACCTTCAGGACCCATAGCATTTGCCATATAACGAACGTTAGCTTCTAAAGAGGCTTTTGCCAGACCCATAACGTTATAGTTAGGGATTGCACGTTCAGCGCCTAAATAAGTCAGAGTTAATAGAGCTGAATTTGGATTTAGCATTTCACGGCTTGCTTTCGCCATAGCAACGAAGCTGTATGCACTGATGTCGTGAGCAATTTTAAAGCCTTCACGAGTTACGGCATTAACGTAGTCGCCATCTAATTGGTCAGCAGGAGCAAAACCGATAGAGTGAACAAAACCATCGTATTTTGGCCAAACTTTTGCAAGTTCTGCGTACATGGTATCGATGCTTTCGTCTTTTGACACATCACACTCTAATACGATATTTGAGTCTAATGATGCTGCAAATTCTTCAACGCGTGGTTTCAGTTTTTCATTTTGGTAAGTAAATGCAAGTTCTGCACCTTGGTCACGCATAGCTTTGGCAATACCATAAGCAATTGATAATTTACTAGCAACACCAGTAATAAGAATGCGTTTGCCGGTCATAAAGCCCATAGCTGTATCCTTGTTTTTTCGTAAATCGCGATAATAACATCATTCACAGTTTTATTTATCTGTTAGGTTATCACGCTTATTGTTAATAAACGTGGCTGATTCTACCACGACATTTGTAAATTTGTTTAATTTCCCTAGCACCTCCGAGGAGTTAAAGGAAAAGGGTGAAATAATGTACAATCAACATTATGCTTATATTGTTTACACTTAAGTCAAATCTTGACGCCAAGCTTCTGCTGTTAAGGCTTCACCAAAGTGACTTGCTACCAATCTTCGAGTAACTTCATGTAATGGTGACGCAAGGACTTCTGCTGTATTACCACGTTCAACGACTTCGCCATTATCCATCACTATGATTTTATCGCTAATATGTTTTGTCATGCCTAAGTTTTGTGTCACATAAATATAGGCAATATCATGGGTTTCTTGCAGTTCTAACATCAAGTTTATTATTTGTGAGCGTAAAGACATATCCAGCGAAGCTATTGCCTCATCGGCAATAATGACTTGAGGTTGTAATATCAATGCTCGTGCAAGCGCAATTCGTTGACGCTGACCTGATGCAAACATATGAGGATAATAGTTTGCATGTTCAGGTAAAAGACCCACTTGGCGTAATGTTTGATAAATTCGTTTTTCACGCTCAATCGCACTTAAGTCTGTATTCAGGCGTAAAGGGATCTCTAATGTTTGACCAATACGCTGGCGCGGGTTTAATGAGTTGGTGGGATCTTGAAATATCATTCTAATTCGCTGACTACGATAAGGGTAATCACCAAAAGTCAGTTGATGCCCATTAATAAAAATATCGCCACCCGTAGGCTCTGTCACACCTGATAACATTCTCGCTAGTGTAGATTTTCCCGAACCATTAGCACCAATAATAGCTAAAGTTTGCTTGGGTTCTAGCGTAAAACTCACAGGTTTTACGGCTTCTAACTGCTGACGCCGAAATAATCCGGTACGATAGCGAAATGTTTTTGATAGATTTTTCACCTCAAGCAGCTTATCGAACATCAGTTGGCTCCACATTTAACGGAAAATGACAAGCCACGGCATGGTTTTTAAATAAACGTAACCGAGGTGCTTCAATACATTGTCGCTGCGCATAAGGGCAGCGAGGCCCTAAGCGACATCCCACAGGTAAATGCTCAAGAGAGGGGATTGCACCGGGTAATGTATTTAAACGGCTCTTATGTGCCAATGAGTTGGTAAAATCGGGAATAGAGCGGATCAAAGCCTGAGTATAAGGATGATAAGGTGTCACTAATAACTCGTCAGGGGATGCCGTTTCAACGGTTTGACCACAATACATAACCGTAATTTTATTCGCCAATTTGCTCATCCATTGCAAATCATGGCTAATCAACAAAATGGTCATATTGTTATTTTGATTAAGTCGAGTCAGTAAACGAAAGATTTGGGTTTGTGTTGCCGGCTCCATAGCGTTAGTCGGTTCATCCGCAATCAGCAATCGAGGCTGATTTGCAATAGCAATGGCAATCATCACCTTTTGGCATTCACCCTCAGTTAATTCATAAGGATAACTGCGCATAATGTCTTTGTGATCTTTAATACCTACACGGTGTAATAGTTCAATTGCGCGACGTTTTCGCCAATGAAAGCGTTGCCACCAATGGCCTTTAAAAGTCCAACCAGGAATTGCCTGTATAAGTTGCTGTTCAATTTTTGTAGCAGGATCAAGACAAGATTGTGGCTCTTGGAAAATCATTGAAACATTATGACCAATGACACGGCGTCTAGCTCTTGGTGATAATTTAAGTAAGTCGATATCATCAAAACGAAAGCGATCGGCTGTCACACTGATATTATCTTTTGTAACGCCACAAATCGCTTTTGCAATTAAGCTTTTACCCGACCCTGATTCACCAACAAGACCTCTCACTTCACCTTCATTTAAGGTTATAGAAACACGATCTACCGCTTTTACTGGGCCATCGGGTGTCATAAATTCAATGGTTAAATTGCGTATATCTAATAAAGGCATTATTCAACTCCCTCATTTATTGCACGCTGTAAACCATCACCTAAAAGGTTCACCAGTAAAACGCTTATCATAATTGTGGCGCCCGGAATTAAGACTGTCCAAGGAGCAACATATATTAACTCTAACGAATCACCTAACATCGCTCCCCATTCTGGTGAAGGAAGTTGGGCACCTAAATTGAGAAAACCTAATGCTGTAATATCAAGAATAGCAATTGAGAAAGCGCGTGTTAATTCAGAAACTAATACAGGCGTAATATTAGGCAGTACGGTATACCATAAAATGGAAATGTTCGATGCACCATCAAGTCGAGAAGCAATAACATACTCTTTGTTTAATTCATCATTAACCGCAGAGTAAATCATTCTGACTAAACGAGGTAACAGCGCTAGCCAAATCGCTATCATCGCATGACCAAGGCTTGTTCCAACAAAAGCTACAACAATAATAGCAAGCAGTAGGGATGGAATTGATAACAGGGTATCTAATATATGATTGAGAATAGCGGATTTTAAGCCATGAGTCATACCTGCAAAACAACCGATAATTAATCCCATCAGTGTCGCTGCAAAAGTAACAATAAATGCACCACCAAAGGTCATGCTTGTACCAATTAAAATTCGGCTGAATACATCACGTCCTAAATCATCTGTACCAAAGAAATAAGAGACATTGCCGTTTTGATACCAAGATGGCGGAGTGAGTTGATGGCCAAAAAATTGTTGGTCAAGTGCATAAGGCGCAATATAAGGGCCTATAATACTGAGCACTAAGAGAAAAAGAACGCCATAAAACCCAACCATTGAGATAACGTCTTTAGAAAAACATTGCCAAATCACCGCAGCGGGTGTGGGTGTTTTTTTCTCTTTATAAAATTGGCTATCTAAAGGCATATCCCACCTTATGTTTCATTGGGTTGCTCATTGCGCCCACAATATCCGATAAAACGTTGACAATAATGACCATTGAACCCACCAACATTACGCCAGCTGAAATAGCAGAGTAATCTTGTTGACGGATTGCTGTAACCAACCAACGACCAAGCCCCGGCCAGTTAAATACAATTTCTGTTACCATAGTTAGCGTAAGCATGGTGGAGAACTGTAAGCCTAATTTAGGGATGATTGGGGGTAAAGCATTATGAAGAATATGGCGACGAATAATTGTAAAACGTGAAAGACCTCGAGTTGCGGCTGCTTTCACGTAGTTCTCTGACATAATTTCTTCCGTACTGTTTCGCATTAATCGAATAACTTCGGTTGTTGGTGCAATAGCCAGAGTTATTACAGGTAAAATTAAATGCTGTAATACATTAATGATCATTTGTTGACGATAAGGTGAATCAGATAACCACGCATCCACTAATGCAATGCCTGTAATAGGTTGTAAGTTATAAAGCAAATCAATACGGCCTGAAACAGGTAGCCAACCCAATTTTAGTGAGAAGAAAAGCGTTAGCAGCAATGCAAGTCCAAATACTGGCACAGAAAAACCTAAAAGCGCGAAGTTACTGATAATAATATCGGCGGATTTATTACGCCAAACTCCCGCAATAATACCAGCAGGAATACCTACAATAAGGGCAAAAAGAAAAGCTAATGTACAAAGCTCCATGGTCGCTGGAAGTGCCTCTACCAATTGCGCTTTGATAGGTTCACCATTGATAGAGGAAATACCAAAATCAAAATGGATCATATTATGGGCATAAAAAAAGTAGGCATCGGTGAGTGATGCACCACTTAACGGGGCATTTGGTGTGTAATAACTTAGGCTAAAGCTCACTAGCGACAAAAAGAACAGTGTCACAAGCAATAAAAGCAATCGACGTATTGAATAAATAATCATGGATTATTTTACAGCCTCTTTCTTGTGATTTTGTTCGTCTACTTCTGCCTCTCGATAAACACCAGCAAAAGACGCATTACCAAAAGTACTCAATACCAATCCTTTAATATCATAACGATATGCTTGCATACGTAAAGAGTTTGCTAAAGGCAACACTGGTAACTCTTGAGCAAGAATATCTTGAGCTTCATGATAATAATCCATTCTTGAAGCAAGTTGCTGACTATAAAGCGCTTTTTTCAAAATATCATCAAAGTTAGGTAAACACCAATGACTTAAGTTAGTTTGTGAGCCAATGGCTGCACAGCTAAAGAGAGGACGGAAAAAACTATCAGGATCGTTACTGTCAGTTGACCAACCAGATAAGGTCATATCATGGGTGCGATCCATCATACTCGTTTCTTGATATCGTCCTTCAATAGGACGAATGCTCATTTGAATACCCACTTGCGCTAAGTCTGCTTGAATAAGTTCCGCCATTTTTAATGGGCTTGGATTATAAGATTGTGAGGCGCTAGGTACCCAAAGATTTAATTTCAGCCCATCAAGGCCTAGCTCTTTAAGAATTTGTTTCGATTTCTCAGGATTATATTCTGTAATTTTTGCTCGGTTATCATAAGCCCAAGATGCGCGAGGAAGCACTGATGCTGCCGTTTCTGCCGTACCATAATAAATAGATTCCATTAAACGTTCGTTATTAATGGCATAAGCAATAGCTTGACGAACTTTAAGATCATTTAGGGGTGGTTTGCTGGTGTTAAAGGCTAAATAAGCGATATTCATACCAGAACGCAACGTTAATCTTAGTCGTGGATCGTCACGTAAGACTTTTAATTGGCTTGCGGCAGGATAGGCTAAAACATCACATTCACCAGTGAGTAATTTAGATATACGGCCTGTACCACCTGCACCCATATCAATAACAATCTGTTGCATTTTGGGTTGGCCTTTCCAGTAATCTTTATTTCTAAATAAACGAACAAATTGCCCTGGTTGATATTCATCTAAAAAGAAAGGGCCTGTTCCTACTGGTTTCCAATCAAGCTGTGTTTGATCGCCTGATTTTTCTAAATTTTGGGCGTATTCGGCAGAAAGAATAGGGGCGTAATGTGTTGCTAAATGCCATAGAAAGGAGGCGTCAGGCTCTTTTAAGCTAAATTCTACCGTGTATTGACCTAGTCTTTTTATCGATTGGATATTATTGGCAAAACTTAAGCTGTCAAAATAGGGGTATTTCCCGCCATTAATTTGATTGAAAGGATTTTGTGGATTGATCATCCTTTCAAAACTAAAAATAACATCATCAGCGGTAAGTTTACGTGTTGGTGTGAACCAAGATGTTTGTTGAAAGGAGACATTTTTACGTAAATAAAAGCGGTATGTCGCGCCGTTATCTAATGTTTCCCATCGAGCTGCAATTTCAGGGATCAGGCGATAAGTGTATGGGTCGACATCTAAAAGACGGTCATAAAGCTGTGCAGCTAGAGGATCAATAATTAATCCACTACTTGATAGTTGTGGATTAAAGGTATTTACACTGCCATCAACACAGTAAACAAAGCCATTTTGATTAATTGGAGTTGGCTCAAGCGTTATAGATGGTGCTTGTGTTTTTGGTGCTACATCCGCAATACAAGTTACGCTTGTAAAGGTGAGTAGCAAAGTACCAATAAATAAAATAGGGCGCATAAATAATGTCTTTTAGAGAAACGATTTTGCTATTGTAACTTAAAAAACTTTCTATCCCCAAATAGTCAAAAAAACAAAGTGAGAAAAATTCTCAATAAAATGCTTTACAAATGCTAATGATAAAGATTATCATCCGTATTGTCCTTCGGCGGTAAGAGGTTTTCCGCAGAGGGCACGACATTGCTCACATTGCTTCCAGTATTTTTTACTAGCCAGCTCGGGTGCTGGCTTTTTTTTTACCTATTGTTTACGCCTCCCCTTTGGTAATTAAAAAACTATATTTATCAATAAATTAAGTTATTATTTGATGTTTTTTAATTAGCCCTCTAAATTGATCGTAACTTAGTGATAATTTTTCAGCCGCCTCTTTCTGGTTATATAAGCTCTCTTTTAATGCACTATTTACTAATTTTTTTTCTACATCATTTTGCCATTGGCGTAAATCCAACGGTAATATAGGTAGTGAAAAATTTTCTTTAGGTGATTTTTTTAATGTGGGTGTTTTTGACGTCTGAAGATCGGCAAAGGGATCAATAATAATATTGGTGAGTACGTTATCGCAGGTTCCATGACGATAAACCGAGCGTTCAACAACATTTTTTAGCTCACGAATATTACCTGGCCATGAATAATCTAAAAGTACTTGGCGCGCACTATCACTAAAACCAGGAAAAAAAGGTAAACCTAACTCTTGGCACATTGAGATAGCGAAATTTTCAGCAAGCAACATAATATCTGCACGTCGCTCTCTTAATGGCGGGAGTCTAATAACATCAAACGCCAATCTATCGAGTAAATCGGCACGAAATTTACCTTCTTCTGCCATTGCGGGTAAATCTGCATTTGTCGCGCAAATAAGCCTAACATCAACATGCAGAGATTGACTGCCCCCAACGCGCTCTAAATGACCATACTCAATGACGCGCAGAAGCTTTTCTTGCACAAGCATGGGAGCAGTCGCCAGTTCATCAAGAAAAAGAGAACCTCCATCCGCACGTTCAAAACGCCCTTGATGACGATTTCTAGCACCAGTAAAAGCGCCTGCTTCATGACCAAAAAGCTCAGAATCAAGTAAATTGTCATTGAGCGCAGAACAGTTGATTGAAATAAAAGGTCCTTGCCACCAAGGAGCAAGATAGTGTAAGCGATGAGCGATCAACTCTTTGCCTGTACCTCGTTCACCAATAATTAATACAGGCTTTTTTAATTGAGCGAGTGCTGAGGTTTGTTCTAATACATCAATAAATTGACTATCAACGCCGATTATTGTCTCTAAATTCTCATTCATTGGTTAAATTCACCATATTGAGGTATTTTTTACCAGTCTATCAGGTGTTCGAAAAATAGGCGAACAATATAAATTACCTATTATTAATAGCTTAAGTGAATTTTAAAAGTTGGCACGCAAATTGTATTAACTAAAGTATGCCGGCGTTACGACAGTGCGCCATTACTGAAATAATTTAACGTCACTAATTAGCATAGCTATTAAGGATAACATCATGGGTATATTTTCACGTTTTGCTGACATTATTAATGCCAATATCGCTTCTTTATTAGATAAAGCGGAAGATCCTGAAAAAATGATCCGCCTAATGATCCAAGAAATGGAAGATATGTTAGTTGAGATCCGTACAACTTCTGCACGCACTTTAGCTGAAAAGAAAGGATTAGAGCGCCGTATCGAACAAGCTGAAAAACAGATGAAAGATTGGCAGGATAAAGCAGAGTTAGCTCTTATCAAGGAAAAGGAAGATTTAGCTCGTGCAGCATTAATCGAAAAACAACGTGTAGCATCAGTTAATGACACATTGAAACACGAACTGATTATTATTGATGAAACGCTAACTCGTTTAAAAGGCGAAATTAGCGAATTAGAAAACAAGCTAACTGAAACACGCGCAAAACAGCAGTCTTTAGTTGTGCGTCATCAAGCAGCAAATTCATCTCGCCAAGTTCGTCGCCAATTAGACAGTGGTAAAATGGATGCAGCAATGGCGCGTTTTGAACAATTTGAACGCCGTATTGACCATATGGAAGGTGAAGCTCAAAGTTATGGTTTAGGAAAGGAAAAATCTTTAGACCAACAGTTTGCTGAATTAAAAGCTGATGATGAAATTAGCGCGCAATTAGCGGCATTAAAAGCTAAAATCAATATCAATAAAGAGTAACAGCAAGCGTAATAACCATCTTATAAAGGATATGTAATGGGCTATATATTTCTGGGAATACCACTGACAATTTTCGTTTTATTTATTCTCCCTATTTGGTTGTGGTTGCACTACAACAGTCAGAAAGGTGGAGGTAATGTTCAGTTAACCCATCAAGAAATGCAGCGACTGAGCGCGCTGGTGGATAAAGCTCAGCAAATGCAGGAACGCATTAAGACGTTAGAACAAATACTTGATGCAGAACATCCTAACTGGAGGCAATCACAATGACGATGCAAAGCAAGCAATTGTATCGCTTGCCACAAGAGGGCATGATCCGTGGTGTATGTGCTGGGCTTGCCCATTATTTTAATATTCCTGTTTTACTTATCAGGGTTATTGCGGTGATTGCGCTGTTTGCTGGTTTTTTCGGTTTAACTATTGTTGCTTATTTTGTTTTAAGTTTCTTTATGGAGCCAGCTCCTGCTAATTACCAGCAAGGTGAAAATCAGCAAGAGAGCTTAAAAGACATTTTAAGCGGGGTAGATAATCAATTGATGCAAGGTGAAAAACGTTTACAACAAATGGAACGTTATATTACCTCTTCTACTTATCAGTTAAATAAACGTTTTCGAGATTTGTAATATTTTTGCCATTTAATCTGATAAGACGCTCCATTTTAGGAGCGTCTTTCTTTCAGTCCGTTTATCTTTTTCAACGCTTGTATTGTGAGAGAATAAAAATTCTGATTGAGGAGCCTATTGTGAATTCCAATCAAGTATTCGTTTCTTTAAAAACAAATAAACTCGCCCAATTAGCCAAAAAAGGGTTAACATTTGGGTTAATGTTATTCACTTTATTTGGGCCAGCTGCAATCACAGGCGGTATATTAAAACGAGTAAGTAGCAAACCGTTACGTTGGCTGGTTCTATTGATAGCTGAACCTATTATCAAAGCAGGTTTTAATAAGCTATCGCGTCAAATGTCTTGGGAGAAACATGAAACGCCTACAAAATGAACTTACCGCTTTTATTAATCGTGGTGTTGATAGACATCTTCGTTTGGCCGTAACTGGATTAAGTCGAAGTGGTAAAACAGCATTTATTACCTCTTTAGTTAATCAACTTATTAATGTGCATACAGGCGCGCGTTTACCACTATTTTCGGCTGCACGAAATAAACAACTACTAGGTGTAAAACGCATTCCTCAACATAATTTAAATATTCCTCGTTTTACTTATGATGAGGGAATGGAATCTCTTTATCATACACCGCCAAGTTGGCCCGTTCCTACAAAAGGGGTCAGCGAAATTCGTTTACAACTACGTTATCGCTCGAATGAATCTTTAACACGTTTTATAAAAGAAACATCTTCTCTTTATTTAGAAATTGTTGATTACCCCGGCGAATGGCTATTAGATTTACCTATGCTTGAGCAAGACTATTTTGAATGGTCAGAGCAAATGAATAAGGTCAATCGCCAAAGAACATCACCAGAACAGCATTGGCAATTACTCCTTAAAAAATGTGATCCTTTTGCGCCAGCTGATGAAACGTTATTAGCTGATATTGCCTCCGCTTACACTGACTATTTATTATCGTGCAAGGAAGAAGGGCTTCACTTTATTCAACCTGGACGTTTTGTATTACCCGGTGAATTAGCGGGAGCACCTGTTTTACAGTTTTTCCCTTGGGCTGATTTGCAACAATATGATATTGCTAAATTAAAGAATGCAGATAAACGCACTAATATTGGTATGCTAAAACAGCGTTATGAATATTATGGACAGCATGTTGTAAAAGGTTTTTATCGTGATCATTTCCAAGGATTTGATAGACAAATTGTTTTGGTTGATTGCCTGCAACCTTTAAATCAAGGTGCAGATGTTTTTAATGATATGCGCCAAGCATTAACACAATTAATGCACAGTTTTCATTATGGAAAAAGAACTTTACTTAGACGCTTATTTTCACCTTGTATCGATAAACTTCTGTTTGCAGCCACAAAAGCCGACCATATCACGGTTGATCAACACGAAAACTTAGTGTCATTGCTTCAACAGCTTATTCAAGATGCTAAACAAAATGCTATTTTTGAGGGGATCAGTATAGATTGCATGGGACTAGCTTCTATTGCGGCAACTGAAAGTGGGATTGTTGATCATCATGGCGAAAAAATACCAGCTTTAAAAGGTTTTCGTTTAAGCGATAACACACCATTAGTATATTTTCCCGGTGAGGTTCCTAAGCGATTACCTGAAAAAACATTTTGGGAAAAACAAGGGTTTAGTTTCGAATCTTTTAGGCCGCAACAAATATCAAGAGATAGTGCGGTTCCTCATATTCGTATGGATAGTGCAATGGAGTTTTTGTTAGGGGATAAATTAAAATGAATGAGCCATTAAAATCGCGAATTGATTTTAAAGAGCCCATACTTCACGAAGAAGTCATCTTGAAAAAAGGTGTTGGCTTTAATGAAAATGAGCAATTTTTGCCTATTGATCCACAATTGGATGAAGAGAATGAAGGGCAATTAGAAGGTGATGTTCAATCAATTTTAAAACCGAAAAAAAATATCTGGAAACGTTTATTAACGATTGCGAGTACCATTTTAGGGATTAGTGTTATTGCCCAAACGGGACAATGGATTTATGACTCATGGGTAAATTCTGACTGGATTGCGTTGGGTGCAGCCAGTGCGGGTGGATTAATTGTTGTCGCTGGGATTGGATCAGTTATAACAGAGTGGCGCCGTATTTATCGTTTACGTCAACGGGCAGATGAAAGAGATAAAGCAAAAGAGTTACTTTATAGCCATGCGATGGGGAATGGTCGACCATTTTGTGAAAAACTTGCTAAACAAGCGGGTATTAGCTCACAACACCCTGCATTAATTCGTTGGCAAAGTGCATTACATGACACCCATAACGACAAAGAAGTATTAGAACTTTATAGTCAACTTGTTCAACCTATTTTGGATAAACAAGCTAGAGCTGAAATTAGTCGTTCTGCAGCAGAGTCAACCTTAATGATCGCTGTTAGTCCGCTGGCAATGGTTGATATGGCCTTTATTGGTTGGCGTAATATTCGTTTAATTAATCGTATTGCAGAAATTTACGGTATCGAATTAGGCTACTATAGTCGTCTAAAACTCTTTCGCCTTGTTCTAGTCAATATTGCATTTGCGGGTGCGACAGAACTGGTTAGAGAAGTTGGAATGGACTGGCTTTCACAAGATCTTGCAGCACGATTATCAACAAGAGCCGCTCAAGGTATTGGAGCAGGCTTATTAACGGCACGCTTAGGAATAAAAGCAATGGAATTATGCCGTCCTTTACCTTGGATTGATGATAATAAACCTAAGCTAGGCGATTTTAGAAAAGAGCTAATTGGAAAATTAAAAAATACCATTGGTAGTAAGAAAAAAGAATAACTTATTATTTTCACCTTTTAATAATTTTAAATAAAAACCGCAGAAGCCATTCTGCGGTTTTTTTGTATAAAGATTGGCAAGGTGTTATTTATATAAAATAGCCATAATAATAAAGATGATAAAATATTATTTTAAAATAAGTCACTGAATGCTATAAAGTGTTTTTATAGTTTTACTACCAATAATGTTATTGTTTTAAATGGAAACTATCGTGATAAAAAATTTTAAAAAGAGTCAATTTTTACAAAATTTGAGATGGTTATAACTATTTGTATATAAAGATTAATGTGCATCCCTCTAGTGAAATATTTGTAATTTCAGTCAAAATATTCCTTTTTTGAAAGAAAAATAGTCTTGAGTTTGGTTTAATAAATAGCGTTAAATGTTACCGCAAAAATGTATCGCAAGACCTATTCTATCAATATATTTTCAAACATCTAATTTGTAAGTTATTCGTTATTTAGTAAACAGAGGCGGTTTTTTATTTGTAAAAAATAGAAAATAGTTAATAAATAATTATTCTAAGAAGGGTAAAAAATGAAAGAAATACAAATTTCAGTAATAAAAAAACTCTCTAAAGCAAGACGTCAACTCTACCTAAGTTCAGAATTTAATGTTTCAAACATTGACAACCAATTAAGTATTTTAATCCCTATTCTTGATGAGACGATCAGTGAGATTAAAAAAAGACAATATCAAAAGCAACCTAAGTCATTTCAAATAAAAGAGATATCCCAATTTTTTGAATATCTGACTGAGTCGGATAAGAAAGAAAAGGCAATAAACGCATTAGAGTATCTCCTCTTTTGTTTTGATAATGGATGTAAAACTATCAAAAAGGTGATCCGTCGAGAATTAAGCCCTTTGGTAAAGGATGTCGAATATCTTATCGATTTTGAACTAAAAAAAATAATAAAAACCTCTTCATTTTCGTTATTCGGTTTTTTTAAAGCATAAATAATCTTGCTTAAAAATTAGGAGATTGATTTAGTTGTGTAAAAATAAATGCTAGTGGTGTCAACCTTTGCTGACAATCCTCTTTATTTCGTTGATATTTATGTATAATATCTAGAATTAGTTCAGGGTCATTCAGTATTAAGAAGGTTTATAATGCGTTTAGAGGTCACTTGTGAAGATCGCATCGGGTTAACCCGTGAATTATTAGATCTGCTCGTATTAAAAAATATCGATTTGCGTGGAATTGAAATATTCCCAATTGGTCTTATTTACCTGAATTTCTCACAGATAGATTTTAATATATTTCAACCTCTTATGGCGGAGATACGTCGAATAAATGGTGTTATTGATGTACGTACTGTTGCATTTATGCCGTCAGAGCAAGAACATCGTGCAATTTGGACATTATTAGAATCTGTTCCTGTTCCTGTTTTTTCTATTGATACCAAGGGTAAGGTAAAATTACTTAACCCTGCAACAAGACAGCTTTTTGGTTTATCTCCAGATGATCATGCTGAGAAAACATTTAACCAATTTATCCCAAATTTTAATATTCATCGTTTTTTAGAACAAAAAGAGCACTTTATTCAAAAGGTGCCTATTACTGTGAAAAAACAGAATTTTGAAATGGAAATAGTCCCAATTAAACTGACAGACGATAACCAATATAATCATTGCGTTGGGGCTTTTGTTTTACTGAAATATAATGAAGTTATTTATAATTACCCTAGATTAGTGACTAACGATCAAAGTGGGTTTGACCAAATTATTGCCGTAACACCTAAAATGAAGCAGCTTATTACTCGTGCAAAGAAAATGGCAATAATGAATGATCCATTGTTATTAGTGGGTGAAACAGGTACAGGAAAAGATTTATTAGCAAAAGCCTGCCATTTACTAAGTAGCCGTTTAAGATATCCATTTCTTGGCTTAAATTGCGCTTCAATGCCTGATGATGTTGTTGAAAGTGAGTTATTTGGCTATGCAGCGGGTGCTTATCCTAATGCCATTGAAGGAAAAAAGGGCTTTTTTGAGCAAGCCAATGGCGGTACTGTTTTACTTGATGAAATCGGTGAAATGTCCCCGCAAATGCAGATCAAACTTCTACGCTTTTTAAATGATGGAACGTTCCGCCGAGTGGGTGAAGAAGAAGAAGTGAATGTAGATGTGCGCATTATTTGTGCTACTCAGAAAAATTTGTGGGAATTAGTACAAAAGGGATTGTTTAGAGAAGATCTCTATTATCGCTTGAACGTATTAACATTAACATTACCGCCATTAAGGGAAAGAAAGGACGATATCATTCCGTTGGCAACTCATTTTATTAATCAGTACTGTCAAGAACAAAAAGTGGGTGTACCGTCCATTTCTACTGATTTCTCAAATTATTTAATGCAATATTCTTGGCCGGGTAATATTCGCCAATTACGGAATACTGTTTATCAAGCAATGGCACAGTTAGTCGGAAATACATTGCGTGTTCAAGATATTACGTTACCTGAGCACACGGATGAAACATTATTTGATGAGAATCTATTAGAAGGCTCGTTAGATGAAATGACAAAACGCTTTGAAGCTTCGATTTTAACGCGTTTATACCGTGATTATCCAAGTACACGTAAATTAGCGAAACGCTTAGGTATTTCTCATACCGCTATTGCGAATAAGCTAAGAGAATATAATCTTACGAATAAAAAGAGTGATAAGTCTGAAGAATAATTGAGTAGTAAGATTTTGTGCATAATAAAAATAGACGAGCATAATACTCGTCTATTTTTTTATCAGTATTATTTCAGTGCTTTTAACGCATCATCATAATTGGGTTCAGTTGTAATTTCGTCAACCAACTGGGTGTAGATAACCATGTTATTTTCATCTAAAACAATCACTGCTCGGCTTGTTAAGCCAGCTAATGGACCTGATGTAATTGCAACACCGTAGTTTTCTTTAAATTCAGCACCACGCATTGTAGATAATGTCACAACGTTATCTAAGCCTTCCGCGCCACAAAAACGCGCTTGAGCAAAAGGTAAATCAGCTGAAATACATAAAACAACTGTGTTATTTAATTCATTTGCAACTTTGTTAAATTGGCGAACACTTGCAGCACAAACACCAGTATCTACACTTGGAAAAATGTTTAGAACTTTACGTTTACCTGCAAAATTCGCTAAAGAAACATCATTAAGATCTTTACCAACAAGAGAAAAATCAGCTGCTTTTTGACCGACTGTTGGGAAATTACCCGATAGTGCCACTGCATTTCCTTGTAAAGTAACTTGATGTGCCATTGTTGTTCTCCTTTATTAGTTGTCAGACTAACTGTTATTAATACTCAGTATTAACGATAATTTTCGTTAATGCTTAACCATTATTAAAATTTGCCACTATTGGCGTAGTCATCACTAAAAACATAAAAATTTATAAAATATTTGTAATCAGTGATTGTGCCTTTTTATCAGGCTCTTATAATTGTGCAGTTTATTCTCATACAGATTACAGGACGAAACAGACATGCGCAAAATATTCGTCATCTCATGTGCACTTGTCGTTCAAGGATTACTCACATCGCAGATAAATGCGGCAGTAGTCCCCGCAGGAACGATACTCGATAAAAAGCAAGAAGTAGTTCGACATTTAAAAGATGAGCCTGTATCACTTGATCCCATTAATGCAGTAGGATTAACAGAAGCTCAAGTGCAACGTGATTTATTTGAAGGGTTGACGATAGAAGATGAGCATGGACGTCCCATTCCAGGTGTTGCTCAAAGTTGGCGTACAGAAGATAATCGTGTGTGGATCTTCACTTTACGCGATAATGCCAAATGGTCTAATGGTGAAAAAGTAACCGCAACAGATTTTGTCTATAGCTGGCAAAGGTTAGTTGACCCTAAGAATCTTTCACCTTTTGCATGGTATGCATCACTTGCATCTATTGAAAATGCACAAAAGATTATTGATGGAAAATTAAAACCAACATCATTAGGCGTGGAAGCACTTGATGAAAAAACGCTAAAAGTGACATTAGAGCGACCAGTCTCGTATTTTCCAAGTTTAACGACTAATTTTTCGTTATATCCTGTACCTCATCATAGCATTGAAAAATATGGCACTGAATGGGTTAAGGTTGGCAATTTAGTCGGAAATGGAGCTTTTGTTTTAAAAGATAGAGTCGTTAATGAGAAGATCGTATTAACGCCAAATCCTTATTATTGGGATCATAAAAATACAGTATTAACCAAAGTCACTTTTGTGCCGATTAATCATGAATCACATGCGACTAAGCGTTATTTAGCGGGTGATATTGATATTACAGAGTCGTTCCCGAAAAATTTATATCATAAATTAATGAAAGATATTCCTAATGAGGTTTATATTCCTGACCAGTTAGGAACTTATTATTATGCTTTTAATACCCAATCAGGGCCAACAAAAGATATTCGTGTACGTAAAGCGTTAGCGATGGCAATAGATAGAAAAATTATCACTGATAAAGTATTAGGAACAGGGGAGAAATCAGCAAACCGTTTTACACCTGATGTAACGGCAGGCTTTACCCCAGAACCTACAATTTATGATGAATACAATCAAGATGAATTAGATAGTCAAGCTAAGATCTTATTAGCGGCTGCTGGATATGGCCCTCATAATCCATTAACACTCTCATTGCTATACAATAATTCAGAGAATCATCAGAAAATTGCTATTGCAGTTGCTTCTATGTGGAAGAAAAAGTTAGGCGTGAAAGTCGAATTACGTAATCAGGAATGGAAAACATATATTGATAGCCGAAATTCTGGGGATTTTGATGTTATAAGAGCATCATGGGTTGGCGATTATAACGAGCCTTCTACTTTTTTAAGCTTATTAGGCTCTAAACACGCTGGTAATATCCCTAAATATCAGAATAAGCAATATGATGAAATATTAACATTGTCTGGTATGACTATTGATACAAACGAAAGAAATAGTCTGTATAACCGCGCTGAGCAAATAATTGCTGAAGATGCACCAATCGCACCTATTTATCAATACACAAATGGACGCTTGATAAAGCCGTGGTTAAAAGGTTATCCCATTGAGAACCCAGAAGATGTTGCTTATAGCCATACACTTTATATATTGAAACATTGATTCAATTCTTTATTTTAACATAAACAGAAAACACTCAATTTAATTGAGTGTTTTTTATAGAAAAAATAAAAAAGAACCCCTTTTAGAAAGGGGCGTAGCAAAATAAAGCAGGGTAACTTATTATCTAGATATAAATTATATTGTTAATACTTTCTTTGCACGCCTTTTATTGTATCTAACTGTTACAGTGATTAATAAAATATTTATAACAAAAAAAATCCCTCTGTTATGAAAACAGAAGGAGACTCAAAAGGAATAAACATTGCAAGTAGGATGTTAATACATTTTTGCGACATTGTTTTGACTAATCGTGCAATGTGCGTGATGTTAAATATTGTATTTTTGTTTATTTATAGTTGTAAACTCTTAATTATAACAATAATTAATTCTTTTGTTATGGTGTTTGATGGTTTTATAAATGAATCTATCTGTTTTTCTTTTTGTAAGTGTTAAATGACACTACAGATTGTCAACACGATTTAAAAACGATATCCCAAAGAGAGTTGTAAGGCATTTAATTCAATATGACGTTTATTGGCTGTGGTATCAGAATAAAGATAGCCCAAGCTAAATGAGATATCCTTAACAGGATTATAATCGATGCCAATTTGACCAATTACACTTGTTGTATTAATTATATGGGAATCTGTTGTATTTATTTTAGGGTGATATTTATCTTCCTGATGCTTTAATTTATTAGGCCCCATTTGAGCATAAACAGAAATTTCAGGTGTTATTCTATAAGTTGGGCCGATTAATAGTCCTGTGGTTTTAGTTCGGTATTTTATTGTTGAAGGTATGGTAAAACGAGGATCAATAAAATGTTCTTTATGGTTGGCATTTAAACGTAGTAGAGAAATTAATATTCCCCAAGCATTTTCTGTTTCATAACGATAACTGATTATTTCACCTTTTGCTGTGTCACCTTTTATTTTGCCATAAATATAGCCACCAGAGAGGGTATGCGTCTTATCATAGGCATGTAATGTAGAGGAATAAGATAAAGCTAAACTAATTAAAATAAGGACTAATTTATTCATTATGGAGTTTCTATGTTGATGTGTAGAACACCATTTTTAGTAAAATAAATGTCGATTTCAATATTAATTGATTGAAATTACTCTTAAAAAAAGTTTGAATGCTTATTTTTAAACTCAATAAAAAATCAAACTATTATAAATAGCTAATTATTAAACAGCATAAGATTTATTAATTATCTTAATGATAGTGCAATGAAATGATAAGAAATTACTTAAATAGAAGGGAGTAGTAATTGAGCGTAATAGGTAAAATACTCACAATAAGCTTTAATACCTATTGTGAGCCAGATTTTAGTGCGATGTTCTATTTTTTATCTACAACTTCAATCAGTGTATATTTTACACTTGATGCATCTGCTGGTGGGTTAGGAATATCTGTAACATTAACTTTTAATGTATATTCAGTGCCTGCTTTATATTCAAAACCATCAATATTTTGATAGAACAGGGACCATTCTCCAGAAGGCAGCTCTTTCACCTTCATACACTTCATTGGCGCGACACCCACACAATCATACAGTTGTGAGTCCACTAGAAGCGTTTTTGTCGTTCCCGTAGATGATGTTGTATTTGCACTTTCAGTTGAAGTTGCGTCATTGCATCCAGCCAAAAGCAAAAATAAAGGAATAGCGATAAATTTTTTCATATTGATGACCTTATTTTTAGGGTGCAACAAATGCATTAAAGAATATTTAGTATACACCAGTTAGATAGTTATTATAAATTACAGTAGGTAACTTTTCTCCTGAAAATAAAATAAGTTACCTGCGGTTGTTCTAAGTATTAATATACTAACGCAACTATCAGTATTTGATTTAGTGTAATAATCCTAAAGTAATAAAGATAATTAGATATTTTAGATGAATGAAACAAAAATAGTGCTGATATACAGTTAACTAGAAAAAAAGTATAGAATAACGGTTCAAAACATAGCGTTATAAAATGAAGGTAGATTAATCATATTTGACAGTTGAGTATTTAATTCAAATATTACTTTTAAAGCAAAAGTTATGGAGGAAGTTAAGTGAAAACAATTAATGACTCTGTTATACAAGATTCAGATGCTATTTATACAGCACAACTTAATGGGCATGGAGGAGCAGCAGAAATCACTGCCGAAACTGTTGCAACAAATGAAAATCCATATTGGGTGCACTTAGATTACCGCAAGCCACAAAGTGCTCAATGGATACAAGAGACAGAATTACTTCCACCTATTGCTAAAGATATATTACTTGCAGAGAACGTCAGACCAAAAGCACAACGCATTGGTGAAGGTATCGTCATCAATTTGCAAACAATTAATAATAATCCTAATGATCGGCCCGATGAGCTTGTCGCTTTTAGAATTTATATTAACAGCCAAATAATTGTTTCAAGTCGCCATCGCCGAGTCAATTCTGTAGATTCTGTTATTCATACATTAGAACTTGGTAATGGCCCTGAAAATAGCGGTGATTGGCTAATTACAATGGCTGATGCAGTGACTGATGAAATAGGCGAATTTGTTGAGACGCTTCATGACCAATTAATTGAATTGGAAGATATGATCCTCGATCAACAAATACCAGCAAGAGGTGAACTTGCATTATTAAGAAAGCAGTTAATTGTTTTACGTCGTTATATGGCACCTCAACGAGATGTATTTTCAAGACTCTCTATTGAAAAATTACCGTGGATGAGTGATAGCGATAGAGTCACGATGTTAGAAATCTCAGAAAGACTTTCTCGACGTTTAGAAGATTTGGACAGTAGTATTTCTCGTACGGCGGTAATTGCAGATGAAATAACATCAATGATGGCTGATGCGATGAATAGACGTACTTATACTATGTCTCTAATGGCGATGTTATTTTTACCAACAACGTTTCTAACAGGGCTATTTGGTGTCAATTTAGGTGGCATACCTGGAAATGAATTTCCTTATGGTTTTACCATTTTTTGTTTATCTCTCTTTGTTTTGATTGTGATTGTTACTTGGTGGTTAAAGCGTAGTAGATGGTTGTAAAATTTCAGCAAATTAATCGTAACTAAATGGATTTAAAAAAGAATTCTCTAACCCTGTTTGAGATATATCAATTTTTTAAAATAGAACATCTGGCATTATAACTCTCGCAGGTGAATACAACGTTGAGCGATGAACGTTGTGCTCCATAATTGTAGTTTTTCTCATATTGAGTTCTTAATACAGAATAATTGACCATTATTACACCGATGTTTATTAACATCGGTTTTTTTTTGCTTAAATTTATTATTGGCGATTATTTAGCCATAAAAATCCTAAGCCCTGAATGCAAGGCTTAGGAGATAGTGCATTATTTCACTTCAACAATATCGAGTTTGTTTTGGCTAAAGTCAGGGCGTTCATCATCTTCTTCTTGGAACATGACTGGAACGGCTGGAATATCGTCTTTATCAAAAGCTAAGTCGCCACCATTAATGACTTCATCACCATGCTTGATATTCACAAAATCAAATAATTGAGTATCACATAAGTGTGATGGGACAATATTTTGTGTTGCTCTAAACATGGTTTCAATACGACCAGGGTAACGCTTATCCCAATCTCTTAGCATCTCTTTAATAACCTGACGTTGGAGATTCGGTTGTGAGCCACAAAGATTGCAAGGGATAATTGGAAACTGTTTTGCTTGTGCAAAACGCTCAATATCTTTTTCACGAGCGTAAGCAAGAGGGCGAATAACGATTTGTTTGCCATCGTCACTCATTAATTTAGGTGGCATACCTTTAAGTTTTCCACCATAAAACATATTTAAGAATAATGTTTCTAAAATATCATCACGATGGTGGCCTAAAGCAATTTTAGTTGCACCAAGTTCTGCCGCTGTGCGATATAAAATACCACGACGTAAACGTGAGCATAAAGAGCAGGTTGTTTTACCTTCAGGAATAATATCTTTAACGATCCCATAGGTATTCTCTTCAACAATTTTATATTCCACACCAAGTTCATTTAAATACTCAGGTAAAATATGCTCAGGGAATCCGGGTTGTTTTTGGTCTAAATTGACTGCAACAAGTGAAAAATTAATTGGCGCACTTTTTTGCAGATTCATTAAGATAGAAAGTAGCGTGTAGCTATCTTTACCACCAGAGAGGCAGACCATGATTTTGTCGCCGTCTTCAATCATATTAAAGTCAGCGATAGCTTGCCCAACATCACGGCGTAAGCGTTTTTGTAGTTTGTTGAAATTATACTGTTCTTTTGGGATGCTCATTTTTTACGGTTCTATATCGTTGCTGATTATTCTGTAACTTGCTAACCAAAGCTTTGTTCTTCGCTGTTTTGATGCCTTAACAATATGATAAATATATAAAATATCTTATAGGCTCAAGTAATAAGTTGTGTGAAAAACAAAGTTATTTATGGCAAGAAAATTGATAAGTCGCCAATGATACCAGATGGTAGGGTGGTTTCGATATAGATAACTATAGTTAAGCGATTTCAAGGCGGTAAAAAGTAAGAAGTAATAGCCTTATATAAACTGAATAAGGCTATAAACTTTTTGTATCACGTGGTGATTATTAAATAAGCATAGACTTTAATAAGGTATCGTTGGTAGTTCTCGTAAAATAGAGTTTTTTCTACGTTCAGCAGTCAATTGTGACAATTCATTATCAGAGACAAAAATTAAGGCATCTTGAGGACAAAACTCAACACAAGCAGGGCCTTGTTCTCTATGATTACATAAATCACATTTAACGATATCAATTTGAAATTGTTGACCAAGATCTAAACAATAAGTAGGTGCCGAATGCGCCTTTTTCTCAAGTTCAATGGCGCCAAATGGGCAAGCTAAAAGACAAGCTCTACATCCAATGCAATTTTCAGGGTGTGTTTCGACAAAATTTTCACCACGCACTAATGCTTTTGTCTGACAAGCTTGGGCACAGGGTGCATCTTCACATTGATGGCAAACAGAAGCTGTAAATTGATGCATTAATTTAATAATGCGGATCCTTGGATGAAAATTCTTTTTATTGAGAAAATCATTTCCATCCTTTTCTGATGTATGACCGACTGAACAAACAACTTCACATGTTTTACAGCCAATACATTTTTTAGAGTCAATAACAATTTGGCTATTCATCTCAATACCTATTTATAGGGTTATATAACTTATAATATAATGTTTGATGATTTATTTTAGTAATATTAATCAATATTATCTCTAATAAATAAGGTCAAATAATAACAACTAAATAAAAAAGGGTTTTTTAAACTTAAAATCAAATGAGAATGAATAGTATTTAATAAAATAATAGGAATAAGACTTTATAATATACGTAAATAATCGTAGATGAAAAAACGGCAATCTTATTTCGATTGCCGTTTCTTTAATGGATATCTGTTATTAAAAACTATGATGATAATGTTGCTAATTTAGTTGCGAATCCCATAAAGAAAAGCCCGATAACACCATTACCCAGTTTAGCGATATTTTTACGTGAGCCAAAGAAACGAGCAAGGGCTACACCACCAAATATTAGAAAAGAGAGATAGATAAAACTAAACGCTTCAAGCATGGAAGCGAGAATTAAATAAGATAATCCGGTATGTGCATAATTAAAATCGATAAACTGAACAAAAAATGAAATATAAAATAGGATCGCCTTAGGATTGGTCATACTTAATGTAAGCGCTTTTCTGAAAATGTGTTTCTGTACCGTTGTTGTTTGTTCTGAATGTACTTTTTTGGAGAAAAAAGTCGCATGGATAATCTTTATTCCTAAATACAGGAGATAAAAAGCACCTAAAAAACGGACAATAGTAAAGAGTACTGGAGAGGCTTTTATAACAGATGCGACACCAATAAAGGCGAGAAAAATCAAAATGGCATCACCTAAAAAGACACCAAATGCAGCACGATAACCATCACTGACGCCACCTGATGCGCTTGTTTTTAGCACATAGAGTGTATTAGGGCCAGGAACGAGGATAATAAAAAACATGCCTGCGAGGTATGTCCAGATATTGAGTACACCAAATTGTTCAAGCCACACGTTAACCCCCAATCCTACTTTCTCTGTATTACTTAATGAATTGCTATTATATAAAGAGAATCCACCTTATTTAAATGCATATTTTTACTCATATAGAAGATAAATGTTTGATGCTTACTGCTTTCTGTTTGAAACAGCACCTGTTATCACTTCAATGGATTACACTCTATTGTTAGCATTTAAAAAAGATGCAATTTTCTTATGTAAAGAGAGTAGATCTCTTAAGTTAACTCGATTATATTTATCTGTGTTTTTATACAGTATTCTGTATTGATCAATTACGCTAAGGGAAATGTGATGTTAAAAGTAATTGCTGAAGATTTTATTAAAACAGAAGCGATAGAAATTGTTTTACCTCTTTATCGAGAACTTGTTGAGGCGACTAAGAAAGAGCCTCTGTGTATTAGCTACAATTTATATGTTGATGAGAAAGATCCTGGTCACTTTGTCTTTATTGAACAATGGCCAGATCATGTTGCGCTTGATGTGCATTGTGCTAGTGAACATTTTCAGCGATTAGTCCCTATGATTAATGCATATAAAAAAGCTGAGCCTAAATTTTTACTTATGGCGGATGCTTTTGATGAAAAATAAAGTAATAAAACTAGACTCATTTATAATGGGTACACTAAATAATAAGAAGTAAGGCAAGAGAGAAGGTGATGTTAGCGAAGTATATATCTCAAATTGTAAACCAAGAAGATAGCTATCAAATTTTAAGTACTCAGAATTTTTTGGATAACTTAACAGAAATAACCAGGGCAACTCATACTTGGTTATTTTCTGATGGTGTCATCTTGAAATGCACAGAAGAGATAGAAACAGAACACTATGATAATGATGCTCAATGTCCTGAACATTGGATAACTTGGGAAATTGTAGAGTCGAATAACAAACCGATTTCTCCTTGTAGAAAAGAATTTTTTAATTTATGCCAGCAAAGTTTTTGGTTAAAAATGCAACTTGCTAATAATGTATGATTAGTCGTATAAAAAAGCTACTTTATAAGTGGCTTTTTTATACCTATTAAAATTAATAAAATAATTTATTTTAAATACCACTTTAAGCTTTTAATTAAATATTAATCAATGCTCCAGAGGTTAAAGTAAATTAATTTCACTTAGCGAGTGTTTTTTATTTTTTTATCTCTAAAAATAGATTATCAATCGTGGTTTAAATCATATTTAAACTGCGATTGAAGTTAATGATAAATCAAAATTAGTCTTTTTTCATAACGTTATGATCTTAATATTCTATTAATAATAGCAAAAAATAAGGTAAGTTTATTGTTGAGGCGAATGGTGTTTTAATTGTAGCTCTAATCATAAGATTTTCTTTATAAAATATTATAAATAACGTATTATTTATCAATAATTTTTATTGAGTATTGCACTCAATTTAATAAGAGAGCTAAATTTTAATTTAGTTCCATTTGTCTATCCTTTTTTATATAGAGAATAAAGATGAGTCGTAATTTATTTCTTTCTACTTCACTGTTAGCTATTTCTACACTTTCTTTTAATGCACAAGCAGCGTTAGATAATACTTTATCCGTAGGTTATGCTCAGAGCTCAATTAAATTGGGTGATTATAAAATCGATGATAAACCTAAAGGAATTAACTTTAAATACAATCACGAGTTTGATAATGATTGGGGTTTTATTGGATCACTGACGTACACAAAATTAACTTATAATTATTATAGCCGCTGGGGAAAAATTGGTTCAACTGAAATTGATTATGTTTCATTAACGGCTGGGCCTAGCTATCGTTTTAATGATCACTTTAGTGCATATGGTTTAATTGGGCTTGGTCACGTTAGCCAAGAAGATAAATATTATTATGTTAATGACGAATACAGTAAAACGTCTATGGCTTATGGGGTAGGCTTACAAATTAATCCAATCCCAAACGTAGCAATTGATGCATCTTATGAATATTCTAAATTAGATAATGCAAAATTTGGTACTTGGGTATTAGGTGTTGGTTACCGTTTCTAATTTTAAGCTAATAAATAATTTTTTTAAAAGGTCACGTTATGTGGCCTTTTTGTGAATACAAGTGTAAATGCATCACTATATGTAGGATATTCACTTATCAAAGCACATTAAATATACATTAAATGTGTGTTTTTTATTCGGGGTGCTTGACTGTCAATAAAGGAGCTTTAAGATGCCATATTTTATGGAGAGAGAATTATGTTAACTGTAATAAAAGCAGAACCTTCACACTATGATGAAATGATAGCAGTTTGGGAATCTTCAGTTAGAGCTACGCATGCATTTCTATCTGAAGATATTATCTTTTCGCTTAAAAAAGATATTGTAGAACAGTATTTTCCTATGCTTAATACCTATATCGCGATAGACAATAATAATGTTATTCATGGGATCTTAGGCACAGCAGAAAATAAGTTAGAAATGCTTTTTGTCGATGCGAATTCTAGAGGGCATGGTTGTGGTAAATTACTTACAACTTTCGCGATAAATACACTGCATATTGATGAGTTAGATGTAAATGAGCAAAATCCTCAAGCAATTGGCTTTTATCTTTATATTGGATT
Organism: Proteus sp. LHD240705; assembly: GCF_047921555.1. Lineage (NCBI taxonomy): Bacteria > Pseudomonadati > Pseudomonadota > Gammaproteobacteria > Enterobacterales > Morganellaceae > Proteus > Proteus sp. LHD240705. The sequence goes on from NZ_JBLRMI010000001.1 coordinate 174,888, forward strand.
TGAGCAAATAGGGCGTTCAGAATTAGATGGACAAGGCAATCCTTTTCCATTGTTACATTTAAGATTAAATAAAAATAAGTATAAATACTAAATAAAGGAATATTAAAGATAAAAAATAAGGAGAAAAGTGAAAGTTCTCTCTTTTTATCTTGTTCAAATAATAATTATCCACCCAAGTTTGATTTATATCGTGATAAACCTTCTGCTTTAATGAAATAATTTTTTCATAATTAAATAGATCTAACACAACATTGGAATAGTTATGAAAAAAGCCTTAATTGTTATTTTATCTTTATTTTTACTACCCGCTTGCTCTGAATCAAGAGAAAATAAATTTATTGAATATTGTATGGATACATTAAGTGTCTATAGTAATGTGAGTAAAGATCAATGTTTGTGTTTTTATAATGAAGCAAGTAATAAATTTTCTTCAACTGAAATAGATAGAATGGTCAAATCACCACCAATAAAACAAGACAGTACACTTACAAGAGAGGGCACAATGTTTTTAACTATTGCTCATTCATCTAAATGCTTTGAGTAACAGATATTACGCGTAATAACTAATAAAGAATAGGTCGTAAATTAAGTTACTTATACTGAAGATCATCGCCTCTAAACGCAAATACCACAAAATTGATAAACCCATCGCTATAAATTGAATATATTATCACTGTTTTTATATACAGTTGGTTGTGGGTTTATCTTTATTGTGAATCGAGAGGAAATTATGTCAAAGCTTCGCTTATCTTACCCAAAACTCAGTCCTAAAGCTTATGCTGGTTTAATTCAATGTAAAACTGCACTAGAAGGTAGTTCACTGGATATAACGTTAATCGAGCTTGTTTATTTAAGAGTGTCTCAAATCAATGGCTGTGCTTTTTGTTTAGAGATGCACAATAATTCGTTGCGTAATCATGGTGTTGCTCAAAATAAGTTAGATGCACTAAATGGTTGGCAAGTGAGTGAACGATTTACTGATAAAGAGCGAGCTGCATTGCTATGGGCAGAGGTGGTCAGTAATATTTCAGCAAAAAGTACTGAGGATAATATTTATCAGCAGGTTAAAGCGTATTTTACAGATACAGAAATGAGTGATCTGACATTGGCAATTGGATTAATGAATGCCTTTAATCGTATCGCTGTGAGTTTGCGTCAGTAATTAGTATTATCTACGCAAATCATATGCCCCAAATAATGATCAAGAGAAAAGCGCTGATAGGGCGCTTTTGATTTTATTTGCTTAATTTTTACCAGAGGTATTGCATGAAAGGTAAATAAGCAAAAAATAAAGCAATGAGTATAAATAAGATACGAAATAACGTTTTTTTTGTTTTTATTGTGGCATAGAGCATGACGATAATAATAGCTACGCAGATATACCAGTAAAAGGCACCAAAGAAAGCTAAGGTAAAAATAGTATCAATAATAAAGTGACTTTCACTCATTTTATTTCTCTCTGAAATAAAAAATCACCTGCTAAAATATAAGCAGGTGAAGATAAAGTGATTATGATTTCCAAATAATATGGAACATAGGCTGTAATGGATCGCGACTAATCAGGACTCGACCAAAAATATCATCAATATCGGAATCATCGTCTGGAGCAAGGCCAATAATCACTTCGCTAAAACGGGCTGATGTGACAGGCTGGCCAACAATAAATTGCCAATCATTACCTAATGGAACCACTTCAGCTGCGCCTCTTTCTTCAAATTGCAGGTTAAAGAGTAATTGGTCTGCAACATCTAAATTATCAGCTGCTTGAGCTAAAAATAGATCATAAGCTTGTTCTAAAGCATCGTCTTCACTGATTAAGGTTGGTTCATTCATGGTAATGCCTGTCTATTATTCCAATAATTATCGCGTTGTTTGTATAGCATTTTTGCTCATTTAGCAAAATATTCTATTGCCTATTTTTATTACCTTCTTGATTATAACAGAGGGCTAAAGAAATAGCAGATGCGCTCTAATACACGATTTAAGAAAGGGCGCTTTTCCCATTCGTCTAGTGTCAATTCTGTAGAGCGAGCAATATAATCATATTGCACAATGCTTAAATCACTTCCGAAGCCTTCATCATCAATGACAACAGTGATTTCAAAGTTTAACCATAAGCTACGCATATCAAGGTTAACTGAACCTACCATACTAAGTTGTCCATCAACCATCACGCTTTTTGTATGTAATAAACCATCTTCAAATTGGAATATTTTTACACCAGATTCCAGCATTTCTGTAAAGAATGAACGGCTTGCCCAACGCACTAGGAAAGAGTCATTACTGCGAGGAACAATAATACTCACATTAACACCTCGCATCGCCGCGGTTGAGATTGCATGGGCAAGATCATCGCTAGGTACAAAATAAGGTGTTGTGAGCACTAATTCTTTTCTTGCGGAATAAATGGCTGTAATTAAGGATTGCTGAATAAGCTCGTCAGGAAAGCCAGGGCCTGATGCGATAACTTGTGTTGTATGACCACTTTCTTGCTCACAAGGCATAATATTGTCATCAGGAGGAGGTGGTAAATGGCGTTCACCTGTTTCCATTTCCCAGTCAAAGGCATAAATCATCCCTAATGTGGTAGAAACTGGACCTTCCATTCTTACCATAATATCAATCCATTGACCGACACCGGAATCTTGTTTGAAATAACGAGGATCGACCATATTCATACTCCCTGTGTAGGAAATATAATTATCAATCAATACGATTTTTCGATGTTGACGCAAATCCATGCGGCGCAAGAAGAAACGGAATAAATTAACATGCAGTGATTCAACAAATTCAATACCAGCGGCTCTCATTGCGTCTGGGCCTTTGGTACGAAAGAAGTTCCAGCTTCCAGCTGAGTCAACCATAACTCGACATTTTACACCGCGTTTAGCGGCTCTGATTAAGGCGTCGGTTACTTCATCGACTAAACCACCTGATTGCCAAATATAGAAGACCATTTCAATGTTATCACGAGCGTTATTAATATCGCGTGTAATTGAATTTAGTGAATCTTCACAGGTGGTTAAAAGTTCAATTTTGTTACCTTTAACACCTTTAATACCTTGGCGTTTAGCGGTTAATTGGAAAAGAGGAGTCGCAATATCGCTCGTACTTGTAGCAAAAATATGCTTACATTTCCTCAAGTCTTCAAGCCACGCAACAACAGAAGGCCACATCTGTTTAGCATGTTCAACGCGTCGTTTTCCTAGGTGTAATTCACCAAAAGCAAAATACGCAATAACTCCGACTAATGGCAGAATATAGATGATCAATAACCATGTCATTGTTGATGTAACTGGTCGTCGATGCATTAGGACACGAAATGTGACCCCCGCAATTAATAGCCAATAGAAGAAAAAGGTTAGCCAACTTAATACAGTATAAAATGTTGTCATAGTAGAGCTATTTTCCGTTGAAAATGAATTGCATGGATAAGCTGAAGGCAATTTACTAAAAATAGTTCATTATTTTTGTTATTTGCCGAATGTTGCTATTAAATCAGGATTATTATCTCTGTCAAATCTCTTTCTTAAGAGATAAGCATCAAATAAGCAATAAGATACAACTCTTTATTCATTTTTTCTTTGTGAGAAATGCTTAAATAATGGATGAAATTCAAGCAAATCATAAATCCCCCCTTGGATCACAAAATGAACGTCTTATAATAGTCCACTTATTCGAAAAAATAGGTGCTGATAGCATGAGACACAGTAGGACTGAAGTAGCTCGTTGGCGGATGATGAGACAAGCTATACGTAAACGTCGTCGATGGTTAGAAGGGCAATCTCGTCGTAATTTCCGAATTTATAAACTGCGTAAACTTGATACTTCTAGAAAACATAGAGCACTTTTATTTGTACAACACATAGAATGGAACTCATAATTTCACTTTTTAACAGTTAATATCAATCATTTTGTTAAACGTTATTGAATATGATTGCTATTTGCATTTAAACTAGGGGCATATTTTTTCTTTAGGTGAAATAAGATCAGTTATGCGTTGGAAGCTTTGGGTACTCATATCACTTTGTCTACATGCCTCACTTGTTGCGGCTGCGATGTTATATGTTGTAGAAGATAAGCCAGTTACACCTGAGCCTATCTCTATACAGATGTTGGCATTTGCGGCAGATGAGCCAGCAGGCGAACCAGAGCCTGTGGTTGAAGAAGTCACTCCTCCAGAACCTGAGCCAGTTGTTGAGCCAGAACCCGAGCCAGAACCTATTCCTGATGTAAAACCTATTATCGAAAAACCAATAGAGAAAAAACCAGAACCAAAACCTAAGCCTAAACCAAAACCTGTGGATAAACCGAAACCGCCTGTTGAGCGACCACAACCTTTAGTTGTTAATAAAGGTAATGATCTCAAAAATCTTAACCCGACGGCAAAGCCAAGTGATAAAGGCGATGAAAAACCGGTTGCCGTGGCAAGCAGTGGTGAAGGCAAAGTACCCAATGCAGTACGCCAAGGTTTACCTGAATATCCTCAGAGAGCAAAAGCCGTGGGTATTGAAGGATCTATAAAAGTACGTTTTGATGTTAATGCTGATGGGCGAGTAGATAATGTAGAAATACTTTCTGCTGATCCTAAGAATGTATTTGAAAGAGATGTTAAAAGAGCGATGCGTCAATGGCGTTATGAAAAAATTCCTTATAAAGGAAAAGTGGTTCTCATTGAGTTCAAAATGACAGGGGTGTCAGCAAGCTAATTTTTATAAAGTTAGCCGTTAAACAAAGCGATATCCCTATTTGATACCAGATAAATAAAAGGCACTTTAATAAGTGCCTTTTTTAGTATTCAATTTTTAATGCTTTCACGCTATTAGCGTCGTAATCGAATTGTCGTAATGGCGTTTTATTCCATAGTACTTGTTAGCGTGAAGTGAGCTTTACCCTCAGGTAAGCGACGAGCAGAATTGTTCTCGTCAACGGCAACGTAGGTAAACACAGCCTCTGTTGCACGATAGCGTTGGCCGACAGGTTCTGTGGCGACTTTTTTAACCCATACTTCAATATTAACAGTAATTGAAGAGTTACCCGTTTTTAAGCAACGCGCATAGCAACAAACGACATCACCAACAGCAACAGGTTTAAGAAAGGTAATGCCTGTTACACTCACAGTAACGACACGACCTAACGCAATTTCTTTTGCTAAAATTGCACCACCGATGTCCATTTGAGACATTAACCAGCCACCGAAAATATCACCATTAGCGTTAGTATCAGCAGGCATGGCAAGGGTGCGTAAAACGAGCTCACCATTAGGCAAAGATTGTTGTTCAGTCATGGAAATAAAGTATCTGTAAAATAATGTTGAAACCAAGGAGATATTTACTCGTATACATCAAGTTTACTCGTCATACTTCAAGTTGTAGCGTTGTTGACTTCGTTCATTCGCACTAGTCACATACTAATGTATGCTCCTAGCGTCTCATTCACTTGCCGCCTAGCTACACCTCGAATTATCTAGAGTAAGAGTCTCGTCATACTTCAAGTTGTAGCGTTGTTGACTTCGTTCATTCGCACTAGTCACATACTAATGTATGCTCCTAGCGTCTCATTCACTTGTCGCCTAGCTACATCTTAAATTATTTAGAGTATCAGCAGGCTATACTCTAATAGCTACAACTTAAATTATTTAGAGTATCTACAGGCTATACTCTAATAGCTACAACTTAAATTATTTAGAGCACATATCTCCCAATAAAATAAAAATAATTATTCAGATTTTGAATGGGCATCGTGTGATGTCGGTTTAGATGCTTGCTTTGTCATATTATCTGATAATTTGTGTTCACTATTTTCTGTAGCTTCATTTTCAGTTTGTTCTTCTGGTAAACGGTTATTCCAGATATAAACCACACTGGCGATAGTAAAGATAAAGGTTAAAATAGTTAAGCCAAAGACTTTAAAATTAACCCAAGTCTCTTCCGCCAAAGAAAATGCCACATAAATATTACCAAGTGCACAAGCAAAAAAGAAAACCACCCATGCAATATTGAGTTTCTTCCAATTTGCAGGCGGCATAGCGAGTTCTTTGCCTAACATTCTTTCCATTAACGTTTTTGGCGTAAATAACTGCATACCAATTAAAACGATAGCAAAAATGGCATAAATAGCCGTCACTTTCCATTTAATAAAATCAGCAGAATGGAAAAATAGGGTTAATGAACCAAAAATAGTGACAACCACAGCGGTAATGAGCGGCGCTTTCTCTACTTTATGGAAAATAAGCCATGTTAAACCGACTGAGATCCACGTCGCGATAATTAATGCACCTGAAGCATAGAAAATATCTTGCCATTTATAGAAGATAAAAAAAACTAATAGTGGAGCAAAATCAAGTAATTGCTTAAGCCAGCCATTTTTCATAACAGATAGGAACCTATGGTAATTAAATTCATAAACTTGGCTATTCTAATGCAAAGCGACAGAAAATGGGTAAACAATTGCATATCTTTAACGACAGAGTGTTAATTTGTACAAAAAAACTAGTTTTATCTGAAATAACTCAATGAAAAATCAACGCAATTGCATTTATGTAAAATTAAAACTCAAGCTTGAATTATGAAGGAGGATTTAAATATTACACTAGTATATGATTCATATACTCATCATTTTCATCCGCTACTTTTTGATGAATGCATAAATAAAAAAGTATTTCTGATAAGAGGAAATCAATGATCGGAAAAAGACTAATAAAATGGATGCCAGGATTAGGCTTATTGTTTAACTATAAGCGTGAATATTTTGGCTATGATTTAAAAGCGGGCCTTTCTGTTGCTGCCGTGGCATTACCTGTCGCCATTGCTTATACCGAATTATTGGGTATTAACGCTATTGTTGGGTTATATGCCTGTATTTTCCCCATGATTATTTATGCGTTATTTGGTACTTCCCGCCAGTTAATTACGGGGCCAGATGCTGCAACTTGTGCCGTTATTGCTGCGGTCGTCATTCCACTATCTGCTGGTGATGAAAATACTCGATGGCAACTTGCGATTATCATGACAGCGATGACGGGGTTTTGGTGTATTTTAGCCAGCCATTTTAGATTAGGGGCTTTTACTGATTTTCTTTCTCGTCCCATTCTTCAAGGGCTTTTAAATGGTGTTGCGATCACCATTATGGTCGGGCAAATTAGCAAAGTCTTTGGCTTTGATACTTCCCCAGATCACTTAATCGAAAAACTCATTGAAGTTCCTTTTCGATTAATGGATGCTCATTTGCCCACAGTATTAATGTCAGCTGTAACATTAGCCTTATTATTAGGGATTCGTTATTTTCGTAGCCGATGGCCTGCACCGTTAATTGCCATGGTTATGATGACATATTTGAGTTGGCAATTTGATTTGGCAAGCTTTGGTATTGCTATCGTGAATAAAGAGGCTGGGAATGCTGATCTATTTCTGCCAGTAGTCTCGATGAGTGGATTTCATCCTGGTGTATTACGAGAATTATTAGTTCCATCCATAAACTTGGCTGTCATTAGCTTTGTGAGTTTTATGATGACAGCCCGCAGTTTTGCCAGCAAAAATGGTTATGATGTCGATGCAGACCAAGAATTAAAAGCATTAGGTATTGCCAATATTGCCGCCGCATTGTCTCAAGGGTTCGCTGTAAGTGCGGCAAGTAGTCGTACAGCGGTCAATGACTCCGTTGGGGGGAAAACGCAGTTAGTTTCTATTATTGCCGCATTGATGATTTTGCTCGTGTTGCTATTTATGACCGATTTTCTTGCTTATATTCCACTGTCTTCGTTAGGGATAGTGTTGATAGTTTCTTCTTGGTCACTGCTTAGTATTCGTCATATTTGGTCTTATCGTAAGCGTAATAAACAAGCATTTACATTGGCATCATTTACATTATTAGCTGTGTTATTGGCAGGTCTTATTAATGGTATTGGTTTTGCGGTTTTATTAGGCCTATTACAATTCTTACGTATTGTTTTTCGACCTAGCGATCAGTTATTGGGTGTTGATGAACAAGGAATGGTCCATTCAATGAATAAGGATAATGGTATTGAGCCTATTGATGGTTTAATGATGTACCGTTTTAATTCACCCCTGACTTATTTTAATGTGGGTTATTTTAAAAAACGAGTACTACAACTGGTTGATAACGCACCTCAAAGACCAGCATGGTTAGCGGTAGATGCTGCTGTAAGCTTTACTTATGATGATGTTAGCGTATTTGCTGCCATTGATGAGTTAATAAGAGAATTACGAATAAAAGGCGTTAAATTGGTTCTAGCGGGGCGCAGAACGGAATTAAATCGTTGGATAGAACGAAATAAAATTTCGCTCAATGAAGATGATTTGATTATTGCCCCAGATCTCTATTTTGTGATCCGCCTGTATCAAAGCCGACAGCAGATCAAAGAAAAACAGAAAGAAGCAAGAAAAGAGGCGCTAAAACAAGACTCTGAAAATAATGATGAGAATACAGTAGATGCGCCAACAACGAGTCATACATCTACTCTCTAAGTGTATTGGCTAAACTTCATTGGTGCATAATAAATAACAAAATCCCGTGATAAGTGATTAGCTTATACACGGGATTTTTTATAGGTAATGATAATGCTTTGAATCTTTGAATAGATTAACGCTGTTGCGTTGTGTATTTGTTTTCAACCAACATAAACAAACGGAGCAGATAAATAATCATCCAAGCCGAAGCCATATTTTTTAGGAAGTAGAATAAGAAGTTATGGATAACATCAGGTAGTTGAATTGTAAGATTACTCACAAAACCAATGCCGAACTGCAATAAGATCCAAATACCTAAAGCAGGAATAAGCGCAGCCGATTCACTAAATCCAACTTTCCAACCCAAACGTATTGCACTTCCCATATTTTGTTGACGTACTAAAACAACGGGCGCTAATGCAAAACCAATTAATAAAATGATGCCAGGAATAATCATCACCATAAAACCAGCGCTAATCAAAATAGAGCACAGCACAATCAATAGGAACATTTTAGGTAAGCGAGGTAGAGCCGCATTAAATGTTTGACCTAAGGTGACGTTATGACCTGTGGAAATCGCCGTAGCGAACATCAATAAGGTTAGAACCAAGATGCTTTGCTGTAATGTTTCAAATGCATACAGTGATAACACTTTTTTGGCAATACCCACGACACTGTTTGACATTGCTTCTAACTCAGCAGGAGAGGCTGAAGAAAGCTGTGTATTTTTAAAATTAGCCACAAATTCAATCATCAATTGGTACTCTTGAGGATTAGGGCCAATGAAGACATGAATGATCGCTAAAATAATGGCAAGAATAGCGGAAAGAGTAACAATGCTACGTCGTTCATTCTTATAAAAATTAAGACTGTCTCGGTAGATTGTGCGTGCCGTGGTAGGCATGAAACTGCTCCTATAAAAATAGACTGTGTCAATGCGCGCTATTGTACCTTTTACAACAGCAAAAAGGGATATTTTATCTCGATCCTCTTATTTCACGTTTTTCTAGATGCGAATAATCGAATTACACTTATCATTTAAATTAAATAAAACATATTTTTAACACAAAGATAACTTTATTTTCAAATAAGGCTTATTAGGGTATTTTTTATTCAAAAAATAATAGTAATAATAAATTTAATTATAAGAAAAAATGGTATTAATGGGAAATTTGATGTGGATCAATTATAAATAATAGTATTGATAAATAATAAAAAGAGAAATAACACTTTCTGCAAAAATAATTCCAAAGTTGTGATCGGCATTAGATCATAATTACCAATAAATGGTTATATTTTTAGCGGAGATTTTACTTATTACAGGAATGGGTTAAATAATGAAAAAACTTTCTGCGCTTATTTTAGCGGCTGCAACTCTTGCGCCTTCTATTTCTTTTGCTCACCAAGCAGGTGATTTTTTATTCCGTGCAGGTACTGCAACAGTTCGTCCTAATGCGGGTTCTGATGCAATATTAGGTGGCGACCATTTTGAAGTAAATAATAATACCCAATTAGGTTTAACTTTCGGGTATATGATCACTGATAATATCGGTGTTGAGTTATTAGCAGCTACGCCTTTTGAACATAAAATTTCATTGACAGGTGTAGGTGAGATTGCAAAAGTTAAACATTTGCCACCAACATTAATGGCACAATATTACTTCGGTAATGGCGAAGATAAATTACGTCCTTATTTAGGTGCAGGTCTTAACTTTACCACTTTCTTTGATGAGAAATTTAATAATAACCCTGCTGTAGATGGTTTAGGCTTAAATGGTCTTGATCTTAAGGATTCATGGGGCTTTGCGGCACAAGCAGGTTTAGATTATAACCTTGATAAAAACTGGATGCTGAATGCTTCTGTTTGGTGGATGAACATCGAAACAAAAGCAAGATTTAATAGCACTGTTGCTGATAAAGATTTTGACGTTAAAACACGTTTAGACCCATTCGTATTTATGTTTGGTGTGGGTTACCGTTTCTAATTATTCTTTCTTTAAAAGAATATCTCATAATGAAAAAGCGAAGTTTCTCTTCGCTTTTTTTATCTTTTTAATTTGCTAAAAATCTTTCATTTCTAGATTATATACAGCTTCTTTTTTATTCTTAATACCTAAATTATGAGTTATTAAAAGCAGAGTTAAATAGGTAAATAGACATCTGAAATAAGACATTTAGCATTTTGATATCCACTAAAATGTATTCAATATGCATCTTTTGTTTATTGATATTATCAAAATAAAAAAAGTGTGATTTTATTTATTAAAAATTGCTGACATTTTAATAAGTAAAAGGGTGCATTCTATAGGTGTATTTAAAATGCATCTTTATATTTAAATTGAGTAAAACGGCTTTATCTATCAATAGATAGAAGAAAATAGAAAAAGAATAAAATGATATCAACATAGGAGATATTCAGAGTAATAAGGTGGGTAATTTATAATCTCAAAATGATTAGTAATATTTCTGATTTGTTCTTTTTGTGAGCTAATTCTGGCGTGGAATAAAAATAGACACTTTTTAGCTTATTTGTTTTTTTTGCAAAAATTGATCTACTTTATGAAAGATTAAATGATTAAGACAAAAGTCTTGGACAAAAAAAGACCACCGAAGTGGTCTAGAAAATTAGGACTAAAGGAAGACGAGAATAAAAGCGGATCAGCGAATAACCATTGAGTTTATAACCCCTTTTACACCTGTTACTTTACGTGTTGTTTCAATGGCACGATTGGCATCTGCTTGAGAAGAGACGAAACCACTTAGTTGAACTTTACCTTTAAATGTTTCAACGCTGATTTGTGTTGAATTAAGATTTTTTTCACCAATTAGCGCTGTTTTCACTTTAGTGGTGATCACGGAGTCATCAAAATATCCCCCAGTACCCTCTGATGTTGCAGTTGGAGAACATGCAGATAAAGTTAATGCCATCAGTAATGCTGCCATAACAGCGGAGATTTTTGCCCATAGTTTCATCATCAAACTCCTTGTAATTACATTATTGGTTGAGTATTTCCGAAAAGAAAATATAAAGTACCTTATAAAGTATGACCAAAAAATAAAATTTCGCCCAACTTTAGATAAAAAGATTATTTGATTCAGAATATGAACGAGGGAATGAGAACGCGGTTTATCGCGGTTTCAGCAGTCAATGAGTGGGATTGAATAGACAATAAATTAAGAGTAATCCGCTTAGAAAAATAGCAAATTATTTCTCTAAAGCGGATCTCACTAAGCGTATTTAAAGCAATTAGGCGAGGGTAGCTGCCTTCATCTCTTTCACAAATGTCGTCAGTGCTTTTAACATCACATCGGGTTGATGAAGATTTTTCTCAATAATTTGAACCACTGCCGAGCCTGAAATTGCGCCTGTGGCACCATTGGCAATCGCTTCTTTAACTTGCTTAGGCTCAGAAATGCCAAAACCTTGCAATGCGGGAGGGGCATTATAGGTTTTTAGTTTGTCAGTAAGATGTGTTAGTGATTGTTCTGCACGTTTATCTGTACCCGTTACACCTGCTCTTGATAATAAATAGGTATAGCCTTTACCTGATGCTGCCAACTCTTGTAAAAGTTCATCATCAGCATTAGGTGGACAAATAAAAATAGGACTGATATTTGCACGTTGTGCTGCTTCACGGAATTCTTTTGATTCACGTAAAGGTACATCACCAATCAAGACAGAATCCACGCCTGCTTGCTCACATTTACTATAAAAATTATCAATGCCATTACTAAAAACAAGGTTGGCATAAACTAATAGGCCAATAGGAATATTAGGATGTTTTGCACGAATTTTAGTTAAGAGCGCAAAGCAATCTGTTGGCGTTACACCGACATTAAGCGCACGTAAATTAGCCCCTTGGATTGTAGGACCATCTGCAAGAGGATCGGAGAAGGGAATACCAATCTCTAATGCATCTGCGCCACCTTCAATTAACGCATCAATAATTTGTAATGACAGCTCAGGAGAAGGATCACCTAATGTGACAAAAGGAACGAATGCGCCTTGCTGTTTTTGTGCCAATGCTTCAAAGCATACTTGATAACGGCTCATTAGATTTCTCCTCTTGCTGCTAAAATATCGTTTACAGTAAAAATATCTTTATCACCACGGCCTGATAAGTTCACAATTAATAGCTGCTCTTTGTCAGGATTTTGTGCAATTAATTTCAATGCATAAGCCAATGCATGAGAAGATTCTAAGGCTGGAATAATCCCTTCACGGCGAGAAAGTGCTTTAAATGCTTCTATGGCTTCATCATCGGTAACAGAAACATAATCAGCACGACCAATGCTATTTAAGTGTGCGTGTTGAGGCCCGACAGATGGGAAATCAAGACCTGCTGAAATTGAATATGACTCTTCAATTTGTCCTTCATCAGTCTGCATAATTGGGGACTTCATACCAAAATAGATCCCTAATTTTCCATGCTTCAGTGGTGCACCGTGTTCACCCGTTTCAATACCTTTACCCGCAGGTTCAACACCAATTAGTTGCACCGAAGTTTCTGGGATAAAGGATGCAAATAAACCGATAGCATTAGAACCACCGCCAATACAAGCGATAGCAGCATCAGGTAGACGACCTTCACGCTCTAGAATTTGTGCTTTGGCTTCATCACCAATCATGCGTTGAAATTCACGGACAATGGTTGGATAAGGATGAGGGCCTGCCGCCGTTCCTAATAAGTAATGTGCGCGGTCGTAACAACCAGACCAGTCACGTAATGCCTCATTACACGCATCTTTTAAGGTAGATGAACCACTGTGAACGGGGATCACTTCGGCACCCATTAAGCGCATACGAAATACGTTAGGCGATTGGCGTTCGACGTCTTTAGCACCCATATAGATACGACATTTCATATTAAGCAGTGCGCAGGCTAAAGCAGTTGCAACACCATGTTGACCCGCACCTGTTTCTGCAATAATTTCGGTTTTACCCATACGTTTTGCTAACAAGGCTTGACCCAATACTTGGTTAGTTTTATGGGCGCCACCATGCAGTAAATCTTCACGTTTTAGATATAAACGAGTTCGCGTGCCTTCTGTTAAATTACGACAAAGGGTTAGTGCCGTTGGTCTGCCTGCATAATTTTTTAATAAATCTTGGAATTCTTGCTGAAAAGAGGGATCGTTTTGCGCATCAATAAAAGCTTGTTCGAGTTGATCCAATGCAGGAATTAAGATTTCAGGTACATATTGGCCACCAAATTCGCCAAAGTAGGGGTTAAGTTTTCTCATTGTGATGTCATCCTGTTTGAAATTTTATTTTTGTGAAATTTAGTTTAGCTGTAATTGTGCAAATACTTGGTTCAGACGTTGCGCATCTTTTATGCCGGGAGCCGACTCTACTCCAGAGTTAAAATCAAGCCCGATACAGCCTGTTTTAACTGCATCCAAACAGTTTTCACTGTTAAGACCACCTGCAAGTAACGCTTTTTCACGCAATGTATTAGGAATTTTTTGCCAATTAAACGTTGTTCCTGTGCCACCAGTGCCGTTATCAAGTACATATTTATTAACGTGTGAAACAGGAGAAATATCTGCGTGAATTGCCATATTTATTGCTTGCCAAATCTCACAGCTAGGTTGAATTCTTTGTCTAAGTTGCTCAATAAACTGAGCATCTTCTTGTCCGTGTAATTGAATGGCAGATAAATTAAGTTTTTCAGCATAGTCACAAATAAGCGTAATGGGTTGGTTTTGAAAAACTCCCACAAAGGCTAAGGGAGCTTGCGCTATCAACTCTTGTGCTTGTGACAATGTCACTTTTCGAGGGGATTTTTCTGCGAAAATCAACCCTGCATAATAAGCACCAGCTTGATAAACCGCTTTTACATCTTGTGTGCGAGTTAACCCGCACACTTTATGCTTTCCCAAAACGAGCGCTCTCACTGCTTGGTCAATATTTTCTTGTGACATTAAGGCGCTACCAACTAGAAACCCATTAGCATATTGGCTTAACGCTTGAACTTGCTGGTGGGTGTGAATACCTGACTCACTGATCACGATTGCATCTTTAGGCAATCCTTGGCTTAACTGCTGGGTACGCGCTAAATCGATAGAGAGATCACGCAAATCACGATTGTTAATACCGATAACTTTGGCATTGAGATTAATGGCACGTTGACGTTCTTCTTCAGTGCTTACTTCCGTTAATACACCCATGTTTAATTGATGAGCAACGGCTGATAGTGCACGATATTGCTCATCATCTAAGACAGAGAGCATTAATAAAATGGCATCTGCTTGATAAAAACGAGCTAAATAGATTTGGTATTCATCAATAATAAAATCTTTGCACAAAACGGGTTGATGCACGGCTTGGCTAACTTGACGTAAATAATCAAAGCTCCCTTGAAAATATTTCTCATCCGTTAATACCGAAATTACAGCAGCATAAGGCTGATAAATTTTTGCAATCGTAGCGGGATCAAAATCAGCACGAATTAGACCTTTTGAGGGTGATGCTTTTTTACACTCTAAAATAAAAACAGTATTGGGCTGAGTTAATGCCTGATAAAACGAGCGTGTTGATGGCTCTATTTGGTGCACAAATTCTGATAATGGTTGGCTTGCTTTACGTGCAATTAGATATTCAGCTTTATCTTTTACAATGGCGTTTAATACAGTCATGCTCTTATCCTCTCGCTGCTAATGCAGTTACACGATTTATTGCTTTACCGCTATAAATGGCGTGCATAGCAACTTCAGTATTCATTTTTAAATCTTCTTGCCCATGTAAACGCATTAATAAAGCGACATTAGCTGCAACAGATTCGGTATGTGCTCTTTTTCCTTCTCCTTGTAATAAATCTGCTAATAATTGACGGTTTATTTCAGGTGTACCACCTTCTAAATCAGTAATGGCACAAGGGCGAAGACCAAAATCACTAGGTGTCAGTTGATAACGTGTAATTTCACCATTGCGTAATTCAGCGACTTGAGTAGGTGCATGTAGTGAAACTTCATCCATTCCACCACTATGAACAACAGCAGCACGCTCATAACCTAAAACTTTTAATGTATCTGCGATAGGCATCAATAACTCTGGGCTATACACACCAATTAATGCTAATGGCGGACGCGCTGGGTTGATCAATGGACCTAATACATTAAATAACGTGCGTGTTTTCAATTGTTGGCGAACGGGTGCTGCAAAACGAAAACCACTGTGATATTGAGGTGCAAATAAAAAGCATAAACCCACTTCATCCAGTAATTGGCGCGCATCATCAGCACTTCTGTCTAAAGGGATACCAAATGCTGCTAATAAGTCGGAAGATCCAGAGCGGCTGGATACGCTACGATTACCGTGTTTCGCAACTTTGATACCTACTTCAGCTGCAACAAAGGCGCTTGCTGTTGAAATATTGATACTATTTGCACCATCACCGCCAGTGCCTACGATATCGCAAAAGGTATAATCAGGACGAGGAAATGGCAGTGCATTTTCGAGTAATGCGCGTGCTGCTCCTGCGATTTCTTGAGGATGTTCACCGCGCATTTTCATGCTGATTAATACTGCCGCTAATTGTGATTCTGTTAACTCACCGCGAATAATGGCGCTAAACAGTGTTTGGCTTTCTTCTAACGTCAATTGTTGTGCGCTAAATAATTTGTTGAAGATAGTTTCCATTTTATGCGTCTCCTTTAGGAGTTAATGCCCATGCGATTGTTTGCTCTAAAAGTTGTGCGCCTTTTGTGGTTAAAATTGATTCTGGGTGAAACTGAAAACCACAGGTTTTATGTTGACGGTGACGCACCGCCATAACAGTGTTATCGCACCAAGCATTAATAATGAGTTGTTCTGGAACTTGTTCTCCTGAAAGCGAATGATAACGAGCTACGGGTAAAGGGTTAGGTAAATTCACAAACATTTCGCTGTTATCGTGTTCAGCTAATGTCGCTTTGCCATGTAAGATCTCTCCACATGAAGAAACTTTGCCACCGTAAGCCTCAATAATGGCTTGATGACCTAAGCAAATACCAATTACAGGCAATGTGCCTAATACACGTTTTAACAGTTCAGGCATGCAACCTGCTTGTGAAGGTGCTCCTGGCCCCGGCGATAACAGTAAAATCGGGTTATCGAGCTCATGTAATTTTTGTTCAATAACATCGACTGCGACGCTATTGCGATAAATCACAATATTATTGCCAAGGCTACGTAATTGATCGACAAGGTTATAAGTAAATGAGTCGATATTATCGAGCAGTAAGATAGTCGCCATTAGCAAGCCTCCTGCATTTGAGTATTGGTGTGAGCTTGCAAAATGGCATTGATAACAGCTTGTGATTTATTGCGTGTCTCTTCTGCTTCCATTTTTGGATCTGAATCGAGCACAATTCCAGCACCAACTTGAATAGTTGCAATATTATTTTCAACATAAGCGGAGCGAATAACTATGCAAGTATCAAAATCTCCTGCGCCAGTAAAATAGCCGATAGCACCACCATAACTGCCACGTTTCGTTTTTTCATAACGAGCAATCAATTGCATTGCACTGACTTTCGGCGCTCCAGATAGTGTTCCCATATTCATACAGGCTTGATACGCATGGAAAATATCTAAATCATCACGCAATTTACCGACTACTCTTGAGACTAAGTGCATGACAAAAGCATAACGATCAACTTTTGTTAATTCAGCGACATAACGGCTACCTGCTTGGCAAATACGCGCTAAATCATTACGTGCCAAATCAACTAACATTAAATGTTCAGAAAGCTCTTTCGTATCAGTGCGCATTTCAAGTTCAATTCGACTGTCTAAATCTGCATTGATTGAACCATCTGTGTTGCGTCCTCTTGGGCGAGTTCCTGCAATTGGATAGATTTCAATTTGGCGATCACTTGTTTGATATTTCAATGCACTTTCTGGTGATGCTCCAAATACCGTGAACAAAGCATCTTGCATATAGAATAAATAAGGGCTTGGATTTTTCTCTTTCAACACTTGATAAGCGGCAAGTGGTGAAGGGCAAGCAACTTGAAAGCGACGTGATGGAACAACTTGGAAAATGTCACCTCGACGAATATAGGTTTTCATTGCCTCAACAATATCGCCATAACCTTTATCATCCATATTGCCTTGTATTGTTGATTCTGCTGCTGTTAAAGCGCGGCGGATAGGATGTTTTAAAGGTTGTTTAGCCAGTGAAATTAACTCAGATTGGCGTAAAGTGAGGCGCTGACACTCTGTTTTATCATCAGTAAAAGCAATGGAAATTAACTGACTATCTTTATTCTGATGGTCGATCACAATTAACTGTTCTGCTAAATAAAAGCAGTAGTCAGGGCATGAAAAAACGGTGTCTAATTCAGGAATGGGTTCAAATCCACTGACTAAATCATAAGCAAATAAACCGCCGACAAAAATAGCATTAGCATCTTTAGTGTCTTTATTAGCAAGAAAGAAACGTAAAGCATCAAATACGCTGGCTGATTTTAATTTGCTCTCTTCATCAATATCTTGTGCAGGTGAAGAAAAAGTAAAAACACACTGTTTATCGCTCTCTTGCATTAAGACCGCTTTTTCTTTTAGTGCGATTTTTAATGCAGGTAATAAACCTTGTCCATTAACGCTTAATGCATCAATAGTGACTTGATTTTTTACTGCGCTGATACGTAATGCGCTATCAACAATTAACAAACTTTTTAAGTTTGCTTTAGTGTCAACTTGTGCAGATTCTAATAATAATGTGTGATGTTTGTTTTCACATAATGTATTGAAAAGTAAAGCAGGTTCGCTGTGGTAAGGCAGTGGCGTTGCCTTGGTATTAAATGAGAATGCAAGTGATGTATTCATTATTATCGCTCTATATTATTTTTTACTAACTGTTTTTAATGCATAAAAAAACCCGCGTAGGCGGGTTTTAGATATCACTGACGTGAAGCAGGAGATCAAACCGCCCATAAAAGAGTATTGCGCCACCAAAGAGCGATAAGACGTTGATTAATATTCATAAGATCTCCTTACAGCTAACGACAGACAATAAGTTAATAGACTAGCTCGTGTTGTGTACTAGTAAACTGGATTGCGTTGGGTTCGTCAAGTACTTTATGGCATACTCTTTAAAAATTATTACCTTGCTAAGATGAAAAGGGAGAAGCGATGACAGAAGTGCTATCTGATTTAAGAGTGATTTATGATTTGCACAGCCACACTACCGCGTCAGATGGCGAGCTTTCACCAAAAGAATTGGTTGAGAGAGCGATAGAGCGTCAAATTAATGTCTTAGCGATTACAGATCACGATACAACAGCGGCGATTACTCCTGCTAATGATTATATTGCAGAAAAAAATCTGCCTCTTACCCTGATATCAGGTGTCGAAATATCGACTTTATGGGAGAATATAGAAATCCATATTGTTGGATTGAATATTGATATCAACCATAATGCAATGAAAGCACTCCTTTCGTCACAAAGCCAATGTCGTGAAACACGCGCGATAATGATAGGTGAGCGATTAGAAAAAGCGGGTATTGCAAATGCATTTGAAGGAGCAAAAGCCTTAGCACATGGTGGACAAGTTACAAGAGGACACTTTGCCCGTTTTCTCGTGAATGAAGGGCATGTTGCCTCGGTTAATAAAGTGTTTAAGCGTTATTTAGCGAAAGGTAAAACGGGTTATGTCCCCCCACAGTGGTGCTCAATAGGTGACGCTGTCACAGCGATTCATGAGGCTGGTGGCGTTGCAGTATTAGCGCATCCGGGACGATATGGTCTATCCTCTAAGTGGTTAAAACGCTTAACGCTTTATTTTAAACAACTTGGTGGTGATGCAATCGAAGTGGCACAATGCCAACAACCACCACAAGAACGAGAACAGCACGCAGCATTAGCGCAACTTTATGGGCTAAAAGCTTCGTTAGGTTCTGATTTTCATCGCCCTTGCTCGTGGATAGAATTGGGGCGTAATTTATGGTTACCCAGTGGTGTAGAACCAGTTTGGTCGCTATGGCAAGAGTAACATTAGAAATTCATTGAGGGATGTATGAGCCAACTTTTTTATATTCACCCTGATAATCCGCAGGCTCGTTTAATTGAACAAAGTGCTGATATTTTACGCAAAGGCGGTGTGGTGATTTATCCAACAGACTCTGGCTATGCTATTGGCTGTTGTTTAGAAAACAAAGATGCAATGACGCGAATTTGTCGTATTCGCCAATTAGATAAAAACCACAATTTCACACTGATGTGCCGTGATTTATCAGAAATCGCCAATTACGCTTATGTTGATAATGTGGTGTTTCGTTTAATAAAAAATAACACTCCAGGTAATTACACCTTTATCTTAAAAGCAACTAAAGATGTACCAAAACGTTTGATGAATGATAAACGTAAAACCATAGGTTTGCGTGTTCCTTCTAACCCTATTGCATTGGCATTGTTAGAAAATATTGGTGAGCCATTAATGTCAACAAGCCTGATTTTACCAGGCAACGATTTTGCTGAATCTGATCCGGAAGAAATCGAAGATTTATTAAGCAAACAAGTTGATTTGGTGATCCACGGTGGTTATTTAGGACAAAAACCGACAACGGTAATTGATTTAACAGAAGATACCCCAGTTATCGTGCGTGAAGGTACGGGTGATATTACGCCATTTCAGTAAGTCATTTAGCTGATTAAACTGAATTGGGAGTTAATGACTCGATAGTAATGACTCGATAGTGAAGAAATTTATCACGAGATAAAGAGATAAAAGGTGAAGGGATTTATCGCTTGTGTTAAATTTATACATTGCGATAAAAATCACGGTGTCTGTTTTTGAAATCGGTTATATCAACGCGTATTTTAAACGTTAAACACTATAACTTGATCTGCGAACAAACGGCTAAGCTATCGTTAAGGTTTTGCCAACGTCATTTTATCGCCACTATTTATCACAATGTTGATGTGAAAAATCATCAACATTGTTCACTATTGAATCAATAAACCTGTGTTTATTTCTTATTTTAATAAACATGGGTTATTTTTATTTAATTGATTTTTAAAAATTAATTCTATTTTTATGACGCCTGTGAAGGCGACACATGAGGTTGTTTCATGAGCGATAAATCGCAACGCACTGAAAAATTACAAAAAATCCTTGCTCGTTCTGGTCACGGTTCTCGCCGTGAAATTGAAGGCTATCTTCAAGAAGGGCGTATCAGCATTGATGGTACAAAAGCGAAATTAGGTGATCGTATTGATGTCACCACTACAGCAAAAATCCGCTTAGATGGCCGTATTCTAAATATTCGTGAAGCACAAAAAGATGTTTGCCGTGTGCTTGCTTATTACAAACCTGAAGGTGAACTGTGTACTCGCAGTGATCCGCAAGGTCGTCCAACCGTTTTCCAACGTCTTCCTCGCCTTAACAGTGCTCGCTGGATCGCCGTAGGTCGTCTTGATGTGAATACCAGTGGATTACTGTTATTTACAACTGATGGTGAATTAGCCAACCGTTTAATGCATCCTAGCCGTGAAGTTGAGCGTGAATACGCTGTCCGTGTTTTTGGTGAAATTGATGATGCGAAAATTCGTCAATTAACGCGTGGTGTACAATTAGAAGATGGTCCTGCTTCATTCCGCTCTGTTTCTTATCGTGGTGGTGAAGGGATTAACCAATGGTACAACGTTTCACTTACTGAAGGGCGTAATCGTGAAGTTCGCCGTATGTGGGAAGCTGTTGGTGTCCAAGTCAGCCGCCTTATTCGTGTTCGTTACGGTGACATCGATTTACCAAAAGGTTTACCGCGTGGTGGTTGGGTTGAACTTGGATTAGATCAAATCAACTATTTACGTCAATTAGTTGAATTAAACGACGAAACAGTAACAAAAGTTGCAGTAGAAAAAGATCAACGTCGTATCAAAGCGAATCAGATCCGTCGTGCAGTTAAGCGTCATACGAAAGTATCTGCTCGCACTTCAACATCACCAGCTAAAAGAGCGTCAAGTCGTCGCCAATCAGCAGGAAATAAAAAGTAATTAGCGAATAATTATTTATTATTTCAAATTAAATTTTCATTTTTAAAAAGAAGCACTCATGTTTTTATGAGTGCTTCTTTTTTTGATGGCTTTATTTTTATAATAAATATATCTATGATAATTACATTATTACGGTAGAAATATTAATAATTTTTTATTTAACGATAAGGTATTCAAAATAATATGTATCGTTATTTTTATTTAACAACAGTGTTATATATGACTTTTCTGATAGTAGGGTGCGACAACCCCGCAAAACGAGAAAAGCAGAACGGTATTTTTTATATCAGCAATAACCGATTAGAACCTTTAGAGTTTAAAGTTGATAATTCTTATTTCGTAATGGGTAAAGGTGAAGTTAAAAAAATAAAACTTAATAACGGAAAACATCTGTTAGTTGATAGTCATGGTGAACAGAGTGAATTTATGATTTATCCAGGCAATCGAGGCGGGATAATTAATCCAAATAGAGAAATATATTATAGTTTCACTTCGGTATTTAAACCAGATGATACACTTGATGATCTTCATATAGATGAGCGCACTGTATGGATTAACGGCATACTTGTACGCGGCGCCATTAATAGCTCTGACTCTCTTTTTATTGATAATAATATTTTTAATTGCGATATTCCATTAGATGAATCATTACCTACTTACTTATCTGATTGGGACGATAATGAAAAAGTGAATGTATTGACAAAATGTTTTTCAAGAGAGGATTTTTATCAATATATCGCTAAATATCCTTATGGTATTCACTTTTATTCTGAACGTGATTTGTTAACTGAATATTTAGCAACAGATAAGTTTAATTGGATAGATGGAGGGAACACACGAACAGATAATTTAACTCCACTAGAATATAATGTTAAATTTAGTAATGAAAAATTAACCAAAGAAGCAAATAGTATTTATGAAATAATGAAGAAATATTTAGCGTCAAGAGATCCTAAAGAAAAACAAATATTTTATGATGAATATCATAAATATTTAGTAAGAATGGCAATGATTTACAATCAACAAATACAAAATAATATTTTTGTAGATAGAGATGCCTATTTTGAATTTATGAAAAAAAATGGGAGAATATTTGGTGCTGGCATTTTAGGCGAGCCAATTCTTATTTAAGAAAAATATTCATTTTATAATAATCATTATAGGTCACCAATCTATACCTTTTTGCGCTTTTATTCCGCTGTCAAAAGCATGTTTTATAGGACGCATTTCTGTCACCGTATCGGCTAACTCAATTAATTTTCGATGGCAGCCTCTTCCTGTAATAATGACATTTTGGTGAGGTGGGCGAGAGCTAATAGCTGAAATAACTTCATCTAATGGTAAATAGTTAAAGCTAATCATATAGGTAATTTCATCAAGAATGACCAGATCGTACTCTGGATCGTTAAGTAGTTTCAGTGCATATTGCCAAGTATTCAAACAGGCAGCGGTATCTGCCGTTTTATCTTGTGTTTCCCAAGTAAAGCCCGTTTCCATTACATAAAATGGTACACCGAATTGTTCTAATAGGTTTCGTTCACCGTTTTCCCATGTACCTTTTATAAACTGCACAACACCGACTTTTTTTTGATGACCAACAGCACGCGTTGCGGTTCCCATCGCCGCTGTTGTTTTGCCTTTACCATTGCCAGTAAAAATTATCAAAATACCTTGCTCGTGTTGAGCTTGCTCAATTCGAGTATCTACTTTCTCTTTTAAACGTTGTTGGCGTTTTTGGTGTTGTGCATCATTCATTTTGTTACCTTAAATTATGTTATTCAGCGGGACCTGCTTTACGGCCAGGTTGTGCATCTAAAGATTGTCCTTTCACATCAATACTGTCATCACTCATAAGGTAGAGATATAACGGCATCAAATCTTTAGGTGTTTTTAATTTCTGTGCATCTTCATCTGGAAATGCACTTGCTCGCATTGCGGTACGAGTGCCACCAGGATTAATGCAGTTAATACGCAAAGTACTTTCGTTATATTCTTCATTAAGTACTTGCATAAAGCCTTCTGTTGCGAATTTAGAGACAGAATAAGCTCCCCAACCATAACGACCTTGGCGACCTACACTAGATGTGGTGAGGATAAGGCTTGCATGAGGCGCTTTGAGCATCAATGGTAGTAGTGCTTTTGTGAGCATAAATGTCGCATTAACGTTGACTTGCATAACGTCATGCCAAAGATTACTCGGTTGATTAATGATAGGTTCAACAACACCTAATAAACCAGCATTTTGTAATACACCATCAAGATGAGGGAAGCGTTTAACGAGAGTATCAGCAAATTGCTGAAAATCGTTCTCTGTCGCTGTAAGTAGATCAAGTGGATATAACATGGGCTGTTGGCCACCTGATGTGATTATTTTTTCTTGAACATCTTCAAGTTTTGATAAAGTACGGCCTAATAAGATAAGTGTTGCGCCATATTGCGCATAAGTTAGTGCGGCTTCTTTTCCTATGCCATCACCAGCACCCGTTACTAGAATAATTTTATCTTTTAGCACGCTATGATCGGGTTGATATTGCAACATATTGATATCCTGTCTAGTAAAAAGTAAATAAAGTGTAACGTCTTATTTGTCTAGCGACCAGTTTAGTCTGACTTTTTGTTTACAATTTATGGCTATTTTCTTTATGGTATTAAACATAATCATGCCTTTGTTGCTGGCGCTAAAGCAGAATTTCGTTAAACTAGGCATATTGGTTTTAGTCAGTGTTATTAACCTTAAAAAGAGGTCTTTGTGGAGTATATTTTGCAATATGGGCTGTTTTTAGCAGAAATTGTCACTGTTGTTGTGGCGATTATCGCTATCGTGTTGTTTTTCGTTGTAATTGGAAATAAAAAGCAAAATCGTAAAGGGACGTTAAGAGTCACAGATCTTGCTGAAGCTTACGAAGAAAAACAGCGCGTTATGCAACAAGCAAAAATGGACGATGCTGAATTAAAAGTCTGGTATAAAGCGTTTAAAAAGCAGCAAAAAAAAGAGAATAAACAGAGTAAAAACAATGCAAAAGAAGGTAAAAAAGGCGTTGTAAAACCTTGTTTATATGTGCTTGATTTTAACGGTAGTATGGATGCACATGAAGTGGGTGCATTACGTGAAGAAATCAGCGCCATTCTTTCTGTTGCACAAGCAGGTGATGAAGTATTACTGCGCTTAGAAAGCCCAGGCGGTATGGTTCACGGATATGGATTAGCCGCAGCTCAATTAACACGCTTAAAAGAAAAGGGTATTAAACTGACGGCGGTTGTCGATAAAGTGGCTGCTAGCGGGGGATATATGATGGCATGTGTGGCAGATAAAATTGTTGCTGCACCATTTGCGATTATTGGCTCGATTGGTGTTGTGGCTCAGATCCCTAACATTCACCGTTTGCTCAAGAAAAACGATATTGATGTTGAGTTGCATACTGCTGGCGAATATAAACGTACATTGACCTTGTTAGGCGAAAATACTGAAGAAGGTCGTGAGAAATTTAAACAAGATTTAAATGAAACGCATCTATTGTTTAAATCATTTGTGCATAAATATCGCCCTCAACTTGATATCGATAGCGTTGCAACGGGTGAGTATTGGTACGGTTCAGAAGCACTAAACAGAGGCTTAATTGATGAAGTTGGTGTCAGTGATGATTGGCTGATCAATCATATTAATGACTTTGAAGTTCTTTCTGTCCAATATGTTACCAAAAAGAAAATGGTTGAGCGAGTTACAGGTGGCGCAATGGAAAGTATTGATAAACTGATGATGCGTTGGGTACAAAGAAGTAAAAAACCGCTGCTATAAGCCAATAAGTACGCAATAAATGATATCAGTGATATGGATTATCGCTGATATCATCCTTCCTTACTCAGTCACTTTTCCTAAATCTTCTCAAAAAATATTCTAACTCTCTATTTTAAAAGCTTTTATTTCCATAAAATAAAAAAAGCCAGTGAAAATTTCACTGGCAATCAAAGAAATAATTGATATTGCTTATAACAACAGGGTAAATATTTCCTCTTTCTAGGAGGTTTCAATATAGCTGTAAATAGAAAATAAAAATAATTGATATTACTGATTGTATTGATAGGTAAGTGTAATCTTGAGTTGAGATGTGACAGAAAATCTGCATTATAATCAAACTGAATTATTATTCTTTATTTTTGTTTGATTATGCCAGTTATTGGCATCTGAATGAATGCAATAACTGGCAAGCAAAGTCTCTTTTTTGTTATCGATAAAGAGTAAATTAATTTACTTCAGTGATTAAATAAAAATAATCACGAAGATGACTTATTCTAAATGGTATTTATCAGATAACACATGAGCTAAATGCTTAAACATATTGAATGCTGCTGTGCTTTTTGCAGTAGGTAAACCTTGTTCATCTAAAAAAAATTCGCCTTTAAATACGAGGACATTACCTTTCTGTTCAACCGAATCTGCACGCATACCTTGTAAATAATCTTCATGTTCACATATGATTTTATTCGCTTTTTCAAGTAGCATCTCTGTTGTAATCGGTGTAGTTTGTGTTGACATAATATGTGCTCCTTAGAAAAATAATTTGTTGCGCCTCACTTTTTATCAGGTAGAGTGTGGCATTTTTAAAAGCTTAGCTACTCTATATGTAGCAAACAATGATTTGCCTGTACTCGGTCAAAGTAGTGAGGTGATTAAAATACCTCAAAAAAAGTGATGAGTTTTGAGCTTAAACAAAAGCTTTGAATAAAAACAGGTTGATATATTGCAAAACTAACGCAATATAAAAAAGAGATTTTAAACATTTTTTTAGTTGAGGGTATTAAACGATACCGTCATAACAAAGTTTAATTAGGTAAAGGTAATTATGGGTAAAGCTCTTGTTATCGTGGAGTCCCCGGCTAAAGCCAAAACGATCAATAAATATCTTGGCAATGACTACGTAGTTAAATCTAGCGTGGGTCACATTCGTGATTTGCCAAAGAGTGGTTCTGGCAGCCAGAAGAGCGAAAACTCATCCGCCACGAAAGGCGTGAAAAAAGTTAAAAAGGATGAGAAATCAGCCTTAGTCAGCCGTATGGGAATTGATCCCTATAATGGATGGAATGCGAACTATCAAATTCTACCCGGCAAAGAGAAAGTCGTGGCTGAACTAAAAGCATTGGCTGAGAAAGCTGATCATGTCTATCTCGCAACGGACCTTGACCGCGAAGGAGAAGCTATCGCGTGGCATTTACGCGAAGTTATCGGCGGTGATGATGAACGATTTAGTCGAGTGGTTTTTAACGAAATCACTAAAAATGCCATTACACAAGCTTTCCAAACTCCGGGTGAGTTAAATATAGATCGCGTTAACGCACAACAAGCTCGTCGCTTTATGGATCGTGTTGTGGGTTATATGGTTTCACCTTTACTTTGGAAAAAAGTTGCTCGTGGATTATCTGCGGGTCGAGTGCAATCTGTTGCTGTGCGTCTTTTAGTTGAACGTGAGCGTGAAATTAAAGCCTTTGTTCCTGAAGAATATTGGCAATTGCACGCGTCATTATTAACGCCTGACGAGCAACCGTTGCGTATGGAAGTCACGCATTATAATGATAAAGCCTTCAACCCTGTTTCATCCGATGAAACACAGGTGGCGGTTAAAGCATTACAAAATGCAACCTTCACGGTAAAAGATCGTGAAGATAGACCAACATCAAGCAAACCAAGTGCACCACTTATCACATCAACCTTACAGCAAGCGGCAAGTACGCGTTTAAGCTTTGGTGTGAAAAAGACGATGATGCTAGCTCAGCGCCTTTATGAAGCTGGTTATATAACCTATATGCGTACTGACTCAACTAACTTAAGTCAGGATGCAATTCAAATGGCGCGTGATTATATCAATGAGAATTTTGGTGCTAAATATTTGCCGAAAGAGCCAAATGTTTATTCGAGCAAAGAAAATTCTCAAGAAGCGCACGAAGCTATTCGTCCTTCAGATATCAACGTTATCGCAGAATCTTTAAAAGATATGGATAACGATGCCAAACGTTTATATCAACTGATTTGGAATCAATTTGTTGCTTGTCAAATGACACCAGCAAAATACGATTCAACCACATTAACAGTTGAATCAGGTGATTATAAACTACGAGCTAAAGGCCGTACTTTACGTTTTGCCGGTTGGACGAAAGTCATGCCAGCGATGCGTAACAAAGATGAAGACAAAACCTTACCTGCAGTTGATGTAGGGGCTAAACTGGCTTTAGCTGAATTAGAACCTACTCAGCACTTTACTAAGCCACCAGCACGTTTTAGCGAAGCGACTTTAGTTAAAGAGTTAGAAAAGCGCGGTATTGGTCGCCCTTCAACGTATGCTTCTATCATTTCCACTATTCAAGATCGTGGTTATGTGAAAGTTGAAAACCGTCGTTTTTATGCAGAAAAAATGGGTGAGATTGTAACGGATCGTTTAGAAGAGAATTTTAGCGATTTAATGAATTACGATTTTACTGCGCAAATGGAAGATCACCTCGACCATGTTGCTAATAATGAAGAAAACTGGAAAGCGGTATTAGATGCATTCTTCACCGATTTTAGTCAGCAATTAGAAGTTGCTGAAAAAGATCCTGAAGAAGGTGGAATGCGACCAAATCCAATGGTGATCACGTCGATTGAATGTCCAACTTGTTCTCGTCATATGGGAATTAGAACGGCGACAACAGGCGTATTTTTAGGATGTTCGGGCTATGCTTTACCGCCTAAAGAGCGTTGTAAGCAAACCATCAACCTTATCCCTGAAGATGAATTATTAAATATTCTTGAAGGGGAAGATGCAGAAACTAACGCATTACGTGCACGTCGCCGTTGCCCGAAATGTGGTACTGCAATGGACAGTTACTTGATTGATACTCATCGTAAATTACATGTTTGTGGTAATAACCCTGCATGTGATGGTTATGAAGTTGAAGAAGGTGAATTCCGCTTAAAAGGTTATGAAGGCCCAGTTATTGAGTGCGATAAATGTGGTTCTGAAATGCACCTAAAAATGGGGCGTTTTGGTAAATACATGGGTTGTACTAATGATGATTGTAAAAATACCCGTAAAATCTTAAAAAGCGGTGAAATTGCACCACCGAAGGAAGATCCTGTTCCACTTCCTGAATTGCTATGCGAAAAATCAGATGCTTACTTTGTCTTACGAGACGGTGCTGCTGGTGTCTTCTTGGCCGCAAACACGTTCCCTAAATCAAGAGAAACACGTGCACCAAAAGTAGAAGAACTGGTTCGCTTTAAAGACCGTTTAGCAGAGAAAATGCGCTATTTAGCAGAAGCTCCGGTGGCTGATCCTGAAGGAAATCCAACTATTGTGCGTTTTAGTCGTAAAACAAAACAGCAGTATGTTTCTTCAGAGAAAGATGGCAAAGCAACAGGTTGGTCTGCGTTTTATGTCGATGGCAAATGGGTTGAAAAAACCAAATAACATTGGCATTACGTGATAAATAAAAAAGCGACTAATGAGAGTTAGTCGCTTTTTTGTATTAAGACTGATGATCCAAGCTCTTAGTGACGACGATGCAAGAATGGTATGTAGTGTGATTAAATAATTTAGTGGCACTAATATTATGAAATAGAAGCTGACAGATAAGGTTGGCTTTTTTTATGCTTATTTATAGCTTATAACTATTCGATATAACAAAACCTAAATAACACTATTAATTACGTTAGACCGAAATGAAATAAGTGATATAGTGGTTATATATTACATCTTTATTATTCTTTTTAGTTATATGAATATAAATAGAATAACGGAATAATAAGTCTTTTGTTGAAGGGATAGCCTCTCCATGAAATTACAACAGTTGCGTTATATCGTTGAAGTGGTGAATAACGATTTAAATGTTTCGACCACGGCAGAGCGTTTGTATACATCTCAACCGGGAATAAGTAAACAAATTCGCATGTTAGAAGATGAGCTAGGTATACAAATATTTTCTCGCAGTGGCAAGCATCTAACGCATGTGACACCAGCAGGTGAAGAAATTGTAAGGCTGTCTAGAGAGATTTTGTCAAAAACAGAAGCTATTCGATCAGCTGCGGGTGAACACACTTATCCAGATAGAGGCTCACTATCGATTGCAACAACGCATACGCAAGCTCGTTATGTATTACCTCCAGTAATAAAAGGTTTTATTGAGCGTTATCCAGATGTTTCATTACATATGAACCAAGGTTCACCAACGCAAATTGCTGAAGATGTATGCAGAGGTAAAAGTGATTTTGCAATAGCGACAGAATCACTGCATCTTTATAACGATTTAGTGATGCTACCTTGTTATCGTTGGAACCGCATTGTGGTGGTTTCTAAAGATCATCCACTGGCACAAAAACGAGAAGTGACGCTTAAAGAGCTCGCAAACTACGATATTGTCACTTATACCCAGGGGTTCACTGGGCGTTCAGATCTTGATGATGCCTTCGGTAAAGTAGGGTTGAAACCTAAAATTGTTTTCACTGCAACCGATGCGGATGTTATTAAAACTTATGTGAGACTGCATTTAGGCATTGGTGTGATTGCCAGCATGGCATTTGATCCTGTACTCGATAGCGATTTAGTTGCCATTGATATGCGTGATAAGTTTAGTTATAGCACCACTAAAATTGCGTTTCGCCGTAGTGGTTTCTTACGTGGCTATATGTATGATTTCATGTGGCGTTTTGCTCCCCATCTTACGCGTAATTTGATTGAGCAAGCTGTTGCGTTGCGAACTAACGAAGAGATTGAAGAGTTATTTAAAGATATTGAATTACCATTAGTGTAATACTGAAAGGCGGGTCATTCCCGCCTTCAAGCGTGTTCATAAATCTAATTTCTGTTATTACTCATTTCAAATAAAAATCCCCACTAAAAAAAGCATCTGATTTTGCAATGCTTAGCTGACGATACTTGTTTAAAAAATCATAAAACTGCTGATTAATCAGTGGATCATCAAGTGCACTAGCATCAAATACAGAGGTAATGGTGGTGTACTCTAAAGAGAGGGTAAATTTACGACCGATACAACTGGCGAGTAGCATTTTTGCTGATTGATAAGAAAAACGTAGGCTCAAAATTTTCAGCTTTGGAACAAAAATAAGATGATTATTATGATTGAGTATCTCCGTGATCCCCGCAATAGTTATCGTTTGATAGCTGTCTAATGAGTTTCGTAAGCCGATTTCTATTTTTTGTCCTTGGGTACGTAAAAAATCAATAAATTCTCCAAGTGCAGGAGAGGTGGCATTGATTGCAGCTCCTAGTAATAATTGAATAAACGCTTGAGCAACAGAAAAATCAAAGGTTTGCTTATGAAGTTTTTTTGTTTCTATTTTATTGTGTCCTAGAAGGGGTAAATGGTTGAGCGTATCTAACCAATGTTCGGGGCGATAATAGGCTTCATTATCCTCTTTTTTTAATGCGGCAAGATGGTTTGCCATAATAGAAATGAGTCCAATTTGGATATTTTTAAGTTGTGACATTTTTTCTATTTCGGAAGGCTCAAAAGGTTTTGGTGACGCGATGATAAATTGCACTAAGCCTTCGGTATCTTTTATATTTTGAGAATGTAATGCATTCATCGATAAGGTTTGCGGAAAAGGAGGTGTAATAGGTTCTGCAAAATAGCGATCCGCATTCATAATATTTTTAAGTAAATCAGATTGTTTATTACTCATAAAAGTTATCCTTACGTAGTCATACCTCCACCATTAAATCCTAATTAAGCGAAAATCCTGAGATTAAAATTTATTAACACTATGACACCCATAACATTACGTTAACAAATTGTGTGGTCTTTAAGCGAAATTCGGCGTTATATGATATGTTTAATAAATAACCTTACCTATTTTGATGGTTTAAACATGCTGTCAGTATAAAAATAAGAAGGAGGAGCTATGTCGTTACGTTTGAAAAAAGAGAGCCATTCCACGCTCTTAGTCGGATCTCAAGAATATGAGTACTACCGTCTTTCAGAAGTTGCCCGCCAATTAGGCGATATTACCCGTCTTCCTAAGTCTCTGAAGGTGTTACTAGAAAACTTAGTGCGTTATCTCGACAATGATACTGTTGTTGACGAGGATATTAAGGCACTCGTTGAGTGGCAAAAAACAGCACATGCATCGCGAGAAATTGCATATCGACCTACAAGGGTACTTATGCAAGATTTTACAGGTGTGCCTGCGGTTGTTGATTTAGCGGCTATGCGTGAAGCTGTGAAATCTTTGGGCGGGCAAGTGGATAAAGTTAATCCATTATCACCCGTAGATTTGGTTATTGACCACTCTGTTATGGTTGATGAATATGCCAGTAAAAATGCGTTTGCTGAAAACGTGGAAATTGAAATGGAGCGTAACTATGAACGCTACCTTTTTTTACGTTGGGGGCAGCAATCCTTTGAACGCTTTCGTGTCGTGCCGCTAGGGACAGGAATTTGCCATCAGGTAAACTTGGAGTATTTAGGTAAAGCTATTTGGTCTGAGGTGCAAAATGGGCGTCATGTGGCTTATCCTGATACCTTAGTCGGCACAGATTCTCACACCACAATGATAAATGGTCTTGGTGTTTTAGGTTGGGGTGTAGGAGGCATTGAAGCAGAAGCTGCAATGTTAGGACAACCTATCTCCATGCTAATTCCAGATGTTGTTGGCTTTAAATTGACAGGAAAATTACGTGAAGGGATCACGGCAACTGATCTGGTATTAACCGTCACACAGATGTTACGTGCTCATGGTGTTGTGGGTAAATTTGTGGAGTTCTATGGTGATGGTTTAGCGTCATTACCTTTAGCTGATCGTGCAACAATAGCGAATATGTCGCCAGAGTATGGCGCGACCTGTGGATTCTTCCCAATAGATGAGATCACCCTTGATTATTTGCGTTTAACAGGGCGTGAAGAACAAGAAATTGCACTTGTTGAAGCTTATAGCAAAGAGCAAGGTTTATGGCGACATACAGGTGATGAACCTATCTTTACGTCAACATTATCGTTAGATATGGGAACCGTTGAAGCGAGTCTTGCAGGGCCTAAACGCCCTCAAGATAGAGTTAATCTGCCGAGTGTACCTAAGGCATTTAAAGCAGCTGTAGATCTTGAAACCAATAAGAAACCACTGGCGCAGTTTCCTCAAGTAAAAATTGATGATTATCCTGCATTTGAGTTAACCGATGGTGCCGTCGTTATTGCGGCGATCACATCATGTACCAACACATCAAACCCTAATGTCTTAATGGCAGCAGGATTACTCGCTAAAAATGCGGTAGAAAAAGGATTGCAGCGTAAACCTTGGGTTAAGTCTTCTTTGGCTCCTGGCTCTAAAGTCGTCACGGATTATCTTAATCTGGCAGGATTAACGCCTTATCTGGATAAGTTAGGGTTTAATCTTGTGGGATATGGTTGCACAACATGTATTGGCAACTCTGGGCCTTTATTAGCACCGATTGAAAGTGCGATTAAAGATAATGACTTAACTATTGCGGCTGTATTATCTGGTAACCGTAACTTTGAAGGTCGAATTCATCCCTTAGTGAAAACCAACTGGTTAGCATCGCCGCCTTTAGTGGTTGCTTATGCTTTATCAGGAAATATGAATATCGATCTTACTAAAGAGCCATTAGGTAAAGATAAACAGGGTGCTCCCGTTTATTTAAAAGATATTTGGCCTGACAGTAAAGCTATTGCAGATGCTGTTGAGAAAGTTAAAACAGAGATGTTCCATAAAGAGTACTCTGCCGTGTTTGAAGGCGATGAAACATGGAAATCACTGCAAACACAAGATACACCCGTCTATGATTGGCAACCAGACTCTACCTATATTCGACATCCTCCTTTCTTTGAAGGTATGTCAAAAACGCCGGCTCCGATTAAAGATATTCATCAAGCCAGTATTTTGGCTATTTTAGGTGATTCGGTGACAACGGATCATATTTCACCTGCAGGTAATATTAAGGCGGATAGTCCCGCAGGGCGTTATCTGCGTGAACATGGTGTCGAGCCGAAAGATTTTAACTCTTATGGTTCAAGACGTGGCAATCATGAAGTCATGATGCGAGGCACATTTGCCAATATTCGTATTCGTAACGAAATGGTGCCGGGAATCGAAGGTGGTTTTACCAAGCATATTCCAACTGGTGAAATATTGGCTATTTATGATGCTTCAATGCGTTATCAGCAAGAAAATACGCCGTTGGCAATTATTGCTGGTAGTGAATATGGTTCAGGCTCTAGCCGTGACTGGGCGGCAAAAGGAACACGTCTATTAGGTGTACGTGTGGTGATTGCAGGCTCTTTTGAGCGTATTCACCGTTCTAACTTAATCGGTATGGGAGTTTTACCTTTAGAGTTTCCTAAAGGGGTATCTCGTCAAACATTGGGCTTAAAAGGTGATGAGAAAATTGAGATCACAGGGCTTAATGCATTAATACCGAGCCAAGATGTCGCGGTTAATATTACTTTTGCAGATAATCGTACTGAAACTATTATGGCGCGTTGCCGTATTGATACTCAAACTGAATTAGCCTATTTCCAACATGGTGGCATATTGCATTATGTTATTCGTAATATGCTTTAATTAGTTTTGTAACGTAGTTAATAACAATGCCCCATTATAAAAATAATGGGGCATTTTTTTATCTTTTCTTTTTGTAATAACAATCACCAGCCTTGAATTGCACCACCGTTAAAAATGGTTTCGGCAGCGGTGGCAACTTCGGGAGATTGATATGCTTTGATAAAATCACGTACATTATCAGCGTCTTTGTTCTCTTCTCTTGTCACAATAATATTGGTGTAAGGAGAGTTTTTATCTTCAATAAAAATACTGTCTTTGGTCGGTGATAAATTAATTTGCTGGATATAAGTTGTACTGATAATAGCGACAGTTACTTTGGGATCGTTTAAAACCCGTGGTAATTGCGCACCTTCTAGCTCCATAATTTTAAGCCTAAGTGGATTATCAATAATGTCGATAGCCGTAGGCAATAAACCACTGTTTGGTTTTAGCGTAATAAGCTTTTCTTTATCTAGTAACAGTAATGCTCGACCTAAATTGGTGGGATCGTTAGGAACTGCAATGGTATCGCCTGATTTTAACTCCGAAGGGTGTTTGATTTTAGTTGAATAGCCCGCCATAGGAAAAACAAAGGTATTACCGACAGCCACTAAATTGTAACCACGAGATTGATTATCTTGGGCAAGAAAAGGGCGATGTTGAAAAACATTGGCATCAAGTTCTTTATTTGCAGTGGGATCATTAGGCAATAAAGAACCGCTGAAACTTACCAATTCAACCTCTAAGCCATATTTTTCTTTTGCGACTTTTTTGGCAATTTCAGCCACATCTTGTTCAGCACCATTAATCACACCAACCTTGATTGAATAGCTGTTTTTATCGCTATTATCACAACCAGTCAATAATGCTCCTGCTAATAAAAGCGCGCCGAAAACCCTACCAGAAAAATGTAATGGCATAATGCATTCCTATCAAAATTTATTTATTAATAAATAACTTAGAATCAGATAGATAGTCAATGAAATCGCATATGACAAATTTTCACATGATATAATTTAATGATAATAAAGACATAAAAATAAGATGTAAGAGAAGAAAAATAGATAAAGAATAAATTTACAAGGTAATAAAATAAAAGGAATAAATAAAAAATCCGAGCAACTCAGGCTCGGATTTGAAAATAATTAATGTTGTGTTGTTACTTTATTATTGCGCTTTCTTAAATAAAAGATGTCCCATTTTATCGGCTTTAGTATCAAGATAATGTGCATTACTTGGATTACGCCCGACAATCAAAGGAACTCGCTCGATAACATTAATTCCTGCGGCTTTCATGATTTCAATTTTCTTCGGATTATTGGTTAATAACCGAACTTCATGAACACCTAAGAGGTTATACATGTCAGCACAAAGGGTAAAATCGCGTTCGTCAGCTTTAAAACCTAACTCAAGGTTCGCTTCAACGGTATCTAAACCTTTATCTTGTAACGCATAGGCTCGTATTTTATTTAGCAATCCGATATTTCTGCCTTCTTGGCGATGATAAAGTAATACGCCACGACCTACTTTACTTATTTGTGAAAGTGCTGCTTCAAGTTGGAAACCACAATCACAACGTAAACTAAATAGGGCATCGCCCGTTAGGCACTCTGAATGAATACGAGATAATACGGGCTCTGAGCCTGAAATATCGCCATAAACTAGAGCGACATGATCTTTTCCTGTTGCGATTTCTTCAAAACCGACCATTAAAAACTCGCCAAAAGGAGTCGGTAGTTTTGCTTCTGCGATACGTCTTAATTTCATTATTTTTGACTCATAATTTCAGGTGATACTCTCGTCCAAGATTATACACTTTATAACGAGAACAAAGAGAAATAATACACTGAAATATTTCCAGGCCTCATAGGTAAGGAAATGAATAACACACACTTATTAAATCACACTTCAACAAATTATCAGATTTTGATGCCGAGTGCATAATGATTTATTGCTAAACTTGCATCGTTTATACTGATAATCTTTAGCTGTAAATGGATGAGAACATTTGTATTTAAGAAGAGGCAATATATTGAATAAGCAAGTAACAAAGTTGATTCTGTTAGGTAGTATGTTGCTCTTAATCATACCAAGTGCTGTGTTGATATTGGGTTGGAAGTGGCAACCTACTGATCACCCTTTAGGCGGGATAAGCACATTATGGATAGCTGATAGTGCAGCAAAACCTTGGGGCGCTGTGACTATTATTGTTTTGTTAGCATTGCTTTTTATGGTGTTGAAATTAAAACGTAATCATTTTATTCAATTAGCCGTGATAATTATTGCAACATTATTTATTGGGCAATTAATTAAGGTTGCGGTTAAAAATACAGTAAAAGAGCCTCGCCCTTATGTTGTTTGGGTTAGTGAAAATTTGCACATTAGCTCTGAAGCTTTTTATCAAGTATCAAGACCTGAGCGAGAACAATTACTCCAAAATGGATTAGCCAACTCACCTGTGGTCCCTGAATGGCAACTTAAATATTGGAAAACTGAAACAGGTTATGCTTTTCCGTCTGGTCATAGTTTATTTTCAGCGACACTCGCATTATTTGTTTTTGTCCTTTTTATGTTGCGCCGTCATTATTTTTTAGCGTCACTCGGGTTATTATGGGGAATTGATGTCACGGTAGGGCGTATTGTATTAGGAATGCACTGGGCATCTGATGTGATTGTCGGTATTCTTATCAGCACCGTGCTGGTTTGGTGTGCATTTAAGGTGATTGAGCGGCGTTTATTACTCAAACCCTGACAATAGCCCTTATTTTTGAGAGAATGTCTTTTTCAGTATTTATATGAAAAAATATACGAAAATCAGATGATTCTAAGAAATGACTTTCTTTGTGCGCAGTGAAAATGCTACCTTTATCTGTCTACTAAAGAAAAGAGAATAAAAAAGGAAATAATGTGAAAAAAGTCCTACTTTTTATTTTGGTTATTCTTGTTCTTGCCATCGTGGTGATTGCCATGACTTTAGGCACAAATAACGATCAGGTAGTCACATTCAATTATCTTATCGCTCAAGGTGAATATCGTATTTCTACCTTGTTAGCTACCCTGTTTGGTATGGGTTTTGTACTTGGCTGGATTGTAAGTGGTGTTTTTTATCTACGTGTACGCTTATCACTAGGTCGAGCAAAACGTAAAATTAAACGTCTTGAAAGCGCCCAAACAAAACAAGAAAACCAAGAAAGTCGCCCAACGGTTGCTTCTGCTACGAAATAAGGACGATAGCTGATGCTAGAATTGCTGTTTCTGTTATTACCTGTCGCTGCGGCTTACGGCTGGTATATGGGGCGTCGTGGCGCCCAACAGGACAAACAGCAGAACGCCGATCGCCTGTCACGTGAGTATGTGGCGGGTGTTAACTTTTTACTTTCTGATCAACAAGATAAAGCAGTTGATCTTTTCCTCGAAATGCTTAAAGAAGATAGCTCTGCTTTTGAAGCTCATCTTACTTTAGGTAATCTTTTCCGCTCTCGTGGCGAAGTCGAACGCGCTATTCGTATCCACCAATCGCTAATGGAAAGTGCTGCGCTTTCCTTTGAGCAACGCCTACTTGCTGTTCAACAGTTAGGTCGTGACTATGTGGCGGCGGGTGTTTACGATCGCGCTGAAAATATGTTTCAGCAACTTATTGATGAGCATGAATTTCGCCAAAGTGCGTTGCAATCGCTGTTAGCTATTTACCAATTAACCAGTGATTGGGGAAAAGCCATTGAAACGGCTGAAAAATTAGTAAAATTGGGACAACGCGAGCTTAAAGAGCAAATCGCCCATTTCTATTGTGAATTGGCGTTACAAGAAATGAGTAGCGATAATCTTGAGAGCGCGCTCAATTTCTTACAAAAAGCAGGGCAAACAGACCCGCTTTGCGCTCGTGTTTCAATTATGTATGGTCGTATCTATATTGCTCGTGATGATAAACAAAAAGCTATCGATGTTTTAATGAAAGTTATTGAGCAAGATAAAGAGATGGTCAGTGAAACCTTACCTATGCTTTTTGAATGTTTCCAAGCTCAAGGCGACGATAATGCTCGTTGGGAAACTTATTTACGTCAATGTGTGGATAGTAATTGTGGTGCGATTGCGGAGCTTTACCTTGCTGACATTATTGAAGCTAAAGAAGGTATTGAAGCGGCTCAGTTATACATTAATCGTCAATTAGAGCGTCATCCAACCATGCGCTTGTTCTATCGTTTAATGCGTTACCATTTAGCAGAAGCAGAAGAAGGACGCGCTAAAGAGAGCCTTATCTTATTGCGCTATATGGTTGGTGAACAAATTCGCACGAAACCAGATTATCGTTGCCATAAATGTGGTTTTACCTCTCATGCATTATATTGGCATTGTCCATCCTGTCGTTCATGGGATACCGTTAAACCTATTCGCGGTTTAGATGGTCAGTGACGATGTCACTTTTTTAATAGTCTCTCTATAAATAAAGGCCCTAAAATGTCATTTCATTGTGATAAGAAATCGCCCGAGCTTACCTGCGCGCCCGTTATTGTGGCACTAGACTATGAAGACCAAAAAAGTGCATTAGACTTTGCACAGCGTATCGATCCCTTATCTTGTCGTTTAAAAATTGGTAAGGAGATGTTTACCCGTTTTGGACCTCAGTTTGTGACTCAATTACAAAAAGAAGGGTTTGATATTTTCCTCGATTTAAAATTCCATGATATTCCCAATACTGTTGCAAGAGCCGTTGCAGCCGCTGCTGATTTAGGTGTATGGATGGTTAATGTACACGCGAGTGGTGGCGGTCGTATGATGCGTGCGGCTAAAGAGAGCCTTGCTGCTTTTGGTAAAGACGCGCCACTTTTAACGGCAGTGACTGTACTTACCAGTATGGATCAATCTGATTTAATTGAATTGGGAATAACATTGACGCCCGCAGAACAAGCAGAACGTTTAGCGTTACTGACAAAATCTTGTGGTCTTGATGGTGTCGTCTGCTCTGCACATGAAGCAACACGTTTTAAACAAGTTTGTGGTGATGATTTCTTATTAGTCACTCCGGGTATTCGTCCAGCAGGAAGTGATGTTGGCGATCAGCGTCGTGTAATGACACCAGAGCAAGCCATTGCGGCAGGCGTTGATTATATGGTGATTGGTCGTCCTATTACTCGTAGCGATAACCCTCATGAAACATTGCAACAAATTAATCGTTCTATACAAGGTATGTAAATGGATAATAACTCTCGTTTGGTTTATTCCACAGATACGGGGCGCATAAAAGAAGAAGAACAAAAGCCAGTACGTCCTGCTGGTGATGGTATTGTGCGTATTCAGCGCCAAACTAGTGGACGTAAAGGCAAAGGTGTATGCGTTGTTTCAGGTATTGATCTGGATGATGCAGAGTTAGCTAAACTTGCGGCTGAACTGAAGAAAAAATGTGGCTGCGGAGGGAGTGTCAAAGACGGTTTAATTGAGATCCAAGGTGATAAACGTGATTTAATTAAATCGCTATTAGAAGCTAAAGGAATGAAGGTTAAACTTGCTGGTGGCTGATTTAACTAGCTAGATAGCAATGAAATGAATGATAATGCGCTGATTTTCTATTGAGATTAGCGCATTTTTTTATTGTCACTAATAGATGTCTTTTAAAAGGTATTTTATGAAAGCGTACTTGATGATTGTTGCACTATTATATTCTTCTGCGCTTTTTGCAGAAACGACTGCGGATAAAATAATTGTTCATAACAAATATTGTTCTTCACCAAAACAGACCATGGATGAAGTTTATGAGAATGGCGCAATAACACATTGTGTTTATGCTGGGCTTTCAATTGCAGATGCATATAAAAAATATGTCAATGAACACGATGAAGATTATCTTGTAAAAACCATTAAAGTGAACAATAACATCCAAAAAGAATATACAAAAGACGGTGTTTCTGTTGATTATAAATGGGAAAATCCGAAGAAATTAATGATAGAGCAACAGTTTTCAGGTGGTTTTACGGAGTTTGTGTTAGAAGAAGATAAGAAAGGCACTAAAATCACGATCACTGGTCACCCTGATTAATTATTAAGAAAACAGCGAAATCCATAAGTACGATTATAGGTGACAATGTCACCTATTTTTTTGCATTTCATTATCACTAACAAAAATAAGAGATATAAAAAAAGCCGATAGCTCTAAGTGAACTATCAGCCTCATTGTATACCGATTTAAGTCCTATTAGATAGGGCGAGCAACGATATTGCGTGTTTCCAGCTTCACATCTTCAATGCGTACAGGAATGATATCATTGAGTTTATAAGCAGTTTCACCTTTCACAATGACGGTGCCTGTTTCTTGGCTACATTGAATTTCATCACGTACAGCATGTAAGAATGGCGCAGGAATAAAGGCAACAGCACCATTTTCAACTAGACGAACACGAACACCACCACGAGTAATATCGATAATTTCTGCATTAAATGGTGTTTCAGTGCCAGCAAAAGGTTTTAAGAAACGCGCATATAACCAATCAC
The DNA here is from genome assembly GCF_047921555.1 of Proteus sp. LHD240705. NCBI lineage: Bacteria > Pseudomonadati > Pseudomonadota > Gammaproteobacteria > Enterobacterales > Morganellaceae > Proteus > Proteus sp. LHD240705. The sequence continues at coordinate 215,364 of NZ_JBLRMI010000001.1, forward strand.
CCACATCGCGTTCGGCCATACGATTAGCGCGACGACGCTCTGCAATACGAATACCATCTTCTTCTTGTGGTTTTTCAGCACTTTCTTTGCTGATAATCGCTTTAAGCAAACGGTGATTTAAAATATCACTGTACTTACGAATTGGTGAAGTCCATGTTGCGTAAGCTTCTAATCCTAAACCAAAGTGAGGACCTGGCTCAGCTTTGATTTCAGCAAAGTTTTGGAAGCGGCGAATACGGCTATCAAGGAATTGATTTGGCTGATTATCAAGCTCACGACGCAATTGGCAGAAACCTTCAAGCGTTAATAAACTTTCAGATGTAGTTTCAATACCGTTATCTTTTAATGTCTGCACAACTTGATCGATATAAAGTGGATCAAAGCCTGTATGAACGTTGTAAACGCCAAAACCTAAGTTTTTCGCCAGTACTTTTGCCGCACAGATATTGGCGGTGATCATCGCTTCTTCAACAATACGGTTTGCGATACGGCGTTTTTCTGCAACGATATCTAAAACATTGCCACCTTCATCAAGAATAAAACGGTAATCAGGGCGTTCTTTAAAGACCAGAGCATGTTTTTCACGCCATTCATGACGTTTTTCACACATCTCTTTTAATAACATCACTTGCTCATGAACAATCTCATTTTCAGGTTGCCATTGGGTATTTTCACCTTCTAACCAATCTGAAATATGGTCATAAACTAGCTTGGCTTTTGATTCTACCCACGCAGAATAGAAGTGAATATCTTCAAGCAATGAGCCATCTTCGGCAATACTCACTTGGCAAACTAATGCAGGACGTTTCTCATTAGGACGTAATGAGCAAATATTGTCTGACAGTTCGCGAGGCAACATTGGGATATTAAAGCCTGGCAGATAGTTAGTTAGCGCACGTTGTGCGGCAATTTTATCTAATTCACTATTAGGCAGAATATAAGCGGTTGGATCTGCAATAGCGATAAAGAGTGTGAGTTGACCGTTCTCTTCTTTACGAATAAAGAGGGCGTCATCCATATCTTCTGTTGATGCACTATCAATAGTGACAAAGGAGAGAGAAGTCAGATCTTCACGAGGTAAAGTGTCATGTAATGTGAGCGCTTCGTCACCCATTTCAGGCGCATCACGTTCAAGCTGATGACGCATTAAGGTTACCCACCAAGGCGCAAAGTGATCGTCTTTATCGGTAATATAGTCTGTAATTTCAGCCTGAAAACCTTTATCACCTTTATTAAGTGGGTGACGACGCATTACGGCAACAGCCCAATCTTGATCAACAAAGCTATGTGTTAAGCCTTGAGCAGGACGGCAAGGAATAGCATCTTTTAAGAGAGGGTGATCAGGTACTATCCACAGACGGTTATCACCTTCTTTTTTCTGAATACGACCAACAAAACGCGTTAAGAAAGGTTCGACCAATTCTTCGGGTTCAACCGACTCTTTATCGCCGTTTGTATGAACGGCAGCAATAACTCTGTCGCCGTGCATCACTTTTTTCATTTGCGGAGGGGGAATAAAATAGCTTTTCTGACCATCAACTTCAAGGAAGCCAAAGCCTTTATCTGTTCCCTTTACAAGGCCTTCCACGCGCGGTGTTTGGGCATGGAGTTGCTGTTTTAGCTGTGCAAGCAGCGGATTGTCTTGAAACATATTTTTCCGGAAAGTCGGCAGTTTTAATAATAAAAGTGGGCAATAGTTTTATTCGATTGTGTGTAGTGACGCAAGTAATATCGCATCATAAAAACAGACAAATCGACAAATTTTCACTCGGGATCTGTTTTTTCTTTAAATTCACAAAGATCTTCGATAATACAAGAGCCACACCGTGGTTTTCGTGCAATGCAGGTATAACGACCATGAAGAATAAGCCAATGGTGACAATCAACCTTAAATTCTGCCGGAACAACCTTTAACAGTTTTTGTTCGACTTCATTGACATTTTTACCTGGGGCAAAACCTGTCCGATTACTCACTCTAAAGATATGTGTATCGACAGCGATTGTTGGCCAGCCAAATGCCGTGTTTAAAACGACATTGGCAGTTTTACGACCGACACCGGGTAAGGCTTCTAGGGCTTCTCTGTTTTCAGGTACTTCACTGTTATGTTTATCAACTAAGATTTGACACGTCTTAATCACATTTTCAGCTTTAGTATTATAGAGGCCGATAGTTTTAATGTATTTCTTAAGACCATCAACGCCTAAATTCAGTATTGCCTGTGGTGTATTGGCAACGGGGTAAAGCTTGGCTGTTGCTTTATTTACACTCACATCGGTTGCTTGTGCAGAGAGTAACACGGAGATCAATAGTTCAAACGGAGAGTCAAATTTTAGCTCTGTCGTAGGTTGCGGATTGTCATCACGCAACCGAGTTAGAATTTCAATACGTTTTGCTTGATTCATTATGCTCACAAATTAATTTTTGACGATATGACTACCACAGCCTTGTTCTTTTTCGTAAGTTTTCGTTGTCAAAGTGCTGCGCTTTTTCTGTCTTTCATCGATCAGGTATTTTGCTGCTAACATAAAGCCTAAGCCGATAAAAGCACCCGGTGGCAAAATGGCAAGTAAGAAGGGTGAGTCTAAATGTACTATCTCAATTCTTAATACTTGCGCCCATTCACCTAATAGTAAATCTGCACCATCAAATAATGTGCCGTTACCTAAAATTTCACGTATTGCACCTAAAACAAAGAGTGCCGCGGTTGCGCCTAATCCCATTGCTAAACCATCAATAGCGGAAGGAAAGACTTCATTTTTAGCGGCAAACGCTTCAGCACGACCAATAACAATACAGTTAGTGACGATCAATGGAATAAAGATCCCTAAAGATTGATATAAGCCGTAAGCATACGCATTGATTAGTAATTGCACAGCACTGACGACAGACGCAATTATCATAACATAAATTGGGATTCGAATTTCAGAAGGAACCCAACGACGTAAACTTGAAACTGCCACATTAGTACAAAAGAGCACTAATGTTGTTGCAAGCCCTAAGCCTAATGCGTTAGTGGCAGTAGAAGAAACAGCAAGTAAAGGACATAAACCCAGTAGTTGAACTAAAGCTGAGTTATTGGTCCATAACCCTTGTGAAAATAGCGTTTTGATAGAGTTCATCTTAATTCGCCTCACAGACAGGAAGTGTATCCAACTTCTCTGGTAAAGATTGTATTAGCCAAGCAGTGCGCTTTGATGAGTTAACAACAGCGCGAGGGGTGATCGTCGCGCCCGTGAATTGATCAAAATCGCCACCATCTTTTTTTACTGCCCAGTGCGGATCGTTTTCACTGGAAATGAATCTATTGCTCAATGTTGTGATCCAATCAGAAATACGTGTTTCAATTTTATCCCCTAACCCTGGTGTTTCATTATGAGCAGTAACACGTACACCAAGAACATTTGCTTTAAAGTCGGCGCCCACAAGAAGCTCAATTGCGCCTGAATATCCATCAGGAGCGGTAGATTCTAATGCGGCTGCAACAGGTTTACCGTCTAAACGGGCAACATAAAGCTTATGTGGTTTTGTATTCCCTAATTCAGATGCCGTGAGTAGATAACAATCTTTAGAGAGATCGTTGTTATACATTGATTGTGGGATCACCTGATCTAATAATTTTTGTTTCTCTAAAGCGACTTGTTCTGCAATGGTGTCTGCGGTTAAGTGATAAACCACCGCAGTTAAGCCTGTCGTACAGGCAGCAAAGATAGCTAATGTTAACCCATGACGTTTTAATATTTCGATCATCATTTTCTCCTTGGATTAATGTCCGTAAACACGAGGGCGTGTATAGCTATCAATGAGCGGTACGGCAATATTGGCAAGCAATACAGAGAAGGCGACTGCATCTGGATATCCGCCATAGACACGGATAATCCAAACTAATAAACCAATCATGCCCGCATAAATTAAACGCCCCTTAGGGGTTGTTGAGGCGCTAACTGGATCAGTCGCAATAAAGAAGGCTCCTAACATTGTTGCACCAGAGAAGAGCTGTAATAGCGGTTGTGAATAACGCGTAGGATCAATACCCCAGCTAATAACCGAACATAGTGCTAATACAGAAATCATCGCAACAGGGATATGCCAGCTAATAATGCGTTTATAAAGCAGGATTAATCCGCCAACTAAATAAGCGACATTCACCCATTGCCAGCCAATGCCTGCAAATTCACCTTGTAAAATAGGTGTCGCTAAGACTTCATTAATAGGGTGAGTTAATAAACCCGTTTTAAAGCTATCAAGAGGTGTTGCTTGTGTAATGCCATCGACAGAACGTCTTAAATCTTCAAGCGTTAAGCCAGAAGAGGTATGCCCTGTAAAGAAGATGCTTAAACTATCCATGACATTGTAAGAGACAGCCTGTAATTCAACGGGAGGCATCCAAGATGTCATTTGTACTGGGAATGAGATCAGCAAAACCACATAACCCACCATTGCGGGATTAAATGGATTTTGTCCTAAGCCACCATAAATATGTTTTGCGATAACAATAGCAACAAAAGTACCTAAAACAATGATCCACCATGGCGCTAAAGGCGGAATACTAATGGCGAGCAATACACCAGTCAACAGCGCTGAATTGTCTTTCAGATAAAGTAAGGGATCTTCTTTTTTGAGCTTTACGCAAAGTGTTTCAGTAACAAGCGCCACGATAATAGCTAACACAATTTGGTAAATGGTTCCTAAGCCAAAGAAATAGATCTGGCTTAAGATCCCCGGAAGTGCCGCTAATGTTACCCATAGCATAACTTGGCTGGTGGACTGTTGATTATGCGTAAAAGGTGAACTCGCAATTTTTAATTTACTATTGTTATTTTGTATTGGTCTGAATTTCATCTGTGATTAATCCAAGGTAACTTCTTCTTTATTAGCTCGACGTTGTTCGGCTTCTTTTTTGGCTTTTACTCTGGCAATTGCGGCAGCGACAGCGGCTTTGCGCGGATCGACATCTTCCGCTTCAGCACTTTGAACAGGGGCTTCTACGGTTGATGATTGAGAAGCTTGTTGAGCTTTCTTAGCTTTAACACGAGCCAATGCGGCAGCGACAGCGGCTTTGCGCGGATCGACATCTTCCGTTTCAGCACTTTGAACAGGGGCTTCTATGGTTGATGATTGAGAAGCTTGTTGAGCTTTCTTAGCTTTAACACGAGCCAATGCGGCAGCGACAGCGGCTTTGCGCGGATCGACATCTTCCGCTTCAGCACTTTGAACAGGTGCTTCTACGGTTGATATGGCTTCAGTAGCTTGTTGAGCTTTCTTAGCTTTAACACGAGCCAGTGCGGCAGCGACAGCGGCTTTACGTGGGTCAGCATCTTCGCTCTCACTCGCTGTATTCTCACTTGACGCTTCTAGTGCTTTTTGCTGTGCTAATTTAGCAGCCTGTTTTGCTCTGACTTCTTCTTTACGTTTTTTACGTGCGGCAATAGCGGCTGCATTATCTGGCTCTTCACCTGCTTTAACAGAAATAATTTTGCCGATACTTTGTTTCGCTTTTACGCGAGAAAGTGCGGATTGAACTTCACTGTGCTCTTCATCGTCAAGTTTAACTGCGGCACGTTGATGTCTTGCTTCACGTTCAAGTTTTTCTCGCTCCATACGTATTTTTTTCGCTTCAAAACGTGCTTTGGCTTCAGTCGCGCGTTTTGCTTCCGCATCAATTTCACGTATTTCTGCTTTTTCTTGGCGGTAGTATTGAACTAGTGGAATATTACTTGGGCAAACAAACGCACATGCACCACACTCAATACAATCAAATAAATTATGTTGTTGCGCTTTCTCATGCTCTTTACCTTTACTAAACCAGTAAAGTTGTTGAGGTAATAAACCACTAGGGCAAGCATCAACACAATGGCCACAACGGATACAGGCTTCTTCAAGGTTATCTGTATCCATCTCTTCAGCTGAAGGGATAAGTAGGCAGTTCGTTATCTTAACAACAGGGGCATTTAAGTCTGGTAAGGTAAAGCCCATTAATGGCCCACCCATAATCACCATTTGTTCAGAGCCTGCTACAAAGCCCGCTTGTTTTAATAACGAGTAAATCGGTGTACCTAAACGTGCCCAGAAGTTACCCGGTGTTTTGGCGCCATTACCTGTAACGGTGACGACACGCTCAATTAAAGGTTCATCATCGATAATTGCGCGTTTGATCGCGACAACAGTACCTACGTTTTGCATCAAAACGCCAATGTCAGATGAACGACCTCCCGATGGAACTTCTTTACCCGTTAAGATCTTGGTAAGTTGTTTAGCGCCACCTGATGGGTATTTTGTTGGGATAACACGAATGAAAATACGTTTTTCATCGGGCATCGCGTTTAATGCCTGTTTTAATGCCTCAATGGCTTCAGGCTTGTTATCTTCAATACCAATTAATACTTCATCAGGGGAGAGAAGGTGAATTAATACCTGACATCCGGCAATTACTTCATCAGCGTGTTCTTGCATTAAGCGATCGTCAGCGGTGATATAAGGTTCACATTCTGCTGCATTGATGATCAGTGTTTTAACGAGATCGCCACCACCTTTTAATTTTGATGCCGTTGGGAATCCTGCACCGCCTAATCCTGCAATACCAGCTTCATGAATACGGCTAAGTAATGTTTCTCTGCTTTCTAACTGGTAATTAATGATAGGTGATTTCTCTCTCCATTCATCTTTACCATCAGATTGGATCCTTACTGCAATTTCAGGTAAGCCAGAAGGGTGAGCACTTGGAAAAGGTTCTATTGCCGTAACGGTACCAGAGATAGATGCATGTACAGGTAATGTTCTGCCAACTCCTTTTGTTAAGGGTTGGCCTTTTAATACATGCTCACCTACGCTGACACAAAGTTGACCCGGTACACCTAAGTGCTGATGAATAGGAATAATGACTTCATTAGGTAATTGCGCTATACGCATGGGTGTACGACTTGACTGTAATTTCATTTCAGGAGGATGAATACCGCCTTTAAAATCCCAGATTTTATCTTTTTTAAATAACGAAAAGAGATTAAACATGAGCGCTATCCTCCGCCTTTAATGACGGTTCATCTTCAGGTGTTTCTTCAGGCTCTGCTGGAATGTTTTTAACAGGGATTGTGTTTAAATCCCATTTCCAGTTCGAGGTTGTGACTTTGACAGGAATCAAGGTTATACAATCAGTAGGGCAAGGAGGAACACATAAGTCACAGCCCGTACATAAGTCTTCAATAACGGTGTGCATAGCTCGTGTTGCGCCCACAATGGCATCAACAGGGCATGCTTGAATACACTTAGTACATCCTATGCAGTTATCTTCATCGATTAAGGCGACTTTTCTAATTGGATTTAATGCTTCTTCGTCACCATCAAGCGGTTGAGGATCAACACCCATCAACTCAGCGATTTTTAACATCACTTGTTCGCCACCCGGCGCACAACGGTTAATCATTTCACCATTGTTTGCGACTGCATCGGCATAAGGACGACAACCAGGATGACCACATTGTCCGCATTGGCTTTGTGGTAATATCGCGTCAATTTTTTCGACAATAGGATCTTCTTCCACTTTAAAACGACGTGCGGAATAGCCCAAAATTAGTCCAAAGATAAGACCTAGCGCACCCAGTACGCCAATTGCTATCCATAAAGAATTCATTACAGTTTCACCAAACCACTAAAACCCATAAAGGCAAGAGACATTAAACCTGCGGTAATTAAACCGATTGAAGCACCTTTAAATGGCGCGGGTACATTGGCGACCGCTAATCGTTCTCTAATGGCGGCAAATAATACCATTACAAGAGAGAAACCGACGGCTGCACCAAAACCATAAACGGCAGATTGCATAAAGGTGTGGGCTTGATTGATATTTAATAACGCAACACCTAAGACGGCACAGTTTGTGGTAATTAAAGGTAAGAAGATCCCTAACAAACGATAGAGTGTCGGGCTTGTTTTTCTTACGACCATTTCAGTGAATTGTACAACTACTGCAATAACTAAGATAAAGCTCAGTGTGCGTAAATAAAGTAAGTCCAAAGGGACTAAAATAAAATTATCCATCAGCCAAGAACTAATCGAGGCGAGCGTCATAACAAAGGTCGTCGCAAATCCCATACCAATCGCGGTTTCTAATTTTTTTGATACACCCATAAATGGGCATAAACCCAGGAATTTGACGAGTACAAAGTTATTCACCAATACGGTGCCGACGAATAGAAGCAAGTAATCAGTCATTGTTATGCCAAAATTGTTAAACAGAGAAACAAAAAGCCTCCAGAAATAAAGAGGCTAAACAAGCGTATATAATATCAAGGGTAAAGGTGTGAAGTTATCGAAGTTGTGTGAAAGTTTCACGAACACGCTTAGCATACTTGATATAAGGCACAAAACAGACTGTCGAGAAGACCGACCATAGAAGGGATTTTAACGCTGTTTGATCGTCAACAGGAGCAAAACCAAAGCTTTTAATGGCTAAGAGTAAGTTAATCAATAACCACAAAATAAATAGTCGTGGAAAATTTTGAGCGCGATAAAAAAATTGTCTTAACAGATATAACGTAAAGGCAAACATCACCCATGTTGTTAATGCAGAAAGATACCAACTAGAGAGCAAATGAAAAGGAAGCTGGTGGAGGATCGAAAAATCTGAAAAATATTTAATAACATAGAGAACTGACATCAATCCAGAGCCAATAATCGACAAAATCATATACGCCAATGGCGCAAGCAACCATCCTGTAATCGGCGCTTTGCCTGAATGGTTATTCGACGTGTTTGCTTTGAGATCAAATTTCATTAATTAATTATTCCTACCTGTGTACAGAACTAAACGAGATATTATCACAAACTTTGTTATTATTTATTTAGCTACAAAAGTGAAAGTGATTTTTGTTAATAAAAAAACATATAAAAATAGGATAGGGTGATGACAATTAAACTCAATGTTGGAATTATCGGATATGGCTATGCAAGTAAAACCTTTCATGCTCCGCTAATAACAACAACCGAAGGCTTAAATCTTAGTGCAATTTCAAGCTCTGATGAAAATAAAGTTAAACAAGATTTTCCTCACATTACGGTTTATGCAGATCCTCAAACACTTATTAATGATCCCTCAATAGACTTAATCATTATTCCAACGCCAAATAATACTCACTATTCACTGGCTTCACAGGCTCTGGCAAAAGGTAAACATGTTATTGTTGATAAACCGTTTACACTGACACTGGAAGAAGCTGAAAAATTAACTCAGCAAGCAACAGATGCTGGTAAACTTCTTTCCGTCTTTCATAATCGTCGTTGGGATTCAGGCTTTTTAACCGTTAAAAAGCTTTTAGCTGATAAAACACTCGGTGAAGTTAGTGCATACGAAGCCCATTTTGATCGTTTTCGCCCAACTGTACGTCAACGTTGGCGAGAAGATGCCGGAATTGGAGGCGGGCTTTGGTACGATCTCGCTCCTCATGTTCTTGACCAAGCGATTTGTTTATTTGGTGAACCTAAAGCGATTACTGCTGATATTGCTCAGTTACGCCCTAATGCAAAAAATGCTGATTACTTTCATGCATTACTAGAATATGAAAATCTTAGAGTTGTTCTTCATGCTTCTATGTTAGTTGCGTCTCCAACACCTATTTTTGCTATTCATGGGACAAAAGGAAGTTATGTTAAGTATGGTTTAGATACCCAAGAAGATGCCTTAAAAGCAGGTTATCTTCCTAACCAAACATATAATTGGGGAATGGATAATAGTGATGGTGAATTAACAACATTGTCAGATTCTGGAGAGTTAGAGACAACAACACTGGCAACACTCTCTGGTGATTACCCCGCTTATTACCAACAAATTTATCGTGCAATTACATTGGGTGAAGAAAACCCTGTTACGCCAATACAAGCAACAGCCATTATGCGTTTGATTGAAGCTGGCGAAATTTCTAATCGTTTAAAACAAACTATTACGCTGTAAGCCAAAGGGAGCGCTAAATCTAATGTCTTGGTGGCAAAAACTAAAACTCGATCCTTTTCTCATGATAATGATTTGTGTGGTGACGCTAGCAACGCTACTACCCGCACAAGGTGATATTAAAGTCTTGTTCCAATATCTTACGACCGGTGCGATAGCATTGCTGTTCTTCTTGCATGGTGCGAAGCTTTCTAGAGAGGCGATATTAGCAGGACTTGGACATTGGCGTTTACATCTTACTGTATTTACCAGTACCTTTATTCTTTTCCCTATTTTGGGGCTCGGATTACAAGTTATTGTGCCCGAATGGATGTCACCCACTGTCTATATGGGTTTTTTATATCTTTGTGCGTTACCAGCGACGGTTCAATCTGCCATTGCCTTTACTTCTGTGGCAGGGGGAAATGTCGCAGCTGCTATTTGTAGTGCATCTGCATCTAGTATTCTGGGTGTTTTTCTTTCACCCGTATTAGTCGGTTTTTTAATGCAAACGCAAGGCTCTGCGAATGATTTTGATACTGCTGGGGCGATTCAATCGATCTTACTGCAATTGATGGTGCCTTTTATTATTGGTCACTTATCACGCCCTTTAATTGGTCGTTGGGTTGATAAGCATAAGAAATTAGTTAATAGAACGGATCGTTCTTCTATTTTGCTGGTGGTTTATGTGGCGTTTAGTGAGGCGGTTGTTGAAGGGATCTGGCATAAAATTGACGGTTGGTCACTATTAACGATTGCAGGAGTGAGTTGTATTCTGTTAGCGATTGTTATTTTTGTGAACGTGTACAGTGCAAGATTGCTTGGTTTTAATAAAGAAGATGAAATCACTATTGTTTTTTGTGGATCTAAAAAGAGCTTAGCAAATGGTGTGCCTATGGCGAATGTGTTATTTCCAGCAGCAACTGTTGGGGTAATGTTATTGCCATTAATGATCTTCCATCAGATCCAATTAATGGTTTGTGCTGTGTTAGCGCAGCGCTATGCCAATCAAGGTAAAAGAGCAGAGAAAAAATAATGAATTTAAGCTGGTGGATACAATAACGTTAAGTGAATATTGATTATTGGGTTCATTAGGAAAAACGGCATCGATTTAACAATTAATCGGTGCTTTTTTATTTATTGAGCTTTTTCTTTATTCTCTTTTTTGTCTGATAGCGATTGATATTTTGATTTAAACGGAAGGGCTAAACCCAGTGTAAAAAAGACTAAAAATACAAGCCCCATATTTAAATAGTCAGATTTATTATTTTTCACATCAACCTTTAATTCACAATCGATGGGTTCTAACTGATCGTTGATATTATATTTGCCTTGGTAAAGTTCATTAAGCATTGTCTGTGCTTGCTCAAATTCTTTATAGTTAACGAGTAATTTTACCCCCCCAGTCGCTTGAGCATACACTTGGTTATTCCAAACAATATTTTCATCTAAAAGGATCGCATCAATGCCTTCTGATTGAAGAAAACCTGCTTCAATAGAAGCATCAATTGGTGATAGATATTGTGCTAATAATTTATATTGACCTCTTGTCGGATGAATATTCCACATAGCTTTTCCTTAATGATTAATAGCCCCTTGAAAATTAATTCTAGCCTAAGAGCCATTAATCATTCCATCCATTTTCAATAAATATAAAAAACCACCTGATAAACAGGTGGTTTTAATCAAAAAGCGATCAAATATTAACGTGAGCTTACTTTCTTAATTAATGCGTCACGTTCTGCTTGGCTAATAAATGCCATTCTTAAGCCATTAATCTGTGTTTGGCGGATTTGCTCTGGCGTTAATCCAGCAGCAGGCGCCGCAACGGTATATTCGTGTTTTAGCTCAATACCCTCAACCGCAGGATCATCGGTATTAAGAGAGGCAATAATGCCATGCTCTAAAAATGTTTTTAAAGGATGCTCTGCTAACGAATTGATAGTACTAGTTTGAATATTTGACGTTAAGCAAGACTCAATACTAATTTGATGCTCGGCAAGGTAATCCATTAAGCGTGGATCTTCAATCGCTTTAACACCATGACCAATACGACTTGCACCCAATTCTTTAATGGCATGCCAGATACTTTCTGCACCCGCCGCTTCACCAGCATGAACCGTAATATTCCAGCCAGTATCACGAGCACGATTAAAATGAGGTTGGAATAAATGACCAGGAAAACCTAATTCATCACCGGCTAAATCAAGCGCTGTAATTTTATCTTGATGTTTTAGTAAGCCATTTAATTCTTGTTGGCAGGCGTTTTCACCAAAGGTACGGCTTAAAATACCGATTAAACGAATATCTACATCGTGTGATTGTCGTGCGCTTTGTACACCATCAACAATGGCTTCCACGACACCTTCAACCGGTAATTGATGTTTCATTGCCATATAATAAGGTGAGAATCGCAGCTCAGCGTAATCGATACCAGCATTAACCACATCTACTACGTTTTCATAAGCAACACGATGACATGCGTCTAAATCAGCTAAAACCGCCACACCCCAATCTAATTTTTGTAAAAAGCTAACAAGGCTTGGCTCATTTTTTGTAATTTGTACATGAGGGCGCAATGCTTCTAATTCATAAGCTGGTAGCGCAATATTATGTTGTTTTGCTAACTCTAAAATAGTTTGAGGGCGGATATTACCATCTAAATGGCGATGTAAATCGGTTAAAGGCAACTGTGTGTCAATCACGCGTTATTTTCCTTTTAATAGAAATAATGAAAATCTATCGTTTATAGTGATTTTCTTATAATCGGGTAAATATAAATGAGTTGCAGATAATTATGACTGATTTTTATTTTATTCACTAATAAATAAACTTAAATTGGCTATTTTTAAAACTGAAAATGCAGTTTTTTCTCAATTTTAAGTTAAAAAATAAAAAATGGTAAAAAGACGTGTTTATTTATTAGCTACAATATTCAATATAATTGACGTGTATTATCAGGTTAATTGATACATTAAAAATTAAGTTTAAAAATATTTATCATTATAATTGAAATGTCTTATCAGTTATTTTGATAGGTTTGAAAGGGGGAAGTGAGTAAAAAATAACTGAAATATCATTTTGTTATGGTTTGCTTTAATAGGTGGCTTGTTTGTCACGGGTTAAAGCAATTGAATAAAGAATGAAAAGATTATTTTTATAAAAATAACAAAGTTTGTTTTTTCTTGAATTTATTTATATACATAAAATAGAACTAAAAAATAAAATATCTCTTTTATTAAATAAGGGATAAAGAATAGGGAATTAACGCCATAATAGATTGCTGTTAAATAAATATATTCAACTGAATGTAATTATTTCCACAATGATTTTTTAATAGAAACCTAATTATTTTAAATTAAGGCATATAAATATGAATGAGAATTCTGATTTCAGTTTTGAAAAGAAAAATGATAATATACAACACCAATTAATGTCCAAAATACTTCCGCCTTCATCCGCAAATAATCTTAGTTATGGCTCACAAGTCGTTACGGGTGATGGCACGATTGCGTTAGATTTAGTTGTCGTGATTGATACCAGTGGTTCTATGTCTGATGAGTCGTCAGATTTAAGTAAAGATATTGATATTGCAATACAAAAAGCACTGGAAAATTGCCCATCAAAACTTCGGGTGACTTTTTTAGGTATTGAAGGTACATGGGATGATACTAAATTTGATCAATCAGCTAGTGACTATTTAAAAGCGCTAGGCGTACCTGAAAGTCGCTTACAGGCAAGAAAGCCTTTTAAAGAGGCTGATGGGCGTGATCATGCGGGTAATAAAGAAGATTTATGTCGTGCAGTGATTGATTTAAGTAAGCATTTTGATTGGCGTGATGGTGCTCGTCGTGCTGTTTTTGTTTTGGGTGATGAAGGTATGGAAGGTGGCGGAGGTATATTGACCAACGCGGCAAAGATAAAAAATGACGAAGCGATTGCTGTTGCCCAACAAGAAAAAGTCAAAGTATATACCTACCAAGGAACGCCAGACGATAGTGCAACGAACCTCGATCGTTTCCCAAGTGTGGCTGATAGAGATCGCGTAACAAAAGAGTATATACGTTTAGCGGAGCAAACAGGGGGACGCTCGTATATTTACACCACAGGCATTGCGAATTTCTCTTTAGTATTACAAGAAATTCTCTGTGATAGTTTGACACTACCGAACATTCCTAAGCCGAATGAAAAAACATCTAGCTGTAGTCAGGTCTGCGCACAATTCACGTCTATTATGTCAACAGTAAATACGCTTGCTGGAATAGTTAATAAAGCCATTGATTCTTGTTGCAAAGAGGAATGGAATAATCACCATGTTCTGGTTAAAGATCGCGATTGTTAATTAAAATACGATGCTAAAAAAACACCCCATTATGTTATTCACAAATGGGGTGTTTATTTATTTTTTACCAGCTTATTGTTTTAACAGATGATTGTTTTAACAACGTACCGTTCTAACAAAAAGTTAATTATTGAGCTTGTGCTGGTTGCTCAGGAATTAAGATTTCTTGTTCTTCGATAATAGCTGGATCTTCAGTGATTTCTTCTTGATAACCTTCTTCTGAATAATCAGAATCATCGTAATCATAAGATGATGCACCCATACCGAATAACATTGCTGCTAAACCTAACATTTGAGGAGCTTGGGTCACTTCCATAAATTCATCAAAAGTATAAGTTTTACCATTCATGGTAAATTTATCAGCAGCATAGTTCAGTTTCATGTTTAATGCGTTACCATCTTGAGCCAGTAACATCAGAGGTAATGCATCTTTCTCGTCTTGAGAAATTTGGTTGATATTTTGCTGTAGCTCAGTTTTTAACTGTTCAATATCAGCCGCTGTTGTTGCTTCGATCTCTTTTTTATCTTCATCTGTTAATGCGGTTTCTTGGTAACGAGCCGCATCAAGATATTGAGTGGTGTTACGGAATTCAGCTAACATTGGAAGAGATAAATCAACATTGAAATCAATGTTTTTAAACAGATAGTTAAATAACTCTGCTGGTGATTTCTCTTGGCTTTCTAATACTTTAACGTTAAAAGCATTTAAGTCTAAGTTAAAGGCTAACTTACTTGCACCGCTTTTATTTGTTAAAGAGGCTTCATCGATACGGAAAACTAAGCCTTTTTCCAGAACATCACGAACGGCTTGTTCAACCATTTCTGAACTATCGAAATGATTTTTATTCCACGGTAACAATGAGTTGTTATAAACTTTGGTTAATAACAACATAGCATCTGGATCAGCTTTATCAATTGAATAGCCAAATTTACCTGCACCAAATTCGAATCCTGCAACATTTAGTGACTTAAAGTAATAAGTTTGAGAGATGTTAAAGAGCTTATCTTTGATATCACTTTTGGTTGTCAGAGAAAAATCTTTCAGCGAGAAATCAGACGCTTTGTCTTTACTGGTATGTGCAATTTCAGCAAAACTTAATAACTGCTCATTAAATAAGTATTGATCGTTATTAACTTTTGTTCCTGCAACAGAACCCGCGATATTTTTAATTGTGAAAGTTTCTTCACCTTCTTTAGTCACAACAACTTGGTCACCTTTAACTTTGGTTGTGAAGTTTGTTGCATCTTTATCTGATGAGAATTCAACCGTTAGAGGCGTCGTTTTAACGGTGTCACCATTTTCAGTAAAATCGATAGGATTTAGTTTCGCTTCACCTGAAACTCCACCATCGAATGCTAAAGAAGTATGGATATCAAAAATAGATTTCTCTTTAGTCAGTTTGAATAATTCTTTCGTTGTATCATTGTTGACTAACGTATTATTCATTGCTGCTAATTTGGGTGCTAAATTAAACTTAGCCAGATCAGAAAGAGGGAATGGACCATGATCAATATCGGTAGTGAAGATAACTTCTTCTACTTTTTTCTCTTGGTCTGCATCACTAGCATCTTTTGAAATCACGACAGCAAAGTCTGCATTAGAGGTAAAAACCCCTTTCTTATAGTCACGAATTTCAAGTTTAACATCAGCGCCAAATTGTGCATTTTTAGCAAGTTGCGCTAATTGGACATTAGCTAGTTTCGTTTCTTCCTGTAAGCGACTTTCAATTTTGCTGCCCATGTACCACGACGCACCAGTCCAAACAACACCCAGTGCGACGATAACACCAACAGCGACAAGCGATTTCTTCATAATTCTAGTCCATCCTCTGTGTACATCCGGCGATGTACGTTATAAAGGCTGTTTTGTAACCCTTAAACAACCCGATAAATTGGTGATAAATTTTACTAAATTTAAATATAGATAATCCACATATGTACATCGCCATCTATATTAACCGTAAATATAGATTTAGTGGAATAAAATCGCAATCAGAACTTACTTAGTTACTCGCTAACATAATGAGTTTAAAGCAAAATGAATATGATTTATAAGGTAAATAAAATAAGCATTAAAAACATCTTTTTTTACTCTTTTTTCAATTTAGACAATATTTAATTGTGATGTAATTCTATTTATGATGAATAATAAAGGCTCATAATAAGTATGGATATAAATATGAAAGCTTAAATAATAATGTTGGCAATGAAATAAGGTCGCCAACCGTATTTTTCTAAAAAAATCAACAGATTTCATTCTGTTATAAATTTCATAAGCTCGCTTTAGCTCTCATATTTATTATTCTGTTTATGGCATGATACTGGTATCCGAGTTATTTACTAGAAAGTGATTCGGAATTAATCAATTATTCTGTGTACTTAAGGAGATTGAAATGGCAGCCACTCGCATTGAAAAAGACTCAATGGGGCAAATCGAAGTACCTGCTGACCAGTTATGGGGAGCTCAAACGCAGCGTTCTCTTGAACACTTCCGTATTTCAGTTGAAAAAATGCCTGTTGCACTTATCCATGCGCTTGCTATCACGAAGAAAGCAGCCGCTGGTGTTAACATGGATTTAGGTTTATTACCAAAAGAGCGCGCTGATGCAATTATCGCCGCAGCAGATGAAGTGCTTGCAGGTAAACACCCAACTGAATTCCCATTAGCAATCTGGCAGACCGGTTCTGGCACTCAATCAAACATGAATATGAATGAAGTGTTAGCTAACCGTGGTAGTGAGATACTTGGTGGTATCCGTGGCATGGAACGCAAAATCCATCCGAATGATGATGTTAACAAAAGTCAAAGTTCAAATGATGTGTTCCCAACTGCCATGCATGTCGCTGCTGTTATTGCATTACGTCAGGATTTACTGCCAGAATTAAAATCACTGCTGAAAGTATTCAAAGAGAAAGCAGAAGCTTTCCATGATATCGTTAAAATTGGTCGTACTCACCTGCAAGATGCGACACCACTGACATTAGGTCAAGAGATCTCTGGTTGGGCTGCTATGCTTGAGCACAGCATCAAACATATCAATGATTCCGTTCCTCATGTTTGTGAATTAGCGCTCGGTGGTACAGCAGTGGGTACGGGGTTAAATACCCATCCAGAATATGCTGTTCGCGTTGCTAAGCGTATCGCTGAATTATCTGGCCAGCCTTTTGTAACGGCTCCTAATAAATTTGAAGCATTAGCAACTTGTGATGCATTAGTTCATTCACACGGTGCATTGAAAGGTTTAGCTGCATCATTAATGAAGATTGCTAACGACGTGCGTTGGTTAGCTTCTGGCCCTCGTTGTGGTATTGGCGAAATCGCTATCCCTGAAAACGAACCAGGTAGTTCAATCATGCCAGGTAAAGTTAACCCAACACAATGTGAAGCATTAACAATGTTATGTGCTCAAGTTATGGGTAATGACGTTGCTATTAATATTGGTGGCGCATCAGGTAACTTTGAACTGAACGTTTATCGCCCAATGATCATTGATAACTTCTTACAATCAGTCCGTTTATTGGCTGATGGTATGCGTAGTTTCAATGAGCACTGTGCAATTGGTATTGAGCCAAACCGTGAACGTATTAATAAACTACTGCATGAATCATTGATGCTAGTTACTGCGTTAAATACTCATATCGGTTACGATAAAGCCGCTGAAATTGCTAAGAAAGCGCATAAAGAAGGCTTAACGCTAAAAGAATCTGCATTGAAACTGAACTATCTGACATCGGAAGAATTCGATAGCTGGGTACGTCCAGAAGATATGGTTGGTAGCATGAAAAAATAAGTGTTAGATACACTTATTTAACCGATATTAAATCCCGCTATAATGGCGGGATTTTTACATCTTATAGGAAAAATAATGACTGAAGAAATTACGTTTACTGCGACAGAAGTTAATTGCTATGTCGAAGATGATGTCACCATTATCGGAATAGGGGATGATGCTGTTTCTCCTGATCATTTCATTATTCTTTCAAGATTTGATGAAGAAGATGAAGATATAGATAACTCAATTGGTTTAATGACCCATTTATCTGATATTGAAGCCATTAATACGCTCGAAAAAATTACCCTTGATCGAAAAAATATTATCCTTGCATTAAAAAACAATGTGGTGATAACAATCCATTTAGATATTGAAGACAATCATTTTGTTCAGCTTAATGATTATCTTCAGCAAATCCTTCAAGGAAGCTCAATTAAACTTATTGAAAAATAAGATATTCTCTATTTTTCAATATACAAATGCATTCTTGGAATAATTAATTGCAGCTTTTTAGCTTTAGGGCGATGGCGAATTTGAATGTTATCGGCATCATAATCAGGAAGTTCGCCTATAACGGGTTTAAAGTTGCTCTCTTTATCAATATAGAAAGCTAATAAAGGCAAAGGACACGCATATTGCACTTGTTTTTGAAGTTCTGAATACCAAACCCGCGCAATAGGTTGCACTTTGACAGGACGCTTTATTTTTAATTTTGTATTTTCAGGTAATTGAGAAAGAGTGATGATCTCTTTATCCAGACGTTCAGCCCATTGTTCACTGGTATAAGGGGGGACTGCACGATTGGCTTCGCGACTTTTCTCTAATTGAGTCAAAACATCGTTACGCGTTAAATTCTTAATAATATTCTTATTCGCCCAACCAAAACGCACTGTATCTGGATCAGACAATAGGGTGAGGGTACGATAAGCATTGAGCGTAATTAAGCCTTTTAGTTGATTATGGACGAAATCAAAACGCTCTTCCTTCGATATACCAGACTCTTTAGTAACAATATCGGAAAGCTGTTTTTTTAATAAATTAATTTGCTCAACTTGTTTTTTTACAGACTTAAATGTTTGATTATCTGTACTAAAGCAAAGCACTCCGGGTAAACGAATAGCGCGCTTACTACTAATGTGCGGTGCATTGTCATAAATAAAAAGATTCGCCATTAGCTTTAAAGTGAGATCTCTAGCTTCCTCATTATAGCAAGGTGACACCGTAACGCGAACAACCTCATCATGTTCCTCTTCTTTACTCACTTCAGGTAATTCAAATACTGCTGATGGTAATAAAGTTAAATTTTTCAACACATCAGTTAGTTTTTTAATTTCAATTTCTAATTGCTGAAAACAGAGATTGAATTGCTCAATTAAATCATATCGATTCATCTTAACATCCTTATTTAGTTACAACATACAACTAGCCTTTGTTTAAAACAATACATTAGCTTCAGTGAAAAGTACATCGCCTAACAGCGATAAATTCCAAAAACACGATACACTGTTTATTTATACAGTATATCGTGAAAAGGGCATATTTGGATGATATTTTTCCTAAAAAGGGATTATTTGATGGTTTTTAAATCAAAGTTAGTTTGTTTTTCATTCGACTGTATTAACGTTCCATCAATAACATTGCAATCTGGTTTTGTTGGTGGGCACCGTTCTGTAAATGCATTTGTAATAGATGTAAAAAAGAGAAATAGCAGGGTAATAGATAGTTTTATAATAGCCATAATCGTAATCCCTTCTTAAAGAATAAGTTTATACCTTAAGAAGGGAGTGCAAAATCGACAACATTAAACCGCGTTAACCTGCTTTTGCACTTTGTTAATTATCAATAAATTACTGGGCAACTTTGTTTAAGTGTAATGCTATTAATAAGGCTGTTAACATTAAAAGGGCAATAAATAACCCTACACCAAGCCAGCCAAAACTCACCCAGAATAATCCGCCCACTGTGCCTGCAAGGCTAGATCCCGCATAGTAAGTAAAAAGATAAAGTGAAGAGGCTTGGGCTCTTCCTCGTTTAGCGCGACGACCAACCCAACTACTTGCGACTGCATGTGCAGCAAAGAAACCTGTCGTTAAGATAAGCATCCCAATAAAGATAACGGGCAGTGATTCAATCAAAGTAATCAATATGCCAATTAACATCATTGAAATTCCAGCAATAAAGACTTTACCTAAACCGTATTTAGTGGTTAATAAGCCAGCTTTGGATGCGCTATAAGTACCACTTAAATAGACGATAGAAATCAGACCCACAGTAGTTTGACTTAATGAATAGGGTGCGTCTAATAAACGATAGCCGATATAGTTAAATAAAGTAACAAAACCACCCATTAATAAACCACCTTCAATAAATAACAAAGGCAGCCCTTTATCTCTAAAATGCAATTTAGTCGCTATAAGAAGATTGCGAGGTTTTAATACTGTCGGCCTAAAGTGCTGTGAAGCTGGTAATATCTTCCAGAAAGTAATTGCAGCAAAAAGGGCAAAAATACCGAGAATAACAACGGATAAACGCCAAGAATAATAATCACTTAGTACCCCTGTAATAACGCGCCCGCTCATTCCTCCAATAGAGTTTCCGCTAATATATAAACCCATTGATAATGCGAGATAAGCAGGGTGAATTTCTTCACTTAAATACGTCATTGCTACTGCTGCAACGCCACTTAATGAAAGTCCAACTAAAGCTCGCGTAATTAAAATACCTGTCCAGCTATTCATTGTCGCACTTAATAATGTAAAAAATGCGGCGCAAAACAGTGCGATAACCATGACATTCTTACGACCAAAGGCGTCTGAAAGTGGGCCAGTGATTAATAATCCACATGCCATTAAAGCGGTTGAAAGTGAGAGAGCTAAACTACTGGTTGCTGGGCTGACGGAAAATTCGTTAGATAACACCGGTAATATGGGTTGCACAAAATAGAGTAAGGCGAATGTCGCTAAACCGACCATAAAAAATGACACTGTCACTTTTATATACAGTGCATCATCACGTTGAATATAGTGTTTAGGGTTAGATTGGTGTTGAGCAGGCTTTTCTATACTTGGTGTATTGTCTGAAATATCAGTGCCTAAGCTCATACTTTTACTGTCTATTTCGTGAGTATCCATATTGATTAAACTTCCATTACTTAAATTTGATTTATGTCAATGTTAGAAATATTTGATTTTTTTGTCTAATATATTAATCATTAGAAATAAGACTTTTAAAGTATCAATGGCGACATGAGAGAAATATGAATATTGAACTTAGACATTTACGTTACTTTATTGCTGTTGCAGAAGAGCTTCACTTTGGTAAAGCAGCAGAAAGATTGAATATTTCTCAACCTCCTTTAAGCCAACAAATACAAGCACTTGAAGGTGAAATAGGCGCTAGACTTTTAGAGCGAACAAACCGTTCTGTTTCGTTAACACCCGCAGGACAAATGTTTTTAAAAGAGTCGTATCAAATTATGGCGCAGGTCAACGCAGCCGCAACGCGCGCCGCTAGAATGGAAAAAGGTGAATTAGGTGAAATTTCAATTGGTTTTACCTCAACAACGCCTTTTATGCATTTAGTCACCTTGAGTTTGCGACAGTTTAGAGAAAACTATCCAGAAGTCGGTATTCATATGCATCAAATGAATACAAAACAACAGATATCGCCGTTACTAACGGGGCGTATTGATCTAGGGATCATGCGAAACACAACATTACCCGAAAATTTGCACCACCAGCTATTGTTTCGTGAGCCTTTTATATTAGCGGTTTATGAAGGGCATCCACTGCTTGCTTACAAAGAAACGGGGGTCAATATTCAAGATATTGGGCAATATCCTTTTGTTTTCTTTGAGAGAGATGTTGGTACGGCACTTTATGATGAGATTATTCAGTTACTTAGTCTGTCAGGAATTACGCCAACTATTGCACAAGAAGCGGGTGAAGCCATGACAATTTTAGGGCTAGTTGCAGCAGGACTTGGTATTTCTATTGTGACAAAATCATTTACGCGAATGAAAGTTGATGGAGTGCACTATCTACACTTTGCAAATTCTCAAGCGTTCTCTGAAGTTTGGTTAGTTTCACATAATAAACGAACTATTCCTGCTGCGGCGAATCGATTAACGCAATTGCTGTTAAAAAATATCTTAGATCACCAAAAATCTTGATTTATCTGTGTTTTTGATCACGCTTTTTATGTAAGTATTGTACAATTATTACAAATTGACGACATAATCGGTAATGAATTATTTGGAGCCTCGAATTAATTATGGCTCTTTAATTAAGGATGCATTCAATGGGGAACCAACCTAGCCACATCGATCACGTAAAACAATTTAATCTTGGCACAGTCTTTCGCTTGATTGATGAACATGGTCCCATTTCTCGTATTTCATTGTCGAAAAAGGCAGAGCTTGCGCCAGCAAGTATTACTAAGATCACGCGAGAATTAGTTGAAGCGCATCTTATTCATGAAACGGAATTCCCAGATGTGGGATTTCGAGGCAGGCCTGCTGTCGGATTAAAATTAGAAAGCCAAGGCTGGCAATTTCTCTGTATTCGCGTCAATAAAGGCAGTTTACTTTTTAGTTTAAGAGAATTAGATAGCAAACTGGTTACTGAAGATACATTCGATTTCCCCAAAGAATACAGCGATGATTTTCTTAATCATTTTTTAGCTGCAATTGATAAATTCTTCGAGCGTTATCAATCTCATGTTGAAAGATTGACGGCAATTAGCATTACAATGAATGCTATTGTTGATCCTATTAGTGGTGTTATTTATAGCTCACCTTATTATGATATTAAAGACATTCCACTTGCCGATAAAATCCATGAAAAAACAGGTGTTTCTGTATTTTTACAACATAGCGTAACTGCATGGACAATGGCCGAATCTTTATATGGTGCGGCAAAAAACAATTCAGACGTTCTGCAAATTGTTATCGATGACATTGTTGGTGCTGGCGTAATAAACAATGGAAAAACATTACATTCTAACAGCCATAGCGCCGTCGAAATTGGACATACTAAAGTTATCGATTCTCAAAATAGCTGTTATTGCGGGGCAAAAGGGTGTTTAGAAACAGAAATTGCTATTCCTCAATTAATTAAGAAAGCCCAATTATTAGCTCAAGAAGATCCCACTTCGTTGCTAAACAAATATCCTATAACTGTGGAGACATTGTGTGATGCGATATTAGTTGGCGATAAACCCGCGCTTGAAATTGTAAATTTAGTCGCTCAGCGATTAGGTTTTATTTTGGCTGTTATGATCAATATCTTTAATCCGCAAAAAATATTAATTGGTTCGCCGCTATGTCGCGCTAAATCAGTGCTCTTTCCTTTGATGCTGAATCATATTCAAGATCACGTCATGCCTCGTTATGCAAAGTCACTCATTATTGAAGAAACAGAGTTAAGAAATAAAGGCACATTGCCAGCTGCATCTTTAGTGAAAGAAGCGCTGTACAACGGTTCTTTGTTAATTGAATTGATGCAAGGCTAAATTAAGCTAAATAAAACGTAACAAAACTGTTTTGTATGCGTAAATGCGTCAATTGATCATTAACGAATTCTCTATTTTTGAGCAATTAACTAAAAAATTGAGCTACCTCAAGCCACCAGAAACAGTGTTACCCTAAACTCTAATCTCTGTCATTTTTTATGAACCTGATTTATCTGTCATAACGGAAGTAAATTATATGTTAACACGCTTTTTTGTTACGGGGACAGATACCAACGTGGGTAAAACTGTTGTAACCCGAGCACTTCTTCAGTCATTAAATCGTGGCGGGTCAACGGCAGTAGGTTATAAGCCTATTGCAACAGAATTACATGAAACGGCTGATGGTGAACGTAATCGTGACGCTATGATTATTCATAATTCATCACCAGTTGAAGTTCGCTACGACGAAATTAATCCTATTTTGCTTGATAATTGTTATGTTAGCGAAAATGAAATCGATTTTAATAAAATTTCAAATGAGCTCGACAATTTAAGTAAAAAAGCAGAGTGTGTTGTTATCGAAGGTAATGGTGGTTGGCGTTATCTGCTTGATGATAATACTTTTTATTCTGATTGGGTGGTGAAAGAACAAATCCCAGTTGTTTTGGTTGTTGGTATTCAACCAGGCTGTGTCAATCACTCAATATTAACAGCGCAATCTATTATCAATGATGGTTTGAAATTAGTAGGTTGGGTTGCGAACAGAATAAATCCAGGATTACCTTATTACGCGAAAATTGTGGAAAGGCTGTCTCAGCATATTCCTGCACCGCTGATTGGTGAAATCCCGTATTTGTTACGTCCTGAAGAACGTGATCTCTCTTGTTACCTCGATTTAAGTCAGTTGGAAATCGCTGTACCTGCTTAAGAGAGAATATAAATAAGTAACGAAGTGGATTGCTATCTGTTTTTAAACGATACCAAACTTGTTACTTTTAAATGCCTGATGAGTAAATTCATTGGGTGTTTTTGTTTTTTCTGATTTAGTCGCAAACATACTAATGATAAAAATAGCACATAAAATTAAGACTAAATAAGATAGAGCGGATCAGATAAATCAGAAGAGTAGTCATTGATTAACAGTGGAAAGGAAAAGGGCGCTAACATTGCGCCCTTTTTTAACACAAGATTTTATCAACTTATAGATTAATGACGAGTATAGATGATTTTCTTGCTGTCATTTTCGCAAGTTCCAACAACTTTACCTTCTGTTTGTGCAACTTGGTCGTTTTCAACGACAGTTAAAGTAAAGTTAGCGGCTGGCACACCATTATTAACGATTTTTTGTTGAATAGACTCAACGACTTCATCACAACCCGCATTTGCGGCTAAAGGTGCAAATGCAACCAGTGTGGCCATTACTGCAAATACATATTTTTTCATTTCAATCACTCCTTGTTTTACAAAGCAAAACATCACTGTTTTACACGATTTTCTTATGGGTTAACAGGGCGACCCGTATTACTGTCTAAACAACGACGAGTTTCAGGCTCCCAATAAGCGTAGACGTTTGCACTTTTCAGACAAGCATCCCGCTCATCAATGGCTTTATCTACTTTATTAAATTCAATTTTTTCTCGCTGATTGACTTGGGTACGTAGCTCACGCTTTTGATCCCAATCCTCTTTCATTTGTCGAGCTTGTTCTTTATCTAAGACATTATCATAGCCATCACCATTAATGGTTACATTAGTGGAAGCGGCAACAGAAGAAAAAGAAGACACTGATAAACCAAGAAATAAGGAGAACACCATTGTTCTGATAACTTGTTTCTTAGTGAGTGTGTTGATCATGGTTGCTATCCTCTAAAGTTATGTCGCTATTACTGTCAATGACTATTATATCTTAATAATTATAGCTGATGCTTTAATAAAATATGAGTTTTCAGTGCGTTTAGCTCTGACGATGAACACTTAAGCCAGCAAATGATTGGCTAACAGGCATCATTTCTAGGGTATTGATATTCACATGAGCAGGTAATGTTGCTGTCCAATATACCGCTTCTGCCACATCTTCAGGTGTTAACGCATTTGCATTAGCATAAGTTTGCTCAACTTTATTACTATCACCTTTAAAACGAACTAATGAGAACTCTGTACCACCAACAAGTCCTGGTTCAATATCGGTCACACGAACTTTTTTACCTTGGAGATCAGCACGTAATCCTAAACTAAATTGTTTAACAAATGCTTTAGTGGCGCCATAAACATTACCGCCCATATAAGGCCAAGAAGCTGCTGTTGAGCTGATATTAATAACATGACCTTTGTTTCTTTCTACCATAAAAGGAAGAATAGCGCGGGTGACATGAACCAGACCTTTATTATTTGTCTCGATCATCGTATCCCAGTCATCAAGGTTGGCTTTATCGGCGGTATTTAAACCTAGGGCTAATCCTGCATTATTGACTAACACATCAATTTCGCGCCATTTTTCAGGTAATTGAGTGTAAATCTCACTGACTGCTTTTTTATCTGTCACATCTAACTGTAATGGATAAAATTGTTCACCTAGCTCTTTATGCAAGTTATTCAGTTTATCCAAACGACGGGCTGTACCAATAACTTTGTGTCCGTGGCTGATAAAATGACGAGCAATGGCTTCACCAAAACCAGCAGAAGCACCCGTGATAAAAATAATCATTTAATTACCCTCGATAGTTATAATAATTGAAAGTAAAAGGCTATCACTAGAAAGAGTCAAGTTTAAAAGTAGGGTTTGTGATAAATCAGGCTAAAAACAAGATCCTTTTCTTATATGAAAGATTTTTATCTTTAATAATAAGTAAGATTTTTGTTTTCAACTGTAAGATAAGAGGGATTAGATATAGCAATTAACAATGCTGAGACTGGGCTTATTGAGCAACAAACCCAGCCTAGCTGAATAAGACAATATCAGTTATTTTTTACCAACTTGATGACCAATAACGCCACCTAAGACGCCACCACCAATAGTACCCAATGCGCTACCATCAGTTAAAATAGCACCACCGATAGCACCTGCACCGGCTCCAATTGCTGTATTACGGTCGCGTTTTGTCATGCTAGAACAACCCGCAAGTGAAAAAAGCAGAACAGAAGCGACACACAGTGTTCCAACCTTTTTTAACGTGATATTCATTTTTATAAACTCCGAAATAAAGGGCAATATAAAGATATCGTTATCGTATTTATACGAGCATCAGAATATTCGGGAACATAAGGGGAGAAAACTCTTAAAGTGAGTCATAATTCATAACTTATATTTTAAATGCGCTTTATCAAAATAATTTTTATTATCTATATTATTATTCTATGTTCAGAAGAAAAGCATCAATGCACTATGTCATTTATATGAGTTAAGATAACAGCATGATATTAATGAATAAATTTAAGATACTGTCTTCACAATTTGCATCGGGCTATTTTGGTGTAGTACTGGGGATGATAGGTACGGGTATGGCATGGCGCTATGCGGCTAAAGAGCATAACTATCCAGCTTATATTGGTGAAATATTTATTAGTGTGGGTTGTTTAGTTTGGCTAACACTGACGTTATTTCTATTGGGCAAATGGTTATTTCATCGACACGCTATTCTTGATGAAGTTAAACATCCCGTTGCCAGTGGATTTACCAGTTTATTTCCCGCAACAACAGTTTTAGTATCGATAGGTTTAAGTCCTTATTCACCGTTATTTTCTCTTGTATTATTTAGCCTCGGTGCGATTGCTCAGTTAGCGTATTCCAGTTGGCTGATTGGTTATCAATGGAAGGGTGAATATCCTAAAATGGCAACCACACCTGCATTATATTTACCGACAGTGGCGAATAACTTTATCTGTGCTATGGCATGTGGTGCATTTGGATTTAATGATTTGGGTATTCTATTTTTTGGCGCTGGCGTATTTTCTTGGTTAAGTTTAGAACCTGCTATTTTAAACAGAATACGTAGTGAAGGGTTAATGGATGAGAAGTCACGGCTCTCATTTGGTATTCAATTAGCTCCTGCTTTAGTTGCCTGTAGTGCATATTTGGCTATCAATGATAATCATATCGACTTCTTCGCTAAAATGTTATTAGGCTATGGCCTATTACAACTTTTATTTATGGTGAGATTAATCCCTTGGTTTGTTAAACAGTCATTTTCATTACCATTTTGGAGTTTTTCCTTTGGTGTCTCTGCGTTAGCAAAAGCATCATTAAATATGAGTATGGCATCTAATAGCCGTTTTATGCAGTTATTATCAACGGCACTATTTATCTTTGCTAATTTAATTATCTTACTACTGATTTGGCATTCATTATTATGGGTTTTTAGAGGGCTAAAAAAATTATGTTGTCCATCTAAAGTATTTTAATAACCATAGAAAAAGAGAGCCTAAACAAGATCCTTTAGGCTCTTTTTATTTTAAGTCGAAAGATAGTTCAATAAAATATTAAAATACTTTAATAGGTAGAATTAAATTCTAATTGGTTTTCTACTTAAAATAGCCACGGTATTACCGATAAACATGGCTGAGTAATATAAAGGAACATAAATCAAACCTAAAGCAACCATCATAATACCAATCGATAACATTAATGCGACAGTGCTATCTGGTGATGTTAACTCTAAAAATCCTTTATCTAATCCAGTTAGAAATACCTTTTCTTGTAACCTTGCATATAACCATGATGCACCAACAAGAACGGCACCGAACCAAAAACTTAGCCAACATAATGCCGAAGTAAAAGACATCATATTATTTTTCATGATTTATTTTCCTTGTCAAATATAAAGCACACAATGAGTTATGATATTTTTTATAAAGATAAGCTCTTAGATTATATCGATAAATAAAAATAGATAAATACATATATGGGTAAGATGGCTAAATTAATATATAAAGAGTGCAAAGTTATTAATTGATTATTTGCTTATGATTTTTTATTACATACATCCACACATAAAGAAATATCGCGAATAATAATCACCTTTTAGGATAATTAGAGATGATTATTAAATAAGGCATCTAAACGTTGATCATCCTGTTTTGAAAAGCGAAGAAGTTCCCAATTATTCACTAACAGCGATGAAAAGAAAACTCATTAACTTTGTTTTCTATGCTTTTTAATTTGATAGACAAAATATCCTATTGCTAACGGTATGACTAATGGAATTAACACCATTATATATAATACACCGCCGCCTTTGGCTCCTCCGCCATTAATATACTCATCGAAAATGTGCTTTGAAAAATAATGAAGAAATATGTCGTCGCTGCATTTTTTAGCGAATGGAAGTAAGGGGATACAGATACAGCTATATGCCGTCTTTAAGTGCCATTTCAGCCATATAAGGAAAAATTAAAGTATTAGTGCATTCTCACCCCATTGGTTATTAAGTCAAGAGAAGTATCTCATCAATAAGGTGAATCGATTCGCTTAACTTTGTTTCATTTGATATAAGTCAACAGGGTATGCTTCCTGTGTGGAAAGGTGATTGCAAAAGTAATCATTAAAACACATATGATTTGACAGATATATTTTGCAAGTGTAATTTAGCTAATCTAAAGAGAGGAGCAAATATGGAACCATTGCAATTATTTAAGGTATTAAGTGATCAAACAAGGCTAGATATTGTGTTGCTACTTAAAGCATCTGGCGAGTTGTGTGTTTGTGACATCTATACAGCCCTAAACTTATCCCAGCCGAAGACTTCTCGCCACTTAGCTATGTTGCGGGAAAGTGGGATATTGCTTGATTCTAAACATGGAAAATGGGTTCATTATCGTTTATCTCCCACATTATTACCGTGGGTGAAAAATATTATTGAAATCACCTACGCGACAGAGAAAAATAAAATAGCAGATTTGCTTAGAACTATTGAAAAGAAAGGAGCGGTTAGTTGCTGCTCTGAATAAAATTTTTTAATTTTATATATATGAAAAAACAGATATGAAAAACTAGAAGATAAGTCTTCTGAAAGAGGTTTTTATGTTTATTGCAGTATTAATATTTGTCCTAACAATCACTTTTGTTATTTGGCAACCTAAAGGTTTAGGTATCGGCTGGAGTGCAACCGCGGGTGCACTAGTTGCACTACTGTTAGGTGTCATTCATCTTCAAGATATTCCTGTAGTTTGGAATATCGTCTGGAATGCAACTGCCACATTTGTTGCTGTTATTATTATCAGTCTGATTTTGGATGAAAGTGGCTTTTTTGAATGGGCAGCACTTCATGTTGCAAAATGGGGCGGTGGTAAGGGTCGTCTTTTATTTAGCTATATTATCCTGCTAGGTGCATCCGTTGCTGCACTGTTTGCCAACGATGGCGCTGCACTTATTTTAACACCCATTGTGATTGCAATGTTGCTCGCTCTTGGATTTAGTAAAGGCACAACATTGGCTTTTGTTATGGCGGCAGGATTTATTGCAGATACCGCAAGTTTGCCTTTAATTGTTTCAAATTTAGTCAATATCGTCTCTGCTGATTTCTTTAATATCGGATTTACGGAATATGCCTCAGTGATGGTTCCGGTTGATATTGCCGCTATTATCGCGACATTAATTATGTTGCATTGGTTTTTCCGCAAAGATATTCCTCAGCAATATGACACCTCTAAATTAGCGATGCCTGCGACAGCGATTAAAGATGTGAAAACATTTAGAGCAGGTTGGTTGGTATTGCTTCTTTTATTGCTTGGTTTTTTCATACTGGAACCGTTGGGTATTCCGATTAGTGCCATTGCAGCTGTTGGTGCCGTAATTTTGTGGTTTGTCGCGGCACAAGGAAAGGCGATTAATACTCGAAAAGTTTTACGAGAAGCACCTTGGCAAATCGTGATTTTCTCCCTTGGTATGTACCTTGTTGTTTATGGATTACGCAATGAGGGTTTGACTCATTATCTATCAGAAGTACTCAACACATTGGCAGAAAAAGGAATATGGGAAGCGACATTAGGAACAGGGTTTATTACCGCATTTTTATCTTCAATTATGAACAATATGCCAACTGTTCTTGTAGGTGCTTTATCTATTGAAGGTAGCAATGCGACGGGTTTAATTAAAGAAGCGATGATTTATGCCAATGTCATTGGTGCAGATCTCGGTCCAAAAATTACACCAATAGGAAGTTTAGCAACTTTATTGTGGCTACATGTATTATCACAAAAAAATATGACCATTACATGGGGCTATTATTTCAAAACGGGCATTATTATGACTATCCCAGTGCTGACAGTAACATTAATTGCTTTAGTACTTAGACTTACGTTAATAAATTGATGGTGACATTATGAGCAATATTACAATCTATCATAATCCAAATTGTGGTACTTCTCGCAATACGCTTGAAATGATCCGAAATAGTGGAATAGAGCCTGAAATTATCCATTATCTAGACACACCACCATCTAAACAGATTTTAGAAAAAATCATTGCTGATATGAATATTTCAGTTCGAGCATTATTACGAAAGAATGTTGAACCTTATGATAAATTAGGTCTTGGTCATATTGATGCTACTGATGAGCAACTTATTGATTATATGCTGCAATATCCAATATTAATCAATAGACCTATTGTTGTGACACCATTAGGAACTCGGTTATGCCGCCCTTCAGAAGTCGTTTTGGATATTCTTCCAAAAGCACAGAAAGGTGCCTTTTCAAAAGAAGATGGACAAAATGTTGTCGATGAAAAAGGGAATAGGCTGATATAAAAGAGTCTATTAACTATTTTTACGGTATTTTACAGTAATAGAAGCCTCGTTAAGACGAGGTTTTCTTATGGCAATTAAGAAGCCAACACCATCTGATTTGAGAAAGAAGGAGGGCGGAAATGACAAAATAAAACACCCGCAAGCAGGTGTTTTATCATATTCAGCAAATATCGCTTATTCTTCGAAGTACCAATATCCTTGATTGATAAATTCGGTTAATTCCGCAACAAAGGCTGGGTTCTTCAATGCTTCACCAAGTCGATCTGCTCCAACTTCTGTAAACTGGCATAATGCATCTGCTCCCTTCGTTTCTTTGGTGGCCCAAGCTTCTGTATTCACAAAGAAATTTTCTCCGATGCGTAGAACGCGCAGTCCGCTTAATCGGATCAGTTTTTCACCGTCATTCAACGCATTCAGTACTTCTTCTGGCTGATAAGGTGGTTCTGAAGGTGCAATATCTAGTTCATGACGCGGTGTAGTTGCAAAACGGCCTAACCACTGTTCAAAATCACCGGGCTTGTTGATCATCTCAATCATCATGGCGCGCAGGCGTTCAACTTCATGAGCTTCCATTATTCCTGCATTGTCGCGTACTGTCAGGTTTGGATCGCCATAATTGATCCCACCCAGATCTTGTTCTAGTGCATAGTCTGCAAAGCTACTCAGCAAATCACGGCCATTTGGTCCACGAAAGCCGACAGAATAATTCATGGTATCTTCAAAGGTGAAGCCATCGTGAGGGAATCCAGGCGGGATATATAAAATATCTCCTGGTGCCATTTCCACATCAATAATTGGCTCAAACGGATCAACATGCAGTAATGCGGGATGAGGGCAGAACTGGCGCATTGGCAGGGCATCACCCACACGCCAGCGACGACGTCCCATCCCTTGAATGATAAAAACATGATAGTTATCAATATGTGGTCCGACACCACCTCCCGGCACTGAATAGGAGATCATCAGGTCGTCAAGACGCCATTCAGGCAACACTCGAAATGGTTTCACCAGTTCAGCTGCTGGCATATGCCAATGGTTGACAGCTTGAACTAGCAGTGACCATCCTTCTTCGCCTAATTCGCTGAAGTCTTCAAACGGACCGTGACTTGCTTCCCATTTGTTGCCAGTGAGGCTAACAAGGCGGCTGTCGATTTCTGGTTCCATTGCAAGACCAGCCAGTTCATCTGGTGTGATAGGATCAACAAAATCAGGAAATGCGTTTTTCAGTACAACAGGTTTTTTTTG
Organism: Proteus sp. LHD240705; assembly: GCF_047921555.1. Lineage (NCBI taxonomy): Bacteria > Pseudomonadati > Pseudomonadota > Gammaproteobacteria > Enterobacterales > Morganellaceae > Proteus > Proteus sp. LHD240705. The sequence goes on from NZ_JBLRMI010000001.1 coordinate 247,833, forward strand.
CCAGTATTTTTCTAAAAATTCAGGCCAGTTAAGATTCAGTTTGTTAACCATGTGACCACATCTGTATCAATGAGTAAGTTGGTAATTATAGAAGTAATGCATTGTGATATTTTTGTTTGGCGTCAAATGGTAGTTAATAACTGTCAGGGGAATGTTTGTAGCTTTGAAGAAAAAACAAAACTATATTCAAGCTTTAGAAAAAGCATTGGTAAATAAGTGTTAAGTTAAGAATCAACCAACATCATCAACCAGCCAAAAACAGAGATTTCAATGCCTATCCGTATTTGGACACCAAAGTTCGCATAATGTATATTATGTTAAATTGAATTCAATGTATAAACTCAGACTTTGTGAACCTTATTAATACCCCCACATAATGGCCAATTTCGTATCAAACCTTCTCCTTACCTTTTTACATTAAAATACTGAGCAAATATTTTATAGCCTTTTTCGCTGATGGTGACTTCCCTGTATCCTTGATGTTTTATTAACCACCCTTGTAATAGAAAGAACACCTTAAAAATAAAAGTGTTCTTTCTTATGATTATGATGCGTGAATTGCTATTTTGCGTAAAAGCCGTTTAGCTTATCCATTAGTTTTTCACGAACGTTATTGGAAATAAAACTGGCATTAAGAGCATCGATATTACATTGCTGAAAGTCTTTTTCGCTCCAACCAAAAACATCATGCAATAACTGATACTCTTTATTTAATGAAGTATTGGCAACCGTTCGCGCATCGGTATTAATATTTAATTTAACACCCTGCTTTTTTAGCTGATTAACTGGGTGTTGGTCTATTTGCTCATATATATTGCAGATAATATTACAAGCTTGGACAAACTTCTAATAATATATTCTGAGATCTAAGCCTGTTAATTACTTCACTATCTTCAATACTTCTTACACCATGACCAATTCGAGTAACTTGCAATTTATCCAATGTTTCAGTAACGCTTTCAGCGCCTTTCGCTTCCCCTGCATGAGCAATTAAATTACCTCCTGCTTTTTTAACATAATCAAAAGCAGCAATATGATTATCTAAAGGGAAACGTGCTTCGTCAGCGGCTAAATCAAGGGCAACCACGCCTTTATGAAGGTATTCCACAACCAATTTAGCGGTTTCCTGACTCTCTAATACACCAAAATGACGTAGTGTGCATAAAATTAATCCAGCTTTAATATCATATTTTTGAGATGCTTCATTCATTGCAGAAATAACAACTTCAACGACTTCTTTATCTGTTAAGCCTTGTTTTGTGTGTAATAACGGGGCAAAACGTATCTCAGCGTAAATAACATTGTCTGCTTTCAACTGATAAAACAGATCGTCAACAGCCAGTGTAATTGCAGATTTTGTCTGCAAAATATCAATTTGTGGTGTGACTTTACTTAAAAAATCGCCCAAATCAAAACAAGGTTTATGAGCAACAAATTGCTGATTAAACTCGTCAATGCTTATTGTTGGATCTAGCTGTTTAATATAAAAATAGCTTAAACAGGTATCTAAATGCACATGAAGCTCAACTTTAGGTAATAAACTAGGATTAAATGTCATCAATATAGGCTCTAAATATTAGGAATATCATGATAGTAATAAGCTCTACCAGCCTAAAAAAGGACATATGTCATTTTTTGAAAAGTATGCTATTTTCGATAATAAATTGGATCTTCATTACGAAAGGAAAATAAAAGTGAAAATAGTTAATGATGAACAAAAACGTAACGCTTTTATTTTAATGCATCAACTCGATACTTATTTATCTAATGCGTTGTTATCTTCTATGCGATTAATGGAAGTGAAAAAAGGAGAATACTTAATAACGCAAAATAGCCAAGCAACACATTTATACTGCTTAGTGGAAGGAAAATTACAGATTGAACGCTACGAAATAAATGGTGAGCATGTGGTTTTTTCTTTTGAACAAGCTTTCTGTGTTATTGGCGATTTAGAGCTTTTCTCAGCCAAAGATGAAATGGTGTTTAGTACTGTACAAGCCTTAGTACCTTCTTATTTATTAGCGTTACCACTTTCTATTGTCAGACAAAAAGCATTACAAGATGCAAATTTTTTGACCTTTATTTGCCAACAATTAAGCCAAAAACTTTATCAATCATCGTTAAAACACTCTCAATCCCCCTATTCTTCAGAATTTAAATTACGCCGATATTTATTTTTTAAAACTCAGCAAGAAGGACTCTCTTTTCAATTAGAAAAAAGAGATCCATTAGCGGCAATGCTTGGGATCTCAACCAGACAATTAAACCGCGCTTTAGCACATTTAGTGAGTATTAAAGCGATTACATTAAAGAACAAATCGATAACGGTATTAAATTGTGAATGCTTATCCTACATTGATAATTCAAATGAATAGGTTTTAAATAATAGATATTCAATTAAATATCAACTAATTACCTCATCTCTATCTTGTTCATTTTTTTTGATCCCTTAAAGCAAATGTTTTAAATGGTAATGAAATAAACTTGAGCTACAATTTAATAAACCTGCTGGAATAAACATAAAAAAACTTACTTTCATATCTTTAATTCATTTTAAAAAGAAATAGTTATCTGTATTGCTAATAAAGCGCGGTACGCTCACACCTTTTATTTAATAAAGGGTTAATTCCTTTTAAATAGGAAATCAAAAATCATGAATAAAACTTTCGCGACTGAAATATTTATCAATGGTGAGATCCATACTCTTGATAGAGAAAATCCTATCGCTCAAGCGATAGCCGTCTATCAAGGTAAATTTCTTTTTATTGGCTCAAATGATGAAGCGATGCAGTTTCAAAATGCAGAAACAAAAATCATTGATCTAAAAAAACACATTATTATTCCTGGGCTTAATGACTCGCATCTTCACCTTATTCGCGGTGGATTAAATTATAACCTTGAATTACGGTGGGAAGGCGTACCTTCGCTTTCTATTGCTCTTGAGATGTTAAAGGCACAAGCACAAGTGACACCGTCACCGCAATGGGTGCGTGTTGTTGGTGGTTGGAGCGAATTTCAATTTGCAGAGCGCCGTATGCCAACGCTAGATGAAATAAATGCGGTTTCTCCTGATACGCCAGTTTTTGTATTACACCTCTATGACAGTGCATTGCTAAACAAAGCCGCTTTACGTGCGATTGGTTATACCAAAGAGACACCCAATCCACCGGGAGGCGAAATTCAGCGTGATGAACATGGCAACCCTACTGGATTGTTGATAGCAAAACCCAACGCTATGTTGCTCTATTCTGCATTAGCAAAAGGCCCTAAATTACCCCTTGAATATCAAGTGAATTCAACTCGTCAATTTATGAGAGAACTCAACCGCCTTGGTGTAACTAGCGCTATTGATGCGGGTGGTGGTTTTCAAAATTATCCTGAAGATTATCAAGTCGTTGATGAGCTTGCCAAGAATAATCAATTAACTATTCGTATTGCTTATAATTTATTTACCCAAAGACCAAAACAAGAATTTGAAGATTTCCAACAATGGACATCAATGGTATCACCTGGTGATGGCAGTGATTTTTATCGTCATAACGGTGCGGGTGAAATGTTAGTTTTTTCTGCGGCTGATTTTGAGGACTTCTTACAGCCAAGACCTGATCTTCCTGAAAATATGGAAGCTGAATTAGAAAAAGTGATCCGTCATTTAGTCGAACATCGCTGGCCATTTCGTTTACATGCCACTTATAACGAATCTATTAGTCGTATGTTAGATGTCTTTGAAAAAGTAAATAAAGACATTCCTTTCGATGGATTACATTGGTTTTTTGATCATGCTGAAACCATCAGTGAGAAAAATATTGAACGCGTTAAAGCGCTTGGCGGTGGATTAGCAATTCAACATCGTATGGCATTCCAAGGCGAATATTTTGCACAACGTTATGGTACAAAAGCACTGAAACAAACACCGCCTATCGCCAAAATGCTAAATGCAGAAGTGCCTGTGGGATTAGGTACAGATGCAACCCGTGTAGCTAGTTACAATCCGTGGACAGCGCTTTATTGGTTAGTTTCTGGGCGTACTGTGGGTGGTCTGCAAATGTATGACGGCGATAATCGTTTAGAAAGAGATACAGCGCTTATGTTATGGACGATGGGGAGTTCATGGTTCTCCAATGAACAAGGTAAAAAAGGTCAAATTAAAGCAGGTCAACTTGCCGATTTTATCGCCCTTTCTGCTGATTATTTTCGAGTGCCAGAAAACGAGATCAAAGCAATTGAATCACTTTTAACGGTAGTGGATGGAAAAATTGTATATGCAAATGGTGATTTTTCATCATTAACACCACCGTCTATTCCCGTATTACCAGATTGGTCGCCTGTGATCAAAGTGCCAGGTCATTATTCTTATTTACAACAAGAGACAAAAACAGCGGTATTAAATCAGTTACATCAATGCTGTGGTGCCTGCCATGTTCATGGGCATCAACATGATATCGCTCGCCAATCATCCATTCCTATTTCAGATGATAATACATTTTGGGGCGCTTTAGGCTGTTCTTGTTTTGCATTCTAATTTTTATGATAACGATGGTCGGTAATTTATTTACCGGCCATTTCAAACAAAGAGAGATAAGACGATGGCAACGCAACGCGCCTCTGCATGGTCGCCCTTACGTAATCGCATTTTTTTCGTATTATGGATGGCAACGCTATTTTCTAATATTGGTACTTGGATGAATGATGTGGGTGCTGGTTGGTTGATGACAAACCTAAGCCCTGATCCCGTTATGATTGCTGCTATTCAAGCCATGACGACATTACCTGTTTTCTTATTAGCACTTCCAGCTGGAGCCATTGCTGATATTTTCGATAAACGAAAACTGCTTATTTTCGTCAATATCTTAATGCTCTGTGCTGCCACTCTATTGGCTGTTTTGGTTTATTTCAATGTTATCAGTATTGGCTGGTTATTATTAATTACCTTTGTTTTGGGTTCTGGTGCGGCGTTTTTAGGCCCTGCATGGCAAGCTATTGTGCCAAGTATTGTCGAGCCTCATGAATTAAAATCAGGTATTGCCTTAAACAGTATGGGAATTAATATCAGCCGTGCAATAGGCCCCGCACTTGCAGGTATTTTGATTTCTCAAGTCGGTCTTTATCTTCCATTTTTACTTAATGCCTTGAGCTTTATCGCCATTATCCTTGCTGTCTGGTGGTGGGAAGGTGAGAAAAAAGAAGAAGAGAAACTCCCTGCTGAATCTGTTGTGGCAGCAATGATCTCTGGTTTACGTTATGCGCGTTATAGCCCCGCGTTGATAAAAACGATTATAAGAGCCACCAGCTTTTTTATTTTTGCAAGTGCCTATTGGGCAATGTTACCGCTAGTGGCTCGTGTCTCATTGCAAGGTGATGCGACATTATACGGTTTATTAACGACTAGCATTGGTATTGGTGCTGTCGTTGGCGCATTTAGCTTATCAACATTACGTGAAAAATTTAGCACCAGCACACTCATTGCTTTTGGCACCATAGGTACAGCTTTGGTGTTATTTATTTTTGCCAGTGCAACTTCAAAATATCTCGCTATTTTCGCCAGTATGCTTGCAGGATTTAGTTGGATAATCACCCTTTCCACATTAATGGTCTCCGCACAAACAGCATTACCTAATTGGGTTCGTGCGAGAGGTCTTGCACTCTATTTAACTGTGTTTTCAGGCTCTATGGCGTTAGGATCTCTCGTTTGGGGACAAATCGCTTCACATACTTCAGTGACGATCGCGTTACTGTGTGCAATGGTTGGGATTATTTTAGTTTGGTTATGTGTTTTGCGTGTCAAATTAGAACACGACAACATCAACTTACAGCATTCAGAACACTTTATTCTTGATGATGGACTTATTGAGATCACAACAGATAAAGGCCCTGTGTTAATTACCGTCAATTATCAAATTGAAGCAATTCACCGTGAGCAATTTCTCAGTTTAATGAATCGACTAAAAACGGTTCGTTTAAGAGATGGCGGTTATTCATGGGGATTGTTTGTTTCATCTGATGCGATTACGGAAAATAACGCTCAAACTTATATGGAAACTTTTATGGTGGCTTCTTGGGCTGAGCATCTTCGTCAACATGATCGCGCGACAATGGATGATAAACAGTTGCAACAACAATTAGATAAAATAATTAGCGCTAAAAAAGTGACACACTCTTTTTCTGCTTTTTCACGTAAGAAGTAATTAATTAGCCAAGCCATTAAAACTTACTGAATTAACTTAATGGCTTGGCTTAATAAACGTTTTATTGATAAACAATCTCAAGATCTAACGTGGCATTTGCTGTTCCAGGAAAAACGTCCTTCTCCATTTGTTTGTAATAACCTCTAAAATTCAATGTTACTTCACCCTCATTTTTTGCAGCACTAATCACGGTATTACGTTTATTTAATTCTAATGTAGTCCAATTACTGCCATTAACGCTGTACTGTGTTTCAACGCCCACACCTTTGGCATTATCAGATGATGTATTTAATGCAAGTACGGTGCTATTTCCTGAAAATGCAGTGCCTTTAGGCGTTAAAATAACGGGTAAACCTTCAGGACAGTCTAAGGTTAAATTCCAATTAATAATAAATAGAAATGGTATTAGTCATTATGGTTAAGGATTTAATGGGTGTGTTGTAATCAACACGTTATGCTGGATCTGGATAACAATGCATCACCTTTATTTTATTCAGCCTAGTTTATTGCCACTCTCTCCGCTTTCTTGTACTCTGCACCGCTTCTTACCTTTGAAATAACTAAAACGTATTTGAGAAAATCATGACAGGACATATTTCTAAAGATCCGCTACATGGCATCACTCTTGAAATGCAAGTAAATGCACTAGTAGCAAAATATGGTTGGGCTAAATTAGGGCAACTCATCAAAATTAACTGCTTTAGAAGTGATCCTAGCGTGAAATCGAGTTTAAAATTTTTGCGCAGAACACCTTGGGCACGAGCAGAAGTGGAAGCGCTATATCTTGATTCTCTTGAAGCAGATATTGATGATGTGATTGAAGTTATCGATCACCTAGACTGTGATCCGTGGGCGAATAGTAGGAAGAGATAGGTGTTTTTATTTCCCTTTTGCCATGATTATCTCACTCATCCCTAAACTCTTTTGGCGTCATACCAAATTCTTTTTTAAAGATAGAGTAAAAATATTGCAGTGATGGATAGCCACACATCACAGATATTTCTTGTATCGCAAGTGTTGTGGTGGCTAATAAATTTTGAGCCCGTTTGAGCTTTTCTTCATAAATAACCGTGTGAATTGTCTTGCCAATTTCCTTTTTAAAGCGTTGTTCTAAATTAGAACGCGACATATTAACCGCATCTAAAACTTGCTCCGTTTTTATCCCCTTGCAAGCATTGTAATAAATATAATGCATAGCCTGTACAACGGTAGGATCGTTAAATGAATGGAAATCTGTTGAACGACGCTCAACAATTTTAACAGGGGGGACTAATATTCTTTGCTGTTTATCTGTTGAGTGCCCTTCTAATGTTTGATGTAAAAGCTTTGCTGCTAAATATCCCATTTGCCGTGAGCCTTGTACAACAGATGAAAGTGCAATGCGCGATAAATAACGAGTCATATCTTCGTCATCAATACCGATAATGCTTATTTCTTCAGGCACATTAATATTTAAATTATCGCAGACTTGCAGTAAATGACGCGCTCTTGCATCGGTGACTGCAATAATCCCTGTTTGTGGGGGTAATGTTTGTATCCAATCGGATAAACGGTTTTGCGCATGTTGCCAATTTTCTTGGGTAATATCCATGCCGTTATAAACAATGCCCGGATATTTTTCACTGGTGACTAATTGACGAAATGCATGCTCTCGTTCATTAGACCAATGAGGGTGATCTTTGGCTGGTAAACCATAAAAAGCAAAGTGTTTAAGCCCTTTTTGCTTTAAATGTAAAAAGGCTTGCTGGACTAATTCATAATTATCTGTGGCGATATAAGGTACAGATGGATAATTTTCTTCTTGATGATAAGAACCACCCACACCAATAACCGCTAATGGTAATTGGCTTAAATGTTTTGTAATAATGGGATCATCAAAATCAGCAATAATACCATCACAAACCCAACGGTTTATATTATCAAGCCGAGTACGAAAATCCTCTTCAATAAATACATCCCAATGACACTGTGATGCTTGAAGATATTCTCCAACACCCTCAACCACTTGTCGGTCATACACTTTATTAGCGTTGAATAACAGCACAATACGAAAGTATTTATCTTTTTTCATTTTACTCTACCTAATTACCCAGCCAGGCATTAAACCACAGCTTTAATTTTGCTAGAACTTGCTTTCATCGCTATGTGACTACTATCACACAAGCCAAATTTCGTAATAGCAAAGTAAAAAATAGGAATAACCAATGTTAATAACAACGAGTATTTTGTTTTTAAACCCGATTGCCGAGGAGATTTCTCATGTATCAGAATAACTTTAATAAATTAATTTCTAGGCAAAATACCTATAGTGCAAAATGGTGTAATAGTAACACCAATGTTATCCCGTTATCTGTTGCAGATATGGATATTCCTGCGCCTGATTTTATTATTAATGAACTCACTCAATTTAATCTTAAAGGCATTTATGGCTATACCGACCTGAGCCATGATTGGAATAATGTTGCTGCCAATTGGTTTAAAACGCAATATCAGTGGGTTGTTGCCCCTGAGACGATTGTGTTTTGTCCTCGTATTATTCAAGCGGTTTCGCTTTATATTCAAAACTTCACACAAATTGGCGATAAAGTCACAACGCTGTCACCCGCTTATCATCCTATTAGCAATGCCGTTTGTGTCAATCAACGTGAACTATTAGAAAGTCCGTTGATTTATCGTGACGGCTATTATGAAATTGATTTTGATGACTTGGAAAGTAAGTTTAAACAGTCTGTCTGCTTTATTTTGCTATCGCCACATAACCCAACAGGAACGGTATGGCAAAAAAGTGACTTATTAAAAATAGCGGAACTTGCGCAAAAATATCAGGTTTTTATTATTTCTGACGATGTGCATGCAGATTTTATTTTTGATGACGCAACTTATCACCCTATTTCATCAGTAAATACATATGTAGAACAACACTCCTTTATTTGTACTTCTCCCGCTAAAACATTCAATTTAGCTGGCCTTGAAATTGCCAATATTGTTATTGCCAATCCTGAATATCGTGAAAAATTCAAGCAATGCTTAATTGCTGCGGGTATTCATAATCCTGGCTATTTTTCAGTGCCCGCTTTTTTACAAGCCTATACCTTACAAGGCCAACAGTGGGTTGGTGAATTAAAAATGTACCTTGCTGATAACCGTCGTTGGGTAAAAGAACAATGTGAACGTTACTTTCCTAATTGGGTTATCACACAAAGTCATGGCACCTACATGCTATGGATCAACTACCAAAAGATGCAGTTATCTGAAGAACAACTAAAACATTGGTTTGTTTCATTAGCTGAAGTGGAAATGAGTTGGGGGCGTGGTTTTGGTGCGGTTGGGGATGGTTTTTTCCGCATTAATATCGCGACACCTCGTTCAATATTAGAAACCGTTTTCACTCGGCTTATTCGTACCTTATCTCATGCCAGTTCGGAATAAATTACAATGAAAACGCAAACGATAAACAGCCCGAGAACACCTACATTACTCGAATCACTCTTTCCTATATTCACCATGGTGGTGCTATTAGGCGGAGGCTACGCCGCTTTTGATTTACCACCAGAGCCTTTAATGGTGCTATCTACCGTTGTAGCTGCGCTATTAGTAAAACGATTAGGATATCGCTATGACGAGATCTTAACGGCAATCTCACAAAAAATTGCTAAAACCATGCCAGCATTGCTGATTTTAATCAGTGTGGGCTTATTAATAGGCACATGGATGATTGGTGGCACCATTCCACTGATGATCTATTACGGATTAAAAATGATCAGCCCAGAAATGCTGTACGTTACGGCATTATTGGTCACATCATTAGTATCAGTCTGTACGGGAACTTCATGGGGCTCTGCGGGAACCATCGGCGTTGCTTTTATGGGCGTAGCTGTAGGTATGGATGCTAACCTTGCCGCAACCGCAGGTGCGGTAGTTGCCGGCGCCTATTTTGGTGACAAACTTTCACCATTATCAGGTGATACTAACCTTGCAGCTATGGCAGCTAGAATCGACCTTTATCAGCATATCTGGCACTTACTTTACACCACACTGCCTTCTCTGATTTTAACGGCGATTGTGATGACTGTTTATGGCATGAATGGTGATTTAGCTGGTCAAGGTGTGCCAGAAAAAGTGACATTAATTACAAATGGTCTTGAGAATGTTTATAACTTCAATCTAATCCTTCTCATTCCAGTCTTAGTGATTTTATATGGTTCAGTAACGAAAAAACCGACTATCCCAGTGATGTTAGCTTCTGCCGCTATTGCGATGTTTAACGCTTATCTTATTCAAGGTTTTGGTTTACATGACATCGTAAAAAGTGCCGTTGATGGCTTTAATGTCTCGATGATCCAAGGTAAAGAAGTCCCTGAATTATTAGGTAATTTATTAAATCGTGGTGGCATGAACTCAATGATGAGCACCTTGCTTATCTGTTTCTGCGCCCTCTCTTTTGCCGGTACTTTATCGTTAAGTGGCGCATTAGAAGTGATTGTCCATGCATTGTTAAAAATGGTTCACTCAACAGGTTCAATGATCTTAGCCACAATTGCTTGTGGGCTAACCATGATTGGCGTGACCTGTAATGGACAAATCTCAATCCTTATTCCTATCGAAATGTTACGCGGTGCCTATATCGAACGAGGATTACACCCTAAAAACCTCGCTCGTACTGTCGAAGACTCCGCCACTATCTTTGAACCTATTTTACCGTGGACAGCCGCAGGGGCTTATATGGCAGGTACGTTAGGTGTTGCAACCTTAAGTTACTTACCTTGGGCCGTATTGTGCTGGAGTGGCATCTTCTTTGCCATGCTGTGGGGTTTCACGGGCTTTGGCATTACCAAATTAACACCAGAAGAGCAGGAAGAAATGACTGCTGAGCTTGAATCACATTCAGAATTACAACTTGATACTAAATAAGGACGGTTCCATGTCTTACTTTGATAAAATTGAACAAATTCAATATGAAGGCACAACAAGCGATAACCCATTAGCGTTTCGTTACTATAATCCTGATGAGATTATTTTAGGTAAGCGAATGGAAGATCACCTAAGATTTGCGGCTTGTTATTGGCATAACTTCTGCTGGAATGGTTCTGATATGTTCGGTATCGGTACTTTTGATAGACCGTGGCAAACACCGGGTGAAGCCTTAGAGCAAGCAAAACGCAAAGCTGATGTTGCCTTTGAATTCTTTCATAAACTCAATGTTCCTTTCTACTGTTTTCATGACGTCGATGTTATTTCTGAAGGTAATAATATCAATGAATATATCTCTAATATGGCGGCAATCACCGATGTATTAGCGAGAAAACAAGAAGAAACCAACGTTAAGTTATTATGGGGAACGGCAAACTGCTTCACTAATCCTCGTTATGGTGCAGGTGCGGCAACTAACCCAGATCCTGACGTTTTTGCATGGGCAGCGACACAAGTCTGTGAAGCGATGAAAGCGACAAAAACACTGGGTGGCGAAAACTATGTATTATGGGGCGGACGCGAAGGCTACGAAACGCTATTAAACACGGATTTACGCCAAGAAAGAGAGCAAATTGGCCGTTTTATGCAGATGGTCGTTGAACACAAACATAAAATTGGTTTCCAAGGCACATTATTGATTGAACCCAAACCACAAGAGCCGACAAAACATCAGTATGATTACGATACTGCGACTGTTTATGGTTTCTTAAAACAGTTTGGCCTTGAAAAAGAAGTCAAAGTAAATATTGAAGCAAACCACGCTACATTGGCGGGACATAGCTTCCACCATGAAATTGCCACTGCCATTGCGCTAGGGATTTTAGGCTCAGTTGATGCTAACCGTGGCGATCCACAATTAGGTTGGGATACAGACCAATTCCCAAATAGCGTAGAAGAAAATGCACTCGTGATGTATGAAATTCTTAAATCAGGTGGCTTCACAACGGGTGGTTTAAACTTTGATGCTAAAGTTCGTCGTCAAAGTAATGATAAATATGACCTTTTCTATGGGCATATTTCAGGAATGGACACGATGGCAATGGCGTTACGCATTGCGGCAAGAATGATCCAAGATGGTGGACTTGATAAATTCACTGCACAGCGCTATTCAGGTTGGAGTGCTGAATTTGGTCAAAATATCTTACAAGGTCAATTAAGCCTTGAAGATGTGGCGAAATATGCACAAAGCAATACCTTAGCACCACAGTTACAAAGTGGACGCCAAGAAATGCTCGAAAGCTTAGTGAATCGCTATATTTTTGGTTAATAGCATCAATGTAATAACACAGCGGGTTTTCCGCTGTGTTTATTAATTAGATACAGGTCATGAGGTAACTTCATGTATTTAGGGCTAGATTTAGGCACATCAAGCGTTAAAGCGATTATAATGAATGAACAAGGTGACGTTGTCACTAGCCATTCAGTTCCTTTAACAATTTCACGCCCTCACCCTCAATGGTCAGAACAAGATCCACTACAATGGTGGCAAGCAACAGAAGAAGCCATTCTTCAGCTTGGATGTCATTTTCCAATGGATCAAATTGAGGCGATTGGATTAAGCGGACAGATGCATGGCGCCGTTTTGCTTGATGATCAGCAAGCGGTTTTACGTCCTGCAATATTATGGAATGATGGACGCAGTTTTAAACAGTGCCAAATGCTTGAGGCGCAATATCCTCAGTTTAAAAAAATTACGGGTAACTTAGTTATGCCCGGCTTTACTGCGCCAAAACTACAATGGGTTGCTGAATATGAACCTGAAATCTTTCAACGCATTGCACATGTTTTATTACCTAAAGATTTTTTACGTTGGAAGATGAGCGGTAATTTCGCCAGTGATATGTCAGATTCAGCTGGTACGCTTTGGTTAGATATGCAAAAGCGAGATTGGAGTGATGAGCTTTTAAAGGCAACAGGATTAACGCGTCGTCAAATGCCCACGTTGTTTGAAGGTAATCAAATAACGGGCTATCTATTGGCTGATATCGCTAAAAAATGGCAGATGAAACAAGTACCTATTATTGCTGGTGGCGGCGATAATGCAGCAGGTGCAATTGGCGTGGGTGTTTATCAACCAGGTCAGGCAATGCTTTCTTTAGGTACGTCGGGTGTTTATTTTGTGGTGAGTGAACAGTTTCTCCAAAATAGTGATAATGCCGTACACAGTTTTTGTCATGCATTACCTAATACTTGGCATTTAATGTCGGTGATGCTGAGTGCTGCATCATGTCTTGATTGGGTGTGTCAACTAACAGGTATTGAGAGTGTGAGTGCGATGTTTGAAGAAATTGAACACGCTACTTTTGCTGATAGCCCTCTACTTTTTTTACCTTATCTTTCAGGTGAACGGACACCTTATAACAACCCTAATGCGAAAGGTATCTTTTGGGGATTAACCCATGAGCATCAACGAGCTGATTTATGCCAAGCGGTTCTAGAAGGAGTGAGTTTTGCGTTACGGCAAGGTATTGAAGTTGCTGAAAATGCAGGTCAATCAGCTGATAATATTACATTAATTGGTGGTGGAGCCAGAAGTGGATATTGGCGGCAACTGCTTGCTGATATTACAGGAAAAACACTTGATTATCGCCAAGGCGGTGATGTTGGCCCTGCTCTTGGTGCAGCAAGATTGGCTCAATTAGCGGTAAATCCAGCACATTCATCACAAGTTATTCTTTCTCAACCTAAGCTTAAAAAACGTCATACACCAAATTTAGAAAAACATAAAATATACGATAAAAAATATCATGCATTTAAAAAGTTATATTCATTAATAGAGACGATGGAAATATAACAATATTGCGTCAATATCAGGGTATTTAGAGCAATTAATTGAAAGTAAAACCTTTAAGGTAACTCCTTGCTAGTAATCGAATTTACTAGCAAGGCAAAAAATTAACGATATCCCCGACTGTGGTTTTTGGCTGACCAACTGTAGGTTTCATCACTCGGGGCTAGTTTTTGTTTTTTCTTGAGGGCTTGTGCTTTTTTGGTGGCTTTTTCAACTTCGAGGGAGATTTCGGTAATAATGGAGTCTTTGACTTTGTTCATTTCAGCATTCGTTAATTCACGCCCTAATTTCTTTCTCTCTTGACCTATTCGGGTTCTTACTCGCATTTGTTGGGCATCTGTCATTTCTTGGAGTGTCAGTTTCTTCATTCTATTACCCTACTTATGTTGAGTGAGGAGTCTTTAATATAGCATTATCCCGTTATTGCATCATCACTATATTCTTAAATTTAGATCGCTATTTTATTGAAGATCCATTACGCCTTAAAAAAGCGCGTAATGGATGAAGTTTAATAACCAATAACTTAAATAATTAAATTAATTTCAAAAAGGTCACTTTGAATTCATCAATATCTTGTTGTGTTGTTGCCCAAGAAGTACAAAGACGTAAACAACTCAAATTAGGGTCTTCAAGTAAAACACGATGAAAAACAAACTGCTGTGTTAATTTTTCTGCAATCGTGTTTGGCAAAATAACAAAAATTTGGTTGGATTCTGGTGGCGCTAAAAATTCAAAACCTTGTGCAGTAAAGAACTCAGTTAATTGTGATGCCATTTCATTAAGGTGTTTACCTAATTTGAAATAGAGATCCTCTTTAAATAAAGCTTCAAATTGCGCGCCTAATAACCAGCCTTTCGCTTGTAATCCACCCTTTTGTTTTAAGCTAAAACGAAAATCAGATTTTAGTGCTGGGTGACAAATCACTAGCGTTTCAGCTGACATTGCACCAATTTTAGTGCCACCAATATAAAAAGCATCGGTTAAGCTAGCGATATCTTCGATAGTCAGATCGCTTTGTGCAGACATTAATCCTGCTGCCAAACGAGCACCATCAAGATATAACCATAAGTTATGCTCGTTACAGAAATCACGCAGTGCTTGCAACTCCGCTTTGCGATAAACCGTACCAATTTCGGTGGCATTCGTAATATAAACAAGCTTAGGTTGAACCCAGTGTTCATCGTTATGTTCAGCGAGAATAGGTTTTAACAATGCGGGCGTTAATTTACCATCTGCCGAAAAAGTGGTGATAACTTTGTGCCCCGTTGCTTCAATAGCACCTGTTTCATGTGTAGCGATATGCCCAGTACTAACAGAAATAACAGCTTGGTGTGGACGTAAAAAATGAGAGATAGCGGTTAAATTAGTAATGGTGCCACCATTAAAAAAGTGAATATCTGCACCAGGTTGTTGAATACGCTGTTTTATTGATTGAGCAGCTTGATGACAAAGCTTATCCATACCATATCCATCATAGCGTTGCCCTATTGTATCAGTGATTGCTTTCATGACCGCAGGATGTGCAATTTCATTATAATCATTTTGGAAGCGGTACATGTGTTCTCCTGTCGAATGTTGTGTTTTTATCGTGTTTTATAAAGAAAAAAGAAAAACGCCTTACATCTAATCAATACAAAGATTGAATGTAAAGCGCTTTAATATATTGAAAAAGTCAGTTATTTAAAACCGATTATTTGATATTAATTATTTAAAGCAAACCTCGCCCCAACGTGCTAATCCTGCGGTGACAGAGCCAAAATCATTACCTTTAACAATAGGAACATTGGGTAACTGTTGTTCTATTGCTTGGCATAAAATAGGCGAACGAGCCGAACCTCCAGTCATAAAGATAGCGTCCGGTTTTATTCCCCCTTGTTTTACCGCATCATTAACCAATTCAATCATTTTACTTTTTGGTGATTCAATAGATTCAACCATTTGATCACGTTCAATCGTTAATTCTAAGGTTTCACTTAATAACGCGATATTAGCAATATATTCAGGAGAATCTGATAAGGCAATTTTGGCTTCTTCAGCACGTCGAACAATGCTGTAACCCAATGTTTCATTATAGACTTCAATAAGGCGTGTTATTTTTTCAGGCTCTTTTGCGTCCCGTCTTAACTGATTTAATACAGCAAGGTTTTGACGAGAATAAAAATCTTTTTGAGCTTCTACATTATTAATCGCAATAGGATCCCAGAACTGTTTCAGAGGTAATTTAATACCTGAAGACGTTAACCCTGTCATACCAAATAATGGCATAATTTGTTTAAAAGCAAGGTAAATATCAAGATCATTACCACCAACACGTTGTCCACTATGCGCAAGTAATGTGTTTGAACGGTCGGTTTTACCTTGATAACTTGGCCCCATTTGAATTAATGAGCAGTCAGTTGTACCACCACCAATATCAACGACTAATACAGTTTGGTCTTTAGTTAACGTCGACTCATATTCAAGTCCGGCAGCAACAGGTTCAAATTCAAACATAATATTCTTAAAGCCAGCTCTTTTAGCTGCACGGATAAGAATGCTTTCAGCTTGCCTATTTGAAGCATCGCCACCTAACCCATTAAAGTTAATAGGTTTGCCAATAACGGTATCTGTGATCGCTTCTTGTGTGCTTTTTTCTGCTTGGTGCTTAATATTTGCCATCATGGCGCAAACTAAATCTTCAAAGAAGCTAATTTGTATCTCATGTAGGCCTGAAGCACCTAAAAAGGATTTAGGTGATTTAACGTAATAGACATCACGAGGATCACGTAGGTATAAACTTAATGCAGATTGTCCGAAAAGAATATCTTCAGGAACTAATTCAATATCTTCTTCTCGATTAAACGCGATCGATTTTCTTAGTAATTGTTCGCCAACTTCACTGGACGGTTTAATATTTAAATGGCGAAATAAGTGCTCAGAAACGGATTCACGGGTTGGCGCACAAAGGGTTGATGGAATATACACATCATTACCTTCTAAAGGCAAAAGAGTGGGTTTTCCCTCTTTCATCATTGCAACAGAACAATTCGATGTTCCGTAGTCAAAGCCAATAAACATTTAGCCTCCCCAATAGACTTCATTAAAAAAGACTGAGCACTCTACATCAAGCTTTTTGTAATTGCCATCATATTATGTGGCTTGAAAGAGAGAAAATAAGTGAAATCATTCAGCATATTAGAGGCTTAGAGAATAGAGTTGCTATTTAGAACAGATATAAAGTAATTTTTATCACAACTCATCGTTATTGTTAAATTGGGTTTTAATCCACCTAAATAACAGTCAACCGAGTCGGTAAATAAATGAAATAAACACCCTACCGCAATGGCTTTTAATTTCCATGAGGGTAAAAACCATATGCCTAAGTAAATTAAAGCAGCCCAACTGGTATGTAATGGGTGAAAACCCACGCTACAACGGTTGGGATCAAAAATAGGTGTTGCTAACAAATGGTCAATATCAATAGCCATTGTTCCTATCATAAGAAGTGAGGCTATCTTCCAATTCTTACGCCAGAAAAGATAGCCTAATAAAATAGGAGCTAAAAAGTGCAAACTGTAATGTAAAAGCGTTCTAACAATCTCAAATATCACATAAACCTCGTAACAGTATCTACTTTTAACGGTTCATTTTAAATAAATAACACCCTGCTTTATTGGGTTTTATTCAAGAATTTCTTCACCATTAGCTTTTAAAATAGCCTTCATCATCCAATGTTTTTTAGACCAACCATAAAAAATAAGATGTGATGCTTTATCATCATAATTATAGTCATGTGGCGTATTTATTACGGTTATTAGCCCATTCCAAATGGGTATAAATAACGTTTTAAAATATTGAGATTGGGTATCAATATAGTTCTCTGCCCATAAGATAAATTGTTGAAGCTCTTCTTGTGATGAATAAGAGAGGTAAAAAATACATTGTCGCCATGCATATTTCTAGAAAAAATTATTCTGTCAGAAATAACACTTTATAATTTAATAAAAACATACGATCAAAGCGTGTCATCACATGCTCTTAAGAGTATAGTAGTCAATCTTTCAGCCAGACTAGATATAACAATTTTTATTATGGAATCAGCGTTTTCTGCTCAAAATATTCGACATATTCTTGCTAATAACACACCTATTATTGATGTGCGTGCGCCTATTGAATTTAATCAAGGTTCGATCCCTAATGCTATCAATTTGCCTTTAATGAATGATGAGGAACGCGCTGCTGTGGGGACTTGTTATAAACAGCAAGGTTCACAAAAAGCGGTTGATTTAGGGCATCAATTGGTGAGTGGTGAAATTCGTGACAACCGTATTGCAGCTTGGCGTGAAGCTTGTGAGCAATTTCCCAATGGTTATATTTGCTGTGCTCGAGGAGGAATGCGTTCTCATATAGTTCAGCAATGGCTTAAAGAAATAGGTATAGATTATCCATTAATTGAAGGTGGATATAAGGCGTTAAGACAGACTGTTATTGAAATGACCAATGAATTGGTTCAACGGCCTATTATCTTAATTGGTGGATGTACCGGTAATGGAAAAACGACTTTAGTGCGTTCATTACCTGAGGGTATTGACCTTGAAGGTATTGCACACCATCGAGGTTCATCTTTTGGCCGCACTGTAGAAGAACAATTTCCTCAAGCCACATTTGAAAACCATCTTGGTGTTGAAATGTTGCAGAAAGCACCGAAATATACACGATGGGTACTTGAGGATGAAGGTCGTGCTATTGGCGCCAATGGATTACCTGAATGTTTACGAGCAAAAATGGTTGAGGCTTCAATAGTTGTTGTTGATGATCCCTTTGAACGACGCATAGAACGTTTGAAAGCAGAATATTTTGATCGTATGACACACGATTTTTTAGATGTTTATGGCGAAAATGAAGGCTGGCAAGCTTATAGTGATTATTTACATCATGGGCTATTTGCAATACGTCGTCGATTAGGCTCTCAAAGAGCCTCTGAATTAACTCAATTACTTGATAAAGCATTAGAAACACAAAAAATGAG
Source organism: Proteus sp. LHD240705 (assembly GCF_047921555.1). Lineage (NCBI taxonomy): Bacteria > Pseudomonadati > Pseudomonadota > Gammaproteobacteria > Enterobacterales > Morganellaceae > Proteus > Proteus sp. LHD240705. The sequence goes on from NZ_JBLRMI010000001.1 coordinate 266,788, forward strand.
TGGTAATACAGAAGCGCATTTTTCTTGGTTAACCCCTTTACTTAAAGAGTATTACGATCCTATGTATCGTTATCAATTAAGTAAAAAGGAAGATAAAATTATTTACCAAGGAAGTTATGAAGAAGTCATGCAGTGGTTTAAAAATTAGTAGATAGCTAAGATTTCTTGTATTAAATGCGTATACCAAAGAAAAGCCCCGTAAATTTATGTTACGGGGCTTTAATGCTGTAATGATCCTAAACTTTGATAATGAGATAAATATATTATTTCCAAAATGGAAATTAGAGATTGCTTTTTTGTCATTAGGTTTCAGTTTCTTTGACGACTAGAATGCCTCTTCATCAGAATAATTGAGGTGGCTGGATGACAAAATATATCCTTTTTAGCTTTTGTTTAGTGCTGATTTACCCTCTTGGTGTGGATTTACATTTAACAGGTTTAACGGCAATAGCGAATGATTTAGACGCATCAGAAGCGACATTACATCAAGCTTTTTCAATTTATTTAATGGGCATGGTTTCATCCATGTTAGTTGCAGGATGGTGTAGTGATAATTTAGGGCGTAAGCCCATTGTATTGCTTGGAACAGCTATTTTCTTATTGGCATCATTTAATGCGGGAATTTCTGTAACGGAAAATAATTTTTTGATTGCACGTTTTTTCCAAGGTATTGGGGCTGGGTTTTGTTACGTTGTTACCTTTGCGATATTACGAGATACATTAGCTGAAAAACAACGCGCTAAAGTCCTTTCTATGATAAATGGTATTACTTGTATTATTCCAGTATTAGCGCCTGTTTTAGGTTTTCTGATCTTATTAAAATTTAAATGGCCAGTGATGTTTTATGCTATGGCAATCTATGCGCTATTAATTTTTATTTATTGTTTCTTTGGAATAAAAGAAACTAAACCAAAACAGTGGACTAAAAATAAAAATAACACAATCACTGGTGAGTCTTTCTTAAATAGTTTCTTTTTAAGTCGTTTGCTTATTTCATGCTTGGGAATGAGCGTGATCCTGACTTATGTTAATATCTCTCCAATCGTGATTATGCAACAAATGCATTACACTACTGGGCAGTATTCAACAGCAATTACATTGCTTTCAATGGTCAGTATGGCAACGTCGTTTATGATGCCTAAAATTTTAACAAAACTTCGTTATGAAACCATTTTATATACTGGCTTATCGAGCTTTTTAGGTGCAGTTATTTTTCTTTTTATTGGAAAAAACAGTGATCCTCGTTGGTTCTTTGCTTCATTTTCATTATGTGGTCCGGGGTTTGCGTTGTTATTTGGTATTATAATGAGCCAAGCGCTCTCTCCATTTAGTCAGCGTACAGGGCTTGCCAGTTCGATTTTAGGGATTTCGCAATTGAGTTTTGCATCTCTCTATATCTGGACTATGGGATGGTTGGGAATATCTGCACTTAATATGCTGATGGTTATATTGTCTGCTAGTTGCCTTATTGGTTTTACCTTTTTGCATCTCTTTCGTTCTTCTGGACAACAACAAAAGGTGAATTGTGATGCATAAGCCATTACATCGAATAGACTTGAATTTATTAGTTATTTTTCAAATTCTTTTACAAGAGCGCAGTGTTACATTAACTGCAAAATGGTTGTCTATTTCGCCTTCAGCAGTCAGTAAAGCATTGGCTAAATTACGGATTTGGTTTGATGATCCCCTTTTCGTTCGTAGCCCTCAAGGATTAATTCCAACACCTTTGACATTAAGTATTGAAGAGTCTCTTTCTGATTTTATTAATATTGGTAACCATATCGCGAGCAAGCAAAATAGCGAAACGCCTAAAGGTGTTCATTTCAGTTTAATATTAGAATCTCCTTTACATCAGGTACTACTCAATCAATTTCCTTTGGAAATATTGAATTATTATCCTCAATCAATGGTGCAAATACGAAATTGGGAATATAACTCGTTATCAAGCATTATCGATGGTGATGCTGATATTGCTTTTTTAGGTCGTGAATATTATTCAGGTTCTAAAGAGGCGTTACATTTATTACCTGAAGTCATCGATTGTGAAGAGCTTTTTCGTGATACACCATTGGTTTATGTTCGAAAAGATCATCCTTTATTAAAGGAACCTTGGAATTTAGAGACATTTTTGCACTATTCTCACATTTCAACAGAATATGATAAACGTGCTCATTGGGCACTAGATGATATATTGGCAGAGCATGGGCGTTTACGTAATATCGCGATAACTTACACGTCATTTGAGCAAACTTTATTTACGATTTCTCAACCTAATCATGAACTCATTACTTGTTTGCCTGGATATTGTGTCCATTATACCTCACGAGTTTTACCTAATTTAGTAACATTGCCTATCCCTCTACCACATAGTGTTTCTGAACAACTTGATATTTCATTTATTTTACTATGGCATAAACGCCATGCGTATAATTCTAAAGTGCTGTGGTTAAGAGAAACTATCAAAAATAGTGTTAATCAGTTTATGCAGAAAAATACTTATTAAAAGTTTTACTGCTATTTTTACTGCTATTTAAAATAGAAAAAGGTGCAAATGCCCCCTCTTCTATTTCGTCTATTTCTTCTATTTTACTTTTTAAATTTAGATGAGAAAAATCATAATCCCACAATTTGCCTATTTTTAGGATAAGAAAGGGTGTAATTTAGAGGTAATGATTTTTCCTCTTTTGCACCTAATGTGATATTCCATTTAATTTCGCCAGTATCTTTATCAAGTACGCCATCTTTATAAACCGCATCTGCTACATTGATATTGTTTTCCTGACTCAGTGGTAGCTGATCGTAAATAGTTACTTTTACAGGAGAATTGTAAGTGTTTCTTACTTTAATGGTATAACTCTCTTTTTGTTCAATCGTTGTACCAATAAAGATAGGCTCTTTTCTTATCTTCTCATTGTTAATACGGCTAATTTGAATGTTTTTATCTATTCCAAATGGAATGCTAAGTAACTCTGTTAATTCGTTAGTATTAATATAACTATTGCCAACAAAGCTATTCATATAATAGATATTCGCACGACCATTGAGTAAATTTAAATTTTCCCAATCTTTCACTTCAGCTTGTAAATAAACTTCTTCAACTAATTTTGGCGTTGTTAAATAGCGATAATCTGCAACAACTTCTTTTTGATTAATCACTAATGTATTAGGCTCTGTGCTATTTTTTAAGGTGTAAGGTAACGCGATAGCATGGCTTAAATTAATACCATTATTATTGGTTGTTACGTAACGAGTTACGCCTTTACTTAATTGCTCTCTTGGTGCTTCATTCATTGCCTCTGACACGGGAGCTGGCATTGCCATCTTCATATCCATATTCGAATTTCTGAATTTCGCAGTGTTATTATAAAGGGATAAATACCAAGGTGATAATGTTGGCGCAGTAATATTAAGTGATGGGTTTGTTGATGTTAAAACCAGTTTGACTTTATCCCAATTTAGGCCTGTATTTTGAATAACATCCGCCTTGTAGGTAAGTAATATCGGCTTATCCATTCCTTGGCTTCGAATATCATAAGCGGGTGACCATCCCGCATCTGGTGTTATATAAGAAATACGCATTTTACTGGTTAGGTTTTTTGATGTGCCTAAAGATAAAACAATTTGTGTTTTCTCTTTTGCAATAATTGGCATATCAATTTCTAATTGTCGGTTTAATTCTTCTAATTTCTCAGTGAGTTCAGCTATCTCTTCTTGAGCAGCTTTTTGTTGATTAAGTATAGATGTCATTTTTTGGCTAATAAAATCAAACTTTTGAGATGAGTGTTCTAATGACTGCGTTTCGCCATAGCCAAAAAATGATTGATCTTTAAGTAATGCAATTTGCTCATCACCCACATTAATATTGATGTTTAGCACTTCAATTTGTTTATTAATTTCTTTTTGTTTATCTATTAATACAGTGATTGCTGTAGGATAAATTGGTGCAATAGGAATTTTTTTAACGTTAATGGTGTTAATAATCACATCGTCATTATCAATGCTAATTGACAAGCTTTTAGGATCAATATTGTTTGCAATATTAGATAAAACAACTTCACTCTGCCCAGCAGGTAAATTGAGAGTTACGTTATTATCGAGTTCAGCACCCCGTAGAAAAATAGTTGCTTGATTGAGTTTTATATCATAATTAAGCGGTTTTGTGGGATCTACCGAGTTGATTTCATTAGCAAAAGCACTGGTTGAACTAATAATAGATAACGTAATAAGCGATAGTGTTAGTTTGTTGGGTTTAATCATCATTTTCATTCTATCCATAGTTGATGAGCAGTATTAGTAAGAACGGCAAAATAGAGATGTACTGTTGTACAAGTATATTTAGATAGTATTGCATCTCTAATAAATTAGATAACAGAATAAACTTAAAGATCTAATAGCGTGAAGGTGAAAAGAATAGATAAAACAGTATATTAGTATTTTTAATTAAATGAATATTTAAATAATAAGGATTATCTTAATGATGGGGAAATATTTAGCTTTTATTAGCTTTATATCGTCTTGTTTAGATAAGAATAAGAGAAAAATTTCAGTAATAAACAATGAAAAAGGCAGTTTAAAAACAAACTGCCTAGGATAAAAATATTGCTATCGATTTTTATTTAACAACTTCACCGCTGTCGATAACAGTTTTACGCACTTTATCAGAGAAATCTTGCGCTTCTTTAATAATGGCTTTTTCATCAACTGTTAATAATTGGCGATCTTCCATTAAGATTTTTCCATCAACAATGGTATGACGAACATTACTTCCATTTGCACCATAAACTAATGCTGCATAAGGGCTATACATTGGCACCATGTTAGGTGATTTAGTATCAACAACGATAATATCAGCAAGTTTACCTGATTCTAAAGATCCCAATTTATCTTCCATATGTAATACTTTCGCCGACCCCATTGTTGCCAGCTCTACAACGGTTAATGGTGGCATAGCAGCACGATCTTTATTCTCTAACTTATGGATTTTACCCACAAGATTTAGCTCATTCATCGTCGTTAGTGTGTTACTTGACATTGGGCCATCAGTCCCTAAACCTACACGAACACCTTTTTCTAGCATCGCGACGACAGGCGCCACACCTTTCGCTGATTTAGTATTTGCACTAATATTATGAGCGACACCAACATCATATTTTTTCAGTAAATCAATATCGTTATCATCGACCATAATTGCGTGAGCCGCGATAACTTTATTATTTAACGCTCCGATATCTGCCATATATTGAACTGGGCTTTTACCGCCAGTACGTTTAGCGATTTCTTCTTGTTCACGATCAGTTTCAGCTAAATGGATCATAACAGGAACATCAAGTTCTATTGATAACTTAGCAATTTTCTGAAGGTTTTCTGTGGTATTTGTGTAAGGAGCATGTGGTGCAAATGCTGGGATAATACGAGGGTGATCTTTATATTCTTTAATAAAGTTTACTGCGTATTGGATACCCTCTTCTGGTGTTTTTGCATCGGCAACAGGGAAATTAATAACAGACTCTCCTAATACTGCACGATTACCCATTTTATCAACAGTCTTGGCTACTTCATCTTCGAAATAATACATATCAACGTAAGTTGTTACGCCACCTTTTACCATTTCTATATTTGCAAGATCAGCACCTACTCTGACCATTTCGCGAGAAACCATTTTGCTTTCAAGTGGGAAAATATAACGGTGAAGTCTGTCTGGCACATCATCGGCTAATGAACGAAATACCGTCATCGAACCATGAGTATGGGTATTAATTAAACCCGGCATCACAATATCACCATCAACATCTAATACTTTATTAGCTTGATACTCTTTAGAAAGCTCAGGGCCACCAACGGCAATAATTTTATTTTCTTTTACGACAACAGTACCCTGTTCAATGATTTTATTTTGCTGATCCATAGTCAGAACAGTGCCGTCAACTATCATCAAATCAGCCTGTTTTGCCGCGTAACTAGAAAAGGAGACAGCCATTACAGCTAAAGCAAGCATAGATTTAGAAAATGACATCATTACCTCTCGTCTTGATGGGAAAATTTCCTTAAGATTATAAATAAATTCATTGGTTTTTGATATCAATTGAAAGTGAATGAGATCACCGAATAAATAATTAATTGAAGTTATTATCGCATTTGTTTACTGACTTAAATTAAGCGCGCTTTTTTTGTTGTAAAAGCCACTTATCTAATTCATTCGCAAAAAGTTGGCGGTCACGCTGACTTAAACTTGCGGGTCCTCCAGTTTGAATACCGCTTGCTCTCATCGTATCCATAAAATCACGTATATTTAAACGTTCACGAATAGTTGCTTCAGTATAACGTTCACCTCTTGGATTCAGTGCTACTGCGCCCTTTTCTATGACTTCGGCAGCTAATGGAATATCAGCGGTAATAACCAAATCATCTTTATTGGTGCGGCGAACAATTTCGTTATCAGCAACATCAAACCCAGCCGAAACTTGTAATGTACGTAAGAAAGGCGATGCAGGTACAATTAATCGTTGATTAGCAACAAACGTAATAATCACTTTTTCTCTATCTGCTGCACGATATAACACTTCTTTGATTACTTTTGGACATGCATCAGCATCAACCCATATAGGCATAACAACACTCTCTTTGTTATCTTCGGTATTAAATGGTCTATATTTATGGTGTTTAAAATAACACATTAATACTAACTAAGTGATTGAAGCTTTACTCTTTCTCGTCTCCTTTTCTTTATTTGCTTAAAAACCCTTCTTTTTATGCCTTTTTTGTTTATTTAAGCATCCATTGTGCATGAGATCACAATTTTACCTTGATCAAAATCAAAGATGTATTCTATTTGCCATTTTTATGTTGATGAATACCAAAACTTAAATTATAAAGCGAATGATAATAATTACCGATCTCATTAAGGTCTGCGACTATGTGCATTCAATTTAAATCTTGCTTCGTGTTGTCCGCTTTAACACTCTCACTCTCTCAATATGCTATTGCTGATAATGCTCCACCTAAAGAAGAAACACTTGTTGTGACAACAACACGTAGCGCAACTTCTTTATGGAACAGCCCTGCTACTATCCAAGTTATTGATAAAGAAACATTAAGCCAATCAAATTCATCTTCTATTGCTGACCAATTACGTGATATTCCTGGTGTTGAAGTTACAGACAATAGCCTTGCTGGCCGTAAACAGATCCGTATTCGTGGAGAAGCATCATCACGTGTACTTTTATTGGTTGATGGACAAGAAGTAACCTATCAACGAGGCGGTCAAAATTATGGTGCCGGTATTTTAATTGATGAATCTGCACTAGAGCGTATTGAAGTGGTTAAAGGCCCCTATTCTGTGCTTTATGGCTCACAAGCTATTGGCGGTGTGGTGAATTTAATTACTCAAAAAGGTGGCGATAAGCCTTTTGGGGGAAATGTCAAAGTCGTTTATGACTCAGCAACGATGGGATGGCGAGAGTCTGCATTAATTTCAGGTACTGTCGGTGATTTTGAATATCGCCTTAATGGAAGTTATGCCGATCATGGTGATAGATATACTCCTGATGGGCGTTTACCTAATACGCATTTTAGAAATAACGGTCAAGGTGCATGGTTAGGTTATAAAGTGGATAAACATAAGTTTGGTCTTTCGCTCGATCGTTATAATTTATCAACACAATCTTATTATGCTGATGAAGGAAAATATCAAGAGTTTAGCGTTAAAGTACCTAAACTTGAGCGTGAAAAAGTCGGTTTATTTTATGACTATGATGCTGATACAGATTATTTCAAAAAACTTCATATTGATGCCTATACACAACGTATAGAGCGAAAATTTGAAAACCGTGTTGGTGTTGTTACCCCAACGGGTAGCCCAATGATTGGTAATTTAACCGTTAAAAACCGAACTCAGTCTGAAGACACTCAAAATACTTATGGAATGACTATGCAGGCTAATTTTACTTTACCTGCAAATAATGAGTTAATTTTAGGCGCTCAATATCAACAAGATAAAGTAAAACAAACGTCCGCTGGGCAGACTTCTTCAAATAGTACAACGGGTTTTCCACCTGCTGTTAATTATGAAAAACAATCTCTTTTGCATAACCGCAGTAAACAAACCAATATCTCTGTTTTTGCCCAAAATGATTGGAAAATAACAGATGATTGGTCATGGACTATGGGCGCCAGACAATATTGGTTGGAATCAGAATTACAAGATGGTGATGAAACTATTCACCATAATAAAACAGGAACAAGTTATAAGACATTAGCTTACGATTCTGTGAAAGATAACGCTTTTATTGTGTCATCTCATTTGCGTTATTCTGGATTTAAAGATACAGAATTACGTCTCGCGTTTGCACAAGGTTATGTTTTCCCGACACTTGTTCAGCAATTCATGAACACAACTGCTGGCGGTGCGGTGACTTACGGTAATCGCGATCTTGAAGCAGAACATTCTAATAATGTGGAATTTGGTGCGCGTTATAAAGGGAATAATTGGTACATCGATAGCGCGATTTATTATTCTGAAGCTAAAGATTACATCACATCTATCGCTTGTGCGGGAGAACGTATTTGCGAAGGAAATAGTAAAACTGGCCGAGCAGATTATTTCTATTACGACAATATCGATCGCGCGAAAACTTATGGTATGGAAGTGATGGCTCAATACCAAGGTTGGTCAATTACTCCTTATGTTTCTGCCAATGTGATACGTCGTCAATTTATTGGTTCAACATTGAAAACATGGGATACCGGTGAACCAACATTAACTTCTCGTATTGGTGCTAAGCATTTATTACTGCTCAATAATATGAATCTAATGTCGGACTTATATTTAAGAGCAGCAACAAAAGCGAAAGATCATAGTAACCCCGAAAATAAACAGCACTATGCAGGTTGGACGACGATTAATCTTTCATTGAGTACAGAATTTGGTCATAACGATCAATACCGTATTAACTTCGATTTAAATAATATTTTAAATAAGCGTTATCAAACGTCTCATGAATCTATTCCTGCCGCGGGAATTAATGCAGCAGTTGGTCTGACATGGGCATTTTAATTATGAAAAAAATAGTAATCGCACTTAGTTTGTTATTGTTGCCTTTTAACTTAATGGCAAAAGAAAACAAAAATAATGAACGCTGGGTTATTGCTGGAGGCTCTATAACGGAATTGGTTTATGCCATAGGTGCTGGCAATAAGGTTGTCGGTGTTGATGAAACAACGTCTTATCCTGAACAAACACAAGCATTGCCTCATATCGGATATTGGAAACAGTTAAGTACAGAAGGCATTCTGTCATTACGCCCTTCTACTTTTGTGACTTGGGATGATGCTGAACCTAGAATGGTATTACGCCAACTCGCACAACATAATGTAAAGGTTATTTCTTTACCAAGAACACCCGCTACGTTTGAATTAATGCTTAAAAATATTCGTACCTTAGCGGTTTCATTAGATAAACAGACAGAAGCAGAAACTTTGATTAGTTCACTGCAATCTCGTTTAGCGACGATCACAGCTAAAAATAATCACATTAAGCGTAAAGTAAAAGTGTTGTTCTTTCTTTCACCAGGAGGGGGAATTCCTCAAGTTGCAGGAAAAAACAGTGTTGCAGATGCCATTTTGGCATTAGCGGGTGGAGATAATATCGCCACTCACGAAAATTATCGTATCTATAGCGCAGAAGCCATTATCGCGGCTGATCCAGAAGTTATCGTGATAACCACACAAAGCCAACAAAACCATACTGGCGGTATAAGAGCCTCTGAAGGATTAGCGTCCGTTCCCGGTGTCTCAATGACACAAGCATGGAAAAATCAACGCATTATTGAAATTGATCAATCCCTTATTTTGGGAATGGGACCTCGTATTGTGGATGCCGTGGAGTTATTGCATCAACAATTTTATCCCGCTGATCCTGTTAATGATAATAAGTAGGAATGATTTAATAATGAAAGAGTTAGTCGCAACACATAGCACGCAATTTTCGACTGAAATCGATCTTACTCCCCATTTTGCACTTGAGGGTGATAGCCCTTTTCGTGATAGACATGCCACAATGCCGTGGCGAGGCTCTGTACCTATTGCGAAAGGAGATCAACAATCTACATGGCAAACACTGTTAAACAGTAAAACGCCTGCGTGTAAACGTTTGTTGTATATTCATATCCCTTTTTGTGCAACGCATTGTACATTTTGTGGTTTCTATCAAAATAACTATCACGAAGCAGCCTGTAAGCGTTATACCGAGGCATTACTGCGTGAGATATCGGCTGAATCAGATAGCTTACTTTATCAGTCAGCACCAATTCATGCAGTTTACTTTGGCGGTGGAACCCCTTCTGCATTATCAGCAAAAGATCTCTATCGTGTGATCACACATTTACGCCAATCACTCCCCTTAGCACCAGATTGCGAAATCACGATTGAAGGTCGCGTTTTAAATTTTGATGATAATCGAATTGATGCTTGTTTAGATGCAGGTGCAAATCGATTTTCTATTGGTATTCAAACCTTTAACAGCAAAATACGTAAACGAATGGCAAGGACATCAACCGGTGAAGAAGCCGCTAAGTTTATGAAAGGACTCTGTTTACGAGATAGAGCTGCTGTGGTGTGTGATCTGTTATTTGGATTACCGGGACAAAATGCGCTGAATTGGCAAGAGGATCTGACTATTGCCCATGATATTGGCTTAGATGGTGTCGATTTATATGCCTTGAATTTATTGCCAAATACACCATTAGGTAAAGCTGTCGAAAATCAACGTGTGACAGTACCAACACCGATAGAAAGGCGAGCGCTTTATCTTCAAGGTTGTGATTTTATGGATAACGTGGGTTGGCGTCAGATCAGTAATAGTCATTGGGCTAGAACAACTCGTGAACGCAATCTCTATAATTTATTAATTAAACAAGGCGCGGATTGTCTTGCCTTTGGCTCTGGTGCTGGTGGTTCAGTTAATGGTTATTCTTGGATGATTGAACGCTCACTCGATAATTATTATCAAAAAATCACGGATAACCAAAAACCGTTGATGATGATGAGCCGTACAACAGACAGCGGTTTTCGTTGGCGTCATGAACTACAAGCGGGCATTGAATGTGGTCGTGTTGATTTAGCCAAATTAAGTCCGCAAGCGACTCAGCTCTCCCCTTTATTAAATCAATGGTATCAAGCAGGTCTTGTTGAAGATGATTTTCTTTGCATGAAACTGACCAATGAAGGTCGGTTTTGGGCAAGTAATTTACTGACTTCCTTACAGCAATTAATTTTGCAGTTAAATACTCCTCGTTAATCTCATCACCCTTACTATTAATGAAAAGATGGAAACAACATCATGAATACAGAGTTACAACAATTTTTAATGACAGAGCCTGATGGCACATTGGAAACTATTGCGACGCAATTTAATACAACGTTATTAGACGTTGTAAGACATTTACCATCACGTTCATTAATGGGTGGTGAGCAATTCGATATAGTGTGGGATAACGTCATGAAATGGGGTAATGTCACCACGCTTGTGCATACTCAAGATGTTATTTTAGAGTTTAGCGGTGAATTACCAAGTGGTTTTCATCGTCATGGCTATTTTAACTTACGTGGTAAAAAAGGAATGACAGGCCATATTAAAGCCGAAAATTGCCAATATATTGCGATGATCGAGCGTAAATTTATGGGTATGGATACCGCCTCTATCTTATTTTTCAATCATGAAGGCGTTGCAATGTTTAAGATTTTCCTTGGTAGAGACGAACATCGTCAATTGTTACCAGAGCAATTATCAGCCTTCCGTCAATTAGCACAACAATTAAATAAGGAATAATTGCGCGTGAAAACATGGGTTATTTTTGGCGCTGGCGGTAAAGGTGTTGGCGCACATATTGCAGATATTGGCGTTACACAACGACGCCCTATTGTGGCTTTAGTTCGTTCCGAAGAGGCAGCTAATCGGTTAGAAGAAAAAGGGATCAAAACAGTTATCGGCGATGCGATTGATGCTAAGGCTGTTGAAGCTGTTTTAACATTGGCAGGAAAAGAAGCAGACATCATTTCCACAATGGGCGGTGAAAATGATTATTTAGCTCATCGAACCGTAATTGATACTGCGGAGAAAATGGGTTTTCAGCGTATGTTAATGGTTTCTTCGTTAGGGTGTGGCGATAGTTGGGTCGCGTTATCTGACAGAGCAAAAGCCGCGTTTGGTCAAGCTGTGAGAGAAAAATCATTGGCTGAAGTGTGGTTGCAAACCAGTCGTTTTGATTATGCGATTGTCAGACCCGGTGGATTACTGAATGGTGAAGAAACGGGTAAGGCTCAGCTTTATCAATACGAAGAAACTCATGGTTTAGTTAATCGCCGAGATGTTGCACGTTTAGTGGCACAACTTCTAGACGCTGACCTTTTAGACGATCAAGTCTATGCCGTAGTTGAACCTGGTTTAGTGCCTTCTAAATAAGCACGTTATGTATTAATATCTACTCTATTATTCTTGGAGATAGCACTTTTGTGTTATCTCTTTTTTCTTATTTTTCTCGTGGGCAATAACTCACATTACGATGTGTTTTTCTCTCACAACAAAAATTCCTTTATAGTCATTCGTCACTTTACTGTCTTAATAGGGGTAACTTGTGGCATAATGCCGCCCCATTACCTTTTGTCATTCACTAATAATGAGTATTCGTCTTGTTAATCAGCAATAATATCACTATGCAGTTTGGCTCAAAGCCTCTGTTTGAAAACATTTCTGTCAAATTCGGTGGCGGAAATCGCTATGGTTTAATCGGTGCCAACGGTAGCGGTAAATCAACCTTTATGAAAATTTTAGGTGGCGATTTAGTGCCAAGTAGCGGCAACGTATTTCTCGATCCTAATGAACGCCTTGGTAAACTAAAACAAGACCAGTTTGCTTATGAAGAGTTTACTGTGCTTGATACGGTAATTATGGGTCACACAGAACTTTGGGAAGTGAAGCAAGAACGCGAACGCATCTATAGCTTACCTGAAATGAGCGAAGAAGACGGTTTACGTGTTGCTGATCTTGAAGTGAAATTTGGTGAAATGGACGGTTATACCGTTGAATCTCGTGCTGGCGAATTATTGCTAAACGTAGGTATTCCATTAGAACAACATAATGGCCCTATGAGTGAAGTGGCTCCCGGTTGGAAATTACGTGTGTTACTTGCGCAAGCCCTGTTCGCTGATCCAGATATTCTATTATTGGATGAACCGACGAATAACTTGGATATTGATACCATTCGTTGGCTTGAGCAAACGCTAAATGAACGTAACAGTACCATGATCATTATTTCCCATGACCGTCACTTCCTAAATATGGTCTGTACGCACATGGCAGACTTAGACTATGGTGCGCTTGCTGTTCATCCCGGTAACTACGATGAATATATGTTTGCAGCGACTCAAGCTCGCGAACGTTTATTAGCGGATAATGCGAAGAAAAAAGCACAGATTAGTGAATTACAATCTTTCGTGAGTCGCTTTAGTGCTAATGCATCTAAATCACGCCAAGCAACCTCTCGTGCAAAACAAATTGAGAAAATTCAATTAGCAGAAGTGAAAGCGTCTAGCCGTCAAAACCCATTCATTCGTTTTGAACAAGAGAAAAAATTATTCCGTAATGCGCTTGAAGTGGAAAATATCTCTAAAGGCTATGATGATAATGCCCCGCTGTTTAAAGACGTCAATATGATGCTTGAAGTGGGCGAAAAAGTGGCTATTTTAGGTAATAACGGTGTGGGTAAATCGACAATGATCAAAACATTAGTCGGTGAATTAACACCTGATACAGGTCGTTTAAAATGGTCTGAAAACTCAAACATTGGCTATTATGCACAAGATCACGCAACTGATTTTGAAGTGGATATGACAGTATTTGATTGGATGAGCTTATGGATGAAACCAGAAGACGATGAGCAATCTGTACGCAGCGTATTAGGTCGTTTACTGTTCTCTCAAGATGATTTGAAGAAATCAGTCCAAGTTTTATCTGGTGGTGAAAAAGGTAGAATGTTATTTGGTAAGCTAATGATGCAAAAACCAAACATTTTAATTATGGATGAGCCGACCAACCACTTAGATATGGAATCTATCGAATCATTGAATATGGCATTAGAGCTTTATCAAGGTACGTTGATTTTCGTTTCTCATGACCGAGAATTCGTTAGCTCATTAGCAAACCGTATTATTGAAATTACACCTGAAAAAGTGACTAATTTCCAAGGAACTTATGATGAGTTCTTAGCGAAAAAAGGTGTTGAGGCTTAATCGCCGCCCTATTTATTAAATAGTAGATAAGATAAATGAAAAAGGCTTAGTGAATTGACTAAGCCTTTTAAAATTTAGATAAATGGGTTTTTACATTCTTATTTTATTATAGTTTCCTGAAATTTCCACATCAGGCTTATTTTTTATTTTTCTATTTATTTTTATCATTATTTCCAAGCCACTGTATAATAAAGGAGTTTCAAATAATAAATCTTCACTGATTTGTTTTTCTTCGATAAGCTTAAATTTCTCTTCTTTATCCTTTTTATATTTTAAATCCATATGTTTATCTGATAATAAAATACCCAACATATCTATATTGTTTAATAATGCTACATTTAACGCACTATCATTGATTATAGACCCAGTAGTATCTTTTTCTTTCTTTGCTAATTTATTTATATTTGCGTTTTTACTAATCATTTCACTGTTATTTTCATACCTCAACAATGAATTTTTAATATCATTTAAATCATTTTCATTTTGTTTTTCTGTAATAATTTTCATTAAATATTTTATTTCATCATTAATTTCGATCAATAAAGAGTGATCTATAACTTCTAAATTTAATATTGAATTTAATTTTTTCATTGAATTGCTAAGCTTATTTGCTAGAAAATTTGCAGGGGATTCAACATATTCTTTAATTTTATTAATTAAATAACTTTGAGTTCTTTTTTCTGATACTCTAATTTTAATTATATCTTCATCCTTTTCACTTTTTTTATCTACTTTTATTTCCAGTAAATCAGTTATATTTGGAAGCTTTCCATCTTTATGGTTTGTTTCTATAATTTTATTAAAATTTCCAGAAAATAAGATGTCGAGATATTTTTCTTTGTTAAGATTTTCTGTGTCAAATTTATTGGAAGATAAAATGTTTATTTTATTTTTTTGAGACTCTATTTCTATTTTTTTTAATTTTTCGATGATATTTTCTACAACTATTTTATTTAGCTCGGCGGAAAACTCTTCGCTAATAGTTTCTTTCTTGTTATTGCCATTTAAAATTAAGTTGTCGATTTTTGAATTTATTAAATATTTATTTTTGTTATTAATATCTTGTAAGTCTAATCTTTTTATAAATAATATGTCATTATAATATTTAAATACTTCATTTATTTCTTTTACACTATAAATATCGGTGTTTTTAGGTAATATGGAAAAAATCTTTTATCTTATCCCAGATAGTCATGACTTTATTGACTTTTTCTCCAGATAAAACCCTATCAACTTGAGCTGATGTTAGTTTACTATTTCCTATGGTTATGCTATTCATATTTCACTTAGTTTGAAAATATTTAAAGTAAAATAATAATAAATAATAATAAAATTACTTAATATAAATAAATATATTGATTATTTTAATAAAAAATACTTTTATTTTTTATAATGTAGAGCATATGCCAATATATCAATAATACTATTTTTATGTTTAAGCCACCATGCACAACATCGCAGCACTTCTGTCGGTGGACGCCTTGCTTGGATTGACATAAGCAGTTAATTAACCCGAAAAATTATCATTTATAGACATTTTTGCATAAATTAATTTACCTTAGTATCGATTACATGAATAATAGTGGTAATAGTAATGATTATTATTCGGTGACTTATTGTGATTAATTTTTATGCATTTAAATTGAAACCTGTGGCATTACTTTGTTCTGCCACCCTTCCTTTTATTTTGACTACACAGGCTTTTGCTGAAGAAACAGCAAAAACAGAACACGTTGAGAAGCTTGTTGTGAGCGCTCAAGCACTAAAAGTAAATACACGTTTGCAAGAAACACCTAAATCGGTTTCTGTTATTTCTCAACAAGATCTAGAAACACATGCTCCACAAAAATTAGATGAAGCATTGCGTTATACATCTGGTGTTGTCTCTCAACCTTATGGTGCGGATAACGACACAGATTGGCTTCGTGTTCGTGGCTTTGAAGCAGCAACCTATTTAGATGGTAGCCGTCTTTTCCGTGATGGTTATTATACATGGTTATTAGAGCCTTATGGTTTTGAACAAATTGAAGTGGTAAAAGGCGCATCGGCGGTATTATTTGGTGAATCGACACCAGGTGGTGCGGTTAACGTCGTACAAAAGAAACCCAGCTTTAAGCCTCAAAATGAAGTATTTCTTGAGGTCGGAAATAATGACCAACGTGGTTTAGGTTTTGATGTTTCAAGTGCTACCGATGATAAACGTGTGCGCTATCGTCTTGTTGGATTAATGAAAAAGTCAGATGGAGAATTATCTCACACTGATAATGAGCGTATTTACCTTGCGCCAAGTGTTGCGATCAACCTGACTGATGATACATCATTAACCTTTATGGCAACCTATTTGCATGATGATGGTACGCCAACTAATCCTTTCTTCCCTGCTGCCGGTACATTAATTTCATCTCCTTTTGGTAAAATAAAGCCTACTACCAACTTAGGTGAACCAGGATACGATAAATATAAACGAACCCAAATTTCAGCTGGTTATTTATTAGAGAGTAACATCAATGATGTTTGGCGTTTTTCTCAACGTTTAAATTATGGTTATAACGATCTGCTCTTACGTAGTGTTTATGCATTTCCTAATTCAGATATAACAGCAACAGAATTGAATCGCGGTGTTGTTTTCCGTGATGGTAAAAATCAAAGTATTACCTTTGATAATAATGTGGTCGGTGAATGGGATACGGATAACTTTGAGCACACATTATTAGCAGGCGCAGAGTTGCAATATCACCAAACTAAAGGTGATGAACAAGATAATTATAGTTTTGGCACCATTAATCCTTGGAACCCTATTTACGGAAACTATACCCCACTCAATCCAGCAGATAACGTTAATCGGACTATTGATAAAACCCAATATAGCCTTTATTCACAATATCAAACCAAATTTGATAGTCGCTGGATTGCCGTTGCTGGTGTACGCCAAGATTGGGTAAAAACAGAGAATACAGCAAAAGTAAAAAATGAGGATAAATCTCGTACTGATAGCGAATTTAGCCTGAATGCAGGATTAATGTATTTAGCGGATAATGGATTATCGCCTTATGTCAGTTATTCCGAGTCCTTTGAGGTAATGAGCACTATCGATCCAGCAACAAAGGATCTGTATAAACCGTTAAAAGGTGAGCAAATTGAAGCAGGTGTGAAATATACACCTGATTTTATGGATGGCTACTTTAATATTGCTTGGTTTGATATCACTCAGAAAAATGCGCTTGTTGCAAACCCAACGACATTTGTTTCAACACAAACAGGTAAAGTGACTTCAAAAGGTATTGAGGTAACAAGTGAAATGCAATTAACGGAACGTTTAGCGTTAAAAGCCAATTACACCTATACCGATATGCAAACCGATGACACGGGTAATAGAGGTAAACAACAAGCAGGTTTAATTCCTAAACATACTGCTTCTGCTTGGGGTAGTTACACTATTCCAATAACAGGAACCCAAGATTTAACTTTAGGAACGGGTGTTCGTTATTTAGGTAAATCTAAAGATAATCCTAAGAGCAGTGATTTAACAGTACCAAGTGCAACATTATGGGATATGGCAGCAACCTATAATTTCAATAAACAGTGGCAATTACAGCTAAATATCAACAATATTCTTGATAAAGAATATCTCTCTGGCTGTGATTATTACTGCTATTACGGGCAATCTCGTTCTGTTTTATTAAACGCTAAATATCGCTGGTAATTTTCTTTTTTATTCCGCTTTTTATTGTTAACCATGCAATAAAAGGCGGAATATGATTTTATAAATGAGTGACCATGTTTGAACTCTCAAATATTCAAATGGATCGCGGTGGACGCACTATTTTATCAATACCCTCACTGCGTATTTCAGATTCAGGATTAACCATTGTGCTTGGCCATAATGGCTCAGGTAAATCGACACTCGTCAGTTTGTTATCGGGTCAGCAAATTCCTGATAGCGGATGTCTCACACTAAATAACCGTAATATCTCACAATATAAGCCTCGTGATTTGGCTAAACAAATCGCGTTTCTTCCCCAAAAACTTCCCGCTTCTGCTGGATTAACTGTCAGAGAATTAGTGCGTTTAGGACGCTTTCCTTGGCGTGGAACATTAGGCCGTTGGAATAAAAAAGATGATGAAATTATCACAATGGCGATGGAAAAAGCGGGAGTACTTCCTTTCGCTAACACGCTTGCAGATGATTTATCAGGTGGTGAGCGTCAACGGGCTTGGGTTGCAATGTTACTCGCTCAACAATCACCGATCTTGATCTTAGATGAACCAACCTCGGCATTAGACATACATCATCAATACCAATTAATGGAATTGTTGAGTTAGTTAAATCAAACTCAGCACGTTGGTATTATTGTTATTTTGCATGATCTTAACCTTGCCTTGCGTTATGCCACTCATATCATCGCCCTTAAAAAAGGGAAAATTGCGTTTGAAGGTGAAGCCTCATTACTTTTTGATGATGAGCGACTCTCCTCGCTTTATGAAACACCCATTAAGCTGATTGAACACCCTGATAATAAAGGCTCACAACAACATAAAGTGGCGGTGGTATGCGTGTAATATTACAAAAAATAGTTAATTTACTGTCCTTTTGTTTAGTAATTTTATTAATTACCCCCACAGTAAATGCGGCGCAACATAATAATGAAAAGACTTCTAACACACCGCAACGTATTATTGTTTTAGACTGGGATTTACTTGAACAAATATTAACACTTGAAGTTATCCCCGTAGGGGCAACTGAAATTGCAGGTTATAACCAATGGGTTGCTCACCCTATTGCACCGAATTCTATTGAAGAAGTTGGTATGCGAGCAGAGCCTAATTTAGAAAAAATAGCGACGTTAAAACCTGACCTTATTTTAGCATCAAGCTCACAACAAGATTTATTACCTGTATTAGAAACCATTGCTCCTGTGGTTTATTTACCTAATTTTTCTCGCCAAGATAATGCGGCACAAGTCGCTCTAGCGCATTTTAATACCCTTGCTTCGCTTTTGGGAAAAGAAGCTCTCGCACAACAAAAGTTAGCTGAAATGGACGCTACTTTTGCGCAATTTAAAGCAAAGTTACAGCAGGCATTTATCACATTACCTGAAGTAGAAGTGATCCGTTTTTCTACGCTCACCTCCATCTTTTTATATACTGAAAATTCAACAACCGAATATGTGATAAATAAGCTGGGGCTGAAATCGGCAATATCATTACCGCCACAACCTTGGGGTATTGATCAACGAAGAATGAATGTATTGCAACAGATTAAACATGGTTATGTCCTTTATATGTTGCCTTTTCCTGATGAAAGTAAACTGCAAAAATCAGTATTATGGAAAGCCATGCCATTTGTACAAAATGGGCATTTTCATTCAGTCAAACCTGTCTGGAATTATGGAGGAATGACATCATTGACATTAATGGCGCAAGCCATTACTGAAAGCTTATTAGATATGGCACCTAGTAATGAAAATTAAGCAACTTACTTTCTATTTTTTGGTAATTATCTTATTAAGCATTACCAACTTACAAATTGATAATTCTCTTTCTTTATCTCATCAATTGTATTTATTGGCTAATTCAGCCACAACAATGCCTTTTGCTGATGTTTTTTTCTTGCACGCACAATTACCACGTTTAGCTATGACCGTTGTTATTGGCGGGTTATTTGGTGTTGTTGGCAGTTTAATGCAGCAATTAACGCAAAATAATTTAACTTCCCCTTTAACCTTAGGAACTTCATCAGGTGCTTGGCTAGCCTTAGTGATCGTTAATATTTGGTTCACTGGCTGGGTTACAGATTACAGTGCAGTAGCTGCAACAATTGGCGCTTTATTAGCCTTTTCTCTGGTGATTATTATTGCAGGTATTCGCAATATGACCGGCTTACCTTTAGTTGTTTCAGGTATGGTGGTCAATATTTTATTAGGCGCTATTGCAACGGCATTAGTGACATTAAACTCACAATTTGCTCAAAATATATTCATGTGGGGAGCTGGTGATTTAGCACAAGATGGCTGGGATAAAGTTTATTGGTTATTACCACGAATAACACCTGTTTTACTTATTTTTATCTTTGCACCTCGTATTCTCACTTTATTACGTTTAGGGCATGAAGGTGCGGCGGCTCGTGGGCTTTCTGTTTTACCTGCATTTGCCTTTTTCATTATATTAAGTACTTGGTTAGTTTCTGTTTCTATTACGGCTGTTGGTGTAATTAGTTTTATCGGATTACTTGCACCTAATATAGTTAGAACATTAGGAGCTAGAACGGCTAGCCAAGAACTCATTGCAAGTGGATTAATGGGAATATGTTTGCTGTTAATTACCGATAGTCTTGCGATATGGGTTGGTCAGTGGCTCAATACAGTTATTCCTAGTGGTGTTACGGCAGCGGCTATTGGGGCGCCAGCATTAATTTGGTTTAGTCGTAAGAAAATGCGAGCTCAAGATCAGCTTTCTATTTCAATTATTTCTCAAACTAAAAAAATATCGAATTATACGGTCATAGGAATAACGGCATTATTAATACTTGGATTAGCGCTTACCCTGTTTATTCATATTAATGAGCGCCAATGGTTATGGGAAATACCTTCCGTTTATCAATGGGCTTTGCGTTTCCCTCGTCTATTAACAGCACTCTTTGCTGGTGTTGCACTGGCTATTGCTGGCGTTATTTTACAACGTTTAATTTATAACCCGTTAGCCAGCCCAGATATTTTAGGTGTTTCATCAGGTGCAACCTTCGCTTTGGTATTTTCTAGCTTAATTCTGGGAAGTACTTTACAAACATCACAATGGGGAACTGCGTTATTAGGAAGCGGCGTTGTTATGATTATCTTATTAGTGTTGGGTAAAAGGCACCAATATGCCCCTGCCAGTTTAATCTTAACGGGTATTGCATTAACCGCGAGTTTAGAGGCTTTTATTCAGTTTTTCTTAGCGAAAGGTTCGTTAAGTAGCTATAAAATATTATTGTGGTTATCAGGCTCGACTTATCGTGTAACAGGGCAACAAGCTATTTATTTTGCATTAGCTATCATCTTTATTGTGGGCGTTGTTTTATTACTCACTCGATGGTTGGCATTAATATCAATTGGTCGAAACTTTGCTTTAGCGCGAGGATTACATACAGCGCGAGCAAGTATTATTTTACTGATTATTGTTTCTCTGTTATGTGCATTAGTTACGTCAACTGTTGGCCCTATCGCCTTTATTGGCTTAGTCGCTCCTCATATGGCGGTATTAATTGGCGCTCAAAAAATAAAATCACAATTAATTCTTTCGGGATTAATCGGTGCGACTTTAATGGTTTGGGCTGATTGGCTTGGGCAAATATTGATTTATCCTGCACAAATTGCCGCAGGAACTTTAGTAGCGATTTTAGGTGGTAGCTATTTCCTTTGTTTAATGCTGTTAAATCGTAGTCGCTGATCGAAAAAAGCCTAAGATATCAACATTAATCTTGCTGATATTCTTAGGCTTTAATTATTATTGATTGTGCTTAAATCTTACTGTTGTGATTATTTATGCGTTTAAAGCCAATAAATGCAATTAACATCACTAAAGTACTTGCGCCAATGGCAACCCATACGCCAGATTGAACACCAGAATAATCAACAAGTTGCCCTGTTAATGTTGCACCAATTGCTGTGCCTACATTTAATCCTGAAAGTAACCATGTCATTCCTTCAGTAAGCTGATTTTCTGGAACTATCTTCTCAATAAGTGACATTGTCACGATATATCATTAACGCTTATTTTAGCAATTGAGTAAATTGCTGATATAGCATATTACCTAATGTTTTTTCGGTATATTCTTCGCTATGATCTAAATTATCAACCGCAGCATGCATACCATGATAAATCAATGTACTGGTTAATTCCGGTTGTGTAACATGCCAAGTTTTATTTTCTGTACCCGAAATTAACAGTGTTTGAATTTGCTGTAATGCTCTATTTTCATGAATATTGCTGCTTTGATGAAATACTTGATGAAAAAGCATGTCGTGTAATTCTTGTTTCTCAACATAAGCAATAACGCTGATTTCACACCACTGTTTTAATTTCTCACGATGATCTTGTTGTGAGCAGGCATCCATGGCGTTATCTATTTTATTTAAATACCAATCCATATAACGTGTTCTGAGCGCATCAAGAACGTCTGTTTTGGCAGAAAAATAGTGATAATACGTTCCTTTTGCTACCCCTGCTTTTTTTACAATATCGCTAACGGGTGTGGCATCAAAACCTTTATCAAGAAATAACGCTTCTGCGGCATTCATTAACTCTTCTAAACGAACCTCTGCGGGTTTTGTTCTTGGTTTATCTGTTATTTGTTCTTCTAATGACATTGCTTATCTCCCTCAAAGTCGCTTGTAAAGAGTACTCTATATTAAAGCGAGTCACAATGATGACAAATGAAACTCATTATCAACACCAATTGACCGACGGTCGGTCGAGTATTATTATGCCATTATTATTCATCATTAAGGCAATAAAAGCTTATGACTTATTTAAAACGACTGTCACTTATCTGTGCCATTTGTTTAGGTACTTTTATGGCAACTCTCGATATTAGTATCGTGAATGTAGCTCTGCCAACTATTCAAAATGATATACATGCTGATATGGCAACCTTGCAGTGGATTGTTGATGCTTATGCGCTTTGTTTGTCAGCCTGTATTTTGTCATCAGGTCCTTTGAGCGATCGCTTTGGGCGAAAAAAGGTATGGCTATGGGGCGTGATTATTTTCACGTTAGGTTCAGTAATTTGTGCGATTGCACAGCAACATGAAATATTAATTCTTGGACGTATTATTCAAGGTATTGCCGCGGCTGCACTTATTCCGGGTGCATTGTCTTTAATTACTCATGCTTTTCCTATTGATATTGAACGGGTTCGCATTATCGGTATTTGGTCTTCAGTCAGTGCATTATCGTTAATTATTGGTCCTATTTTAGGCGGTTTTTTAGTTTATGTGAGTGGCTGGGCGAGTATATTTCTTATTAATATTCCTATTGGCATTATTACCGTCTTATTAGGTTGGTATGGATTAAGTGAGAGTGCTGATCCTGAAAATGTTGCTTTAGATCCTTTTGGCCAATTAACCAGTATGTTGGGATTAGGATTACTGACTTATGGTTTAATTGAAGCTGGCTCTGTGGGTTGGTCACATTATAGAACAGTATCAACACTGATTGCGGGGATTATATTCCTTGCCCTTTTCTTAATGATAGAAAAACGTGTGGAGCGTCCTTTATTACCACTGGCTTTATTTAAAGATCGCACGTTCTTTCAATATAACCTTTCTTCTTTTACCTTGGGTTTTGCTACATACAGTAATGTATTTTTTATCGCATTCTTTTTGCAAAAAGCACAAGGTTGGAGTGCATTAGAAGCGGGTTGGAGAATGGCACCAGAATTTATTGCAATGGCACTATTTTCTATGTCTTTTGGACGGTTATCTTCTTATTTCTCTGTTAGAAAACTTATGATCTGTGGTTTCTTATTAATCGCTATTTCTTCTTGTTTATTAGCGACATTAGCAACAAATAGCCATTATGGAATAACAGGAAGCTATCTGTTTGTATTAGGTGCTGGAATGGGATTAGCAACACCCGCAATAGGTGCTTTAGTGATGAAAAGTGTGTCACCATCTCGTTCTGGTATGGCGTCTGCAACCATGAATGCATTAAGACAAACGGGTATGACAATGGGAATTGCTTTATTAGGCACTTTGATGGTGCAGCAAGCAATTCATTATATGGTGCTCCAAAGTCAGACATTGGGAATATCTGTAAGTTATACCGATATTGTTAGTTTGGTGACTGAAAATACGACAAATAGTTTAGACAAAGGATTTGTCACTCTATTACCAGAGGCATTTAATTCGGGGTTTGCTTATGCAATTGCGATCGCGGGGATCTCATGTTTTGTGACTTTATTTATTGTGCTCTTTCCTGTTAAAGCAAAACATAAGGCACTTACTCAACAAATCACAGATTAATATCTATAAACGTTGAGCTAGAAATTCAAGAAAAGACTCAATATTACGTGAGAGTGTGCTACGAGTTGCATATATTGCCACTAAGTTAATCGTTGCGGGTTGTTGAGGAAACTCGATAGCTCGTAACTTCCCTTCTTTAATCATATCAAGGCAGCAATGCTCAGCTAAAATAGCAAATCCCAATCCTTTTAATACTGCTGATTTTGCTAATATGGCACTGTTTACTCGATAATTACTATTAATGGTTACTCTGATTGGCTTTTTATCTTCATCCATAAATATCCAAGGTTGCCCTTCTAGTGCGCTTAAGCTAGAAATACAAGGCATTTTGCTTAATTGTTCAATATGTGTGGGTATTCCTGTTTTTTCTAATAATTCATTAGATGCCACAACAATACTGCGCCATGATTTAATTAAGCGTGAGTGATAGCTACTATCCGCTAAATTTCCACGATGAAAAGTTAACAGTAAATCAATATCATCATCGATGATATTTCTTGGCATTAGTTGGGTATCACATTGAATAAGTAAATTAGGATGAAGTGCAGCAAAATCAGCCAAAATATCACCAAGTAGCTCACTGCCATATTCACTCGGAATAGTTAAACGGAAAGTACCCGTTAATGGTCCATCACTAGTGATATTGCTTACAACATTGTCTAATTCAGTTAAGGTTTTTATTCCTTGCTGATAGAGTATTTTGCCTTGTTCAGTAAGGCGCATTTTTCGAGTTGTTCTATCAATAAGTTTACAATTGAGTTGCTGTTCAAGCTGTTTAATTGCACGACTGATATTTGAGGTAGGCATAGATAATAGCCGAGCTGCTGCTGCAAATTGCCCTTGCTCTGCTACGGCAGAAAAAATACGTAATAAATTAAGATCGATTTGCATAAATAATTCACTGCCTACTGTATTTCTATTACTCAATATAGGCAGTGTATCATTCATTTTCTTTTCACTCGTTAATAATTAACAGTAACCATGAGACATGAGTTTTTGATAGCGTTTATCTAAAAGTTCTTCGGTTGAATAGCTTTTTAATAAGGCTAAGTCAGTTAATAACTGTTGTTTAAGAAATTCGGCAGCTTGTTGATGATCTCGATGAGCTCCACCTAATGGCTCTGGAATAATGGCGTCGATAATACCTAATGATTGTAATTTAGGTGCTGTCATTCCCATGGTTTCTGCCGCAATTGGCGCTTTATCAGAACTTTTCCACAGAATAGATGCACAGCCTTCTGGTGAAATTGCTGCATAAGTACTGTATTGCAGCATATTAACTTTATCACCAACACCAATAGCTAGCGCACCTCCAGAAAATCCTTCACCAGTAATAGTGCAAATAATAGGTGTTTTTAATCGTGACATTTCAAGAATATTACGTGCGATAGCTTCAGCTTGTCCGCGCTCTTCAGCACCAACACCAGGGTACGCTCCCGCAGAATCAATAAAAATAATTACGGGTAGATGAAAGCGCTCCGCCATTTTCATTAAACGTAATGCTTTTCTATAACCTTCTGGTGACGGCATACCAAAATTGCGAAGAATTTTCTCTTTTGTATCACGCCCTTTTTGCTGCCCAATCACCATAACTGGCATTTTGTCTAAACGCGCTAAACCCGCAACAATCGCTTTATCATCGGCATAAGCTCTATCACCCGCCAACTCCTGAAAATCAGTAAAAACCGCTTTAATATAGTCAAGGGTATATGGACGCATTGGGTGACGAGCGAGTTGCACAATTTCCCAAGCACCTAAATCAGTAAAAATAGATTTTGTCAGCGAAAGGCTTTTTTGCCTTAAACGTGCGATTTCTTCATCTAAATTAATACCTGTTGGTTCATCTTGAGATTGCTTAAAGGTGAGCAATGCATCTATTTTTTCGTCTAATTCAACAATAGGTTTTTCAAATTCAAGATGAATAAAAGACATAACGACCTCAGATTTAATTCAGTAAATAAAACAATGATTGGCTCAGTTTAGAAAAAATAACAATGTGTTAATAGATTGGAATTTGATAAACACTATTATCAAAAATGGGATAATTGAACATTACAACAAGATCAGCAAGAAAAAAGATAAGATCAAAAAGAGCTTTTTTTCTGACTTTAAGCTATACAGTAATTACTAAGTTATGTATTAATATACAGTGCGAATTTGTTCTTTTTTTCACCCGTAAAAAATCGTACGAATTATAAAACACGCCATAAAATACAAATAATTAGAATAAAGATAATATGTTCTCAAAAAAAACACGCTCAACAGCTGCACTGCTATTTTCATCACTTCTTCTTACAATAGGAAGAGGTGCAACATTACCGTTTATGGCTATCTATTTGTCGAGGGAGTATCAATTACCTGTCGATGATATTGGTATTGCCATGTCTATTGCATTAACAACGGGGATTTTCTTCAGCCTTGGCTTTGGCATGCTTGCTGATAAATTTGAGAAAAAACGTTATATGATCCTTGCAATTCTAACGTTTATTTTTGGATTTGCTGCAATCCCTCTTGTTCATAGCACTATTTTAGTCGTTATCTTTTTTTCTGTGATTAACTGCTCTTATTTAGTGTTTTCAACCGTATTAAAAGCGTATTTTGCCGAAACCTTATCAGTTTCAGCAAAACCTAAAATATTCTCTCTAAACTATACCTTTATCAATATGGGATGGACGGTGGGGCCCCCTATCGGCACCTTATTATTAATGTATGGAACACAATTACCTTTCTGGCTTGCGGCTATTTCGGCAACATTTCCACTATTTATGATCCAAGTTTTTGTTCAACGCTCAAAAGCGGTGAATACAGATGAAGAAAATAGTGTGAAATGGGATCCGAAAATAATGCTAAAAGATAGAGCATTAAGTTGGTTTGTACTCTCAACTTTTTTCGGTACATTAACGTTTGGCTCTTTTGCCTCATGTATTTCGCAATATATTTTAGTGGTTTACGATGCAAAATTAGCAGAGTCTGTTATCGCCGTGGTATTACCTGTAAACGCTGCCATTGTAGTCTCTTTACAATATATAGTGGGTAAACATGTTACCGCAGAAAGGCTACGTAAATTAATGACATTAGGTACGTTATTTTTTATGACAGGCTTACTTGGCTTTATGTTTGCTGGTGACAATTTAATCTTTTGGGCACTAGCTATCGCTGTGTTTACCTTTGGTGAATTAATTTATGCACCAGGCGAGTATATGATGATTGATAACATTGCACCGTTAGGAATGAAAGCAAGTTATTTCTCTGCACAGTCACTCGGTTGGTTAGGTGCGGCACTTAATCCACTTGCCAGTGGTTTTATTTTAACTGCATTTCCGCCCGCCTCTTTATTCGCTATTTTAATGGTGGTTTCTGCATTGGCTTGGTTTTGTATGATCCAAGGTATGAATGCCAGCCGAAATAAAATGATATCTGTTTAATATATTAGGTATTAATAAAATCATAACCCCCCATCTTACGAGTGGTTATGATTTTTAGCCGAGTGGGATTTATAGTTTATTCAGTCTCTGACTTTATGCTTTTTTCTGCCAATAGATTAAGTAAAGCATATTTCTTTTCAATATTACGTTGTGCTTGATTCGCTAATGCCATTGCTTTATCAGGATAGATTTTAAATAGTCGACTAAAACGTTGCTCTTTATTTAACACCGCAGAAGCGACTTGGTTAGGAGCTCTTGAATCTAGCGTTAACGGATTTTTGCCCTCTTGTTCACGGCGAGGATCAAATCGATAGAGAGGCCAGAAACCTGATGCAGTCAGTTGCTTCATTTGTTCATAGCTAAAGGCCAAGTCATAACCATGCTCTTCACAAGGACTATAAGCAATAATCAGTGAAGATCCTTGATAGGCCTCCGCTTCTTGAATGGCTTTAATAGTTTGGTTCATTTGAGCACCAATAGCGATTTGAGCAACATAAATGTTGCCATACATCATCATGGTGATACCCAAATCTTTGCGAGCTTTATTTTTTCCATCCTCACCAAATTTAGTAATAGCGCCCATTGGGGTTGCTTTAGATTGTTGTCCACCAGTATTGGAATAACATTGTGTATCTAACACCAGTACATTAACGTTTTCACCGCTACTCAATACATGATCAAGTCCGCCAAAACCAATATCATAAGCCCAACCGTCACCGCCAACCATCCATACAGATTTTTGCATTAAATAGTGCGCATCATGGAGTAACTCTTTGGCTAGTGGATCACTACTGTGACCTAATAAGGTGGATAACTCATTAATTCCATTGCGTTTATCCTGATTAGAATTATTCGTATCAGTCAACGTTTGATAAAGTGAAGCGGGTATTTCTGTTGCAAATCGATTTAATAAGCGCTCAACACGTTTTTTATGCTGATCTAAGGTGAGACGAAAACCTAGACCAAATTCGGCATTATCTTCAAATAAGGAGTTAGCCCAAGCAGGCCCTCTGCCTTCTCTGTTTGTGGTATAGGGTGTGGTTGGGAGATTACCACCGTAAATAGATGAACACCCTGTGGCATTTGCAATTAATAATTCATCGCCATAAAGCTGAGTTAATAATTTAATATAGGCGGTTTCACCACAGCCAGAACATGCACCTGAATATTCAAATAGTGGCGTAATTAATTGTGATGTCCTGATATCTATTTTTTCTAATTCAGAAGGATGTAAATCAGGTAATTGATTGAAGAAATTGAAGTTTTGTTTTTCTTGTTCTAATACACCAAGCTTTTCAATCATATTGATCGCCCTGATGTTTGGATCTTGTCTGTCTTTGGCTGGGCAAACTTCATAGCATAAGTTACAGCCAGTACAATCTTCAGGTGCAACTTGTAAAATATAGTCTAACCCTTTCATTTCACGAGATTTTACAGGAAGTTTTTCAAGGGTTATTGGTGCATTTTCTAACAGGCTAGGCTTGGTCACTTTAGCGCGAATAGCAGCATGAGGACAAGCGGCAACGCAATAGTTGCACTGTGTACATAAAGACGGTTTCCAGACAGGAATAAATTCAGCAATATTACGTTTTTCCCATTGTGTTGTGCCAGTTGGCCATGTGCCATCAGGTGGAAATGCCGAAACAGGTAAACTATCACCAAGCCCTGCTATCATTATGGCGGTGACTGTTTTGACAAAATCAGGCGCATTATCAGCGACAATCGGGGATTTATAAGGACTTTCGGTTAATACAGCCCCAACAGGAACGCGCTCTAATGCAGACAATGTTTGTGAAATCGCCATTAAGTTCGCATTGACCAATGCTTCGCCTTTATTTTGATAACTTTTAATAATTGTCTTATGCAGATAATCATTTATCTTTTCGGCAGGGAAAAGAGATGTTAAGTGGAAAAATGCTGTTTGCATTATGGTATTAATTCGTGCGCCTAATTGGCATTCACGCGCAATCTTATAAGCATTAATAACATAGATGCGCGCTTCTTTTTCAATAAGTAGCGCTTGAACTTCTTGCGGTAATTTAGCCCAAACGGTTGGCGCTGAATAAGGGGTATTTAATAGAAGTGTGCCCCCTACTTTTAATTTCTCAACAATTTGGTATTTATCAATAAACTGCCATTGGTGACAACCAATAAAATCAGCCTGTTTAATGAGGTAAGTTGAGTTAATAGGCGTTTGACTGATCCTTAAATGAGAAACAGTTAATCCACCCGCTTTTTTTGAGTCATAAACAAAATAGCCTTGGGCATATAACGGTGTGTTGCTACCAATAATATTAATATTATTCTTAGTCGCAGAAACAGAACCATCACTACCTAATCCATAAAAGAGTGCGCTAAGTTTATGATGTTCAGGTAATTTGGCATCCATAGGCATAATTGATAAATGTGTTACATCATCATAAATACCAACAGTGAACCGACGTTTAGGTTTAGATTGCTGTAATTCTTTAAACACAGCCATAACACAATCTGGATCGAATTCTTTTGAAGATAATCCATAACGACCAGAAATAGTCAGAGGCAATATTTCACGTTCACCTTGATGATAGGCTTCGGCAAATGCCGTAATAACATCAAGATAGAGAGGTTCAGCCTGTGCGCCTGGCTCTTTAGTTCTATCAAGAACAGCAATAGACTCAACTGAATTTGGAATAGCATCAAGAAAATGACACGCCGAAAATGGGCGATAAAGGTGTACACAAAGTAAGCCGAGTTTCTCGCCTTGTGTATTGAGCATATCAATAACTTCTTTACAAGGACCCGCGGCTGAACCCATTAGAACAATAATTCGTGTAGCTTGAGGATGCCCATAATATTCAAATGGCTGATAAGTACGCCCAGTTACTTTGGCAAACAAATTCATTGCCTCTTCAACATGTTGATAACCACTGTTATACCAAGGGTTCGAGGCTTCTCTAGCTTGAAAATAAGTATCAGGATTGGCGGAAGTTCCTCTTATCACAGGCGATTCTGGCGATAATGCACGTTGGCGATGAGCTTCAATCGCAGAGTATGGGATAAGCTGCTTGAGTTCATCATCAGAAATAGACATTATTTTATTCATTTCATGTGATGTTCTAAATCCATCAAAAAAATGAACAAATGGAATACGGCTATTGAGCGTTGCTATCTGCGCAATCACCGCAAAGTCTTGCGCTTCTTGCACACTATTGGCACAAAGTAGCGCACAGCCCGTTTGTCGTATTGCCATTACATCCGAATGATCACCAAAAATAGACAAAGCATGTGTTGCGACAGTACGTGCAGCGACATGCAATACAAAAGGCGTTAATTCCCCTGCTATTTTATAAAGTGATGGGATCATTAATAATAATCCCTGAGATGAGGTAAATGTGGTGGCTAACGCACCTGTTTGTAATGCACCATGAACCGTTGCTATCGCACCGCCTTCGGATTG
Source organism: Proteus sp. LHD240705 (assembly GCF_047921555.1). NCBI lineage: Bacteria > Pseudomonadati > Pseudomonadota > Gammaproteobacteria > Enterobacterales > Morganellaceae > Proteus > Proteus sp. LHD240705. Next base: position 297,939 of record NZ_JBLRMI010000001.1, read on the forward strand.
CATTTCCATTAATCGAGGTATATCCCCCCAAAGATTGGGCTGGTGAGCAACTGCCCAACGATCAGCATATTCCGCCATCGTCGAGCTAGGTGTTATGGGATAAATAGCAATAACTTCATTTAAGCGATAAGCGATAGAAGCAACAGCTTGGTTAGCATCTGTTGTGATATAAGGGTGCAGTTTATGACTCACAATAATTACCTTTGTTGTTGATCTTTTTTCTTATGCTTTTGAAATTAGCAGAAATTAATTACAAGGAATTATCGTATTTGTGGCTCAAGAGCGATTTATTTGCCAATTAGATGATTTTAGTCAACATTGGCAAATAAATAAAATTGTTATTTAACAATGAATTAAATAATAGTTTTATTGTCGTTGGTGTTGTTTACGGTAACCAGATAAAGAATTACCCGTTTCTCTTTTAAAGTATCGGCATAAATAAGAGGGATCATCAAAATGGAGCTTCACTGATAATTCATTTACCGACAGCGAAGTGCGCATTAATAACGCCTTTATTTCAAGGATAACTTGACGATTAATCAAAGCCTTAGGCGCATCATTAAAGAATTGCTTTGTTATTTGAGATAAATAAAACGGTGTAATGTTAAGCTGATTTGCATAAAAAGCCACCTCCCTATGTGCTAAACAATGCTTGCCAATCAATTCCCAAAACTGCCAGCAGAGCTTTTCTTTACGACTAAATTCTTTTTTGGCGATAGAGAAATGAGCGGGTATTGATTCAGTAATAGCAAAAAAGAGATTTTGTAAGTGGTTTTTTAACATTAATTTTCTGTGTTCAGAATAACTGCTATCTATATGTGTTAATTGTTGAATCCATCTATTTAAGGCTTCATATTGTTCTTTATGTGGATGGCAAATAGGGTTGTCATGGAGAAAAGCAAATAAAGTATTTGAAAGAGAATAAGCAATTTCTGAAGCAAAAGATTTATCGAGAAAACAATAGAATAAGCGAAAATTCGCTGATTTTCGACTCAAAACCGCCATCATATCATCGCCTAAAATAAGAATATCATTCGCTTTGATCACCTGTTTTTGAAAACTAATATTGATTACCGCCCTCCCTTCTAAGCAAATCATGACTACGATATAGGATAATGGTAAAGGATAACCTATTTCATTCATCATATTACTTTCACCCATAATGGCATATTGCGGTGAAGTATTAAGTTGTGACAATACTTGGTTCAGCATAAATCCATTACCTCTTTTGCTCCTGACTTAACCCACTTTATGTTTTTATATTTGACGATATTGAACGTAATAACAAGTATCCCCTCTCATTTAGTTGTCAAAAGTACCGATTTTACCTCTTTTATGACATTCGGTTTTTTAGTTGTTTTCTTTAGAATACATACATCTTAAAGACGTAAGATAATTTGCAGAATATTTGAAAACTAAGAGAAGTTATTGAAATGAAAATATTAAAAACAGAGAGACTTATATTACGACCATGGAAACTTTCTGATGCGTCAAGTTTGTATCAATATGCAAAAGATGAACGCGTTGGCCCAATTGCAGGTTGGCCAGTGCATAGAAGTGTTGAAGAAAGTACCGAAATTATTCGTACTATATTTATGCGTGATGATGTTTATGCCGTTACGTTAATTGATGATGATCTTGTCATAGGCTTAGTTGGATTATCTTTCGCAAATGAGAGTAATTTCCCTATTGGGGATAATGATGCTGAAGTTTCTTATTGGATTGGTGTTCCATTTTGGGGCAAAGGTTTAATACCAGAAGCCGTAAAAGAAATCAGTCGGTATAGCTTTGAAACACTGGAATTAGATAATTTATGGTGTGGCTATTTCGCTGATAATGAGAAATCACAAAAAACACAAGAAAAATGTGGATTTAAATTCCATCACGTCATTGAAGAACAGTACGCAGAATTTTTAGATGAAGTGAAAATTGAAAATATTTGCCGCTTAACTAAAGATGAGTGGATTGAAATCCAAAAACAAGTCTATTAAAACAAAACACCAGAGTGTGAAATTCACATTATCTGGTGTTTTTTAATATTAACAGGGCAATTTAATTAAGCACTTGCTAATGCTTGGGATAAATCAGCAATTAAATCTTGTGGATTTTCTATCCCAATAGATAAACGAATAGTGGTGTCTTGAATGCCAATGCTATGTCGTAATGTTATTGGTACACCCGAATGCGTTGTTGAACCTGGATGACATGCTAGAGATTCCGTTCCCCCCAGACTTACTGCAAGTTTAAAAATTTTCATTGCATTAAGAAAACGGAAAGCTTCACTTTCTCCACCTACAATATCAAATGAGAAAGTTGATCCCGCACCTGTACATTGTTTAGCAAAAAGCTGGGCTTCAACAGAATTTTTATCAGCAAAAGGTAAATAATGAATTGTTTTTACTTTTTCATGATCACGCAGAAACTCTGCAACTAATAATGCATTCTGATTGGCTTTTTCCATTCTAATTTGTAACGTTTCTAAAGAACGGCCTAGCATCCAGCAAGAATGCGGATCCAGTTGTGTCCCTATTGCTCCTCTTAATAATCTGATTTGATTAATAAGTTCACGAGAGCCCATTGCGGCACCAGCGACTAAATCTGAATGCCCACCAACATATTTAGTTAAAGAATAGACTGAGATATCAGCACCTTGTTCTATCGGATGTTGATATACAGGGCCAAGTAATGTGTTATCGCAGACAATAATAGGACGATAGCCTTGCACTTTTTCTAATTGATCAGCAACGTTTTTTAATGCTTCAATATCGACTAATGAATTAGTTGGGTTTGCGGGAGTTTCTGCAAAAATAACGGATACACGCCCTTTTTGACAGGCTTTATCTGCTTGTTCTTGAATAAGTGAACGGTTTAGCCCATCAGTAAATGGTGTGGCTTGGATCCCAAATTTAGCAAGTGTTTTGGCAATTAACGTTTCAGTTCCGCCATAAAGTGGCTGTGAATGTAAAATAACATCACCGGGCTGCGTTAATGCCATTAATGTTGTGGTAATTGCGGACATTCCTGATGAAAATAATACACAAGATTGCGTATTTTCATAAACCGCCAGTCTGTCTTCAACAATTTCACTATTAGGTTGATTAAAGCGAGAATAAACTAAACCGGCTTTTTCACCTTCTGGTAAAGGTTTTCTACCACTTACGGTATCAAAAAAAGCTTTACCCTCTTCAGCACTTTTAAAAATAAAGGTGGATGTTAAAAATACAGGTGGTTTAACTGAGCCTTCAGAGAGTAATGGATCATAGCCATAACTCATCATTAGTGTTTCTGGTGATAGTTTATGCTCGCCGATATATTGTTTTTTCAGTTGAGAGTCAGTCATTTTTTTATTTCTTATGTTTAATGAAGGATCTTTATCATACTGAAAAAAATTCATGTTGTTAGAATGTTTTATATAGAATAAAAACCAGTAGTTATATAAACATAACGCGTTTAAACATAAAAATAACGTTAAATAAAAGGTTCTATTTGTTGAGTGATATTTAATCAAGGTAATTTGACTAGATAAAAGTTGATTATTCTAGTTAAAAAGAAGGAAAAAACAGTAGGATAAACTTAAAGATAAAAAGAATGAGTGCCTCTTTTTACCTTTAAGTTAAGGGCGGTTACCAAGCTCTTACCGCATCACCTTTATACATTTCTTTGAATTTTAACTCGATTTGTCTTGAATGCAGAACTGAAACCAGTTTTTTTATATTTTCATCATTTTTGTTATCTTCACGCGTAACAACAACATTAGCATAAGGTGAATTTTTAGTTTCTAAGATCAGCCCATCACGAGTCGCAATGAGCCCAACTTGAGATGAAAAATTATTGTTGATTATAGCCATTGTGATATTTGGATCATTTAATGCTTCAGTCAGCTTAGGTGTGTCGACTTCAACAAAAGTGATTTCTTTTGCGTTATAGATAATGTCATCTACTGTTGGCGTGAAACCAACATCATCATTAAGAGTAATGAGATGATTTTCTGCGAGTAATAAAAGGGCACGCCCTTTCATGCTGACTTCATTTGAAATTGCAACGACATCACCAGACTTTAATTCATTTATATCGCTAATTTTTTTAGAGTATGCGGCTAAAGGAAAGATATACGTTTTGCTGGCAATATGAAATTGGTAGCCATGTTCTTTTATTTGAGCTTGAAGATAAGGAATTGATTGAAATACATTCGCATCAACTTCTTTATCGTTCAATGCCTTATTAGGCTGAACATAATCATTAAAAGCAACAATCTCAACATCTAACCCTTCAGTTAATTTCGCTAAACGAATTACTTCATCCCAAATCACTTGATCAGGCCCTGTATTAATTGCCACTTTTACTTTATGTGTATCTTCTTGTGAGCAAGATACAGTAAATAGTGATATTGAGGCTAGAAGTAAACCTGTAATAATTTCCTTCATATCTTCCTCTTAAACAGACTTTGATAAAACAGCGCCATAAAAATCATTTTGATTAAGAAATATCCTAACAGTAGATTAATAACAAGGAACAAGAAATGATACAAGTACCCAATGCATATAAAGAAAGGAATATTATTTATATTTACACAATGTGTTGTTTTATAAAACAAAAAACAACACGTCATAATATGATGTGTTTGTTATTTAATTGTAGGTTTATTCATTAATAATTTTGTTTATACAATTATCAGAATACGCATCTTCTACACTAAGATAAGATGATTCAGTTACACAATAGCTATTAAATTGCCATTTAAATTGAATTTCATCACCTTTTTTATTTTCTAAAATAGAATAACTTGAAAAGCGGATTGGAGTGGCTTTTTGTAGGTTGTTTCCTACTTTTTCAGCACTTAACAATACAACGTGATTTTTTTTCTCAATAAATTTGAAATCAGAGATGGTGATATCTGTACCTTTAATCTTATTGTTAAAAAGACTCAAAGCATTAGCATATATGGACGGAACAATATAAACCTTTTGATCACTTCCTTTGATATAAACCGTTGCCAGATCAACAGAGGTTGAATCATTTAATGCTCGTCTAGATTTAACGACAACATCAGGAACACCATCACCATTAAAATCGATAAGATTTACTCCATATTCAAGTTTAATATCTACTGCTGTTGAAGCAAATGGCAACGATAAAAAAAGTAATCCTAGCCCAAGTTTTAATATATTCTTCATTGAATTCACTTCTTTTTTTGCTTATTACTTGCACATCAGACTACTTTGTAACAGTGATTAGTCAAGGGGTTTTATGTTTCAAAATAATACAAAATTTACATTTATATTATTTATAAACTATTTTCATGATAACCACTATACTTATTTGACTATTATAAAAAGAATATATTTTTAGTGGTTATATTTTTTAGATTGAACATTTTTCTTTAATATAGAGCAATATAATTTTTAAGGTCGCTAATTCTTTCTTTTGTTTTATCTTTTAAACAACTGCTATATACCATTGGTGCTAAACTGCCACCTTGATAATAGTCAGCTTCATATTGGCAAGAGAGGTCTCTAAAATTAATCCAAACCAACTGGGCTTGTTTAAGCTGATCTTTTCGATCACCGTCTAATTTAGCGTAATATTGTTGATAAATATGGTTAAGTTCTTCATCTTTTTGCTGAAAATCTTGATGTACACATTGATTAATTTCAGTTTGAGTCGCCGCATTTCGACAATCAAAATTATCTGCTTGTAAATGTATAGACCAAAATAGTATACCGCCAGATATTGCACCGAATAGGATAAGTTTTTTCATCACACCGTCCGTTTTTTGATTAAAAATATCGCTAAAGATATTTACTTCATTCCTTTACTACTTAATTTAAAAGATAAAAACAAAGTAAGCCATTTATCATTTTAGCAATATTTCTTACATGACAATTACGTGAAGATAACGCAAAAATACTCTATTTTAGATAATCCGATTTAGACAACAATATTTAACCTTGAGTAATTATACTGATATTTTGTTTAGAGAGAATATCTATTTAATAAAAATTTAAAAAAATGATAACTCAATATCTCTTTTCTTTAACAATAAATGTCATTTGTAAAAAAACTAAGTAAAACAGTAGTTATATTCTATTGTTTGTTTTTTTGTAGTGAATCACGTTTATTGAAAATATCTAATCAATTTTACTTTAATAAGTAACTCGTCTTACCAGTTTCTATTTAAGCAAATTTTAATAAAATCATTTTAATTAATTAGACTAACCAGTCTAATTGGTACATATTATATGAAATAGAGACATAAATGATTTATTTATATTACTCACGGGTCTACACCCATAGTGGATTTTTCAAGATATGAAAAAATGTTTCAAATCAATTTGGTTTTATTTAGGATTTATTGTACTTCTTTTTGTGATTATCATTAGTCGTGACCAGTATTCTGATTTTGAATTGGATGATCATGCCTTAGCGATAACCCCGATTAATTTTACTTCTAAAACAGATACTTTATCTGGAACATTAATTTTACCTAATCAGAATAATATAAAAGCAGTTGCTATTTTTGTTCATGGTGATGGTGCTCAAGATCGCTTTTCAAATAGTGGATATTTGCCATTAATTAATAGCTTGCTGGATTCTGGCATTGGTGTGTATACATGGGATAAAGCCGGTGTAGGAGAGAGCCAAGGAAATTGGTTGCTTCAATCTATGCAAGATAGAGCAGATGAAGCACAAATAGCATTAAAAATTATTCAAAAAAAATTTACTCATACAGATATTAAAGTTGGTTATTTAGGATTTTCACAGGCTGGATGGGTTATCCCTATTGCAGCGACGCAATCTAAACCTGATTTTTCCGTTATTATTGGTGGAGCTGTGAATTGGCGAGCTCAAGGCGTTTATTATCAGCAAGTACGTTTAAAAGCCGACAATATTGATGATAATGAAATTTCTCGAAGAGTCTCAGAGCAACTGCAACAAAATGATCGTGTGTTTGGTATTAATGGTAACCATGATATTTCAGCGCAAGGAGATATGTCTGACGATCGTTTCTATTTTGTTGTTCAAAACTATTTAAGTGATTCATCTCAATATTTACCGCACATGAATGGGCGGGTACTGGCTATGTTTGGTGAGTTAGATCTTAATGTCGATGCTCCAAAAAACGCATGTTTATATAGAACACTATTAGGAAATCATGTAGATAAAACAGTCACCCTATTCCCCAATGCTTCTCATGGTTTATTAAAAGCGCCTTTCTTTAATTACCAGTTAGATAATCAATGGCCTTGGTGGAAGCAGATGCTTTTCATTTATCAAGGTCAAGATAGTTATTCCCCAGATGCTTTAAATTACTTAACATCGTGGATCACTGAAGAGACGACAATATCTTCTGATTACATTGATTTTAAATGTGAAAATAGGAATACAAATTTAAAATAAAATGTAAATAACGCCTAAATGAGAGTTTCTCCTTAGGCGTTAAAGTGTAAAAAATATATTATAAATCAATTTGATACTCAATGATTTCTCTGATTTTTATTAATGCATCACGCAATAAATTAATATCAATTGAAGCTAGTGCAATACGAATTGCATGAGGAATATTGGTCGTTGTGGCATAAGGCTCAGCGGTTGCAACAGATATTTGTAATATTAGTGTTTCAGCATGGGTAGGCTTAGGCTATGTCTCGCTTTTTAGTATGTTGATTGGCTTTATATTTTGGTACAAAGGATTATCACAAGGTGGGATCGCGGCAGTAGGACAACTTCAATTATTACAACCATTCTTTGGCTTAGGTTTAGCCGCTGTATTACTTCATGAATCTGTCAATTTATTGATGTTGTTAGTCACCATTGGTGTTATTTTTTGTGTCGCTGGCTCAAGAAAATATGCTTAATTAAAGCTTGCTTTAAAAAACTAAAAAACACGCTAAATAGGGTTATTTAGCGTGTTTTATTCTTCAATTAAATTGGCAACTTCAAGCAAGTTATTATCAGGATCACGTAAATAAACCGATATAATAGCGCCAGTTGCACCCGTTCTAGGAACTGGCCCTTCTTCTATCTCTACACCTTGCTGATTTAAATGCTCAATAATCTCTGATAACGGTGTTTGTGTTAAAAAACACAAATCAGCCGAACCTGCGGTTGGTTTTGCTGCTTTGGGAAGAAATTCCTTTCCTAATTGATGAAGATTTATTTTTTGAGAACCAAAAGTGAGTGCTTTGCGTCCTTCTTTAAACGTAATAACGTTAAAGCCTAATACGCGGTGATAAAAATCACAGGTCATCTGAATATCAGCAACCGTTAATACCAAATGATCAAGGTGTGTAATTTTCATCAAGCTCTCACTTTTTATACATCAATTAAAGTTCACACTTCGTTTTTAAAACAGCCGTTTTTCTATGGTGATCTAGTGCTAACTCAATTAATTTAGTAATTAATGATTGATAGCCTAAACCTGCACTCTGCCATAATTTTGGATACATACTAATATTGGTAAAACCAGGTAGTGTGTTTATTTCATTGATCACAACACGATTATCTTGAGTTAAGAACACATCTACACGAGCCATACCTAAGCAATTAAGAACACGGTATGCTTTTAATGCAACTTGGCGAATATTCACACTCGTATTTTCTTCCATTACCGCAGGGACAACGACTCTAGCACCGTCTTCATCGATATATTTTGTATTATAGGCATAGAAAGCATCGTTTAATACGATTTCACCACAAGGGCTAACTTCTGGATCCTCATTACCTAAAACAGCACACTCTATTTCACGACCTACAATAGCACTTTCAACAATCACTTTAAGATCGTATTCAAAAGCCATTGCTAATGCAGCGTTGAATTCTTCTTCATTATTAACTTTGCTAATTCCTACAGAAGAACCTAGGTTTGCAGGCTTAATAAATAAAGGAAGTCCTAATTGACGAACCATTTCGTTGTAAGGAATATCATTAATTTGATGCGCCATAATAGTAATAAATGGCGCAACCGCTAATCCGGCACCATCAAGTAGGCGTTTAGTAATATCTTTGTCCATACAAGCAGCTGAACTCATGATATTTGGTCCTACATAAGGCATATCAATCATGTGTAATAAGCCTTGGAGTGTTCCATCTTCACCGTACGCACCATGGACAATTGGGAATACAACATCAATTTGAGGTAATGCCTGGCCATCTTCAAGTGAAATAAATTGGTTTTTTACACTACCAGGAATAATAGCAACCGCTCTTAAAGGTTTGCTTAATGAAATAGTTTTAGGATTATCGCTATTTAGTAAATAATCAGTTTCTGAATATTCATGCCACTGACCTTGTTCATTAATACCGATTAAGCAAAGGTCGAATTTCGTTCGATCTAATTCATTAATAATGTTTTTTGCTGACTGTAATGAAACTTGATGTTCTGTGGATTTACCACCAAAAATAATAGCGACTCTTAATTTACTCATTTTCTAACCTTTTATAGGACAGCTATAGCGAATAGGTAGCAATATATCATGATAAAAACTCCCAATGTAGGTGGATAGTTCTTATCTGCGAAAAATTACGATAAAATGATGAAATTCTATGATTTAGAGTGTTAAAACATCACTATTTCAAGTTATAGAGTTTCTCTAACGATGACCATGCTATAGAAAAAGAGTAATGCCATGACTGATATAAAACAACCGATTGAGATGGATATTACTGAAGTTGCAAAAGCAACGGGACTCGCCTCTTCCGCGATCCGTTATTATGAGAAAAAAGGGCTTATTCATTCGATAGGTCGCAAAGGACTTAAGCGCGTATATCATAGAGATGTTCTGACTCGTTTAGCGTTAATCTCTTTGGCACAACAAGCTCATTTTTCTTTAGATGAAATAGCCCAACTGAGTCTTAATCAAAAAGTACCTGAAATTGATAGAAATATGGTGCGCTCAAAAATTGAAGAAATTGATATTAAAATTAGTGAATTAATTCAGTTACGAGATGGATTAGAGCATATTTTATTTTGTCCTGAAAAGAATCACTTTCAGTGCAAGCATTTTCAAGATGATCTCGCATTAAGTTTAGAAAAGAATAAGAAACGACTGCTTGAATAATCGACACAATTTTCATTTTTAATAATAAAAACAATATATTAAAAACAACCTTGATCAAACTGCCTTTCTATTGACTTGAAGTTAACTTCAAGTTGTATGATACAAATTCTTTCTTTATTTGTATCAGTGGAGACCTTTTATGCCTAAATCAGTTTGGTGGTTGGCATTTTCTTTAGCACTTTTTATTACAGGCAATGCATTAGTCCTTTCTGTCGCCGTTGTTATTGGTGAACAACTTGCTAAAGATCCTATTTATTCAACAGTTCCATTATTAAGCCAATATATTGGTATTATTTCAGCCACCATTCCTATGGCCTACTTTATGATGAAATATTCACGTAAAGCGGGCTTTATTATTGGTAATCTTGCCGGTTTAATTGGTGCTTTATTTGCTATTGCTGGAATATATTATCAAAATTTAATTTTATTTTCGGTAGGCACATTATTTACGGGTGTTGCGATTGGTACAGCACAACAATATCGATTTGCGGCTATTGAAGAAACACCCCCTAATATGCACGCAAAAGCGATTGGATTAGTCATGAGTGGCGGTATTATTGCTGCTATTATTGGCCCTACCTTAGCGGTTGTTACTCGTCAATTTTTTGCTAATTATCCTTTTATTGGTCCTTTTCTTTCACTTACGGTTATTTATATTTTAGCGTTTATTCTGTTGTGGAAAATTCCATTAAAAAAAGTAGTTAAATTAGTAGCAACACATAAGGAAAAATCCAGAAGTTATTTGCAACTTTATCGCCAGCCACTGTTATTTCTAGTCACAATAGTAAGTGCATGTGGTTATGGTATTTTAGTTTATATGATGGCTGCGATCCCGCTATCTATGAAGCAAAATGGATTTGAATTTGCCACCATTGCTTTTGTATTTCAATGCCATATTTTGGGAATGTTTGCGCCTTCATTTATTACAGGTCAACTGATCCATCGATTTGGTGTAAAGAAATTCTTTTTCTCTGCAATTATTTTACTTATCATCGCATTAGTGATTAATTTAACGGGAATAAGTTTTTATCACTATTTTATCAGCTTTGTTCTTGTTGGAATTTCGTGGAATCTAAATTTGATTAGTTCAACACATTTATTATCCAATACTTACCTACCTCATGAGCGAGCAAAAGTACAAGGAACTAATGATTTTCTGATTTTCTTCTTTGGTGCAGTTGGAAGCATTACGGGAGGTGTCGCCTTTTATCTCATCGGTTGGCAAAATACGAATATCATCAGTATTGTCATTAGCGTCATTATTTTATTGATTGCGATAAAACTACGAAAGTACTTACCTGTTACAACACAATAGAACAACCATGTTAAAACCTGAAAATTAGAGTAGATAAAACGATCCTTTATTTATTCATAATTATCTTAAACCCGCTTAAATAGCGGGTTTTCACACAAAATGACACCTTTTACCTCTTTTATAAGATTGTATGTTGTAACTCTATCTTGATAGAATCACACTACCGATTAACTTTTAAACTTAGAGAAGGAGGCTAATTATGTTTTTGTGTGATCTTATTAAATACTCACACTTCTTTGGTAATCGCCACAGCTCAGGCTTTCACAGTAATTTACTGCGTTAACCTGCCTGAGCGACGTTAACTATTACCTCTCCTCAGCTTACAGGGTTATCGCTTGATATTGCCCAAGGCGTTTTTACGCCTAAAGAATGAGTAAGCTATGAGCACATTATTATCTACACAAAATCTGTCTTTCCATAATAATCACGGTTTATTATTAAACGATATTTCTTTAGCACTGATTAAAGGTGAGAAGATTGGTTTAATTGGTTATAACGGTTGTGGGAAAAGTACTTTATTAAAATTACTTTCACATCAATTATCACCAAGTTCGGGTGTTATTTCTGTCGCTAATCAAACGGTTATGGCGTATATAGAACAACACTTACCCACTGAATTACAGTCAATGACTTTAATGGATGCTGTACTTCATAAATTACCTGAAGAATACAGATCATCTGAAGGCTGGCGAGCTGAATTATTGCTAAGTGAAATGGGATTTAAACTTCACGAAAAAGATCTCCTTGTTTCGCAATTAAGTGGTGGTCAACACACTCGTTTATTATTAGCGAGAGCGTTAATTATTGAGCCTGATTTATTATTACTTGATGAACCAAGTAACCACCTCGATTTACCCACTATTTTATGGTTGGAAACATTTTTAAAACAGTGGCGTGGTAGCTTCATTCTAGTTTCACATGATAATACGTTATTAGACAACGTAACGAATTGCACATGGATTATTCGTGATAAATCGCTATCTATATTTCGGTTACCCTGCTCTCAAGCTCGAGTTGCACAAGAAGAGCAAGATATCAGTGCACAACATCGCTATGATGCACAACAAAAAGAGATAGATAGAATAGCCCAAAGTGCGAAACAACTCGCAATATGGGGGCACGTTTATGATAACGAGAATTTATCTCGTAAAGCTAAACAGATGGAAAAGCATATTGTTCGTTTAAAAGATGAGCAAACTGAAGTGACGTCTGGAAATCAATGGGTATTACAGTTTTCTGGTACGGCATTACGTGCTGATAGGCTCTGCGAATTAAATCAACTTGCTGTTATTCCTGCTGAAAATACACCCGTTTTATATACTGTTGAAAATCAGCGTATAAAAAGTGGTGATCGAGTAGCAATAATTGGGGCTAATGGAACAGGTAAATCATCATTATTAAAAATGATTTGGTCACTTAGTTTAGTTGAGATAAATGAACAAAATGCAATAAAGCTGCATCCCCGAGTTGAATTGGGTTATTACGATCAAAAAATTGCTCAATTAGTTGATAATGATACCCTTTCTGATGCATTAAAACCTTTTGCACCATTAACGGATGAACAGAGAAAAATGGCGCTTATTAGTGCTGGCTTTGTTTATACGCGCCACGGGCAGAAAGTGAGTACATTAAGTGGTGGTGAACGAGCGCGTTTATTGTTTGTTGGCCTGAGTTTAGCAAACTATTCTTTATTAATGTTGGATGAGCCAACAAACCATATTGATATGGAAGGCAAAAAGGCATTATCTGAACAAATTAGTCAATTTCCCGGTGGTGTTTTATTAGTTAGCCATGATAGGGAATTGATTGAAAATAGCTGTAATCGTTTTTGGTATATTCATAATGGTGTTTTAACAGAACATCATGATATTGAAGCGATTTATCAGCTTATTGCTGAAGAAGAAATGCCAGAAACTCTGCTAGTGGATAAACTCAATAATTTGCAGAATATCTCATCAGTTCCATTAGTTTCACATCATGATGATGATGAAAAACTCTTTAAGTTAATTGAGCTAGAAGAAAAATTAGAGGCCGATTTAGCACGTAAAATTAACCATCAAAAACCTGCTTTGCAAGCACAATGGAAATTAGAGATTAACCAGCTAAAGCAAGCACTTAATTTGATTTAAGATAGATAAGATTTTGTTTAAGCAAAAAGGATCACGCTGTGATCCTTTTTTATTTATTCTTATCTTACTAATTGATATTCAATAAGATATAAAGATTTCGTTGTCGGATAAATATCTTTGATAAGCGCTTTCAACACTGGAAGTGTCATGCCTTCCTGTTGTGCGTGATACTCATTGATATCATCATAACGTAAAGGAGATACCGCTATGATTTTCAATTTTCCATAATGAGTACGATGTTCATTAGCAAATAATTCAACAATGCTTCCTGGTTTGTAATTACTTTCACTTTCATCTCTGATAGTAATCACTTTTTTTTCTTCAAGAATGGAAGGGATCAAACGTTCAAAAAAAGTAATTTCTGTTGGTATTGCTGACATAATATTGACTCATAAATTTATTGATAAATTACTGATTATCTTATCATGCAATAACTACTTTTTATTCTTTTTTACCCGCAAGGGTATTATTTAAAGCCTCCGTCTGAAGCAACTTAGCCTTACGTTCAATGCCCCAACGATAACCAGATAATTCACCATTTTGTCGAATAACACGATGACATGGAATAGCAACTGCTAGCTTATTAGCTGCACAAGCATTAGCGACAGCGCGATATGCCTTAGGTGCTCCAATTTTGTCGGCGATTTCTTGGTAAGTCATCGTGCTACCAAAAGGGATATCTAATAATGCCTGCCAAACTTTTTGCTGAAATACCGTACCTTGGATATCAAGAGGTAAAGATAAGGGTTGTTTGGGTAATTCAATAAAACCGATGACTTGTGCAATGACTTGCTCAAACTCTTCATTGGCACCAATTAATTCAGCATGAGGGAATTGTTTTTGCAAATCTTCTAATAACAGCTCTGCATCATCCCCCAACATAATGGCACAAATCCCCTTTTCACTTTGCGCCACAAGGATACTTCCCAAAGAGCACTGAGCGATAGCAAAAAAGATAGCAATATTCTTACCACCTGTACGCCAATTTGTTGGCGTCATTCCTAATATCGCTGTTGCATTTTCATAGAAACGGCTATTCGCATTGAAGCCTGATTGATAAATCGCATCTGTAATACTGCCATCTTGAACTAACGCTTTTTTTATTAATTTTTGACGATAAGCATTAGCATAATCTTTTGGTGTGATCCCCATCGTTGATTTAAATAAGCGATGGAAATGATATGGGCTTGCCATAACATGCTCTGCAATACAGGTAAGCGACACGTCACCGTTATTTTCTTCAATAAAACGGCAGGCTCGCTCAATAAGTTGATTATGTTTACTTTCCATTATGATAGTCCTTTAAATGCGGGATTATGGCTATTATTGACAAACATAATGAATAAAGAACTCCGTTTATTGCTCAATCACTCTGATTCTTTAGATAATGCCCATAGATAAAGCGATGCCGTGGAGCCATAAGGTGAATAGCGTTTTCGGTAACGTTCGAAGCGTACTTTATCTAATGTTTTATGGCGATATAGACGCATAATTCCACGTTGAATAGCCAAGTCTCCCCAACTTAAAATATCTGGCCGATTAAGCGAAGAAATTAATAGCATTTCTGCAGTCCAAACCCCTATACCTTTTAGTTGAATTAAAGTATCGATAACCTCTTTATCTGTCATCTCAGGAATTTTATTTAAATCTAATCTTTCTGAAATAACGGCGTCAGCAATACCGATAATATAACTAGCTTTGCGCATAGTCATTCCACACTGTTGTATCTCTTGTTCTGATAATTTTGCGATACGTTCTGGTGTGTAAATACCGTCACATAAATTGAGTAACCGCTGATTAACGGTTATGGCAGCAGAAACCGAAATTTGTTGTTCAATAATGTTTTTAACTAATGCTGTAAATAAATCAGGTGTTAATGGACGTTTAATTTCTCCTATTCTTTCAATGAGTTTGGCTAAGCGCTTATCACGTTTTTTTAATGTGTTTATCTCTGTTTCGCCATACTGAAAGTGCATAATTTAACTTAATTTAAATAAAATATTTATGTCAGTATAACGTGAAGATAAGTGTATTACGCACTCTATTTCTTGCTTTTTTTTGAATTGAACCTTCTACCTTTTATCGTAGACAAAGAAGATAATATTTGGCAAAAGAGTTTAATTGTTTTTTAGAAGAAGTTAGTCAATCAAAAATATCATCACATTTAAAAACTATAGTTTCATATTAAAAGTTATAAAAAAATATAAAATTTAAATTACCGTCTATACTTTATTTGATTTTTTGAATTTTTACTTAGGTCAATTCTTAGTTATTCTGTAATTTCAGGATTTAATATGAAAAATTATGCACTCAATTTACAAAACAAAGCTGATGCGCTGGCAGTAATGAAAAAAGCAATGAGCTTTACTATTCCTGCCGCATTAAGAGTTGCTGCTAAATTAAATATCGCAGATTTATTAAAAGAAGGTTCTAAGAATATTAATGAACTTGCAGAAAAAACAAACTCCATCCCTGTTGTTTTAAATAGAATATTAAGAATGTTAGCTTCTGAAGGTATATTCTCTGAGTCAGAAGGATCTCGCTATTCTCTTGCTCCTGCGGGATACTTTTTATTAAGCGACCATGAATATAGCTTGCGTGATGCCGTATTAATGTTAACAAATGAAACGCTATGGCGCCCAGTAGGTGATGTTATTGAGTCAGTTCAGGGCAACCCCGCTTTTGAAAACTTATATGGCATGCCTTTTTATCAATATTGGCAAGATAATGTAAGAGATGATCATGATTTTCAAGCAGGTATGAACTCACTTTCAAAGATAGAAAATTATTTTATTATTAAGCATTACGAATTTCCTGAAGATATAACTATCACAGATATTGCTGGCGGATTGGGTGGGCTGTTATTAAACGTATTAAAAGAAAATCCGACTCTGAAGGGACAATTATTTGATAGGCCACATGTGTTGGAAAGAACGTTATTGACTGAATTAAATGACGATAGTCGCTGGAAATTAATATCAGGTGATTTATTTGGAGAGTATCCAGAATCTGATATTTATTTAATAAAATATATTATTCATGATTGGGATGATGAAAGCGTCATTAAATTTTTTAAAAACTTCCGTAACGCAATGAAGCCTAATTCAAAAATACTTATTATTGAACCGGTTATTTTTAAAAAGAATGTACCTGATATGGCTAAATATATGGATCTTCTATGCATGTCTGCATTTCCTGAATCAGGTGAACGTACAGAAGATGAATTTATTGCTTTACTAGATCAAGCAGATTTGAAAATCAATAAAGTGATTAAAACAGGAACATATAACTCAATACTAGAAGTTGTTATTAAATAATCTATTGAAATAGCCATTTATTTGTAGCAAAAAAAAGCCACTTTCAAAAGTGGCTTTTTAAGTTAAAAAAAGATTATGCAGTTAACGCCAGCTTGGCACCAAAAAGTAAGAACACTGCACCAATACAACTATTTGATAATGAAGCTAACCGTTTGTTATGTTTTACTTTATTAGTAATAGCAACACCGCCAAATATAAGAACTGATAAATAAAGCATACTGCATGTTTCTAAAATCGCACCTAATACAAAGAATGGAACACCCGCATTTTCATACTTAGGATCGATAAACTGAATAAAGAAAGAAACATAAAAAATGATCATTTTTGGGTTAAGCATACTCAAAAATAACGCCTTAACATAAAGACCATCTTTTGTTTTTACAGTTACTTCAGACACTTGTTCTGGCGTCTCTTTTTTCTTTTGGAACGTTGCATATAACGTTTTTAACCCTAAATAGGTTAAATAAAGTGCACCAGCATATTTAATGACAATAAAGAAGACGGGTGAAGTCTTGACTAATGAAGCAACCCCCAAAAATGCCAAAAAGATTAATAATGCATCACCCGTAAAAACACCAAGAGCGGCTTTATACCCCCCTTTTACGCCATGCTTCGCACTGGAAGTAAGGACGAAAATCGAGTTTGGACCTGGTACTAAAGTAATAAAAATAACGCCTAAAAGGTATGTCCAAATATTTGAAATACCGATACTTTCTAACATACGACGCCTTTTTTAAAAAAATAACATGCTGAATATGTGAGCTATCATATCTACAATATTTTTTTTGTAAAACAATAATCTTTATACCATCTAAAGATAAGTTAGTTACTCTGCTTTTGTATGTAAAAAGCAGTTTATAAGCCTTTTTTTACAATTAATTTTGGATTAAAAAACCAATTTAAATGTGTGTTATAGTATGATGCTGAAATTAAAATTTATACAGACTTAGTATCTAATTAAGGTCACATATATGGAATTATAAACTGCATAGTGAATTAAATTCAGATGCAATACCCTATTGTTTGTTTTATGTTATGGTGCATTATTCTTTTTGTGACCTTAGGCGATATTTTATTTTTAACATTAAAACAGCCTTACTCATTAATTTTATGAAAAATAAGTGTTTTTATTGATATTAGGTGAGTTAATTAGCACGAAAAGCGAGGGAATAAAAAAGATTATATTTACCAAAACCATTACTCTAAGTTGTTTTTCATTTTTACCTTTATCTTGCATTTATCTTCACACCAGAGATGGAGTTACGCCATTTTGCTCAAAATGAGACTATTGCAGCTGAAGATTACATTGATAATAGTGATGTACATCACCCTGAGCGTATTGCATGCCAAGCACAAGCGACTTTTTATGATAATTTTACACAAACAGGTAAACTAACAATAAAACAGATTGCTGTCGGTGAAAGGCCTATGCCTAAAGATGAAATGCCAATTATTGGAGAAATATCTCCTTATCAGAGATTATATCTTGTTACTATGCACGCCGCCGTGACACTGTCACCTTTATTATGTGAATTAGTTGCACAAGAACTTATTTACGAAAAAGCGGAACCTCTATTAACGCCTTATCGCGTATCACGATTCAGCTAGAGAACCATTATGGATGCACAACTGTATAAAGAATTTAAAATAGTAGAAAAAGCCTTTTGGTCAGAAATTTGTGAAAATAATATTCGTATTGGTGATCATACTCACTGCTTTATGACACCAATGGATGCTGCCATTTTTAACTTTATTTATTTGCGCCAAGGCGCAACAGAAAGTTCATTCCAGCAAGCCAGCACCCTTTTTACTTCGCAGAAAAAAAATCATATTTTGGTATTACCCGAGTCATTGTTGCCTGAGTTTGAAGAAATAATAAAAAATGCAGGTTATACCGGTGATGGTATGACAACCGCAATGTATTTAACATTATCGGAAGCGGTATTTCCATCTTATAGAAATAATCCTTGTGATATCATTTTAACCAATCACAACCTTGAACAGTGGGCACACCCATTAAAAACGGCGTTTCCAGTAGGAGATGATAGTGATGATACGATTGTTAATGAATATATTCGCTATCATCAGAAAGCATTAGATAATGGCGCAGCTATTTTCCATTACGCGTTATTAGTTGATGGTCAGCCAGTCTCTTCATTAACGTTAACAATACACGATAAATTAGCGCGTTTTGATGATATTGGGACAGATATTGCCTATCAAGGTAATGGTTATGCGACACATTTGATTAAGCATGTTTTAGAGTTTTGCCGTGAGCAAGGCGTTGAACGTTGCTTCTTAGATGCATCAGCAGATGGTTTAGCGCTATACCGTAAGTTTGGTTTTAAATCGCTCTTTAACTATCTTAGTTTTATTAAAGAATAAAAGCAGCTATATGAATAGGCTCAATCATGTTTGTTGAGCCTATTTTTTAAATATTAATAAAGACTAAGCTTTTTCTCAGCATCTTGTTTATCTTTATCGCTAATTTGTCTTATCACTCGACAAGGATTTCCAACAGCAACGCAATTAGCTGGAATAGATTTTGTGACTACACTGCCGGCACCTATAACGCAATTATCACCAATAGTCACACCAGGTAAGATAATACACCCTGCACCTAACCATACTGAATTACCGATAGTAATCGGTAATGCATATTCTAATTCACTGTTGCGTATTTCAGGATCAATCGGATGAGTTGCAGTTAAAATACTGACATTTGGCGCACACATCACATTGTGTCCAATTTTTACTGGAGCATAATCTAATATCGTTAGATTAAAATTAGCGTAAAATGATTCACCAATTTCAATTAACTGACCATAGTCACAATGAAATGGTGGCTCAATAGTAAAATTATTGCCCGTTTTTCCTAAAAGTTGTTTTAAATATGTCTTTCTCTTTTCAACGTCAGAAGGACGCGTCATATTAAAATCATAAATAATTTCACGCGCTTTTACTCTAAGTGGTTCTAAACTATCATCTTTACTAGCATGATAAAGATGACCTGATACCATTTTTTCGTATTCTGTCATTGTGATACTCCGAATTTGAAATAAAACAGTTTAGATAAACGTCAATATTGATTTTCTTATTCTAGCGTTAATTGACTTAAATTAGCGGTGTTTTTTAAGTCCATTAAGTGCGGCTTACATTTTATTAAGAATAAATACCATTAAATAGCAGTGAGCCACCAGCAAAAATTAGCATGGCATCTAATAGCCATTGAAAAAGTTTTGGTGTCAGTTTTAATACCAGTTTTTTACCAAAGTAATTTCCTACGGTTAAGCCACAACCTACTAACACTCCACTAATAAAGATAAAGCTATTAACTGCACCTAGTTGGCTAAATGTCAGGGCTTTAGTGAGATAAATAACAAATGAGGCAGCTGCTTCAGTTGCAAGTAATGGCCCTAATGTCAGACCATATGCAGAGAATATTGGAATAGTTAATGGTCCTGTAGAAAACACAATCCCTGTTAAATAGCCGATAACTGCACCCGCAATAATAACTTGGTAAGTTTTCATTTTGATTTGATGTTTGCGTAATAAGTGGATCACGGGGATCATCAATATAAAAAATATTCCCATACCAATATTTAGCCATTTTTCAGACATTATCCATAATGTATTAGCACCAAGAATAACGGCTGGAATACTGGGTAATAGATAATAAAATAGTGGTTTAAAGCGAATACTGTGACGCCATAAATAAATACGTGATAAATTTCCCATCACTGACGCTAATGCCATAATCGGTACGGCTTCCTTAGCACCAAATACATAAGTCAAAGCGGGAATTAATAAAATAGAAGAGCCCGTTCCTACAACGCCACTGATTACACCAGACAATACAGCCAATAAAATAACCGCGATAAAACTCATTATCATCCTTTAAGTTCAATAAGTTAAAGACGTTGTATCATACCCGTCTTCTTTATTTTTACCTGTGATAAAATGTCACGGTATTGTGAGTTTTAATCAGAAAGCCGCTTTATTTATGATGAATAAACTATAATGAGAAAATTATGATGAGAAACCTTCCTCCATTACCTTCATTGCGTGCTTTCTTAGTCGCTTGCCATAGCCAAAGTTATACTGAAGCCGCACAGACATTATGTGTCACTCATGGTGCGATCAGTCGTCATATCCAAGTTATAGAAAAATGGTTTGGTGTCACCTTATTCAATAAACAAGGTTTACGCCGCGTACCCACTCCTTATGCATTGACGCTAGCGCAAGAGTTAAGTGACGTTTTTGATAAATTAAATGATATTGGTTTTCGTTATGGTAATGGTGGAAAAAACGATATTTTAAATATCAGTGTTCCTACAACACTTTGTTTAAAATGGCTTATTCCGCGAATGGAGGATTTTTATCTTCAATATCCTAATGCAAATATCCAAGTTGCTTCTGCAAATAGCGAGCGATTTCATTTGATTAGTCATGATGATCTGATTATTCGCCCTCAACCTCAGCAACAAGAGTATTCATCCGTTGTTTTTTTAGAGGATAAACATTGTTTAATTGCTTCTGAAAAATTCTTAAAACGTTACAATGTCACTAGATTTGAAGATGTTTTTGACTGCCCCGTTATTGATACACTTACCCGCCCTGGTCATTGGCAACAATGGTTAATGGCGACTCATCTTAATACTCAGCGTTCATTCTCACGTCACTATCGCTTTGATCACTTTCATATTTCTCTTCAAGCCATTATTGAAGGATTAGGCCTCGGTATTGGCCCTGTTTCGATTTTGTCGAATGAAATAAATAGCGGTACTTTAAAAGTGTTATTTCCAAATATCCAAATTGTACCGATAAGCTACTACGCTTTAACACCATTGGGTGTACAAAAAACCAAAACACATCTTGATTTTGAACAATGGCTCACCCAACAAAAAAGTTAATTTCACTAATGAAATAAGTAATTTTTTTTCATAGAAATAGCGATTTCAATCCTATGCATTATACTTTTTACAACTAATTTACAGCTATTTTATTAAAAACATCTAATGTTTATCTTCTTTTTGTGAATAGGTAAAAACGCTAATCGTGCTGTTTTTATAATTCGCGATCTTTCTCTGTCATATTATTAAATTTATTTAAACTCAATATATTAAGCTAAAGAAATAAGTAAATTAACTTATTTAAATTATTTTGATTTTAAATAATCTGTTATAAACACTTATTGTTTAACTTAAATTAACGTTCTATGCTGATATTTATATATAAAATTTATTAATTTATTTGCTAGCAACGAAGGACGATAAGATGTCTGTAGCTGTGACAAAAAAAGCAATAGAAAAACTAATTAATGGGTATGAATCTGATCCTTTTGCACTTCTTGGTATGCATGAAACATCGGCAGGTTTAGAGGTTCGTGCTTTTTTACCAGATGCAGTTGCAGTCAGTGTCATCGATAGAAAAAATGGCCGAAAAGTAGCAACACTAGAGCGTAAGCACCCTAGTGGTTTTTTCTGTGGTGCTATCCCCCGACGTAAACGCCGTTTTAGTTACTGTTTAGATGTAACGTGGGAAAATGCACAAGGTGTCGTTGATGATCCCTATCAATTTGGCATTTTATTGCAAGAAATGGATATTTGGTTTTTAGCGCAAGGCCATCACTCCCGACCTTACCAATGTTTAGGTGCACACCCTGCAAAACTGGGTGATATCGATGGTATTACTTTTGCAGTATGGGCGCCCAACGCAAAAAGCGTAAGTGTTGTAGGCGATTTCTCATTTTGGGATGAACGTCGTTTTCCAATGCGATTACGCCGTGAAAGTGGAATATGGGAGCTCTTCCTTCCACAAGCTCATCTAGGTGATTGTTATAAATATTCTATTCTTGATGCGAATGGTGAACGTCGATTAAAAGCCGATCCTTATGCTTTTGAAACACAAATACGCCCTGAAACCGCATCAATTATCAATACATTACCACCAATCAAACCAATGCCATTATCGCGTCAGCAAGCGAATCAGCGTAATGCACCTATGTCTATTTATGAAGTTCATTTAGGTTCATGGCGTAGACATACTGACGATCAAAGCTGGTTAAGCTATCGCGAATTAGCTGAACAGTTAATTCCATATGTTAAAGAAATGGGTTTTACTCATATTGAGTTGCTCCCTATTAATGAGCATCCTTTTGATGGCTCATGGGGATATCAACCATTAGGGTTATATTCACCAACTCGTCGCTTTGGCTCCCCAATGGATTTCCGTGACTTTATTGAAGCAGCACATCAAGCAGAAATTAACGTTATTTTAGATTGGGTTCCGGGTCATTTCCCTGAAGATGATTACGGTTTACGTAATTTTGATGGCACATCACTCTATGAATATGCGGATAGACGTGAAGGCTTTCATCCCGATTGGAATACTTTAATTTATAACTATGGGCGCAATGAAGTGCTGAATTACCTTTCTGGTAATTTATTGTATTGGCATGAGCATTTTGCACTAGATGGTTTCCGTTTCGATGCTGTTGCCTCCATGCTTTATCGTGATTACAGCCGAAAAGAAGGCGAATGGATACCCAATAAACACGGTGGACGTGAGAATTTAGAAGCCATTGATTTTATTCGCCATACCAATAAAT
Source organism: Proteus sp. LHD240705 (assembly GCF_047921555.1). NCBI lineage: Bacteria > Pseudomonadati > Pseudomonadota > Gammaproteobacteria > Enterobacterales > Morganellaceae > Proteus > Proteus sp. LHD240705. The sequence continues at coordinate 321,368 of NZ_JBLRMI010000001.1, forward strand.
TACTGGGCACAACTTGCCCCGGTACTGTCACAATTGCAGAAGAATCTACTGATTTCCCGGGTGTTACCTTACCGCCTGATGATGGTGGCTTAGGTTTTAATTACAAATGGAATATGGGTTGGATGCATGACACGTTAGCTTATATGCAACGTGATCCTATCTACCGTAAATTTCACCACAATCAAATGACCTTTGGCATGCTCTATGCCTATAACGAAAACTTTGTTCTGCCTCTTTCTCATGATGAATTTGTGCATGGTAAAGGTTCGTTGATTGGCCGCATGGTGGGCGATGATTGGCAAAAATTTGCCAATTTACGTGCATATCTCGGTTTTATGTGGGCTTATCCCGGCAAAAAACTGCTATTTATGGGATGTGAGTTTGCACAATGGCGTGAATGGAACCACGACAGTAGCTTAGATTGGCATCTTCTCGAAGAACCAAATAGCCCACATCAAGGTGTTCAACACTTTGTACGTGATTTAAATCTTTCCTATCAAGCTAATGCTCCGCTTTATGAATGTGATTTTGAACGCGAAGGCTTTGAATGGCTTACCGTTGATGATCACGATAACTCTGTCTTTGCTTTTTGCCGTAAAGATGCGCAAGGCAATGAAATTATTATTATCAGTAATTTCACGCCTGTTGTTCATCACAATTACGTTGTCGGCGTAAATAAAGCAGGTACTTATCAGGAAATTCTTAACAGTGATTCTGAGTTTTATAACGGCAGTAATGTAGGAAATTTAGGTGAAATAGAAGCAACCGCAAGTACATTTAATGGCAAACCTCACTCCTTGCCATTGTCACTGCCTCCGCTTGCGACGCTGTATTTAAGATTGAAGGATTAATATGTCTTTAGATTATGGTCGCCATTTTCCTATGGGAAGTCATTATGATGGCTATGGAGTAAACTTTACACTCTTTAGTGAAAATGCCACTAAAGTCATTCTTTGCCTGTTTGATAAAGCAGGCAAAGAGATCCGCTACCCATTACCAGGTAAAACGGGCGCAATTTGGCATGGATATTTGCCTGGTGCAGGGCCAGGTTTACATTATGGTTATCGTGTAGAAGGCGAATGGAACCCAGAGCAAGGATTGTTCTATCAACCTCAGCAACTATTATTAGATCCCTATGCAAAACAGGTGACAGGTATTGTTGATAATACATTGCCTTACACCTCCCCTGTTTTTAATGCATTAGAGCATGATGATAGTGCGATTACACCTAAAGCAGTTATCACAGATGATAGTGGTTGTTTTTGCCATTCTTATAAAGAAAAAGGCACGTATCAGCGTTTAAATACGCCGTGGTCAGAAACCATTATTTACGAAGGACATGTAAAAGGGCTGACAAAGCTTCATCCTGAAATACCCGAGAAAATTGCGGGCACTTATGCAGCATTAGGGCATCCTGCCTTTATTACGCATTTGCAAAAATTAGGTATTACAGCATTAGAACTGTTACCCGTTCAATACCATTTAACAGAGCCACATCTTCATAAAATCGGATTAAAAAATTATTGGGGTTATAACGTATTAGCGCCCTTTGCTTTATCGACACAATATTATTCCAACACAGGTCGGAATATTATGGATGAATTCCGAGAAGCAGTAAGGTGTTTACACAAAGCCAATATTGAAGTGATTTTAGATGTGGTATTCAACCACACAGCAGAATTAAGTGATCAATATGAAGGTTATATTGTTTCGCAGCGCGGTATTGATAATCAAAGCTATTATTGGCTAAACGACGAAAATAAAGCACAAAATTGGACTGGCTGTGGCAATACTCTAAATTTAAGTCGCCCTGAAACAGTGCAGTGGGTTATGGATTGCCTGCGTTATTGGGTGACAGAATTTCATATCGATGGTTTTCGTTTTGATTTAGCGACAAGTCTTGGTCGAGTTCCTTATTTTGATACTCAATCACCACTACTGACAGCGATACGACAAGATCCGCTGCTGTCACGTATCAAACTTATCGCAGAGCCTTGGGACTTAGGCTCTGATGGTTATCAAGTCGGTAATTTCCCTGTTCCATTTACAGAATGGAATGATGGCTATCGCGATGTTATTCGTCGTTTTTGGTTATGGCGTGATGTGGCTATTGCGACATTTGCAGACAATATTACGGGCTCTGCAAAGCTGTATCACAAAAACGGTAGACCTCCCTATTCTAGCGTCAATATGATAACAAGCCACGACGGCTTTACACTACGGGATTTAGTGAGTTATCAGAACAAACATAACGAGGAGAATGGAGAATCAAACCTAGATGGACATAACACCAATTACAGTGTGAATTTTGGTGAAGAAGGTTTGATAGTCAACGAAAAAATAAGTCAACACAGATTGCTTGCAACTCGGAATATGCTTGCAACCTTACTGCTTTCTAGAGGAACACCTCATTTACTCGCCGGTGATGAAGTGGGTAATACGCAATATGGTAATAACAACGCTTATTGTCAGGATAATAAAGTCAGTTGGATCAAATGGTTTCAACAACCTTATGATTTAACTGATTACATTCGCCACCTTATTGAATTACGTCACCAAATTACACCTTTAAGTTCGCTTAAGTGGTGGGAAGAAGATAGCCAAAACGTGGTTTGGTTAAATCAGAATGCTCAACCTATGAGTCATGAAGAATGGCAACAACTTCCACCCTCACCATTACAACTTCTTTTAGCGCAACAATGGATCTTAATGTTTAACCCATTAAGAAACAGCGCTGTTTTTTCTTTACCTGAAGGGTCTTGGTCTTGCTTGCTTGATACGGTTAGCTGGCCTGATTGTCACCCGACACAATCTCAGCATTGTGAAATACAACCTAACAGTATCACCCTTTGGCGAAATAGCGTTTTTTATACTCAGTCTTCTACTGAAAAATTACCCATTATTTCCTCCCAAGTTAAGTAATTTGATTGGAGTGCTATAACTATGATGACAACAGAACAAGGCCAAAAATTAATGTTGGCACAACAACTTCCTAAAGAGGCAATTGCACTCGTTTTAGCGGGAGGTCGTGGTACACGCTTAAAAGCATTGACTTCAAAACGTGCAAAACCGGCGGTTTTCTTTGGTGGGAAATTTCGAATTATTGACTTTACGCTATCAAACTGTCTTAACTCAGGAATTCGTCGTATTGGTGTAATCACCCAATATCAATCGCACTCTTTGGTTCAACATATTCAACGTGGTTGGTCATTCTTTAACGAAGATATGAATGAGTTCGTTGATTTATTACCCGCTCAGCAACGTCGTAATACCGAACATTGGTATATGGGTACAGCTGATGCTATCTATCAAAACCTCGATATTCTTCGTAGTTACAAAGCAAAATATGTCGTGATTTTAGCTGGCGACCATATTTATAAAATGAACTATGCGCGTTTATTACTTGATCACGTTGAAAACAAATCAAAATTCACCGTAGCTTGTATTCGTGTTCCTAAAGACGATGCATTCCAATTTGGTATTATGGATATCGATGAAAATCGTAGAGTGCTCAATTTCTTAGAAAAACCATCAAACCCACCTTGTATTCCTGATGATCCAGAACACTCATTAGCAAGTATGGGTATTTATGTGGTAGATAGAGATTATCTCTTTGATTTATTGGAAGAAGATAGCGGCGATCCAAATTCACATCATGACTTTGGCCAAGATATCATTCCTAAGATCACAGAACGTGGTGATGTTCTTGCCCACCCATTTGAACTCTCTTGTGTCAGCTCAGATCCTTCAGTACCACCATACTGGCGCGATGTAGGTACTATTGAAGCATATTGGGCAGCTAACCTCGACTTAGCCTCTGTAACACCAGAGCTTGATATGTATGCGAAAGATTGGCCAATCCGCACCTTTATGACACCTTTACCACCAGCCAAGTTTGTTCAAGATAATCATGGTGAACATGGACAAATGATGAACTCGCTGATTGCTGACGGCTGTATTATCAATGGTTCAACGCTCTATTCATCTATTCTATTCCCATTAGTTCGTGTTGAATCTTTCTGCCATATTGAAGATTCTGTGATTTTACCTGATGTGACGGTGAGCCATCATTGCTACTTAAAACGCTGCATTATTGAACGTAGCTGTACAATTCCAGAAGGCACAGTGATTGGGATGAATGCAGAAGAAGATGCTGCGCGTTTCCACCGCACTGAAGAAGGCATCGTGCTTATAACAAGAGAAATGCTTGAGCAACTAGCACGTAAAGAAAAAGAAAATCCAACTGAAACAAGTGCAGAACAAAAACCTCAAAATGAGGAGGCATTTTCGTGAATGTCCTTCACTGTTGTTCTGAATTATTCCCTCTGCTAAAAACAGGGGGATTAGCTGATGTTATGGGCTCTTTGCCTTTAGCTCAGAAAAAAATAGGCTTAGATGCGCGGGTGGTTATTCCCGCGTTTCCTGCTATCAAAGATAATATTCCCGATCTCAAATTAGTGACTAATATCGATACGTTTGCAGGTAATGTTTCTCTGCTTTACGGACAATACCACGGTGTTGATATTTATCTTATTGATGCACCTCATCTTTATCAACGTACAGGTAGTCCTTATCACGATCAACATCAACATCCTTATGGTGATAATGTTTTTCGTTTTGCCCTGTTAGGTTGGGTGGCAAGTGAGCTATCAGCGGGATTAGATCCCTTATGGCGAGCGGATGTTGTTCATGCTCATGATTGGCATGCAGGACTAGCTTGTGCTTATCTCGCGGTTAAACATTACTCCGCAAAATCTGTTTTTACTGTTCATAATCTGGCTTATAAAGGCGAGTTTTCACCCTATCATCTGCATCAGCTTGAATTACTTGATTACAGTTTTTCAATTAATGGGCTGGAATATTACGGGCAAATTTCATTCCTAAAAGCAGGTCTTTTTTATGCTAACCATATTACGACAGTCAGCCCCACTTATGCCAAAGAGATAACCACTCACGAGTTTGGTTACGGTTTAGAGGGATTATTACGCCAACGCGCTTATGAACAGCGATTAAGTGGCATCTTAAATGGTATTGATGAGGCCGTTTGGGATCCTGCAACAGACGGCTTAATTACGCGTCGTTACGATGTTAAAAACCTGAATAAGCGTTTAGAAAATAAAACCGCATTACAGAAAAAATGTGGTTTACCTGTTAACAATAGCGCCCCACTTTTTGCAGCTGTCAGTCGTTTAACTTCGCAAAAAGGGCTCGATTTAGTGATTGAAACGCTCCCTGATATCGTTGAACAAGGCGGTCAGTTTATTTTATTAGGTACTGGCGATAGTCACCTTGAAGCGGCATTTTTACATGCACAACAACAGTATCCGCAAAATGTAGCGGTACATATTGGCTATGACGAGAGTTTTTCACACCAAGTTGTCGCAGGTGCTGATGTGATTATGGTGCCTAGTCGTTTTGAACCTTGTGGGTTAACTCAGTTATATGGCTTGAAATATGGAGCCCTACCTTTAGTAAGACACACAGGTGGATTAGCCGATACGGTTAATGATTGTTCATTAGAAAATTTAGCGCATCACCAAGCGACTGGTTTTGTTTTCTATGAAGCGACTCCTGACTCTCTGCGTCAAGCTATAAACCGAGCCTTTACCTTATGGGGTATGCCTAAACAGTGGCAACAAGCTCAAACTGATGGCATGAATCAAACTATTTTTAGTTGGGAAACCGCGGCAAAAACGTATGCGACACTGTATCAAAATTTATAGACATGAAGTCTATTTGAACCAGTGGATAACAAAAAGAGATTTATAATGAAAAATTTATGTGAATTTGATTATTTATCACCCGATAAGGATATTGAATCATTAAAGCGTTCCATTGTTTATAAACTTATGTTTATCGTTGGTACGTCGCCAAAATATGCAACACCAACAGATTGGTTAAATGCAACCTCTTACGCTATTAGAGACCGTTTAGTAGAGCGTTGGTTAAAATCGACCAAAGCAGAGCTTTCACCGAAAGTAAAACAAGTTTATTACATTTCGATGGAGTTTCTCATGGGGCGCTTTTTGACAAACGCCATGCTCTCTTTAGGTGTTTATCACGAAGTCAAAGAGGCATTAAAAGAGTTAGGTCTTGATCTTGAAAAACAAATCGAACTCGAGCCCGATCCAGGTTTAGGTAATGGGGGTTTAGGTCGATTGGCTGCATGCTTCCTTGATTCTTGTGCCACACTAGGTTATCCCGTTACAGGTTATGGTATTCGTTATGAATACGGAATGTTCCGCCAACAAATTAAAAATGGCGAACAACATGAAGTTGCGGATAACTGGCTTGAAAAAGGTAATCCTTGGGAATTCCCTCGTCATGATCTGCAATTTGAAGTGGATTTTGGCGGACGTTTGCAACAAGAAGGTGAGAAAAATTATTGGGTCGATACCTTTAATGTTATGGCACAACCTTATGATTCTATTGTTCCTGGTTATAACACCCAAGCGACAGATACCATTCGTTTGTGGTCAGCCAAATCAAATGTTGCGTTTAACTTAGGTAAATTTAATAAAGGTGAATATCTAGAAGCAACAGAAGCAAAAGATCGCTCTGAAAATATCTCTCGTATTCTCTATCCTGATGATTCAACAATGTCAGGTAAAATGTTGCGTTTACAGCAAGAATATTTCTTAGTGAGTGCTTCTGTTCAAGATATTTTGCAACGTCATTATCATCTGCATCAACGCTTTGATAATTTAAAAGATTTTATTGCAATTCATCTTAATGATACTCACCCTGTTCTTGCTATTCCTGAGTTAATGCGTCAGCTGATTGATAATCATGGATTTAGCTGGGATGAGGCATGGGAACAAACTATTCATATATTCTCATACACCAACCATACATTAATGGGTGAAGCATTAGAGACTTGGCCTGTTGACATGCTAGGCCGTTCGCTTCCTCGCCATTTACAAATCATTTTCCAAATCAATGATAAATTCTTGAAACAAGTTAGAGCACAATTCCCTAACGATAACGATTTATTGCGTCGTGTTTCTATTATTGATGAAGAGAATGGCCGTAATGTTCGTATGGCATGGTTAGCGGTTATTATTAGTCATCAGGTTAATGGTGTTTCTGAACTTCATAGCCAACTAATGGTGCAATCTTTATTTGCTGATTTTGCGATGATCTATCCTAAGAAATTCTGCAATATTACCAATGGGATCACACCACGTCGTTGGTTGGCATTAGCAAACCCTTCTCTCTCTAAAGTAATTGATAGCCATATTGGTACAAACTGGCGAACTAATTTAGAGCAATTGGGTGAATTAATGCCATTGGTAAAAGATAAAAATTTCTTGCACCAATTAAAAGATTCAAAACGTATCAATAAACAAAATCTTGCTCAGATCATTAAGGAAGATTTAAAGATTGATATTAATCCTGATGCACTGTTTGATGTACAAATCAAACGTATTCATGAATATAAACGTCAACTTCTGAATGTGTTAGGTATTATCACTCGTTATAATCGCATTTTAGAAAATCCAGAGAAAAACTGGGTACCTCGCGTATTTATTTTTGGCGGTAAGGCTGCTTCAGCCTATTATAATGCGAAGAAAATTATCAATCTTATCAACGATATTGCAAGTAAGATTAATAATGACGAGCGTATTAAAGATAAACTAAAAGTGATCTTTATTCCTAATTACGGCGTAAGTTTAGCGCAACATATTATCCCTGCGGCAGATTTATCTGAACAAATATCATTAGCAGGAACAGAAGCTTCTGGTACAGGAAATATGAAATTTGCCCTAAATGGTGCATTAACCATCGGTACACTTGATGGCGCGAATATTGAAATTGGCGAACATGTTGGTTTCGATAATATGTTTATCTTTGGCCACAATGCACAAGAAGTGGCGGAATTAAGACAGCGTTATTCCCCTCGTCGTTATTACGATGAAGATATTGAGTTACACACTGTGCTTAATCAAATCGCTAATGGTTTCTTTAACCCAACGGATCCTGATAAGTACAAATCAATTTTCGATAGCTTAATTGAATTTGGCGATCATTATCAGGTATTAGCCGATTATCGTAGTTATGTTGATACTCAAGATAGTGTTGATGTTCTCTATCAAGATGAAGATGCCTGGTTGAGAAAATCTGCGTTAAATATCTGCCAAATGGGTTATTTTTCTGCGGATCGTGCGGTAACAGAATATATGCAACGAATTTGGAAAGCTTCTGCGATTACATTGTAAAAACTAAGCTAAACTTCTAAGGACAGAACAGTAACCGCGCTTTATTGTGCGGTTTTTGCTTTTATCGTTTAAGACAAAATTCTTTTTATTTTTAGCATTAGCACCATTAATGGCGATTTATACAGCGTGGAAAATAACACGTTGTTCTTATTAAACCTTATACTTAATATTATAAAAAAGTAGTGATATGTTTTTACCTGTTTCTTATTAGATTTATTTGTTTTATTTATGAAAGATTTTATCATTTATTCTGTCAAAATTTCCTTTAATGACAAAAGGAGTTTTTATGAAAAATATTTCCAATAGCTTTGTAATTAAAAAGCAAAATACAGGAGCTTTTTTTAATGACTATAATTTAAAAGGTTATACGAAACTTTTTAATAATATTAAAGATATTAAAAACACCCCTTTAAAAGACATATCTTGTGGTTGTAATGGAAAAAAGGTTAGTATAAATATTGCAGAAATTAGTCGTGAATTACTATCAAAAATACTAAAACTTTATACACCCACCAAAATATCCTCTTACAAAATTAATACCGAAAACAGAGAAAAATCAATAAAATTATTAAATAAAGCTTATGGAAAAATAGATGGATATATTTCAGACTGGTGGGAAAATGAAATAAAAATTTTTCCTTCTTCAAGAATTAATCGAGAAATTGACAATCTATATCATGATGAAAAATTTATTATGAACAAAGAGACTAAAAAAATTTTATTTTTTTTAATTTCTAAAAAATTTAATCTAGATTTAGATAATAATGCGGCTCAAAGCACGATAATCCAACATTTACAAGATATCCCTGAAGTTGTAAAAGCAATAGATGAATTAGGAATTGCTAATGATTCACATTCAAAATATGAAACTTATTGTTTAATAGCTGAATATATTTACAATATTTTATCAGAAAATAAAGTTGATTTTTCTAAAATAAAAGATGCAGTGAAAGAAATCGCTGAACGAAATTTAGTTACTCCTGAAGATAAATTAGCTTCTCCTTATTCTACGCGTACTCTTACTTTTTTATAAAAAAGTAAACTATTGATCTAATGATAGACGTTATGTATAACCAGATGTACATTTTATCTAACTTAAGTGAAATAGGAAAACACAATGACCTCACATATTATCCAACAAAATATTGAAGCACTCTCTTTACCTGGTGGGCATTACTCTCATGTCGTGACTGCAAACAATATGTCGTTTATTTCAGGGTTATTACCCTTAGATAAACAAGGTAAACCTTTAGCAGACAAACCTGTTGAAGCACAAATCACACAAGTCCTTGAAAATTTACAAGCTTGCCTTATCGGAATAAATGCAAAGAAAACCGATATTGCTCAAGTTAAAGTCTATGTGACAGATATTAATGAATGGCCTATCGTTAATGAGTTATATGCAAAATGGATTGGCGAGCATAGACCAGCAAGATTAGTGGCGGGTGTAAAAGAGCTACATTTTAGGAGTAAAATTGAAATTGAAGCTGTTGTTATTAAGGAATAATCTTATGAATAAGTTACTTGCTCCCACTTATAAAGATGTTACTGAAGCTCATCAACGCATTCTGCCATATCTTAATAAAACACCGGTTTTAACCTCTCGCACTATTAATGAGCTAACAGGGGCGCAATTTTATTTTAAATGTGAAAACTTTCAGCGAATGGGTGCATTTAAATTTCGTGGTGCGATGAATGCGTTATCTCAATTTACCGCAGAACAACGTAAAAATGGTGTCGTGACTTTCTCATCAGGCAACCATGCACAAGCTATAGCTTTATCGGCAAAGCTATTAGGTATTCCTGCAACAATTATCATGCCTGAAGATGCACCAAAGGCAAAAATGGAAGCCACAAAAGGCTATCGTGGTCGCGTGATCACCTATAACCGTTATACAGAAGATCGTGAAGAAATTGGGCAACAACTGGCACAAAAGGAAGGCCTAACATTAATTCCACCTTACGATCATCCTCATATTATTGCTGGACAAGGTACTGCCGCAAAAGAGCTGTTTGATGAAGTGGGTGCATTAGATATGCTATTTGTTCCATTAGGTGGTGGTGGCTTACTTTCTGGCTCTTTATTATCAACCAAAGCTCTCTCACCAGATTGTAAAATATTTGGCGTGGAGCCTTTAGCCGGAAATGACGGACAACAATCATTACGCAAAGGCGAAATCATTCATATTGATACACCGAAAACAATTGCAGACGGTGCGCAAACGCAGCACTTAGGCAATTATACTTTTGAGATTATTCGTAACCATGTGAACGATATTTTAACGGCAACAGATGAAGAATTAATTTTGGCTATGCAGTTTTACGCTCAGCGAATGAAAATAATTGTAGAGCCAACTGGCTGTTTAAGTTTAGCGGCTGCTCGTCAATTTGGAGATAAGTTAAAAGGCAAAAAAATTGGTATTATTATCAGCGGTGGTAATGTCGATATCGCGCAATATGGTCTATTTTTAGCGCAATAAACTTGCATGTTCTAATATGAAAAAAAGCAGTATAGAAAAACCTATACTGCTTAAAAACACCAACATACAACCAATCAACTAAAATAACGGGGGCGTTTGTTTAACAAATTTTAATTAAGTGAAAAAGTGATACCTGCTTTTTTACATAATTGAGTCAGATTTTCTTTTAATTGTTGATTTTCTTCAGGCAATAAATCGAGTTGTGGCAAACGCATATGACCACCTTCTAAACCACGCATGGTTAATGCCGATTTAAATATTGCCATATTCGCGCCAGACTTAAGTGCATCACTAAATTTCACACAAAATTGTTGCCACTGTTTCGCTTCTTGGTAATTACCTGCGATATAAGCTTTATACATATTCACAAAAGGCTCAGGGAATACGCAAGCACAACCAGAAACCGTACCGTCACAGCCCGCATCTAATAAACCTAGGAATAATTTATCGTAGCCATGAAGGACGGAAAAATTATCGGCTACAGCAAGGTAGCTTAATGTTGTATTGTTATCAGCAAAACTGTATTTAATACCAATTACATTTTTACACTGTTGTTGTACTTTTGCCGCTAATTCAGGTTTTATATTATTTGCCGCACATTGCGGAATGTTATACAGATAAACAGGGAAATTATCCGGCACACTATTTGCCACTGTCACAAAATAGTTTTCTAATTCTCTGTCTGTCACACCAAAAAATTGTGGCGTCACCACACCAATACCATCGGCACCAATTTCAACTGCGTGTTTGGCTAATTCAATGGTTTCAGTTAATGTCATTGCACCAACATGAATAAAGACAGGTAAACGCTTATTCGCTGTTTCAACAACGGTTTTCGCAACATTTTTACGTTCTAATGCAGATAAACGCAACATCTCACCCGTTGTACCACAAGGATAAAGGCAATCAACGCCCTTGGTTACTAGCATTTCAGTTAATGCAGATAACGCTTTAATATCTACTTGATCGTTCGAATCAAACGGAGTAACCATTGCCACTGTAACGCCAAATAATTTTTTCATATAAAGACCTTTATTAAATCAGATTGCTTCAACAATAACTTTAATTGCCAACATACCCGGATCATCTAAACCAATAGATTTTTCTGGGAACATACGGGCTCGACCTAATAAATTAGGTTTTTGGCGAAATTCATTAAGCGTACTATCGACGCTTTGTAAGGCTGCTGCTTTTAAACTATCGATAGCTAAAGTTGGTTTTAGCGCTTCAGATAAATGGTAAAGAATATCGAGTACGGATTTTTGCCCTAACTCCCCTTTTCCCCTTGCCATCATGCTTTGGTATGCAATAGTTAATAGCGATGAAATGTCGGAGGACGATATTTCTTGAAGTTGGTTTTCTTTGCAGTATTTGGCCATTGCCATAAAAGCGGTTGCTTGCAATGTACCAAAAGAAGAAGCACAGGCTTTTTGTAATGATTTACTGCATTGGAAAAGTGCTTTGCTTAGATCTTCAGGCCAATCTTGTGAATCATCTGCAATTTGTCGCCAGCCTTTTTGCATGGTGATCCCTAAATCCCCATCACCTAGACGACTATCTGCTTCACATAGCATTGATTGAGATTGCTCGCAAGCAATAGCGATACGGATCACCGCTTGTTTGAGCATATCAAGCGTAATATTCATCGCTATACCCTCCAGAATGCACAATGAGCCGGTGCATTCATCAAGGCTTCTAGCTCATCATCCAATTTGCATAATGTTAAACTTGCACCGGTCATTTCCATGGATGTGGCATAACGTCCAACTAACGGATGCACAATTGTTGCACCTGTTTTATCAATCAGCTGTGCAATTTTGTTGTACAGAATATAAAGCTCTTCTAATGGTGTTGCGCCTAAAGAGTTAACTAATACAGAGACTTTATCTCCTGTTTTTAATGATAATTCTGTCTGTAAGCGATCAAACATCTCTTGTGCAATATCATCTGCGTTGCGTAATTTATCACGCCAAATTCCCGGTTCACCGTGAATACCCATCCCCATTTCCATTTCATCGTCACCAATTTCAAAAGTAGGATGTCCTACTGCGGGTAAGGTGCAAGATGTCAGCGCACAACCAATGGTTCGAGTATTTTCCATGGTTTTTTGAGCAACACGCGTGACTTCATCAAGTGTTGCACCTTCTTCGGCTTTGGCGCCCGCCATTTTAAAACCATAGATCATTCCAGCAACACCACGGCGTTTGTGCGCTTCTTCTGGTTTTGCTGAAGCCACATCGTCAGTAGCTAAAACGGTTGTACAACGAATATCATCTTCAAAATCGACAGTTTCGGTCGCCATATCAAAATTCATGATATCGCCACCATAATTGCCATAAAGTAACAATACACCTAAGCCACTGTTTGCTTCACGAATGGCATCTGCCATTAAATCGGCTGAAGGTGAAGCAAAAACATCGCCTACGGCGGCTGCATCTAATAAGCCCTCACCGACATATCCTGTAAATACAGGTAAGTGACCCGACCCGCCACCCGTTACAATACCCACTTTGGGCTTATTGGCTTTTTTCGAACGAGTAATCAATCTTGGCTGTGGTTGACGATAAATACCACCATGAGCAAGGCATAAGCCTGCTAATGTTTCATCGACATAATTTTCTGGCTTATTTAATATTTTTTTCATGTGATCACCCGATATTTTTATTTATCTGCTGATTTTTATCATCTTAAAAAAATCATTTCGTTTATTTAAGATGAGTTTTCCCTGATACTTAAAAAGCATCTCTATTTAAATAATTGTTTATAAATAAACGAGGCTTTATTTAGCTTTAAACGTACCTCTAATTTGCATAATAACAATGAATAAAAACACACTGGCTAATATCATCGAAATAGGCCTATTAACAAAATTAATAAAATCACCATCTGACTTCATTAATGATGAAAGTAAATTCTTTTCTAACATTGGCCCTAAAATCATGCCCAAAATAATGGGTGATATTGGGAATTTTCGTTCTTGAAGGAAATAGCCGATAACACCCATTACTAACATAACAACAATAGAAGACATCGTATTAGTAATTGCGTAAGAGCCTACGAGACTAAATAAGATAATTGCTGGATAAATAATTGCATTATCAATAGCAACGATCTTCTTCAATAAATTGACAACAATAAAAGCAATCGGTAATAAAATTAAATTAGCAATAAAGAAAATAATAAAGACAGCATACAATTTATCTGGGTTGAATAAAAATAGTGTTGGTCCTGGTTGCATATCTTTCATATACAAGACACCGATAATAATTGCAGCAGCAGAATCGCCCGGAATACCAAATACTAAAGATGGGATCCAACTTCCCGCTAAACTTGCATTATTACTTGCTGAAGCATCAACAATACCTTCTTCAGAACCATGACCATATTTTTCTGGGTTTTTAGAGAGTTTCTTTGAAACGGCATAAGAGATCCATGCCGCAATATCGGCACCCGCACCGGGTAAAGCACCAATTAATGTTCCTATTATTCCGCTACGGAAAATGCCGCCTTTACGCTGGCAAACAACACCACCAATTCCTTTAAAAATATTGTAAGAATTATTTTCAGCATTCACTTCACTTAGCGTGATTTGCTTTTCTTTCCAACGCTCAACGTAATATTTAATTGCACCGGAAATTGCAAATAATCCTATCATTGCTGGAATAAAACTTACACCTTGCATTAAAGAGACTTCACCGAAAGTAAAGCGTGCTTGCCCTGTAAATTCATCATAACCAATGGTGGATAATGCAATACCAAAGAACAGTGCTAATAAGCTTTTTCTAATATGTGAACCTGAAACAATAGTTGCACAGCTAAGCCCAATTAAAGACAGCCACATATATTCATAAGAACTAAATTTTAAAGCAAACTCAGCTAAAACTGGCGCTGTTGACGCTAATATAATTGTACCAATAACGCCACCAATCACAGAGCTTGTTAACGACATACCTAATACACGGTTGGCTTTACCTTCTTTAACTAAGCTGTGTGCATCATTGGTATAAGCCGCTGATGCAGGTGTACCCGGAATATTTAATAAAGCACCAGGAATATCACCTGCAAATATAGAAGACGCGCCAACAGAAATCATTAAGGCTAATGCAGGAATGGGATCAAGAAAAAAAGTAAATGGCACCATTAATGCGATAGCCATTGTTGATGTTAATCCAGGAATTGCACCAACAAATAAGCCAAATAAACAAGCACCAATAACGACAAGTATTGTTGTGTAATCAATATAAGCAAGGGCGCTAATTAATATATCCATACTGTTGTTCTCTATTTATGAAAATAGCTGAGGTAGCGGTACTAACAGTACAGCGGTAAATAAGTAATACACACCTAACACCACACTGGCTGAAATAATAAAACTGTATATAGGTTTTGTTGTTGCATACTTTATCATTAACGGTGCGGTAATAATTAATCCTGTTAAAATAAAACCTAGATAATCTGATACAAAAACATAAAAAAGAATAATTCCAATAATTAATAAAACAAATTTTATTTCATGCCATGAAACTAATGGAATATCACTTTCTTGATTGCGTGAAAATATATCTATTAATGAAAATATAATCATGCCACCGCCAATAATAGAAGGCATAAATGCGGCGCCATATTCACTAAAATCACCTAATGAATACGCACTATAAACAATAAGAAATAAACCAAAGCAGCAAAATATTAGCGATAGAATATGACGATTTAGCATAGGCATAAAAACGGCTGTTGTTCAGCCGTTTCCTCAGTTATTTCTTTATAATTTCACCAAACTTTTTATCTTCATTGGCCATAAATTGAGTGGCATCATCTCCATATAGCTCGATCACTTCAAATCCTTGTTTATTTGCAAACTCGGCTAATTCACCAGATGCATACACTTTTTTCATTGCAGCCGTGAGTTTATCTTGCACTTCTTTATCTAGCCCTTTTGGCGCAACTAGCATATTCCATGCTTGCAAATCCCAGTTATAAGGTGTGGCTTCTTTAAATAATGGTACATCAGGATAAAAAGCCGATTTCTCATTTGACATAATTGCCATATGCTTCACTAATCCTGCCTTTACCATACTGTCTGCCTCACCTAATGAAGAGGTCACAATATCAACACCACCAGAAGCAAGCTCTTGTAATGCAGCACTTGCACCTTGAGATGGGATAAAGCGAATGGCGTTATCAGGCAATCCTGCGGCACGCAACATACCAATAGTATTGAGATGCCAGATTGAATTTAACCCACTGCCAGATGCTTTTAATTTACCCGGATTTGCTTTTGCGTAATCAATAATTTCCTGTGCATTTTTAAATGGTGAAGATTTCCCAACCTGTAATCCACCATAAATAACGGCAAGACGTGTAATCGGTGTGTAATCTTGATAAGTTAAATTTGTCATTCCTTGATGATGCATCATGGTAATTTCAACCGTTGCAATACCTAATGTGTAACCATCGGGTTTTGCATTTTTAATGGCATCATGACCTACAACACCACTACCTCCAGTTTTATTTACCACATTAACGGTCACGCCTAATTCTTCTTGTAGCCCTTTAGCCGCTAGGCGTGCAACAGTATCAGTATTACCTCCCGCAGCCCAAGGAACAATAATAGTAATCGGCTTTTCTGGATATTGAGCAAAAGCTGGAAGTGTAAAAATGGAACTGCATAGGGTAAATGCCAGAAGTGTTTTTTTCATTATATGCACCTTTTCTCATTGCAGATTATTTGTGGTCGAATATCTTCGAGCCTTGATTTAAGGCGAGCCTGAACCTGAGAAAGTACAGGCATTGCTGTTACGCCTTTTTGTTCTATAAACGCAGAGAGGAAAGCACTGGCAAATAATACACTCTCATGCATTGTGCCTCCTGCCGCTATTTTTGAAGCAAATGCGCCATTAAAAGCATCCGTGGCTGCCATCGTATCCACTCGTAACGATGGCATAGGGGGAATATGAAAAGTGGCGCGTCCGTCAAAATAGACCACACCAAGCTCATCCATATAGATAATGACTTTCTTATTTTCATCACCTGAAATAACGTTAATCGCTTGTGTTGCGTCTTTAATATCGTTTATTTCAATGTCAGCCCAGTGTGATGCTTGATTTGCATTTAACGTAATAAAATCAAGAGTGGAATAAAGTTGCTTTAAATCTTCGCTGTAAGGTGCAACATTAAGTACGATAATTTTATTAACAGACTTTGCAAACATCGCTGCTTTAATATTGGCTTCTATATTAATTTCACCTTGGAGCAATAACACATCTGCCTCACTTACATAAGGCAAAGAAATATCAATCTCTTGCTCAGAGAATGTATTGTTCGCACCTAAATAAGTCGCTGTAATATTGTTTTGTGTTTTATCTGCTAAATAACTAATTGAACTGCCTGTCGGCTCTATTTCTGTTTGAAAAATAGTGAAAGAATCAATTCCACTTTCTTGTAAATATTTATATGCATATTTACTAAAATGATCTTCACCAACTTTTGTTATTAAATGCACTTTCGCATCAGAAAAACTGGCAGCCATTGCCTGATTTGTTCCTTTACCACCAGGACCTATCGAATTGCTTTTAGAGTTAATTAACTCTCCGACTTTTGGAAAAGAATCGACATTGGCAATAATATCTACCACAAATGACCCAAGCACACAGACTTTACCTTCTGGCTTTCTATCTTTACGTTCTCTCACGATTAATAAATCGTGCAATAAACATGAAATATCAAAACTATCACTAAATTTACTTATTTTTTTAATTTCTTGTTTCCCTAGTATGGCGCCACCATGACAACGTTTGATCAACCCTTCTCCTTCGAGGTATTTCAAATCACTGCGAATAGTTTCCAATGTGACACTGAATTTTTCCGCAAGCTGAGCCACTTTAACTTTCTTTTGTTCTCTGATAATGGTGTAAATTTCCTGTCGCCGTTCTTCTGAAAACATATAAAGTGCCTCCGTATCATTGATAACGAGAATAAGGAGATTAGGTCAGTGATTCTGCGATGGTATTCAAAACAAAAAACCAAAAACAGAAGCAAAACCAAATCAAAGCAATTTAGATCACATTTTTTTAACACAACATCAATTGGCATACGTTAAAAATGAGAGGTGAAACGAGTCGAATAATGAATGGAGATTTAGAAAAGAGAGGTAGAATCAGCCGTTCAAGAACGGCTGATAAAATAATAACTTAGATTATTACAGATGTGATAGTTTTAAAATGTAAATACCATGTTAAATAAAATCACCTTGGTATTTAATTTAACAAAGCATTAAGCAGATAAAAGCCCACTAATGTCAGCAACACGACCACTAAGGTATTACGTATTTTAAGCGCTAATCCTACACATAATAAGGTTCCCCAAAGATAAGGATTATCTAGAATACCTTTAAATTCGCCTTTTTCTAACAGCACAATGGGTGCACAAATTGCAGTTAATAAACAAGGTGCAGAATATCCTAATGCCTGTCTGATCACAGACGGTAATTTGACGGGGATCGCCGGTTCAAGAAAGAAATAACGCAACATAAAAATGACGAGTGCCAAAATTAATAATAACGACCATGTCATTTTTGTTCTCCTCTGGCTCTAGCAACACAAACAGCAATAAACATGCCTGTTAATCCACCAATCACTACGCCACCTTCTATATTCAACCAGCTGAAAATAATAGATAGGCAAAAAGAGACAATAACGCCTACTAATGTACTAAATGTTTTTATTAACGGAATAACAATTGCCAATAACGTGGCAACAATAGAAAAATCAAGATGATAACGAGATAAATCAGAAACTTGGCTTGCCATAATAATACCAACAATACTAACGGCAACCCACGCTAAATAAAAACATAATCCCGCACCTATCATATAAGCGGGTGTGAGTTTTACTTTAGGTTGTGCTGAAACAGCAAAAAGTTCATCCGTTAATAAAAAACCTATTGTAATGCGTTGATACCATTTTAAATGGGCAACATGAGGACGTAAGGTTAGTCCGTATAAAAGATGCTGAGCTGTAATAAAAAAGACAGAAACAATAATGGTCAGCATTCCCGCACCAGAAACCACTAATCCTAATGTCACCAATTGCGCCGCCCCTGCAAATATAATTGCAGACATTCCGACACTTTGTGCAAAGGTTAATCCTGCATCAACGGCCATTGATCCCGCTAATATTCCCCAAGGAATAACCGCAAGGCATAAAGGTAAAACATGCAAAGCACCAAGGCCAAAAGCACGCATTACTTGCCTATCTTCATTATTATTTTTGATTTTTTCCATTTACCTGTCTTCACTTTTAATACATTAATTCTATAGAGAATAATTATCAGTCAGTAAAGATAAATGATATTGCATAAAATTGCTCAATCTTATTTATGTCGTTGGTGTATTTTTGCTGGAACAAAAATTTGGTGAGTTTCTAAATTTGCTTGGTTAATTAATCCCATAATGAGTCGAAAGCAGTGAGAGGCTAATTCAGGATTATTTTGTGCAATAGTATCTATTGGTATCGATAATGAATCATAAAGATAGTGATCATCAAAGCCTGCTAAATAAACATCATCTTGCATGATTTTATTTTGGCTTAAATACCGTAATACACCCTCTAGCAAACCGCAGGCTGAAGTAAAAACAAACTTGGGTGGACGACCTAAAGACGCACATAAAGAGCCGAACATTTCATAGCCTGAACTTGGATGATAGTGCCCGTGAATGATCCACTCTGTTTTCAAATTAATATTGGCTTGAGAAAGCCCTTGCGTAAAACCTAAAAGGCGATCTTTTGTGGGTGAAATCGTTGATTGTCCACCTAAAAAGTAAAATTCATCAATGCCTTTTGTTGAAGCAATCTCCGCAATAAGTTGTTGTGTCGTGGTAGTTGAATCTGTGACAACAAAAGGTAATGTTGTACCGTCAAAATAACGGTCAAATAACACAACGGGAATTTGTTTACTTAAGCGCTGATATTCAAAATCATTTTGTAAACAAGAAGCCACAATCAAACCGTCGATTTGTCGTGATAACAAATGTTCTATTGCAAGAGTCTCTTGAGCCGCATTTTCATCCGTACAGGAAATAAGTAGCTGAATACCCGCTTCTCTACATAATATTTCTAGTTCATAAGCCACTGAGGCAAATCCGTAGTTAGTAATATCAGGAATAACCAATCCCAATGCATAACTGCGATTATCACGTAAAGAGCGAGCATGAATGTTAGGTTGATACTGATATTGTTGGGCAATAGAGGTAATACGCGCAATGGTGTCATCAGCAACACGCATCTCTTTACCTCGGCCATTCAATACCAAACTAGCTGTTGTTTTTGATACACCTGCTAGTTTTGCAATATCTGTAATAGTCGTACGCTTTTGTTTTTTCACTATTATTTTACTTAAGGCTGCATTTGCTGAATTTAAATTAATTTATTGTTTATCTAATCTTATTTAACTAAACAATGCATCATTTAATTGCCAAGTTGTTAGCTTTATTGTGTTTTTACCCGAAAAATTAATGATCTGTTTTGCTGAAGGGAAAAAACGACTACTCATCACACCCAAACCATGATTAAAGAAAATCTCCACGCTCGAACTGTCACATAATATTTGAAGATGTTTTATATCACCAGACCAGAAACGTGATTGCCATTCACCATTTTTAACACTACGACGTTTTAATATTGCTTGATTATTCTCAATGGTTAATTCAAGTGAATCAGAAAATTGAATTAAGAGAGAGTCTATTAATTCCACCTCTAATTCAACACAAAACCCGTTAATTTCAGGCGCATCATCTGCAATGCCTTGCCAATATTGTACATTTTGTCTGAGTTGCTGTAATTCTTTTACGGGTTGCTGATAAAGTTGCCCTTCGCTTATTTGTAATTCACGAGGACAGGTCATTTGATGTATCCAGCCATTAGCAATGGTCGGTTGATACATTTCCTCTCCATCAGGAACCCCCATCCAACCAAATAATAAACGCCTACCATTAACTTGTGTGGTTTGCGGCGCATAAAACTCAAAACCTGCATCAAGTTCGATTAAATCACCATGTTGAAACTGCAATGTTGAATAATCAAAACTGCCCATTAAATAAGCACTAGAGTGCGAATTTAAAAATCGATATTGTTCTTTTTTTATTCCTTGAGGACAGGTTAATAAAATAAAGTGTCCACTAAGTTCAAAGAGATCTGGGCATTCCCACATATAACCCACATCATCTAATCCACCTAAATGACTTCCTGCTAACTCGCCTATTAATTGCCATTGATATAAGTGAGATGCGCGATAAAGTAAAACCTTACCCTGTTTATCTAACGTTTGCGCCCCTAACACCATGTACCATTTATCGTTGTGTTGCCAAATTTTAGGATCACGAACATGTCCGCTATAACCTTCAGGAAGCCCTAAAACAGGCCCTAACTTATCAAAACCACCCTGCTGGTTTTCAACTGCTAAACACTGCCATGCAGTACGAGAACCATCATCAAATTTTACATTTCCGGTATAACAAAGCGTTAATTGTCCTTGATTGATCACAGCACTGCCAGAATAACAGCCATCTTTGTCATAAAATTCATCAGGCAATAAAGCAATAGGTTGATGTTGCCAAGTAATAAGATCCTTTGAACGCCAATGCCCCCAACATTTATTTTTATGCTCACAAGACAGAGGCGCCCATTGATAGAAAAGATGATAATACTTACCATCAAAACAAAACCCATTGGGATCATTTAATAACCCAGTTATTGGCGCTAAATGCCAACGCGGATAGTATTTATCTTTTGCAGCTTTAGCACTATTACGCATAACCGCTTGTAAAATTGCAGATAATCCTTCGCTTTTTGTCATTTATGCAGACTCCACTTTATATTTCAGTAAAAGAGAAAGAACAAAAGCTGTTAAGAATGCGATCACTAAACCAATAACATAATTAATAATTGAACCCGTTTGTACAATCGCAATACCCGGAATAGCGGTAAGACCAACAGCGGTCATATAAACGTGAGAGCCAACAACCCAAGCGCCTCCAGCAGCACCTCCAATTAGTGCAGCAATAAAAGGTTTACCATAACGCAAATTAATCCCGAAAATTGCCGCCTCTGTAATACCTAACATCGCGGAGAAACCCGATGGGATCGTAATAGCTTTAATTTTCGCATCGTTGGTTTTAAACCAAACGGCAATACAGGCTCCTCCTTGTGCAATATTAGCCATCGCCCAAATAGGTAATAAGAAATTTACGCCAATATTCGGATTCCCTAATAATCCAGCTTCGACTGCATGGAAACTATGGTGTATTCCTGTAATAACAATAACAGAATAAAGACCACCAAAAATAAGCCCTGCAATCCAACCTGCCTGCGTAATTAACGTACTTAGTATTAATGAAATACCATCACCTAAAAGACGACCGACAGGTCCAATCACTAATAACGCAACAAAGCCTGAAATAATAACGGTTAAAAATGGCGTGATAATTAAATCAAGTGCATTAGGAACAACTTTACGTAATTGTTTTTCCAGTACACTCATAAACCAAACTGCCAGTAATACTGGGAAAACAGTTCCTTGATAGCCAATCATGGCGACTTCTAACCCAAAAAAATTCATGGTATTAAATCCAGCCGCAACCCCCCACGCGTTAGTTAAGGCTGGATGCGTTAAAATTCCGCCTAATGTCGCGCCAAGATAAGGATTTCCGCCAAATTCTTTTGCAGCAGTAAAACCAATAAGAATGGGCAAAATAATAAAAGCCGCGGAGCTACACATATCAAGCATGATATAGAGTGCATTATCGGGACTTACCCACTGGTTAGTTTTCATTAATCCCAGCAATCCCATTAATAAGCCTGACGCTACAATGGCAGGAATAATAGGGACAAAGATATTGGAAAGCAGTCTAGCTATTCGTTGAAATGGATTGAGCTTTTTAGCCGCAATATTTGCAGCCTCAGATTTACTAGATTCACTAATACCTGCGGCAGCAATAAATGCAGCATGTACTTTATTAACTAACCCTGTGCCGAAAATGACCTGAATTTGCCCAGCGTTACTAAAACACCCTTTTACACCCTCTAATTTATTTATTGCCTCTTTATCTGCTTTTGAGTCATCAACAAGAACAAGTCTTAAGCGCGTAGCGCAATGTGCTGCACTTGCGATATTTTCAGCACCACCTAATAAAGGCACAAGCTGGTGAGCAACTTTTTCAATATTCATCATAGCCTCTGTCATTCTTTTTTATTTATGTAGCGAGTATTTAGTTTAATTGAAAACTAAAACGGTTTAGCTAACAATTGGATTAAATAAAAATCAATTCAAGATAGCAATAAAAACTCAGGTAAAGGTCGTTTAATTGTGATCTTAATTACAAAAAAGCACGTTTATTAATCATGTTTTGACTCTTTTAAATAATTAAAAACAACGAAAGCTAAACTAGCTTTAATTTTTGTTTAGCTAAATGGGTTAATTAGTTGTTAGATAATTACAGCCCCTAAAAATGATAGTTAAGCATGAATAAAAATGACTATTGAACCAACAAAATCATATAGATATAAACAAGTAAGCAGGCTTAATAAATGTTACTGATAACATCCAAACACTTAACTAATCGTTATATATTTATTTATATAAAGGTTATTAATCAAATGATTAAATACAACCAATACAAAAACTTAAGATAATCTTAAAAACTGGTAACGCTTGTAATAAATCACTTTTCTTTGATGTAAAGCAACTACAACTTTCAGGAAATACGTAGTATCCACATTAACAGTTGGGTTTTATTGCCTACGTTAAAGTGCTTATTTTTTAACAACAATAACAATCATTATTTCTTTATAAGCTTATTAGCTGCTGTTTTTTCTTAAAATTTTAATAATCAAGTGAGTAATGTATGAAAAACATCAAAGAGATGGCGTTACTTTCCACTCCCTTATCTCGCCGTCGTTTTGTAAAAACAGGTGCAGCGGGTGGTTTAGCGATAACCGCAGGTGGATTATCACTCCCCTTTCATCAAGCCATTGCCTCGGAAACAAAACCAACAACGAATAGCGAAAAAGTCGTGTGGAGCGCATGTACTGTAAACTGCGGTAGTCGTTGCCCATTACGTATGCATGTGATTGATGGTGAAATTAAATACGTTGAAACCGACAACACGGGCAATGATGTCTACGAAGAATTACATCAAGTGCGTGCTTGTTTACGTGGTCGTTCTATGCGTCGCCGTGTTTACAACCCAGACCGTTTACGTTATCCAATGAAACGTGTAGGTAAACGTGGTGAAGGTAAATTTGAACGTATTTCATGGGATGAAGCGTTTGATACTATTTCAGATACCATGAAACGTTTAATCAAAGATTATGGTAATGAATCTATTTATCTAAACTACGGTACAGGAACATTAGGTGGCACCATGACGAAGTCTTGGCCACCAGGTGCAACATTAATTGCACGTTTAATGAATTGTTGTGGCGGTTATCTGAATCATTATGGTGACTATAGTACGGCGCAAATCGCAGCGGGCTTAAATTATACTTATGGTGGTTGGGCAGATGGTAATAGCCCTTCAGATATTGAAAACACCAAACTTGTCGTGATGTTCGGTAATAATCCGGGTGAAACCCGTATGAGTGGTGGCGGTGTCACCTATTACGTTGAACAAGCTCGTGAAAAATCTGATGCACGAATGATTATCATCGATCCACGCTATACCGATACGGGTGCTGGTCGTGAAGATGAATGGATCCCAATTCGTCCAGGAACAGATGCTGCATTAGTTAATGCATTAGCTTATGTCATGATTAAAGAAGACTTAGTTGATAAGCCTTTCTTAGATAAATATTGTGTTGGTTACGATGAAACCACTATGCCAGAGGGTGCGCCAAAAAATGGCCACTATAAAGCCTATATTTTAGGTAATGGTGCAGATGGTCAGCCAAAAACGCCTGAGTGGGCGGCGCAGATCACTGGTATTCCTGCTTCACGCATTGTTAAATTAGCCCGTGAAATCGCAACAGCGAAACCTGCTTATATTACACAAGGCTGGGGTCCTCAACGTCGTTCTAACGGTGAGCTTGCTTCTCGTGCTATCGCAATGCTCTCTATTTTAACGGGTAATGTGGGAATTAACGGCGGTAATACTGGCGCTCGTGAAGGCTCTTACAGTATTCCTTTTGTTCGTATGCCAACCTTTACTAACCCTGTTACCACCAGCATTTCTATGTTTATGTGGACAGATGCCATTTTACGTGGTCCAGAAATGACGGCAACCCGTGACGGTGTTCGTGGTAAAGACAAACTTGATGTACCAATCAAAATGGTATGGAACTACGCGGGCAACTGCTTAGTAAACCAACATTCTGAAATCAATCGTACTCATGACATTTTGCAAGACGATAAAAAATGCGAAATGATTGTGGTGATCGATAACCATATGACAGCATCTGCTAAGTATGCCGACATTCTACTTCCTGATTGCACAGCATCAGAACAAATGGATTTCTGTATGGATGCATCAGCAGGTAATATGGCTTATGTTATTTTCGCTGATCAGGCAATCAAACCTCGCTTTGAAAGCCGTAATATCTATGAAATGACAAGCGAAATTGCAAAACGCATGGGTGTGGGTGAAAAATTCACTGAAAACCGAACACAAGAAGAGTGGCTACGTCACCTTTATGAGCAATCTCGTCAAAACTTACCTGAATTGCCGACTTTTGAAGAATTCCGTGCTCAAGGTATCTTCAAAAAACGCGATCCTGAAGGTCATCACGTTGCTTATCGTAAATTCCGTGAAGATCCTGAAAACAACCCATTAACAACGCCATCAGGTAAAATTGAGATTTATTCTTCTCAACTTGCCGACATTAAAGCGAC
Source organism: Proteus sp. LHD240705 (assembly GCF_047921555.1). NCBI lineage: Bacteria > Pseudomonadati > Pseudomonadota > Gammaproteobacteria > Enterobacterales > Morganellaceae > Proteus > Proteus sp. LHD240705. Next base: position 346,947 of record NZ_JBLRMI010000001.1, read on the forward strand.
ATGGGAACTCGCGTCTGACGATGTGATTGATCCACTGCCTATCTACTCTGCTGGTTTTGAAAGCTATGGCGATCCAGCAATGGAAAAATATCCATTACAAATGACAGGATTCCACTATAAATCACGCACTCACTCAACGTATGGCAACGTTGATGTCTTAAAGGCAGCTTGCCCTCAAGAAATATGGATCAACCCTGTTGATGCTACTAAACGCGGTATCAAACACGGTGATTTAGTGCGTATTTATAACGATCGTGGTGAAGTTCGGATCAATGCGAAAGTCACACCTCGTATTTTACCGGGCGTGGTCGGCTTAAGCGAAGGTGCTTGGTATAACCCAGACAGTAATCGAATTGATCACGCAGGTAGTATTAACGTGTTAACGACACAACGCCCTTCACCTCTCGCTAAGGGTAATCCTTCTCACAGTAATCTTGTTGAAGTCGTCAAGGCGTAAGGAGTCTGGTTATGTCAACGCAATATGGTTTTTATATTGATTCAAGTCGTTGCACCGGCTGCAAAACCTGTGAACTGGCGTGCAAGGATTTTAAAAATTTATCCCCTGAAGTGAATTTCCGCCGTATTTATGAATATGCGGGTGGTGATTGGACTGAGCAAGATGGCGTTTATACACAAAACGTGTTTGCTTATTACCTATCTATTTCGTGTAACCACTGTGATGATCCAGCTTGTGCCAAAGTTTGCCCAAGTGGCGCGATGCATAAACGTGAAGACGGCTTTGTTGTTGTTAATGAAGATATTTGTATCGGTTGTCGTTATTGTCATATGGCTTGCCCTTACGGCGCACCGCAATTTGATGAAGTCAAAGGTCATATGACCAAATGTGATGGTTGCTATGAACGTGTGGCTGAAGGCAAAAAACCTATTTGTGTCGAATCTTGTCCACTGCGTGCATTAGATATGGCACCTATTGAAGAGTTACGCGCTAAATATGGTGATTTAGCTGAAATTGCACCACTTCCTTCAGCAAAATACACCAAACCAAATATTGTCCTTAAATTAAATGCCAATAGCCGTCCTGTGGGTGATACCACTGGTCATCTGGCAAACCCAGAGGAGGTGTAAGATGGTGGGATTGCATGAATGGCCACTAATGTTTTTTACTGTTATCGGCCAAAGTGTTGCGGGTGCCTTTATTATTATGGGGTGCGCTATCCTTTCGGGTAAGCTTTCCGCAGAAATGAACCGAAAAGTGCATTACAGCATGTTTGGACTCTGGGCATTAATGGGTATTGGCTTCTTATTATCCATGATGCATATGGGAACCCCATTACGCGCATTTAACTCATTACTTCGTTTGGGTCACTCATCATTAAGTAATGAAATTGCTAGCGGTTCAATTTTCTTTGCGCTGGGAGGTATTTACTGGTTACTGGCTGTACTTAATAAAATGCCTGCTGCATTAGGCAAATTATGGGTCGCACTGGTTATGGTATTAGCTGCATTATTTATTACGGCTATCTCTCGTGTATACCAAATTGATACTGTTCCGACTTGGTATAACAGCTATACCACATTTAATTTTGCGCTAACGGCCTTTATCTGTGGCCCTATTTTAGCGGCACTCTTAATGCGTATTGCAGGTTTTAATCTAAACTGTGTCAGTGCATTGCCATTACTCAGTGTTATCGCCATTCTTGTGAGTGCTATTGTGGCAACATCACAAGGTTTTGAATTAGGTTCTATTCAAACCTCTGTGCAAAAAGCGGTGGATTTAGTCCCTAACTATGGAGCTTTGATGGGGATTAAATTAGTGGCTTTAGTCTTAGGCTTGAGTTGTTGGATTACCCCACTGTTACGTAAAAATAACCCTTCGATTGCTTTGTTAACATTGGGCTTTATTTTAGTGTTTGCTGGTGAGTTTATAGGACGCGGCGTGTTCTATGGTTTACATATGACTGTCGGCATGGCAGTCGTGGGTTAATTAATTTCTCACCCTTCTAAACCGCTGTAATAGTTAAAAAGCACACTCTTTTTATCTGTTATGGCGGTTTTCCTTTTATATTACGGTATCGCTCTTTTTTAATCTTCGTCATTATGTTTAGATAGAAAATCGCATATAGTAAAGACAATAAATCTAAGCGGATTATAAAAATATTATGGAACAACAACTTATTACTGATATTTCTCTCACTGCCCGTATTTTAGGCGCGGCTTTTTATTATGCACCTACTGAGAAAAGTGACATTGTCGAGCTGCTGTCTAGTCAAAAGTGGGTTGAAGAATGGCCTTATGGCAGTGATGAAGAAAAGCAACGCATTGCTAACCTTCTTTCACAAACTGCATTAGCGGAAGAAACTTTAGCACAGGCATATCAACGTTTATTTGTTGGCCCTTACGCACTGCCTGCGCCACCTTGGGGCTCTGTTTACCTTGATCATGAAAATGTATTATTCGGTAATTCAACATTAGATCTACGTGAATGGATGCTAGAAAATGGCATTGATATTGCGTTAACTCAAAATGAACCTGAAGATCATTTTGGTTTAATGGTGATGATGGTGGCATGGATTGCAGAAACTCGTCCTGAAAAATTAAATGAGCTATTAGCAGAACACCTTCTGCCGTGGGGTTATCGTTATTTAGAGAAGTTATCTCTGCAAGGTGCATTCCCTTATTATGAAGGTTTAGCTATGCTGGCGACATTAACGCTAAAAAACTGGCAATCTCTGCTAAATATCACCCCTGCTGAAAAACAGTTATTTTGCTAATAACTGTTTTACTAATAACAAAATAGCGTTATTAATAGATAGACCAGCCTTAATGGCTGGTTTTTTATAATATTACTTCAAATTATAGTTAAATTCATATTGACCTAATATATTCTCTTGGATAAACCCTATATTAATCATTTTTTCGATTATCACTTTTTTGGTGTCATTATTTTCCAAAAGAATGGAAGTGAAAATATCTTTATTAGAAATAATTTCAACTATATTAATTAGTTCTGAAAATTCGTCTTTTCCATCTAACTCATTAAGTAATTCAATATAGATTTTTAGTTTTGGAACTATTTTTTTAAACTCATTTTCCATTTTTTTTGATATATGAGTATTAATATAATTATCTATAAAAGAATCAAAATTAACACTTTGTTTTTCTTTTAAATTTCTAAGATCATTCGTAATAACATCAAGATCATTTGAATAAGCTCTACCGTAAACAACACTAAAATTAAAAGAGTTATAACCCGATAGTTTCTGACATAAATAAAATAAAGTATTTAAGCTATATCTTCTTTTATCTTTAAGATGCGACATAGCATAAAGTACAATTAAATGATCTATATTTAATAGAGCTTTATCTTTAGAATCTATATTTTTTGTTATTGGTGCATATAATAAAATATCGACATTTTCTAAATCTGAAAATATATTTATAATGAGTTCTTCTACTCGGTTCCAATCCAATCCACCATTGCCACAACCTAATGGTGGTAATGCTATTGAGTTAATTTTTCTTTTTATTATTTCTTCTTTTAACGTTAATAGTCCTTTTTCGATATATTCATATTGTGATTTTTTGCGCCATGTATCTTTTGTAGGAAAATTAACAATTAATTTTCCTTTTTCGCTAGTAATAAGAATATTGCCAATCTTAAATCTATTTTCATCACAAGCGGTTTTATAATTTATAAAATTTTTCGGGAATTTTTCTTTGAATTGATAGGCAATGCCTTTACCCATCACACCTTGGCAGTTAACCGCATTAACCAATGCGGTTGTATTCGATTCAAAAATATCACCTGAAGAATATATAATCATTTTTTTACGCAGAAATGTTCCATGATATCGACATGTATATTTAACTTATTTTTTTTCAATAAGTCTCTCACAACATCTTCCATATTAGCATCTTTTACATAAATATTGAAAAAAGAACTTGCAAGAACAGTATCAGGGGAAAGACACTCCGCCATACAAACAAGTTTACACATTGTATCTTTATAATCTCTTTTATCTAATAACTCCCAGTTTATGGCTTCCATGCCTTCATCATAGCTCATTATATCCACTCCCTCTGACGCTAAAGGATGTGCCGGAATTATTTTCCAATTATTAACTTTAGCTAAATTACGGCGAACAGTTATAACGCAAAAATCAAGATCTTTATTGTCAACCAATACGCGACCATCAAATGGATTACCGGCGAAAAAGTGAAATGGTACCATTTGTTCAAGTGTTTTTGCCTCTCTTCCTTGTATTATATTTCCATCAGCTACATCAATAAAATCATCACTCAGTGAAGCTCTTGAGCGCAATCCTGTTTCTAAGATATTTGGTAAATTATCTAGACATGTCAAATGATAAAGCAAGGCTTTGTCGCGAATAGAAGTATTTTCAGACATAGTAACTCTTTATATAATGGAATAATTAAATTAAACAATTCTTTATTTTATTTAAAATAAAGTCGAGAACAAAACAATGCATTATAAAAAGAATATTGTCACATTAATTAATCTAATTACATTTATATTAATTCATATTTTTAATTATCAATGATTTTATATTAAGTGAATTATTAAAATTCATTTTTAATAATTTCATTTCGATATCATTATTATGAATAATCCCCATTTTTATACTTTTTTTACACTTCTCACCTCTCTTTTATCAACATCTTTACAGCCCATTCAGTACGCTCACTCAATCTAAATAGTAAAAGGATTGTTCTGATGCTGATATTCGGTGCTGTGACGTTAGTTGTTTTGCTCACTGCTTATCTTATCTATGTGTTATTCCACGCAGAGGCATTTTAAAAATGGCAACAACGATGTTGATCTATCTTGCTGTTTTTCTGATCACATTATTAGTGATGGGGAAAATGCTTGGACATTATTTAGCTCGCCTTATTGAAGGTGACTTACCTCATTGGGTTACTCAAACCGAACATGTTATTTGGCGTTGTTGTGGTTTTAAGCCCGCAGGAAAAGCAATCCAGCCGATGAGCTGGTATCACTATATGCTTGCCCTACTTATTTTTAACTTAATGGGCGCAATTCTATTATTTGTCATACTGCTTAACCAAGGCTATTTACCTTTAAACCCTCAATTTGCATCTAATATGAATTGGGACTTAGCGTTAAATACCACAATTAGCTTTATCACTAATACTAATTGGCAAGCTTACAGCGGTGAAACCGCAGTGAGTTATTTAAGCCAAATAACAGGGCTTGCAGTGCAAAACTTCTTATCTGCAACAACGGGTATTGCTGTCGCTTTTGTTTTAATTAGAGCGCTAACACAGTCCTCTTGTTCCTCATTAGGGAATGCATGGGTCGATATTGGGCGCATTACATTATATGTCCTACTCCCTTTATCAATTGTTTGGTCACTGTTATTTGTCAGCCAAGGGGTAATACAAAACTTTCACCCAGCGATATTAAGCCAAGGTCTTGATGGTCAACAGCAATGGTTACCTATGGGGCCAGTTGCTTCTCAAGAAGCCATTAAATTGTTAGGAACAAATGGCGGTGGCTATTTCGCGGCAAACTCTGCCCATCCTTACGAAAATCCAACATCATTAAGTAACTTCTTGCAGATACTTGCCATATTTCTTATTCCTACTGCCTTATGTTTTGCCTTTGGTCGTTTAAGTGGATCACAGCGCCAAGGTCATACCTTACTTTGGGCTATGACGTTTATTTTTATTGTTGCTGTTATTGTGGTCACTTGGGCTGAATGGCAAGGAAATCCAGAATTTATCTTTGCTGGTACAGATAGCTCGCTGAATATGGAAGGCAAAGAAACGCGCTTTGGAATAATAGGTAGCGCTATTTTTGTTGCTGTCACAACAGCAGCATCTTGTGGTGCAGTTAATGCCATGCATGACTCATTAACCGCTTTAGGTGGCATGGTGCCAATGTGGTTAATGCAAACAGGAGAAGTGGTATTTGGTGGTGTAGGATCAGGATTTTACGGCATGATCCTCTATGTATTATTAGCGGTGTTTATCGCTGGATTAATGGTTGGTCGAGCACCTGAATACCTTGGTAAAAAGATTGGTGTTGCCGAAATGAAATGGGTAGCGGTTGCTATTTTAATTTCTCCTGCTGTTGTTTTATTAGGTACAACCCTCGCCTTATTTACTGATGTTGGTCGTGAAGCCATTTTAAATCCGGGTCCTCATGGCTTTAGTGAAGTGTTATATGCCTTTACTTCTGCTGCTAATAATAACGGTAGTGCTTTTGCTGGGCTTAATGCCACCTCACCTTTTTACAATCTATTATTAGGGCTTTCCATGTTGATTGGTCGCTTTGGTGTCATGTTACCTGTTTTAGCTATCGCAGGTAGTTTAGCCGTGAAAAAGCGTCAGCCAGAAAGCTTGGCAACACTCTCTACCACTTCACCGCTATTTATTTTGTTATTGATCCTCACTGTATTAATGATCGGCGCTTTAACTTTTGTTCCGGCATTAGCACTTGGCCCTATTGCAGAACACCTACAGCTGTTCTGGGCTAAATAAGGAAACGTATCATGAAAAAAACTCAACTATTTGACAGAAAAACTGTGATATCGGCTTTCTTTGATGCGATAAAAAAATGTACGCCTCAAGCACAATGGCGTAACCCCGTTAAGTTTATTGTTTATGTGGGTGCGCTCTTAACTACCGGAATTTGGATTGCTTCGCTGTTAGATTATCTTCCTGATGATAATCACTTTACTTCACAAGTCATGTTTTGGTTATGGGTGACATTGCTATTTGCCAATTTCGCTGAATCATTAGCAGAAAGTCGAAGCAAAGCACAAGCTGCTAGCTTACGAGGTGCTAAACAACAATCCAAAGCGATACGTTTACATCATGCAGACATTAATGCCTCGAAAGAAACCGTTGACTCTTTCTCATTGCATAAAGGTGATATCGTTTTAGTCAACGCTGGCGAAACTATTCCTTGTGATGGTGAAGTCATTGAAGGTGGTGCTTCTGTTGATGAAAGTGCGATTACGGGTGAATCAGCACCTGTTATTCGTGAATCAGGTGGCGATTTTTCTTCTGTGACTGGTGGCACTCGAGTATTGTCAGATTGGCTGATTATTCGCTGCACTGCTGAGGCAGGTAATTCATTTCTCGACCGCATGATTGGAATGGTAGAAGGTGCAAAGCGTAGAAAGACGCCGAATGAAGTTGCTTTGACCATCTTATTAACTGCACTGACGCTGATTTTCTTATTGGCTTGTATAACACTTTATCCATTTAGTGTGTTTGCTGTCGAATTTCAAGGTCATGGTGAGGTTATTTCTGTTGTCACTTTAATTGCTTTGTTGGTGTGTCTTATTCCCACAACGATTGGCGGCTTGCTTTCATCAATTGGTGTGGCGGGAATGAGCCGCATGTTAGATGCCAATGTGATTGCAACCAGTGGGCGTGCTGTTGAAGCCGCCGGTGATGTTGATGTCTTACTTCTTGATAAAACAGGCACGATTACACTCGGTAACCGTCAAGCTTCTCGTTTTATCCCTCTTTCGGGTATTAGCGAAAAACAACTTGCTGATGCAGCACAATTAAGCTCGCTTGCAGATGAAACGCCCGAAGGCAGAAGTATTGTGATCCTCGCTAAACAGCGTTTTAATTTGCGCGAACGTGATTTAGCGTCAATTGGAGCTTCTTTTATTCCCTTCTCTGCAATGACAAGAATGAGTGGTGTCAATTTAGGAGAGCGCTTGATCCGCAAAGGTTCCGTTGATGCTATTCGTCGCCATATTGAAGTCAGTCACGGCCATTTTCCTGATGAAGTCACCGCGATAGTTGAGCAAGTAGCGAGATCCGGAGGAACACCGCTGGTGGTAGTGGAAAATCAGAAAATTTTAGGTGTTGTTGAACTTAAAGATATTGTGAAAGGTGGAATTAAAGAGCGCTTTGCTCAACTTCGCCAAATGGGTATAAAAACCGTCATGATCACCGGTGATAATCATCTTACGGCGGCGGCTATCGCAGCAGAATCTGGTGTTGATGATTTTCTGGCTGAAGCAACACCTGAAGCAAAACTGGCATTAATTCGCCAATATCAATCAGAAGGTCGATTAGTCGCAATGACGGGTGACGGTACTAATGATGCTCCAGCTTTGGCGCAAGCGGATGTCGCTGTTGCCATGAATTCAGGCACTCAAGCTGCCAAAGAAGCGGGAAATATGGTCGATTTAGACTCTAATCCAACAAAATTAATCGAAGTTGTGCATATTGGTAAACAAATGCTAATGACACGGGGCGCTTTAACCACATTTAGTATTTCCAACGATATCGCCAAATACTTCGCCATTATTCCTGCGGCTTTCGCTGTCACCTACCCACAGCTCAACATGCTTAATGTCATGAACTTACATTCACCAGCATCTGCCATGCTATCTGCGGTTATTTTTAATGCCTTAATCATTGTCTTTTTGATCCCTCTTGCCCTTAAAGGTGTGCATTATCGCCCTGTTTCTGCGCATTCATTATTGCGCCGTAACCTCTCTTTATATGGGATCAGCGGATTATTAGTCCCTTTTATTGGCATTAAAATCATCGATATGATCTTAGCGTTTATTGGGTTTTAAGGAGCTCTATATGCATCTATTTCGTTCATCCTTAGTAATGTTATTATTACTCACATTAATAACCGGACTCGCCTATCCTTTGTTTGTTACAGGATTAGCCAATCTTATTTTCCCATGGCAAGCGAATGGTTCATTGGTTTATCAAGATAACAAGCTCATTGGATCTGAATTTATTGGGCAACAATTTACACGGGATGATTATTTTAAAAGTCGTCCATCAATGACGTCAGAAATGCCCTATAACAGCATGGCTTCAGGCGCTAGCCAATTAGCATCTTCAAATCCATTATTGCTTAATGAGGTCACGAAACGCGTTCAAATGTGGCAAAAAGCGGTTGATAATGATCAGGCTGTTCCTGTTGATTTAGTGACCGCATCAGGGAGTGGACTTGATCCTCATATTTCATTACAAGCGGCCTATTACCAAGTTGAAAATATTGCACATTCTCGTCAACTCACTAAAGATGAGATTAAGCAATTAATAAAAGAGAATACGACAACACCATTAATCTCATTTTTAGGTGAGCCTGTGATTAATGTCTTTAAGCTTAATCAGGCACTTGATAGATTAAGTGCAGAAAAACATAAAAGAGTGAGTGTTCAATAAAATGGAACATGACCAACAATGGCAACGTCCCTCACCCGATGATTTACTCGCTTCAACGCGAACAACAACTCGTGGACGACTAAAAATATTTTTTGGGGCTTGTGCAGGTGTAGGGAAAACTTACACCATGTTGCAAGAAGCTCAACGCCTCCACCAGCAAGGTATTGATGTGCTTGCTGGTATTGTCGAAACGCACCAAAGACAAGAAACGGCGGCATTACTTCACGGATTACCTTTATTGCCGCCACAACGTATTCATCATCATGGTAGAAAGCTTGTCGCATTTGATTTAGATGCCGCATTAGCCAGACACCCAGCAGTGATCTTAATGGATGAGCTGGCATTTAGTAACCCTCATAAATGCCGGCATCCTAAGCGTTGGCAAGATGTGGAAGAGCTGTTGGATGCAGGTATTGATGTACTTGCCACAATAAATGTGCAACACATTGAAAGTCTTAATGATATCGTGGGAAGTATTACAGGAATTCGTGTCCAAGAGACGATCCCTGACTATATTTTTGATAGTGCTGATGAAGTGGTTATGGTGGATTTACCGCCTGATGATCTACAACAACGGTTGCATGAAGGCAAAGTATATCTAGCTGGACAAGCAGAACGGGCCATCGAACACTTTTTTCGTAAAGGTAATTTAATCGCACTACGAGAATTAGCTTTACGCCGTATGGCAGATAGAGTTGATACACAAGTTAAAGAGTTTCGAGATAGCCAAGGAACGGCTCCTGTTTGGCACACCACAGATAGTCTGATGGTATGCCTTGGTGCTCATGGCGGTAACGACAAATTAGTTCGCACGGCAGCGCGTTATGCTGCCGCTTTTGGTTGCCAATGGCATGCTATTTATGTTGAAACCCCTAAGCTTCATCAAATTGGAGAGCATAAACGCCGAGCTATTTTACACTCGCTAAAACTGGCACAACATCTAGGTGCAAGAACCGCGATCCTTTCTGATAATCAAGCTGAAAAAGCGGTGATCCGCTACGCCAGAGAGCATAATCTTGGAAAAGTGATTATTGGTCAACGTGCTTACCAAAAATGGCAATGGTTAAAACGTTGGATACGGATGCGTTTTGCAGAAAAATTAGCACGTTATGCACCCGACCTCCATGTTATTAGTGTTGCTCTCAATGATGAGGACATTCGTTATAAAACCAAAACAGCACCACTGCAAAATGATAAATGGCGACAAGAGATAAAAGGCTATTTAACAGCGATTGGATTATGTTTAGCGATAACCTTATTCTCTCGCACATTTCTATTAGCCCTTGATAAAGCCAACTTAGTGACACTCTATTTATTGGGTGTTGTATTAATTGCACTCTTTTTTGGTCGTCGTCCTTCTATTTTTGCAGCATTAATCAACGTTATTAGTTTTGACTTGTTTTTTGTACAGCCCCACTTTTCACTCGCTGTACTCGACATGCAATATTTGATCACTTTCACCGTCATGCTTATTGTAGGATTAGTGGTCGGTAATTTAACTGCGGGTATGCGTTATCAAACTCGTGTCGCCCGTTATCGAGAACAACGCACTCGCCACTTATTTGAAATGACAAGAGAACTGGGTCGAGCGGTAACGTTACAAGACGTTGTTCGTACCAGTTACCATTTTTTATCAAGTGCGTTTGATGCCAAAGTTTGCTTATTGCTTCCCAACAAACAAGGTGAATTAACACCTTTTTATGCGCAAGGTATGGGGCATTTACCTATTGATAATGCAATTGCACGTTGGTGTTGTGATAAAGACCAAATTGCTGGTGCAGGCACAGATACTCTGCCAAGTGTGCCTTATCAATTGCATCCGATTACAGCATCTCAACAAGTTTTAGCTATTTTAGCGATTGAACCGAATAATCTTCGCCAACTGCTTATCCCTGAACAACAGCAGCTATTGCAAACTTTTAATGGTTTGATTGCTAATGCACTTGAGCGATTACAACAGGCTGAAATTGCAGAACAATCTCGAATTAACATCGAACGAGAACAATTAAGAAATGCATTATTGGCTGCGCTTTCTCATGATTTAAAAACACCGCTTACTGTTCTTTTTGGACAATCAGAGATTTTACTTCTCGATTTAAGCGCTGAAGGTTCATCTCATACAGAACAAGTTAGCCAAATTCGACAACAGATCCTTACCACCTCACGCTTGGTCAATAATTTACTTGATATGGCACGTATTCAATCTGGCGGCATTCAAGTGAATTTACAATGGAATTCGTTGCAAGAAATTACAGGAAGTGCCATTCGTTCTCTCTCTTATTTACTTGATAAACATCCATTAGAAATTGATATTTCCGCTGATTTATTGCTCTATTGCGATGGTAATTTAATTGAACGAGTTATCACGAACTTACTTGAAAATGCAGTGAAATATACGACATCAAGCACAAAAATTGGAGTAAGAGCCTATATTGAAGCTTCTAAAATTCATGTTGAAGTGTGGGATGAAGGCGATGGTATTCCAACTGACCAACTACAACTTATTTTTAATAAATTTTCACGCGCAGTAAAAGAATCCGCAATTCCTGGTGTTGGATTAGGTCTAGCAATATGTAGCGCGATTATTCGCTTACATGAAGGTGAAATCTGGGCTGAAAACCTTAATTTGTCTGAAAACCATAAAAAAGGTGGAGCAAGTTTCCACTTTGTTTTACCTTTAAAATCACTCCCTGATATTGATGAGATTGAAATAAAACAGTGACTCCATATAACATTTTAATTATTGAAGATGAAAAAGAGATCTTACGCTTTGTTCGGCTTGCTTTAGAGAACGAAGGATTTCGTGTTTATGAAGCCAATGAATGTCAACGTGGGTTAATTGAAGCCGCATCAAGAAAACCTGATTTAGTCATTCTTGATCTGGGTTTACCTGATAAAGATGGGCTGTGTTTTATTCAAGACTTTCGCCAATGGAGTAGTACACCCGTTATCGTACTTTCAGCGCGAGATTCGGAACAAGATAAAGTGAAAGCGCTTGATGCAGGAGCGGACGACTATCTGACTAAACCCTTTGGCATCAGTGAACTACTCGCCAGAGTCAGAGCATCACTACGCCGTTTTGTTAAACAAGAAACACAGAGCACGCAATTTACGTTTGGCGATATTACAATTGATTGGGTTAATCGTATTGTTACTCGTCAAAATGAACCCGTTCATTTAACACCAACAGAATTTCGTTTGCTAAGCGAATTGGTTAATAACAGCGGTAAAGTGCTTACTCAACGGCATTTAATGCAACATGTTTGGGGACCAAATTTCGTTGAACACAGTCACTATTTGCGCATTTATATGGGACATTTACGCCAAAAACTAGAAACCGATCCCGCATGTCCAGTGCATTTAATGACAGAAACGGGGATCGGCTATCGATTTATGCCTTAATATTTTCTATAACATAATGACATTAAGCCATTGCCGAAATGGTTTTTCTAAAACGTAATAATGCTAATGAAAAAAACACAGAGCCAATAACAATTAAGATAATGAATTGTGGCCACACAATCGAGAAGTCAGCACCACGATATAAAATAGCCTGAGCTAAGCTAACAAAGTGTGTAGTTGGCATTGTTTGCATTACATCCTGTACAAACTGGGGCATACTTTCTCGTGATGTCATCCCTCCTGATAGCATATTTAATGGCAACAATACCATAATCATCAATAAACCAAATTGAGGCATTGAGCGAGCCATTGTTCCTAAAAAAATGCCTATTGAGGTTGTCGCAAATAAGCTTAAAGCAACACCACACATAAACAGTAGAACAGAACCTTCGATAGGAACATGAAGTAAAGATTTCACGACTAAGACCAGCGACATAGCTGATGCCAATAATACAACCAATCCCATTGACCATATCTTAGAAAGCATGATTTCAAAGGGAGTTACAGGCATAACCAGTAAGTGCTCAATGGTGCCATGCTCTCGCTCTCTTATTAATGCTGCTCCTGTTAATACTATCGATAACATATTGATATTATTGATAATTGCCATAACAGAACCAAACCAAGATTGTGTCAGATTCGGGTTGAAACTCATTCTAACTTCCAAATCAACAGGCAGTGGATCGTTGGTTCTATTTTTCGCTAAAAAGGTTTTTGCTTCACCCATTACAATATTTTGAATATAGCTATTACCTAAAAAAGCTTGGCTCATTCTCGTTGCATCAATATTAACTTGTATTTCAGGTTTTCGACCTGCTAAGAGATCACGCTGAAAATTAGGCGGAATATCGAGTGCAAAGGTATAAGCTCCTCTATCTAATAAACCATCAATTTGCTCAGGAGTAATCTCAGCTGGAGGTAAGAAATAAGGCATATAAAAACTATTTACAATACGTGCAGATAGCTGAGATTTGTCTTGATCAGCAACAGCAATCGGCGCGTGATGCAACGAACCGGGTGTAACAGTTGCTGATGAATAAATAGACACAGTAAAAGCAAACACAATTAACGCCAACATCGCTTTATCACGAGAGAGACTGCGTAGCTCTTTTACGCCTAAATTAAACACATTTTGAATTGTGCGCCACATTTAAGCCTCCTGCTTTTTCAAGAAAAAGATACTCAACCCAATAACAATTGGGATAGTGATAAGCAAAGGAATAAAAGACCAAGGTAAATCAAAAAGGTTTAATCCCTTAGAGAATGTTCCTCTTGAGATAGTTAAAAAGTGAGATGTAGGATAAATATGCCCTATCCATTTACCTATACCTTCCAGTGACGAAACAGGATCAATCATTCCTGAAAATTGTGTTGCTGGAATTAAGGTAATAATTGAAGTACCAAAAATGGCTGCAATCTGACTTTTCATAAAGCAAGAAATGAGTAATCCCATTCCAGTAGCAATGGTGATATAGAGTAATGCACCTAAAGAAAGCGTTAACATACTCCCTTTAAAACTTACCCCAAACACAAAGACAGAAAGCGCACAGAGCATAAAAAAGTTAAACATACCCAACAAGATGTAAGGAAATTGCTTGCCTAGCAAAAATTCTGCTTTGGTGATAGGTGTAACATAAAGATTAATAATAGAACCCAGCTCTTTTTCACGAACGACACTCAATGCACTTAACATTGCAGGGATCATCATCAATAACAGTGGAATAACTGCTGGTACAATGGCGGGTAAACTTTTTACATCAGGATTATAGCGATAACGGGTTTCTATATTAATAGGTGATAATTTATCAACCACATTAGTTGGTTGACGCATAGCCATATCAAGCATCCATGTTGTATGCATTGCCTGAATATAACCGCGAACAGTTTCAGCCCGATTAGGCATTGCGCCATCAATCCAGACACCTATTTTTACAGTATGGCCTTTGGCAACATCTCGCGCAAAGTTAGGAGGAATTTCAATCGCAACCGTAATATCACCACTACGCAACCGCTTTTCCAGTTGGTCATAATCGGTGATAGGTGCCTTTTCAATAAAATAACGAGAGCCTGAAAGGTTTTGGCTATATGCCTGACTTAACCCTGTTTTATCTCTATCCATAATACCGAAGCGTAGATTTTCTACATCTAGACTAATACCGTAACCCATAATAAACATCAAGATCACCGTACCTAATAGCGCTAAAGTAAGGCGTACCGGATCTCGGCGTAATTCCATACCTTCACGAATACTATAGCTAAATAAACGCCGTAAACTAAATCGTTGCTTTAACGCTTTTTCTGCACTTTCATGACTAGATGCTGGAAGTTGTAGGCTTTTTTCATCAAGTTCAGGTGCCTCTTGTTCACCTGATGCCTTTTTAAGGTAATCAATAAAGACTTCTTCAAGCGTATCAAATTGGCTATTTTTAACTAAATTTTCAGGTGTATCTGTGACTAATACTTTACCAGCATGCATCAGCGACATTCGGTCACAACGTGCCGCTTCATTCATAAAGTGAGTTGAGATAAAAATAGTGACACCGTCACGTCTTGATAGGTCAACCATCAAATTCCAGAACATATCTCGCGCAATGGGATCAACCCCTGAAGTTGGTTCATCCAATATCAACATTTCAGGTTTATGGATAACAGCAACGGCGAGCGACAAACGCTGACGAATTCCTAATGGCAAACCATCAGGCATTATTTCTTCAACATCCGTTAAATTAAAACGCTCACTCATTTCCCTAACACGTTGAGGAATTTCCTCTTCTGGAATATGAAAAAGCTTGGCGTGTAATTCAAGGTTTTGTCGTACAGTCAATTCACTGTAAAGTGAAAATGCTTGAGACATATAACCAACACGACGACGTGTTTCAATATCTTTAGGATCAACTTCTTGACCAAATAACCAAGCTCGCCCTTCACTCGCTTCGAGTAAACCTGTCAGCATTTTCATAGTAGTTGATTTACCACAACCATTCGATCCTAAGAATCCAAAAATTTCTCCTTTAGGAATACGAAAGCTTACATGGTCTACTGCAACAAATTGCCCAAAACGCATGGTTAAATCTTGTGCTTCAATGGCGATAGTATCATCGTCACTTTTATCTCTTGGAGGGATAATCACTTTTTGATGATCTTTCTTTTTCTCTTCTGGCAATAACTCGATAAAAGCAGCTTCTAGTTCATCAGTATGAGTTTGGGCTTTTAATTCATCGGCATGGCCTGTTGCTAATATTTTTCCGGCATCCATAGCAACCAACCAATCAAAACGTTCAGCTTCTTCCATATAAGCGGTCGCTACTAATACGCTCATATTTTTTTGACGCTTACGTATACGATTAATTAATTCCCAAAATTGCGCGCGGGATAACGGGTCAACCCCAGTAGTGGGTTCATCGAGAATAAGTAACTCTGGATCGTGAATAAGCGCACAACATAAACCCAGTTTTTGTTTCATTCCTCCAGAAAGTTTACCCGCAGGCCTATCACGGAATGGGGCTAAACCCGTACTTTCAAGTAAATCATTTATGCGTTCTGCCCGCTCTTGTTTTGATTGACCAAATAAACGACCAAAAAAATCCACATTTTCAAAAACAGAAAGTGTGTGATAAAGATTTTTACCTAATCCTTGAGGCATATAAGCAATACGAGGACAAACAGCTCTTCGGTGTTCAACATCATTCATATCACCGTTTAAAACAATTATTTGCCCAGTTTGGATTTCTCTCGCACCAGCAATAAGAGAGATCAAGCTCGATTTCCCTACACCATCAGGGCCAATTAGCCCGACCATTTTTCCAGCAGGAATAGCCAATGTCACATCATCAAGCGCTTTGGTATCGCCATAATGTTGGGATACATGAGTCAATTCAATGATATGAGAATGACTTTGCGTTCTCATTGTTTGACTCATTGCGGTAATTTTACCTCTAAATCAGTTGGCCAAGATTGGTTATTATCTAATCTAATATAAGCACGACCCGGTAATCCTGTTTTGACATATTCAAGGTGTTTTTCAAGTAATTCAGGTGCAATACGCGCTCTTACACGAAACATGAGTTTTAATCGTTCATTATCAGTTTCAACAGTTTTTGGTGTAAATTGAGCGACACTAGCAACGTAGGTTGTTTTTGCAGGAATAACGATATGAGGTGCCGCATCTAAAATAATGTGAACTTCACTTCCTAATGCAGCTTTACCAGCAGCTTCTGTTGGTAAAAAGAACGTCATATAAACATCACTTAAATCGACCATATTTAATACACGGCCGCCAGCGCCTAAAACTTCACCAGGCTCTGCGACACGATACTGAACACGACCATTACGCGGTGCTTTTAAAATACTGTCATCCAATTCTGCTAAGATGCGTCTTTCGGTTGCCGTTGCAGCATCCACTTTTGTATTAGCTTGAATGATCCCCGCTTTTGCCGATTCTATTGCAGCAATGGTTGCGGTTTCTTGAGCTTTAGCTGCTTCAACCGCCGCTCTTGCTCCTTCTGTTCTTGCAATATCATCATCTAATTGTTGAATAGAAATAGCATTAGTTTTTACTAATGCACGAGAACGATTAAGTCTTTTTTGTGCAGCATCAAGCTCCGCAATACGTTGACGAACAACTGCCTGAGCTGCAAGTTGTTCACTTTTACGTTGTGATAATGCAGATTGTGCAGTGACCACACTGCTTTTTGCTTGGTTTAATTGAGCTTGAACTTCATGAAGTTGTTCTTTAAGTGTTCGAGTGTCCATGTTTGCTAACACTTCACCCGCTTTAACAAAATCACCTTCTTGAACTAAAATAGAGTCTATTCTTCCCGGACTCTTTGTTGAAATATCGATTTCTGTTGCTTCTATTCTCCCATTACTTTGAGCAAATCCTGAAGGAAGTGTTGGTGCTTGAGATTTCCACCAAAAAATTCCCGCAGCAACAACCGCGACAAGAATGATGCTATAAATAAAAAAACGACTCTTTTTTTGATTTTTCATATAAATTATTTAACCTTCCTTTAGCCATAAAAGAATACCAAAAATATGTTTATCCGCTGTATGTAAGAAAATAGTTAAATAATGAGACGTATTAATTTTTATTTTTTATTTATATTTAAAAATAGTTCATTTGTATTGATAAAGCTAACGCACTCACTATAAAAAAATAAAATATTAAAAGCTAACCTTATGAATTATAAATGTTATGTTATTATAATAGAGCCTTAACCCAAATTAATGTAGTACTTTTATCACATAATCTACCATCTATTTTTGATTATTCGAGGAAACACACAAATTGTATATAGAAAGTTAGTTTTCGTTACATTAAAATACAAATGAAATAATAACAAAACGTTATCAAATATTAATCAATATTAAAATAAAACTTAATTTTTTGATAAAACCCAATTAATAACCGAATTATCCCTAATTTAAAATTATCAAAAATTGTATTTATTATATTATTTAATAAATTTTATATTTTAAATTTCATAATATAAAATAAAAACAAAAAGTAAAAATAACATTATTATTTTTATTCTTAAAAAAATACTATTAGCTACGTCTTATATTTATTATCTTCATTAAACAAAGAAACATTAAAAATATACACCGCATTAACTTTTCCATTTAAAAAATAACGAAATCAGTCTATTACATGATGAAGATCGATAATTTAAAAAGAAAGTTGAGTGTTCAGACCACTTACACTTTAAACTTTTTATATAGTGATTATTGCAGTTAGTAATCAAAGTACTTTGATGTAGTTAATTAGAATTTAAGATCAAGATCGTAAAATCCATATGATGATACCACGTCAATTTTAATTAAAAACAAGAAGGGTTATATGAATAATATTAAGTATAAACTCGCTACAATAACACTTTGCACACTGTTTGCTACCTCTGTTTTCGCAAATACTGATACCCCTATTCGCCTTGTAATTCATGGTGGTGCAGGAACAATTACTAAAGACACCATCACACCAGAACAAGAAAAAGAATATAAAGAAAAACTAACTGAGGCATTAAATGCTGGATATGCTGTTTTAAATAGTGGAGGTACCAGCATAGAAGCTGTTCAAAAATCCATTAATGTGATGGAAGATTCCCCCTTATTTAATGCAGGGAAAGGTGCCGTTTTTACCCATGATGGTCGTAATGAACTTGATGCTTCTATTATGGATGGTAAAACCCGTAAAGCTGGCGCTGTTGCGGGTGTAACTACGGTTAAAAATCCAATTAACGCAGCCATTGCAGTGATGGAAAAAAGTCCACATGTTATGATGGTTTCTAATGGTGCTGATCTTTTTGCTAAAGAACAAGGGCTTACAATTGTTGATCCTTCCTATTTTAGGACTGAACATCGTTGGCAACAACTTCAAAAAGCAATAGAGAAAGAACAAGTCGTTTTAGACCATGATGGTAAAACAGCTGCTCTTTTTGTTGATCCTATGATGTACGATTATAAATATGGCACTGTTGGTGCAGTTGCTCTTGACCAACATGGCAACTTGGCAGCGGGAACTTCGACGGGAGGCATGACAAACAAGCGTTATGGCCGAGTTGGTGATTCCCCAATTATTGGTGCGGGTAATTATGCTGATAATGAAACCGTTGCTGTATCTGCAACAGGATCTGGTGAAATGTTTATCAGAACATTAACGGCATTTAATATCGCAACCCAAGTTAAATATAAAAATTTACCTTTAGAAGAAGCTGCTCAAAATGCACTTGATGAAGTTAAAGCGATTGATGGTAGTGGCGGTGTTATCGTATTAGATAAAACAGGTAACTACACAATGAGTTTTAATTCTGAAGGTATGTATCGTGGCACGATTGGTAATGATGGAAAGCCAGTTGTCGCCATTTATAAAGAGTAAATTTAAACGGTTATTTTTCTATTTCGTACCCAATATTTATGTTTGATCTTCTCCTTTTCTAAAAAGAAAAAAGATAAAACATTGGGTACGAAACTCATTATATAAGCCTATTCCCCCCTTATTTCCTGCATTCTATCTTAAATCTATTTAACGTTATTTTTATCATTAACGCGCTCCGATTATTATCCCCCCCCAAAAAGCTCATTTAATAAACGATATGATGGTAAAGCATACAAGATCGATTCTACTTATTAAAATGATCCTTTGAAAAAGTAGCTTTTTTCTTTTTTGGATCTGTTAGAATATTCATCATGGTTATGTTGATTTAATAAGGAAATCACAGTGGAATTTCACCACGACGATCAGGATTTAACACCCGAAACATCGCTAGTGTTGTCTGAAAAACAAGCAATATTGGATCTGAATGCAACATTCACCTCGCCTGCTCATACTAACCCTGCAATGGCATATTTAATGAGTTTAGGTTCAAAACGTAGTCGTCAAACAATGGGATCGTTTCTAACTATTGTTGCCAAAATGATCGGTTTCTCTTCTCTTAAAAATTGCCAATGGGGAGCACTTCGTCGTCATCATATTCAAGCAATTATTGATATGTTGTCTGATGCCAATAAAGCCCCCGCCACTATCAATACTTATCTTGCTGCCTTAAAAGGTGTTGCTTTAGAAGCTTGGGCAATGAAACAAATGGATACTGAAAGTTATCAGCATATCCGCCAAGTTAAATCGGTAAGAGGAAGTCGGTTACCCAAAGGGCGTGCACTAACTAGCAGTGAAATCCGTGCTTTATTTAGAAGTTGTGAAAAAGACAATTCATCGAAAGGTTTAAGAGATGCCGCAATATTAAGCGTGCTATTAGGTTGTGGATTACGTCGCTCAGAAATTGTGGCTCTAAATTACGAACATATTCAGTTTCGTGATCAAGCCTTTATTGTCAGGGGTAAAGGTAATAAAGAACGCATGTCTTATATGCCTGATGATACTTGGGATCGTGTTCAATTATGGATCGATGAAATAAGAGGTACTCAAGATGGCGCCCTTTTTACTCGAATTCGTCGGTTCGATGATGTTACTGATGAGCGAATAACAGACCAAGCCATTTACTATATTTTAGAAATACGCCAACAAGAAA
This sequence comes from Proteus sp. LHD240705, assembly GCF_047921555.1. Taxonomy (NCBI): domain Bacteria; kingdom Pseudomonadati; phylum Pseudomonadota; class Gammaproteobacteria; order Enterobacterales; family Morganellaceae; genus Proteus; species Proteus sp. LHD240705. The sequence continues at coordinate 367,535 of NZ_JBLRMI010000001.1, forward strand.
GTGGTATTGATAAATTTGCTCCCCATGATTTGAGAAGAACCTTTGCTTCAGCAATGCTTGATAACGGTGAAGATATTGTCACGGTAAAAGATGCTATGGGACATGCCAGTATTATGACAACTCAGCGTTATGATAGACGTGGAGATGATCGACTAAGAAAAGCGGCTCGACATTTACGTTTTTAGTCTGAAAAATACCCAATTTAATAAATTAAATTGGGTATTTAAATTAAGCTTATTTTTATAACATGCTATTTTGCTGTTATTTTATTGTATTTTATCTGAAAGGTGGTTCGTTAAACGTTCTTAACTTACGAGAATGTAATTTATCTTCTTCTTCTTTTAATAGCTCAATCGCTTGAATACCAATTTGCAGATGTTCTGATACCGCACCTTCATAAAAATGATTAGCCTGACCAGGCAATTTAATTTCACCATGTAACGGTTTATCTGATACACACAATAAGGTGCCATAAGGAACGCGAAAACGATAACCTTGTGCAGCAATTGTGGCACTTTCCATATCAACAGCGACGGCGCGACTTAAGTTAAATCTTCTCGCTGAAACGGAAAAACGTAATTCCCAGTTGCGATCATCCGTTGTAACAACAGTTCCCGTTCTTAATCTCTGTTTTATTTCATGTCCTGGTTTACCACTAATCATTTTCGTCGCATCATAAAGTGCACGTTGTACTTCAGCAATATTTGGGATAGGAATATCAGGAGGTAAAACGTCATCTAAAATATGATCATCACGTAAATAAGCATGAGCCAAAACATAATCACCAAGTTGCTGGCTTTCACGTAGCCCGCCACAATGACCAATCATTAACCAAACATGAGGGCGTAAAACCGCTAAGTGATCGCAAATTGTTTTCGCATTTGAAGGGCCAACACCAATATTCACTAATGTTATTCCGGGACCTTCTTTAGCAATTAAATGATAGGCAGGCATTTGATATTTCTTCCAAGTTAAATCAGAAATTAACTTTTCAGGATCAACGGTTTCCGCCGTAATTTGCTGAAATCCCGCACAAGAGAGTGCGCAATATGCGCTATTCTTATCTGCAACTTGTTCACAAGCCCAACGAACAAACTCATCAACATAACGATTATAGTTTGTATATAAAATATAAGGTTGAACATCTTCAGGTAATGTTCCCGTATAATGTTTTAAACGTGCTAATGAAAAATCAGTACGCAATGCATCAAAATGAGAAAGAGGTAAAATATCCCTATCACTGATTAAACCATCGGTAATTTCATCACCAATTTTAGACAAATCAGTAGTAGGAAAGTATTTTGCTAAAGAGGCACTCATCTTTCTATCAAAACCAATGCCTGTACCATCAATGACAAAAGGATAAGGAATTTCTTGTTTTGAAGCAGTTACTTCAAAAGTAGCATGGTAAGCATCAGCAATAAGTTGCAGTTGTTCTGACAGATAATTTTCAAATAAAGCCGGATTAGTAATCGTGGTAGAATAATTACCTGATTTTGATAATCTACCATAAGCACGCGTTTTATCTTCTGTTTTAACTTCACCATACCAATGTACAGTTAATTGAGGGTAAGCAAATATTCCTTCAGCTCTTTGTTTTATATCTGGTAATTTTCCATCTTGAACATAATCAATAATGGCATTGCGTAATGCATCAACAGCATTTTGATATTGTTGTTTTAATTCATTAATAATTTTTTGAATTTCTGGATTATGAGGTTGTGACATAAAAGAGCCTCTTATTTATTATTGGTTTATAACCATAATAGCAAGAAGCTCTGTTTAGCCCAATAGTCAACATTCTAAGATCGCGTATTTATATTCACTTTTACTATCTAGAATAAGTGTTTTATTTTTAAAATCATATTCGAAAATTAATTTTGTATGATCTTCTAACGTAATTTTATTTCCGACTAATAATAACTCTGAAAGATTAGAATCAAGTGCAGTTACATTAAAATATTTATCCAATGAAAAAGGCTTTCCTACAAGCTCCTCACTAACGAGGTTGACTAAATTATAGTGTTTTTCATTAACGTACGCTAACTCTGTATTTACTAAATTGTCTATATCATTAGTATTTTTATCTTGTAATGATTTTTTATTTTCTACTTCAATTCTTATTTTATTTTTACTATCATCTTTTATAACATTTATTGTTGTTTTTCCTGAATAAGGAACATTAATTAATCCTGCAAATGGATCTTGTTCCATCAAAAATGATTTAAATTCAAGAATTCCTTTTTGATACAATAAGGAGTAAATTATTTCTTTATCATTTTCATTCAAATTTGTAAATTTATTTTTTAATTTTTTGAATTCTAACTCTTTGAATTCTATCTCATCTAAACCTTGTGGTTTATTTTTTAGATCACCGATTGGAATAGAATCAATACTCAGCGTCATTCTTGATAGATCTTTAAATAGTTCAGTTTCAATTTTCTCTAACAGAGTCTTATATTTTGATGCTCCTTTTATACTCTCTTTTTCAATTTCAATAAGCTCTTTTAATTTATCTGGGAATAGCTCACAATCAAATTTAGCATTTTTATACAATTTATGTTTTAATATATAATCTCTATTGAATTTTTCCTCACTTCTGAATCTACTTATATTATTGATGATCATTTCGCTAATAATATCTTTTTTAATATCATCACTTTCAATTTTTTTCTTCTTTATTTCGATAGCCTTATCTATAGCATAGAATAATAAATCATCAAATCCAATTTTTTCTAACGATAGAATTATATCTTTTATGATTTTTATTTCATCAGATCCATCTTCATTTATATTACATATAAAGCTTATTTTTTCATCATTAAAGTTACCATCCAAAAGAATGGAGAAAATTATTTCATTATGTTTCTTTTCAATAAAAAAATTCTCTTTATATGCATCACCAGTAAGATCCCTTAATTTGCAAAATCCTTTTATTTTCTCAAAGTCATTTATTCTATGATCAAAAAAAGTCTCTTTAATTAATGGGATAACGATTTCTTCTTTCCCAAAACCAAACCAATTTTTTATTTTCTCCCATAAGGTCCTTACATTTAATGGTTCTTCTGTGTTTTTTATCTGTTCCATTCTATCATGATGAATTGAAACACCGTTGATTTTCATAGTTTTTATACCTAAGTCTAGAGTTTATGAAATTCAAAATATCACGAAGTAGAATTTATGATATAAAAAAACACCATTTAATTTTGAAATAGTATTTTTTTAATAACGCCAATTTTTCTATGGTACTAAAAGATTTAAAATAATAGGTAATGTAATCGTAGCAAATATCGTTTGAGAAGTAATTATCCCTGCCATAAGTTCAGAATCTCCCCCTAATTGTCGAGTTAAAATATAAGAAGTAGGAGCAGTTGGAATAGAAAAGAAAATAACGAGAAGTATTGTCACAAGTGGTGATAAACCTAAAAAGTAGGCAACACTATAGGCGATTATTGGCACAATAAGTAAACGAGTAACCGTATTAATACTAATCATTTTACTTTCTGCTTTTAGTGTTGATAAATGTAATGCTGCACCAATACAAATAAGCCCCAAGGGTAAGCTGGTTGCTGCTAGCAATTTGAGAAATTGATCGCTACCAAAAGGAAGCCCCACTCCTGACAGATTTATTATGATCCCAATAACACAAGAGATAATTAAAGGGTTTTTTATGATAGGTAATATTAGTTGACGCAATGTCACATTTTGCCCTGCGGTTAAACAAAGTACTGAAGTGACATTTGATAAAGGAACCAGTGTTGCTAATATCAAGGCGGCTATTCCTAATCCTTCAACACCAAATAAATCAGCGACAATAGCTAAACCTAAATAGGTGTTAAATCGAATATTGCCTTGAACGATTGCTCCAAAACGTCCAGCTGGCCAACCTGTGATTTTTTTCAAAATAACACACAAAATAGTGACAGTAATGACTACAGAAAAAATAGCTACAGCAAGGTGAGGTAATTGAGGATCAGATAAAGGTGCATTTGCCAAACTATTAATTAGTAAAGCAGGAAAAAGTAAAAAATAATTTAATTTTTCAGCCCCCACCCAAAACGCAGGCTCAAACGTTTTATTTCTTCTTAAAATTGCACCTAGCGCAATTAACGCAAATAACGGCCATAACGTTAATAACACATTTTGCATAATATTTATCCTAGAGATATTGTGATACTTTACAATATCGCAACATTATGCAAATTGCTATTTCATGTTATTTAATATAAAAGCTAATTCAAAAAATGATAAAAATAAATTTATACCGCATTTTAAGAATAGCTTTTTTATTATTAGTCTATTATAAAAACCATCCTTAAAAATGGTTAAAATACAAACAACTAATCTAAATCAATGCACATGCGGTAACAAGGTAAATTTGCTTTTGCTAAATCAGAATAATAATCACGTTCTTCTAATACTTTAAAACCCTGCTTTAAATAAAATAATACTGCATTAGGTGTTGCATCTAAAAACAACTTGGATTGACCTCTCTTAATTGCTTCATGTTTAAGTTGTTTTAAAATTAGTCCAGCGAATCCTTTCCCCATGTATTCAGGTAATGTAAAAATGGCCTCAGCAAAACCAGTTTTAACATCTAAAAAACCTGAAGCAACAGGAATATTGTATTCTTGATAATCAATCACATAAAATGGATTATCAATAATAGCCTGCCGATATCCTTCAGGCATTTTATCAGGAGTCCAAGCGGCTAAAATCTCTGATGGATAAACATTCTCACAACCAAATCGCAATGCTTGATTTCGTAAATACCATAACCTTCTGGCTTCTTGTGGTTCAGCGAGTCTAAGTTGAATCATACTTATTTCCATCTTATTCATTAGAATTAACAGCCTCAAATTAGTGAAACAATTTATTCTAATAATGCTTTTTAAATTTTAATTTTTTAGTGTTACTTTTTTTAAGAGCGTGATATGTTTTTGAAGAAGGAATAATGTAAGGAAATCTTATGCCTAATTCAACATTGCCTTCATCAATAAAAAAACCTCCTCTTTTGTTGCTGGTTCTCCACTTCCTTTTTATTATCGATTCATCTCGAGTGCAATTAGAGAAATCTACTTTTCCAAAATTTCACTTATTTACCCTAGTAGATCTCAAGCTGAAAATACACATCCAAAGTTAATTCTATGTAGTCATCGGAACAGTGCATTTGATGGTTATGTGGCATTAAAAGCATTTCCCGAAGCTCAAGCTTTAGCATCAATACAATTATTAAATAGTCGGTTAATAAGACTCTTTTTTACGGGTATTCCGGTAGTTAGAAAAAAAGATAGGCAGCGTTTGGGTATAAATACAAATACTTTTTCAAGTCCTTCAGAGGCCGCGATTGCACATATAAAAGCAGGTGGAGATTTACTTTTATTTCCTGTATGGGATTATGTCCAAAGAATTAATAAGTTAGGTGCTGATTACTTTTTACCTAATATTGCCATATCCTTAACTCAGCGCTCACTCTATTCCGCATTAATGGCATTGCTAAAACTCTTCTTTAAAGAAGAAAAATATGCACATACAGCATTCGATAATTTAATTGCTATGTCTGAAACTAAAACTGGACAAGTGAATGCGGAACTTTGGACTCTTTCTCGCTATGTGCGTCAGCACCCTCAACTTCTCAAACTTATAACATCCATTGTTCCTGAAAGCATTATGCAAGAAATTGAGGTATGTGATCCTCATTTCTACCAGCAATTTACCTTATTCTTAGCTAATCATGGCCATAGAGAATTAGATTTTGATGCATATCATCCTACTTGGTTAGATGCCCCACATATTGTATTAACTCAAATTAAAGCAATGGCAGACTTAGCAGATGATAAACAAACCGATGATCCATTAGGTAAAAAAATTCTTCAGTCAGAAACTGAATTTTCAATTCTCTCTGATGCACCAGAAGAGTTGCGCTTTTTCTTACAAGAGATTATTCGATTAGCTCGTGTTTATACTGCACTTGATGACTTAGAGCATTATCAAACAACTCGATTAGCTTTACCTATGCGTCGCGGATTAAAAGCATTAGGAGAGCGATTGGTTATTCGTAGCGTCTTAGATTGCCCAATGGATATTTATTTTGCTAATGAAAAACCTTTAGCTGATGCAATTCTTGCAGATAACCCTACTGAGTGGAATCAGTTACGTCATCATATATACCAAAATAAGGCGGGATATCTAAAAGCAAAATCAGTCACACCACAATGGATCTATGGTGAGGATAGTTGTAATGCACTAAATACAAATGAGCATCAATTAAAGGGACTAGCTGGTAGTGCAGGTATTGTTGAAGGTGAAGTTTATCTTGTTTATGGTTCAGAGAATTTTGCCTAATTTCCGCAGAATGCCATTTTAGTTGCAAGAACAACTAACCCTGCTTGGACAGCACTTTTTTACCGTGCATCTGGCATTATTACAGAAAGTGGTGGGCCATTATCTCATGGTGCGGTTACTGCTAGAGAATTGGGATTACCCGCAGTAATGGGTGTTCGCAATATCTTAAATATTTTAAAAAATGGGCAAAAAGTAAGGGTTGATGGACAAAAAGGTATTATAGAAATCTTATCTTAATTATTAGATCAATAATGCCTATTAAGCAGAAAAAGCATCTTTTCGGATGCTTTTTCTATTTTTCATACTATCAATCTGTCTTTTAACTGATTATTTTATTTTTTACTCTCTTTGGCGTCTTTATTAGTATCAATATCGACTTTATAAGCTGATGGTGCAAATAAAGCAACCAACCCAGCGATTAATAATATAGAAAGCAATACCATTAACATAGATGGTGCATTAAATAATAAGTATGGTGTTAATAAAATAGGACTAGCCGTTAAAATAATTGAAATAATAATAGGATAGCCTATACCTATATCTCTTATTCGTTGAGATAAAATAAGTGTAAATATGTAGACTTGTACTATTAAAAACACCATTTCTATTAGGCCATATGGTGTAAAAGAAAAGTGATAGTAAAAATAACTTTCAGTAATTGACTCCATTTTTTCGGGGTAAAGTTCTATATACCATCGATCAGCTAAGTTTTCTGCAATAGAAAAGAAAATTGTCCAAGCAATTTCTAGACCTAAAAAAGAGAGTCTCCCACGTCTTTGTTGTTTCCATTGATAAGCAAGTTTAGCTTGCATAACAAATTCCTTCATTTTTAAATGATAATTTAATCCTTTTAATCATAATACACTTAATATCTTTATCAAAATAATGTATTAGTTTAAAAAATACTGCTCTTTTATCGATTAAATAAAAGAGCGGATATCATTATTAAAAATTAAATTATTAATAATCATCTAACCTGCTTATTGATCCACTTAATCTCTTCATTAGTGAATCGAATATTGCTTTCTTTAGTTGTATCAGTATCTAACAAGATTTTATCTTTAATTAATTTACTGACAGGTACAATGATATTGAAATGGTCACCATTTTTAATGTTATATATTTTTAATGGAATATCATGCACCATTGCAACCGCTCGTAGCTCATTAAACTCATTCCAAAAATAGTCACGCCCTTCAAAATAGAAAGTTGGTGTTTTTATTGATTTAATATAGCGATATACAGAGCGAACATTAAACTCTTCTTCGTTATTTCTATCAAAAGGCAATTCAACTATCATATCTCCTTCAGCTCTTAATTTAAGATCAGGTATTCCACCCAAAGAGAAAATAGCTCTAAATTTGTCACTATATTCACTCGCTAATAATGCTCTAGTTCCCCCCGTACTATGTCCAACGACATAGATACGCTTAGAGTCAATATAAGGCAGTGATGCTAAATATTCTCTCGCTGATTCTAAATCTTCTAATTCGCCATAAAACATTTCATAACGACCTGGGTTAGTATTTTCACCTCGGAAAGACGGGATCATCAACACCATATTGGGATCACGGAAAGTTGCACCTGTTTGGTCATTATCAACTGGTTTAGGTTGCCAAAAATAATCATCACCACCAATTCCGCCGTAGCCTCCATTTAACCAAATTACAGCAGGTAATTTCATTTTTTTATTTGCTGGAGGTGGTGTTAAATAGGCATACATATCTCCTGGTTTTGCCGGATATTTAATAACATTAAATATTTCAGGCGGCGCTTCCCAAGGCGGATCAATATTATCAAAACTGTCGTTTATAATTTCTGTTTTAAAGCGTTGATGCGCTTCATATAAAGTTTCATCACGCACTTCAATATCTGCGTTGACAGAAAAAGAACTAGCACATAGCAGGGAAAAAAATAGCGCAGGTACAACTTGTCTAAAACACATTTTATTTATATTCATATCAACTTCCCTATAAATTATTAATTTTGCGTGATAATAGCATAGGTTATTTGGGGTTTATGAATAGGATTTTTAAGGTAAGTGGAAATTAATGCAGAAAAAAGCATCTCGATTGAGATGCTTTAAACGATATAAAATAATTAAATTTTTTAACGTTGATTTGCTTATTTTGCACTTGTGCGAATCAAGTAATCAAAGGCGCTAAGTGAGGCTTTTGCACCTTCACCAGCGGCAATGATGATTTGCTTATAAGGTACGGTTGTACAGTCACCTGCTGCAAACACACCTTTGATATTAGTTTCGCCACGAGCATCAACAATAATTTCGCCCATCTTATTACGCTCAACAGTACCTTCTAACCACTGTGTATTAGGTAATAAACCGATTTGAACGAAAATACCTGCTAATGCAATATCATGCATAGAATCATTAGTACGATCTTTATATTTTAGACCTGTTAACTTAGTGCCATCGCCATATACTTCTGTAGTTTGCGCATTTAAGATAACTTCTACATTGCTTAAGCTACGTAATTTTTTCTGTAATACTGCATCTGCTCTCATTTCTGGAGCAAATTCTAATACTGTTACATGTTCAACTAAGCCAGCTAAGTCAATTGCAGCTTCAACACCTGAGTTACCACCACCAATAACAGCAACTCTTTTACCTTTAAACAGAGGGCCATCACAATGTGGGCAATAAGTTACACCACGAGTGCGGTATTCATTTTCACCGGGAACATTCATATTTCTCCAGCGAGCACCTGTTGCAATAATTAGGCTACGAGTTTTTAAAATTGCACCTGATGCTGTTTCAATTTGATGTAATTCCCCTTCTGATGCACCCGGAATTAAGCGACTAACAGTTTGGCTATCAATCACATCCACTTGGTAATCATCAACGTGAGCTTTTAATGCACCTGCAAGTTTTGCACCTTCAGTTTTTGGTACTGAGATGTAGTTTTCAATATCAACAGTATCAAGAACTTGACCACCAAAACGTTCGCCAATAAGGCCTGTATTTAAACCTTTACGAGCGGAATAAACAGCTGCAGATGCACCCGCAGGACCACTACCCACAATTAATACATCAAATGCAGCTTTTTGATTCAACAATTCTGCAGTACGTTTTTCTGCATTGCTATCTACTTTGTTAACGATTTCAGCTAAGGTCATACGGCCTTGACCAAACTCGTTACCATTTAAGAATACAGCAGGAACGCCCATGATATTACGTTCCTGAATTTCATTTTGGAACATGCCTCCGTCAATCGCAGTATGTGTGATCTTCGGATTTAAAATCGCCATTAAGTTTAATGCCTGAACAACATCAGGGCAGTTATGACAAGAGAGCGAATAATAGGTTTCGAAATGAAACTCACCGTCTAACTGACGAATTTGTTCAAGTAATTCTTGTGCTTCTTTTGATGGGTGTCCACCAGTTTGCAGTAATGCTAAAACTAATGAAGTAAATTCATGACCTAATGGTGAACCTGCAAAACGAACACCAGTTTCTTTCCCTGGGTTGGTAATAAGAAAAGATGGTTTACGTACATTTGCGTTATTATCTTCACGATAAGTGACTTTATCGGATAATGGTTCGATTTCTTTTAATAGCGCTTGGATATCAGCAGAATGTTTACTGTCGTCTAATGTTGCTACTAACTCAACTGGCTGGGTTAATCGTTCTAAATAAGCTTTCAATTGAGCTTTTAAATTATTATCTAACATTTTTGCACCCTCAATAAAATCGGGTGCCGAAACACCCGATAAATAACTTTTTAGTGGCTTAATTCTTATTTAGATTTTGCCAACTAAATCCAGTGATGGAGCTAAAGTTGCATCACCTTCTTTCCATTTTGCTGGGCAAACTTCGCCTGGGTGGCTAGCTACATACTGAGCGGCTTTAACTTTACGCAGCAGGTCTGATGCATCACGGCCAATACCTTCAGCTGTGATTTCAATTGCTTGGATGATACCTTGTGGGTCAACAACGAAAGTACCACGGTCTGCAAGACCTTCGTTCTCACGCATATTTTCGAAGTTACGAGTTAATGCGCCAGTTGGATCGCCAATCATGCCATATTTGATTTTACCGATAGTTTCTGAGCTGCTATGCCATGCTTTATGGGTAAAATGTGTGTCAGTAGAAACTGAGTAAATTTCTACGCCCATTTTTTGGAACTCAGCATAATGATCAGCTAAGTCACCTAATTCAGTTGGGCACACAAAAGTGAAGTCTGCAGGGTAAAAGAAGAAAACGCTCCATTTGCCTTCGACGTCCTTTTCAGTCACTTCAACGAATTGACCGTCTTTAAATGCCATGTTTTTGAATGGTTTGATTGGGGTATTAATTAAAGACATTGTATTTCCTCCTGTTTGGTATGGGACTAATGTACCTATTCCATTTGAGAATAGCTAATACATTCCTGCTATCAGTTCAATAGGTTTTACCTAATTAGTTGAAGAAATTGATAGAGATAGGTTAACGAAATGTAGCTATTAAAGCAAATGGACAACAAGTCAATTACGCCTACTTTCTATTAGCCTACTCTCTGTTTAATATCCTTAGCTTCAGCAACGAAATGATTATAACATTATGAATTATAAAATTAATATTCAATCCAGCATAGATAGATTCAATATTATTGCGCTAATTTGGCAGGTTTAAGAATAGTATAAGTACATTCAAATGCTGCCTTTTGAATACGATAAACATCTTGGCTATCTGTTGTGGATTGCACAACGGCATCGCCCGATTGAAAACGTTGTAATTCTCCCCAAGGAGCTTTCATTGCAAACGCGGGTGTAGATTCAGGCACAATAAAATAATTCATTTCGATACCTTTAGGGATAAAAGGCTGATAATTATCGGGATAAGACGTTATATTGATTTTGATCTTATTTTTATCTGTTTCGCTATAACGCTGAATAAATTTGTTTTTCCTTACCAGGATTTCCTCATTACCTGTTTCTGGGCAAATATTTTGTACTACCCAATCTCCTGCTTTTGCAGGTTCTGAAACTGTTTCAATCCCTTCACCTTTAATTATCGTTGTAATGATCTCACCTTCTTTGGCTGGTCTTGCTAGGACAGGCTTTGTTTTAATTGCAACACCAGTGATCCCCGCTTGCTGAGCTTGCGTAAAGTAAGCGACACGTTCTTTTTGCGGTAATTGAGAAAGATCATTAGCAAACACAAATGAAGGAATTAAGGTTAAGCCTATTAATAGTGGTTTTGTTCTATTTTTCTTATAGGTCTTGTCGTTATTTGAATTACTGCGTTGTATATAGAAAGGCATTGAATTGTTTCCTGATAAATATCATCTGCACTTAATACGCTAGTCAGCGTCTGTAAACATTAAACCGATTATGGCAGGAAATAAAACAATGGCACGAGTAAAATCAGATACCTAGTCGAAAAAGATCAAAAAATCGAGAGATCTCACAACTTAGAAAAGAGAACATGTAATTAAGAGAAAAAAGGTTCAAGTAGTTAAATAAAACGTTAGGATATTTCTTCATCAAACCTATTTAATTAAAAGGAATTACTTATGCAAATAATTTACCCTGATGACTATTCAAAAACAGGAAAACCTGATGAGGCCTTTGAACAAGAATATCGTTGCGCTCAAATGCTAAATATTCATTGTTTGTTACTCTCATCAGAAGATATGGCATTGGGCAAATATAAGTTTTCACATCCTTTTAAATCAGACTCTCCTGTTATTTGGCGTGGATGGATGCTAAATAAAGACGAATATCAACAGCTATACCATGCTGTGAATACTCATGGTGGTCAAATGCTTGAAACTTCTGAAGATTATATCCGTAACCATCATATAACGGGTTGGTATGAAAATTGTAAAGAGTTCACACCAAGAACAGTTATCACAACTATGGATACTGACTTTGAAAGCTTAACTAACCAACTTCAATGGCCAGCTTACTTTGTAAAAGACTATGTAAAATCTTTAACAACCACGAGAGGTTCCATCGCTAAAAATGCAGATGAAATTAGAGAAATACTAAAACTTATTGCACAGTTTAGGGGAAACATTGAAGGTGGTGTAAGTCTTCGCTATGTTGAGGAATTTATTAATGATAGTGAGCGCAGATATTTTGTTTTAAATAAGAAAATATTCTCTGCGGATGATGAAATTCCTGAGTTTGTAAAAAAAGTAGCGCAGCATGTAAACACACCCTTCTATTCCATTGATGTAGTCAAAAATGCAGTAGGAGAATTACGTTTAGTTGAAATTGGTGATGGGCAAGTTTCAGACATTAAAGAGTGGTCAGCTGAAAAGTTAGTTAAGGCTTTTTTCTTATCGGGTATCTGATGTTTTATATCCCAACACTGAGCAAACTATATAAAAATATAAAGACCTCAATTAGCCAACAATACGCTGTATCTTGAAGTCTTTATATAAAATCAATCTCTAACAAGAAGTACTAAGAATAAAGTTAAAATAGATACTTAAAGCGAATACGGGCACCGTAACGATCTTTATCACTGCTATTTACATTAATGTCGTCTTTACCATCTATACGTGAATAATAAGCACCTAAATAGGTTTTAAAATTATCCATATCTAAAATATTAGGCAGTTCATAAGAAGCAAATACAGTGTTGATATTGTACTTACCAGGATTGAGTGTTAAATAGGTGTCATTTTGACCACTGCTATTCCCGTTTTTGTGATAGTAAGTTTTAATATCATTATGAGCATAAATATAACCAAGTTGAAATTTACGCCACAACACATTACTACCAATAGAAAAATCATTTTCATCTTTAGCGTCGAGATAAGCAGCACTTAAATTTGCAACAATACCGTTAATAGGATCATCAGCTAAAGTGTCCCATTTTACAGTTAAGCCATAACCTGTACGTCGCGATTGATCTTGGAATTTTCCATTTTCATCATCATAGCCATAGGCTTTGTTTATCACATTTGCATCTATTGCTCCTGCAATAGTTAAATTATCTTTCTGCCATGCAACAACAGGACGCATATAAATAACATTTTTGCGATTATCAAGTTTACGTCCATGATATTCATTGTCTTTAAAAACAGAAGTTCCATCTTCAACTAAAGCATTTAGCTCAAAATACCAGTCGTTATAGTGTGTATTAACCATCATACTACCACCGTCACTACTACGACCTCGCCCTTCTTTCATCATATAGATATAGCCAAAACCATCACCATATAAATCATTTGCTGTATTACCTGAATACTCAACAAATGTATCTTGGTTTAGAGGGAACATGTCGTAAGCTTCATAACGACCAATTTTATATTGCCATTTATCGCGTTGACCAAAGTAGAAAACAGCATCATCTAGATTCATTTTACCTGTCATGTCAGCCATAGGCTGAGCACGAAAACCAGCATAATTGCCGTTTTTTAATTCTCGTTCACCATCCACACCAATTAAAATGCGCCCGTTAAGTGACCATTTTTCATTATCATCAAAGTCTTTTTGATTACCGGGCATCATTCTCATCGAGGTTAGTTGCCCTTTTTTACTCGCCGCATCGATATTATATTCAACGTCACCATACAATTTGAGATCACCCCAATTTGTATTGGTAGAGAAAAAGCCCGTACCTTCTTTATTTTTCGTACTAGCAAGCTGAGCCGATTGTTTTTGTTGGATTTCATTAAGCTGAGTTTGTGCAATGTTTACTTTTGCTTGAGCCTCATCAGATTGCTTTTCTAATATAGCAACGCGTTGCTCCATGCCGACGGTTGTAACATGATCCGTTTTAGATAGGCTGTTGGAATTAATTAATTGCTCAAGGCGAGCCGCTTTTTGTTCTGCAGCAGCGGCTCTAGCTTCAGCAGCAGTTGCACGTTGTTCAAGTGCATTTAATCTTGCTTCAATAGCACTTATATCAGTTTGTGCATTTGCACATAATGGCGTAGCGAGTATTAAACTTATCACAACAGATAATGCTTTTACTTTCATTCGAATATTCCTAAATTAGCAAATGTTGGTTTAACAGGTACGGCAAATACATAACAATCAATTTAGTTGATTGATTGTTCTATCTGGTGAGCGTATTGTTATTTTTATTCGATGATATTTTTATAAATATCAATCAGTTATTCGCATCATTATTTCTATTCTTAACAATAAATAAACCGATACCTCATCACTTTGCCATTATTTATGCTGACTAGCGTCCTACATCATAAGTAAGGCTACGTTTGAACTAAGGTACTTATTCTCGTTTAAGTACTTACAAACGCTTATTATTTTGATTCAGTATTTAATTTATTATTTCAAGCATATCTCTGGTTCAAGTTTTCAAATTTTATAATGGGTTCACTAGCTAAATAAAATAATAGTTAATGTGGAACATTTCCACAATCATTTGTGATTTTTTTGAGGTTAGTACAATAACCTAAGAAAAACGATGTAATCCTCATCAAAAAATGATGATTTACAAATAAATGAAGTTAAGGATTAACTTAGATAGCGATAGAAGATAAAGAGAGTTTTATCAGGAATTAGACGGCTTTGATATTTAGAAACCATTTATAATGATAACAAGTGGGTAGGAATAGCTTGATTGAAGGGAAAATAACAGAGGTCATATCATTATAACCTCCGTCCATCATTATCATATTCTGCCAGGTTTACGTAACGCTCTACGAAAATAAGAAACTGGCATTTTAGGGCAAATTTGTTCTTTTACTGCTGGATTATTTTCCAAATCATCTTTGTCTATTTCATTATTTCTTCTTGAATTTTGTAGCTGAGTATCTGTTTTATTCATCTTCCCTTTCCTCTGAGATCAATGCCTCATTGATAGCTTCAATTTTCTCAACTGCTTCATTAAGAATAGAAGCAATACGTCCTGCTCTTTCCACAGAGAGCTCTTTTAATACTAATTTATGGCGTAAAACTGCTTTTAATTTACCAACAGCAGATTCAATTTCCTCAGAAACACCACCTGCGTTTTGAGATAAATCTCTCGCATAAGCCAGTTTCTTTTGAATATTGGCATCTATATCCTGATGTTCTGCTAAAAATGCAGTGCCTTCAGGTGTAATGCTGTAGTTTTTACGGCCTTTTTCAGCAATCGTCGCAACTAATAGATCTTGCTCTTCAAGTAGTGTTAGCGTTGGATAAATAACACCTGGGCTAGGTACATATAATCCTGAAGATGCCTCATCTATTTCTCTAATAATTTCATAACCATGGCTTGGTTTTTTCGAGATCATGCTAAGTAGCAGAACGCGTAAATCACCATGATCAAACATACGTTTTAACTGGCGACCTTGGCCTTTACCTCTGCCACCGCATCCACGACCACGTTGTTTTCCATGCCCTTCAGAACCATGCTCACCATGACAACACTCACCACGACCTTCATGTCCATGACCGTGTTCACCATGACGGCATTCGCCACGACCTTCGTGTCCATGACCGTGTTCACCATGACAGCATTCGCCACGACCTTCGTGTCCATGACCGTGTTCACCGTGACAGCATTCGCCACGACCTTCGTGTCCATGACTGTGTTCACCATGACAGCAATGCTCACCATGATTTTCTTGGTGCTGGCTATGTTTGCCTTTACCACCACAACGCCCTTTTCCGTGACCATGTCCGCCATTTTCAGCACGTTGTTGATAAAGTGAGTTTAATGCTCGAATCATCATAAATATTCCCTCATTGTTTTAGATATATCGAATTCATGGGGTGTAATATAATCCGATATATCTAAATGATCAAGTTTTAGATATATCTAAATACACATCTAAATTCTCTTTCTTATTAACAATATGATTTATCTATGATTATATCTTTCAAACGTAGCCTTAATTATGAATGATTATCATTCTCTGGCTTGCTTTTACGTGCTATCAATAAAAATAAAAGAAGATAATTAACAATAATGAATAAAAAGCAGACACCTTTAGCTTTAGATGCACACAAAAAAGAACATATTTACAACACAAAGAGTGACACTGTCACCTTTAATTCATTTAAAAAAAGCGAAGATAATGAGTAACAACCCACTACTTCGCTTTTTAACAAAATTTATTTTAATTGTAGGAAATATAAAAAAGAGATATTGCTACTGGTCTAATGCGGATAAAACTACTTTCTTAATATATTGATATCCAGCTTCAATTTGTTGATCATCACAAATTTCAGTACTTTTTATAGTAAGCTGCAACAAATTTAAGTATTTGATAGTTTCCCACTCATTGTTATCAAAACCGCACTCAGAACAAAACTGCGCTGGTGCATCATCGCTATTACGAGCACAAAACGTTAATAAACTTAAATCTTGTTTATGATGACTTTTTATAACCAAGTTTTCATAGATTGTTTTATTCAGATCATTTTGCGTTTCTAAGTCCTTATTTCCTTTCTTTACAATCGCAAAATTTAGTTTATTAAAGTCAGATACAGATAAAATACGAATATAATAGTGATCACCTTCTTTTTCGAAAGCTGCGGCTTGATTAAAAAACTGCTCAAGTTTGACACGCGTTTCCCATTGAATTTGTGCATATTTTCCATATCCAGATGAAGTAAAAGGATAGAGTTGATGCACACTCCACATCGACGCCACTGCCGGTGCGGATTGAATACCATCAATTTCAGGAACGTTATCTGCTTGATCTGGACATAATCTAGGGGGACTTGTTAAAAAACGACTAAGACGCGCATCTTTAATACATACTACACCAGTTGGATATGGTGAAAATCCAGCTTGAAATGGTTCAAAAGAGACTGAATCAGCGAAAGAAAGTTGTGTGATGCTTTCATATATTTCAGATGTCAATTGCAGTAGTGGTGCTTCTTTCTTTAATTTCTTACATAAAATCTGATAAGGAATAAGATCATAATTGTCATCAAGAAATAAGCTTTTCATATAACCAAATTGCGATGCATCAATATGGATATAAAATGAATTGTTGTATTTTTCCTCACACTCTTTTCTTAGTTCAAAAAGTGGTTTTAACTTATCAACACAACCATAAGACGGTGTGCCTAATATTCCTATAACGCCAAGAATAGGCTCGCCTTGTTCAATCAGGCGAAAAACAATACTGCGTGTTTTTTCAATATCGGTTTTAAATGTTTCATCAATAGGCAATGCAATAAGATTGTCATATCCCAACCCAAGGATATCCATTGCTTTTTTCCAAAATTCAAAACGGGAAACAGGAACAAGCAGTTTTCCTAAATGCATTGTTTTTGTCATGCCTGTTCCTCGGCATGTTAAATGACTAACATCATCAAAAATCCCACGCTCATTGAGTTGTTCGCTTATTGCTAAAATATCTGTGACAGACATATTGAATAACTCAAAGGCTTTTTTATCTGCAACCAAATCCCGTGATTTTGGATGACGAGCAATTGCCATTGGTAATGTTTTTAAATTTCTAAGTGCCCATAATATTTCATAGCAAGCAAGAGTATGGCTTGTTGTGATATGACCAAATGCATCTTCTGATGAGAAACCGATTAATTTACAGAGATCATCTGTAATTTTCTTTTCTTGTTCTTTTAGTAAGGGGGAATGATTATTAAAAACATTATCTGAGTTGCATGCTAATGCAGAAAGATAACCAAATTTCGCCAATTGCATCACTTGTGAATGATGATGGGAAAAATAAGGTTCAATATCAGATTGATTATAATTATTTTGTTGTTTTAAAGTTTCTAAAATACGTTCATAAGCATTATCTACTGCTTTTTTTTCAATAGTGTTACTTTTTATTTTAGCGTCTAAACTCTCGCTATTATTTCTTTTCATTTTATTTGCTTTAGGAAAAGAATACTCACTATTCATTAGTATTTTTGCCATCTCTCGATGATAACATGTAAGAATATCAATGGTTCGGGTATGGTATACACGCTCTGTAGCACTCAGACAGGTTTGTTTGTAATTTGCCATCATCGCACCTATATATAAATTTTTATTATCTGTTTTAATGAAATTTGTGTTTATTAATCGTCAATAATTAATCTTTATTCAAATGATATACTACATGATGAGTAAGAATCTTCTTTATTTTATTGATATCAGTTAACATTTTTCTAGTTTGATTTAAGCAAAAGATACTTTAATGATAAATGATTTAGCTTTATTTGTTAGTTTACTAAATTCACTATTAATTTTGATTTAAGTTATATTTCTGTAAATGTGATATTATTTTTGATAAGGTCAATATTTAAATCTACCTTAATCAGAATTAATGAATATTTCTATTGCTTAATATCTATTAAAAAGAATAGATATTAAATTACTTATCTAAAATAAGAATTTATTTATTTAAATGTTATTCATTTTTTCTTCAATACATAAAAAAACACATGAAATATTTAACATGTGTTTTTCGGAATATTCGCTTTTTAGAAAGTAACAGAAGTGCTTACTCTTATATCAAATACGTTTTAAGCACTCTTATTTTTACTCTTTTCCGTTATAAGATAAGATTTCAAGCATTACCTTACCAATTAAATCACCAGACTCCATTAACTCATGTGCTTTACCCACTTCTTTTAATGGAAAAATAGCATTAATGATTGGTTTAATTTTTCCTTCAGCAATAAGTGGCCACACTTGCTGTTTTAATTCTTGCGCTATTTGTGCTTTCTCTTCTATTGAGCGAGATCGCATCGTTGAACCAGTATGAATTAAACGCTTAATCATCATTGGCATCATATTTAAATTTTTAGGCATTCCTTTCATCATGCCCACTTGTATAACGCGCCCAAACTTGCTGGCAACTTGATAATTTTTTTCTACGTAATCCCCACCAATAATATCGAGAATAACATCAACGCCTTTCCCTTCAGTTAAAATAGGAATTTCTTTAGCAAAATCGGCCTGTTTGTAATTGATGACATAATCAGCGCCGAGTGCGCGGGCTGTGGCAGCTTTTTCTTCAGAGCCAACTGTTGTATAAACTGTCGCACCTATTGTGTGAGCAAGCATGATGGCAGTTGATCCTATTCCCGATGTTCCACCATGAATAAGAACAGATTCACCTTGTTTTAGTTTTCCTAACTGAAATAAATTAGCCCAGACAGTAAAGAAATTCTCAGGCAATGCTGCTGCTTCAATGTCCGTTAAATTCATTGACGGTAATGCGATATCTTCATGCGCAATACAATATTGAGCGTAACCACCACCAGCAACTAAAGCACAGACTCTATCGCCCAACTGCCATTTAGTGCAACTTTCCCCTAATGCAACAACCTCTCCAGCAACTTCAAGACCTGGAATAGGTGAAGCATCTGCTGGTGGCGGATAACTGCCTTGACGTTGAAAAATATCAGGGCGATTCACACCAGAAGCTGCAACTTTGATCAAAAGATAATGTGGAGGAAGTGGCGGTATCGGTGATAGTTGGGGTTGTAATTTATCTATACCACCAGGCTCTATAATGGCAATTTCTAACATATCCGCAGGTAAAACAGTTGTTTTCATCATATGCTCCCATTTTATTTTGCCACTCTCAAAACTTAATAATAAATAAAATTAACATGTTATCTCTCACTTTAATAAGGATGTGAGCTTATTAAGCAATAAATAACTTAAGTCTATTTGAGAGAGATTATAACCAACCTTGCTTCTGATGTTGTATGCAAATCGGGCACAATTTTACATCTGGAGTCCAAGATAAGAAGGCTAAACGACATTTTTCACAGTGGGCATTATAATAATGGTAATGTGTTGGTTCGTTATTTTTAGCAACTTGTTCATTAACATGGATAGATTTAGGAAAACAAACCACTTCACAATTCATGCAACCCGTACAACGCTTTTCATCAAGCATGAATATATTGTTTTCAAGTTTAATCGCACCTTCATCACACACTTTGGCGCAGGCAGAGCAAAGAATACAGCTGTCTTTGTCTAACTGAATTTGGAACCAACTATCTTCAGGATAAAGTTGTTTTCTTGCATTTAATCCTGTTCTTACTTGATTTTTATTGAGCGGTTTTTCATCTAATTTTTGACGAAAAAGCATAAAACGACGTCCGCTATCAATATCAGTAGGCTCTGTGATAATTAATTGCCAAATAGGCTCTTGTAATGTTTTTAGTTGAAGATTTAGGTTTGCTAAAACAGGAAGCCATTTATCCACTAAAGGCTGTGCTATCTTCATTCCTCTAATTTGATATTGGCGATGCCACACTAATAATTCTTCTGTACTTGCTAACGGTTCATCATGATTAACAACAAGGTAATTATCTTGGTGTGTTCTTTCGTGAGGCGCGATATTTTCTATCGCGTCAACGGGACAGGTAAATAGACAATTACCACATTGAAAACAGAGTTCATTGTCTATTTTTACATCTAAGTGAGCAAAAGTGATAGCGCCCACAGGGCAAACTTTGGAACAACTATCACATAGGCTTTGTTTGAGGCGTTTTCTAACACATTTATCATTAATAATCGGTTCAGGAGGAAGATCTACCTTAATAAAACGCCTCATACATCACTACTCCACTACTTAACAATAAAAAATGCAAAACGATTAAGAATTTCTGCAATCAGTATTATTGCGCTACTTGCTAACACCATACGCAATCCTGAAGTAAATACAGCATTACGATATTTCCATACACTGTATCCCATCATTAAAATATCAAGAACTGACATAAGCTATGCAGATATTCTTAATCCGAATGTTTCATTATACGCAATGATAGGCGTGTGAGGGAACGTTATTGCATCATTTGTTGAAATGACTGCTTCAAGGTAGCATTAAGTTGTATCAAAAATACATCTAGTTAACTTTACCTAATCTTTTGTTATAAAAATAAAGAGTTATGCATAAAAAATACGAATTTAAGGTAGAGCCGTAAATAAAATGTCAATATAAAGGTAAAAAATATTGAAGCGCCTCTTCATTTTTGGCTTTTGACAAGGATAATTTAGTAATAGCACTATGACTTCGTTAGAAAATCGAATAATATACCAATTGAGTATAGGGTTAGCGCAAATTGTTCTAAATAGACCTTTAAGCAAAACATTGTTTTTATCAAGATACATGTTTTGTTACATTCAGAATTATTTCCACACGTACCGTTATTCCCCTTACTAATTACTGCAATATGTGTTAAAATTGACGCATATCAATATTTTTATTTGTAATGAGCAAGCTTATGATCCCAGAAAAACGCGTCGTTCGCCGAATCCAATCTGGCGGTTGTGCAATCCATTGTCAGGATTGCAGTATTAGCCAGCTCTGCATCCCGTTTACTTTAAACGAGCATGAGCTTGATCAACTCGATAATATTATCGAGCGTAAAAAGCCCATCCAGAAAGGTCAAACCTTGTTTAAAGCAGGTGATGAGCTGAAATCACTTTATGCCATACGTTCCGGTACAATTAAAAGTTATACCATCACGGAAGAAGGCGACGAGCAAATAACAGGATTTCATCTTGCTGGTGATTTGGTTGGCTTTGACGCCATTATTAATACTGAACATCCAAGTTTCGCACAAGCTTTAGAAACATCTATGGTCTGTGAAATTCCATTCGAAACTTTGGATGACCTGTCAGGCAAAATGCCTAACTTACGTCAACAAATGATGCGCCTAATGAGTGGTGAAATCAAAGGTGACCAAGAAATGATCTTACTGCTATCGAAAAAGAATGCAGAAGAACGTCTGGCTGCTTTTATTTATAACCTCTCACGCCGTTTCGCACAGCGTGGTTTTTCTCCTCGCGAATTCCGTTTAACCATGACTCGTGGTGATATCGGTAATTACTTAGGTTTAACTGTCGAAACAATTAGTCGCTTACTGGGTCGCTTCCAGAAAAGTGGCATGTTAAGCGTTAAAGGCAAATACATTACTATCGAAGATAGTACACTGTTAAGTGAACTTGCAGGCAAACTTCCTTCATCAGTTGAAGTTTAATCTGTTACATTTCACACGCTAATTTTATAACGGGGCACACAAATTTGTGCCCCGTTTTCTATTTTGTACTATTGCATTTTATCTTCTTGGGTTATCTTTAAATTGTAGATGGATAAATCCAGCCCTAAAGAGGATATTACAATGGAAAAATATCAAAACCTTCTCGTTGTCATTGATCCTAACCAAGATGACCAACCAGCACTTCGCCGTGCTGTCTATATCGTTCAGCGTAATGGTGGGCGGATAAAAGCTTTTCTACCTGTTTATGATCTCTCTTATGACATGACAACCCTTTTATCTCCCGATGAACGTAATGCAATGCGTAAAGGTGTTATCAGCCAAAAGGCAGCTTGGATCAAACAGCAAGCACGCTATTACCTTGAAGCGGGCATAGAGATTGATATAAAAGTCATTTGGCATAATCGCCCCTATGAAGCCATTATTGAAGAAGTTGTTGCACATCAACATGACTTACTCATAAAAATGGCTCACCAACATGATAAATTAGGTTCACTCATTTTTACGCCTCTGGATTGGCAATTGCTTAGAAAATGTCCTTGCCCTGTTTGGATGGTCAAAGATAAAGAGTGGCCTGAATACGGTACTATCGTTGTCGCCGCAAATTTATCGAATGAAGAATCTTATCATGATGCCCTTAATCTGAAACTGATTGAGCTAACAACCGACTTATCTCATCGCATACAAAAAGATCCTGATGTTCATTTACTTAGCGCTTATCCCGTTGCGCCGATTAATATTGCGATTGAGCTACCTGATTTTGATCCTAATCTTTATAACAATGCACTACGTGGTCAACACCTTATTGCGATGAAGGAACTTCGCCAGAAATTCAGCATTCCCGAAGAGAAAACACATGTTAAAGAAGGATTGCCAGAACAAGTGATCCCTCAAGTTTGTGAAGAGTTAAATGCTGGCATTGTTGTTTTGGGTATTTTAGGAAGGACGGGGCTTTCAGCCGCATTCTTAGGAAATACTGCGGAGCAACTGATTGATCATATCAAATGTGATTTATTGGCTATCAAACCTGATGGTTTTACCTGCCCTATTACTGTTGATAGTGATCACGATTAAACGCTCTGTATACTAAATAAAAAAGCCAGTCAAAATTTTGACTGGCTTTTTGCTATTCGCTATCTGTATCTATTACAGTGCTTTTAAAATTGCATCCACACTGGCTTTAGCATCGCCAAACAACATCTGTGTATTCTCTTTAAAGAATAGTGGATTCTGAACCCCTGCATAACCTGTATTCATTGAGCGTTTAAACACAATAACATTTTGCGCTTTCCACACTTCTAATACTGGCATACCTGCAATTGGGCTATTTGGATCATCTTGTGCCGCTGGGTTTACTGTATCGTTAGCGCCAATAACCAAGACTGTATCAGTGTCGGAGAAATCATCATTGATTTCATCCATTTCTAATACAACGTCATAAGGCACTTTAGCCTCTGCTAACAACACATTCATGTGACCCGGTAAACGCCCTGCTACTGGGTGAATACCAAAACGCACTTTCACACCACGCTGGCGTAATTTTTCAGTAATATCATGAACAGGGTATTGTGCTTGAGCAACCGCTAATCCATAACCTGGAGTGATAATGACTGAGGTTGAATTTTTCAGCATATCAGCCACTTCTTCCGCGGTTGTTTCGCGGTACTCACCCATTTCACCTTCTTCTGTTGAGGCTGAGCCATCAGTACCAAATCCGCCCGCTATTACGCTAATAAAAGAGCGATTCATCGCCTTACACATAATATAAGAAAGGATAGCACCTGAAGAACCCACTAATGCACCCGTTACAATTAACAAGTCATTGCTTAACATAAAGCCTGCTGCTGCTGCTGCCCATCCTGAGTAAGAGTTCAGCATCGAAACAACAACTGGCATATCCGCACCACCAATTGACGCAACTAAATGCCAACCAAATGCCAAGGCAATCACAGTCATTATGATGATTAAGAAAACTTGTAAACCAACACTGTCAGTTTTAACAAACCAAACCATCAATAAAAAAGAAACCACTAAAGCTGCAAGATTTAATTTATGACGATTAGGTAACATCATCGGTTTAGATGACATTTTCCCACTTAATTTACCATAAGCGACAATCGAACCCGTAAATGTAACAGCACCAATGAAGATCCCTAAAAAGACTTCTGTTAGGTGGATATTCACCATAACAGGATCCATTGCTGTATTGTGGTCAAGATAACTGTTAAAGCCCACTAAAACTGCCGCTAAACCTACAAAGCTGTGCAAGATTGCGACCAATTCTGGCATTTGAGTCATTTCGACTTTTTTAGCTAAACGAATACCAATAACGGCACCGATTACCATTGCAATAATGATCCAACTCACATTGCCAGCATAAGGCCCGAAAATGGTTGCGAACAATGCAATTGCCATCCCTGCAATACCAAAGTAGTTACCTTGTTTAGAGGTTTCATGCTTTGATAAGCCGGCAAGGCTGAAAATAAATAATATTGCGGCGACAATATATGCCGCTGTAACAACTCCGCTGGACATAATTGTCTCCCTTATCCTTTACGGAACATTTTCAACATACGTTGAGTAACAGTAAATCCACCAAAAATATTAATACTCGCAATCAATATTGCGATAAACGAAAATAGGCTAACCCAGCCACCACTACCAATTTGGAGTAAAGCACCAACGACAATAATGCCTGAAATTGCATTTGTTACTGACATTAATGGCGTGTGCAATGAATGACTTACATTCCAAACAACGTAATAACCTACAACACAAGAAAGTGCGAATACCGTAAAGTGAGATAAAAACTCTTTCGGTGCAACATTTGCAAGCCATGCAAACAATAAAAAGGCTATCGCTAATAAACTGTATTTCTTCCAAGGTGAAACCGGTTTAGCAACGGGTTTTTCTTGTGGTTTTGCAGCAGGAGTAACTTTAGGTTGTGCTGAAACTTGAATTGGTGGCGCAGGCCATGTTACTTCACCCGCACGAATTACAGTCACACCACGGATGACAACATCATCAAAATCAATATTGATATTACCGTCTTTTTCTTTACACAATAATTTCAATAGATTAACTAAGTTAGTACCATAAAGTTGAGATGACTGTGCTGGTAAACGAGCAGCTAAATCAGTGTAACCAATGATTTTTACACCATGTTCTGTCGTAAAGACTTCATTAGGCACGGTATATTCGCAGTTGCCACCATTTTGAGCCGCAAGGTCGACTACAACACTTCCTGGCTTCATTGAATCGACCATCTCTTTCGTAATTAAACGAGGAGCGGGTTTTCCTGGAATTAATGCCGTTGTAATGATGATATCAACATCTTTTGCTTGTTCTGCAAATAATGCCATTTCAGCATCAATAAATGCTTTTGACATTACCTTAGCATAGCCATCACCACTGCCCGCTTCTTCTTTAAAATCAAGCTCAAGGAATTCAGCACCCATGCTTTGAACTTGCTCTTTAACTTCAGGGCGAGTATCAAATGCGCGAACAATTGCACCAAGACTTCCTGCGGCACCAATCGCAGCAAGACCTGCAACTCCAGCACCAATAACCATCACTTTAGCTGGTGGTACTTTACCTGCGGCGGTAATTTGTCCAGTAAAGAATCTTCCGAATTCATGGGCAGCTTCTACAACAGCACGGTAGCCTGCAATATTTGCCATTGAACTTAACGCATCAAGAGATTGTGCACGAGAAATACGTGGCACACTATCCATTGCCATCACGTTAATATTCTTTTCAGCTAACTTTTCGAGTAATGCCGCATTTTGAGCTGGCCAAATAAAACTTACCAGTGTCGCGCCATCTTGTAGCAACGTAATTTCATTATCCAGAGGTGCATTTACCTTCAAAATAATGTCTGATTCCCAAACATTTTGAAGAGCGAGGATCTCGGCACCGGCGTCCTGATAAGCTTTATCTTCAAAGCTTGAGGCAATACCTGCGCCATTTTCAACTGCGACTGTAAATCCTAATTTTATGAGTTGAGTCACTGTAGCTGGTGTAGCTGCAACCCTTGTTTCATTAGAAAGTCGCTCTTTGGGTATACCAATTCGCATAATTTTCCCTTCTTATCCATAGAGTTCTGTTAAAACTTCTCCGTTAACTTCACATTCATGCAAAAAAAATGTTAAAAATAATAATATGCATGCCATTAATCGGAGTTCTAATAACCTACTGAAAATAAAACCAATAATCTATATCTGTGTAAAGCTAAAATTGAACTTAATTAGATCATTTTAGTCGAAAAGGCATATTTATGAATTATTCACTATATTCAGGTAAATATCTGGTAACATATACTGGTCATTTGACTCTGTGGTGATTCGCTAAATAAAATAATGCGACAAATGCTATTATTACATGTAATAATTAATCCCTATGTGATAAACCACGACGTTCAGCACATGACCAATATTAATTGCGCAAGGCGGAAGGATTTTGTATGAAGCTGAAAACCTCAGTCATCGCAGCAGCGATGTTGTCTTTAACTAATATCACTGTTGCGCAGGCTGCTCAGGAATTAACACCCGAACAAGCTGCAGAACTAAAACCATTTGAAAGAATTACAGTTATCGGTCGTTTTAACGCTATTTATGAAGCCGCTGATGCGGTATCTCGTCGTGCGGATAAAGTCGGTGCTGATAGTTTCTATATTCAAGGCCTAGATGATATTAGTGATAGCGGCAACATGAGTGTTACTGCTGATCTATACCATAAAGATGCACCCAAAGCAGATCAAGAAAGCTATCGCGTCTTTCATGGCGTGAAAGAACTACCAAAACCTGAAGCAATTCTGCTACAACCATTTGATACAGTTTCTATCCGCGGTTACTACCCTACAACCCCTGATATTAACGACGCAATTGCAAAAGCAGCTGCTAAAAAAGGTGCTGCATCATTCTTTATTGTACGTAACGTATCAACAAATGATGGTGGTAACCAAGAAGTAACAGCTTATATCTACAAAAAAGATGCGCCTAAACGTGCAATTCAAGCACCAGAGGCTGTCGTTCCTTATGACTCAGATGCAGGTCGCGCACTTATTGCAGAAGGCGGAGCCGCTGCCAATAAAGTTGAGAAACCAGGTCTTGCATCAAACACTGATTTTGATAGAAGTGTAGGAACATTTGCTGATACACAAACTTCGGGTGCTAGTGGTCGTTACACTGTCACATTACCTGATGGTACTGAAATCCAAGAAGTCAACAAAGCAGCTGCTGCATTAATGGATCCATTTGATACCATTACATTTAGCGGATACTTTGTAAACTCACCAGAGATTTCTTATCAAGTTGCTAAACGTGCAGCTGCAAAAGGTGCCAAGTATTACCATATTACAAATGAATGGCAAAGTGATGGTGGTACAGTCACTATTACCGCTGACCTATTCAAGTAATAAAGCGTCCTAATTAAAAAAACCTTGCTGATGCGAGGTTTTTTTTACTCAAAATATCATCAAAACCAACCTCATTTTGTAAAAGTGCATAATTTTTATGATTTAATGCATAGACAACCAAGTCAACTCTACGTAAAATCTCGCTGTTTTTTAGTGTTTTTATCTTTATTTAAATTTGAGATATTCATATTTATTCTATTTACTGACCAAAAAACAAGAAAATACGCTATTTATTTACAATTTTAATCACGTAGGTAATTATCCTTGAATAAGAAACTTGGCTTAATATCACTCACCGCGTTAGTATTAAGCTCAATGGTTGGTGCAGGTGTATTCAGTTTGCCTCAAAATATGGCCGAAGTTGCCAGCCCTGCCGCATTGATTATTGGCTGGGTGATAACTGGCATTGGCATCCTCTTTCTTGCTACATCTTTATTACTCCTCTCGCGCCTTCGACCTGATCTTGATGGTGGCATTTTTACCTATGCGAAAGAAGGATTTGGTGAATTTATTGGTTTTTGTTCAGCATGGGGTTATTGGGTCTGCGCTGTTGTTGCTAACGTTTCTTATCTTGTTATTGTTTTTGCTGCCTTTAGTTTTTTTACAGATACACCAGAGAACGTTATTTTTGGTGATGGGAATACATGGCAAGCATTAATTGGAGAGTCAATCTTACTTTGGGTTGTCCATTTTCTTGTATTACGTGGTGTTCAAACTGCAGCCAGCATTAATTTAATGGCGACAATGGCAAAACTCCTTCCTTTAGGGTTATTTGTTATTGTCGCCCTATTAGCTTTCAATATGGATATATTTACCCTTGATTTTAAAGGTGTAAATCTGGGTGTCCCTGTTTGGGATCAAGTCAAAAATACCATGTTGATTACACTGTGGGTATTTATTGGTATTGAAGGCGCGGTCGTAGTTTCCGCAAGAGCTAAAAATCGTCGTGATGTTGGTTTAGCAACAGTACTCGCCGTTGTCATCGCATTAGTTATCTATATTCTTGTCACTTTATTATCGCAAGGTTTAGTTAGCCAAGCAGAATTAGCAGCGATGAAAAACCCGTCAATGGCGCCGTTACTTGTTCAGCTTATTGGTAACATAGGCGAGATAATTATTGCAGCGGGTCTTATTCTCTCTGTATGTGGTGCATATTTAAGTTGGACAATTATGGCGGCAGAAGTGCCTTATATTGCCGCACTACATCACTCTTTCCCTAAACAATTAGGGAAGCAGAATAAAAATGATGCGCCTTCATCTTCATTATGGTTTACCAATTGTGCAGTCCAATTCTCTTTAGTTTTAATTTGGTTGACGGGAAGTAACTACAATACATTACTGACCATTGCATCAGAGATGATCCTTGTTCCTTACTTTCTCGTCGGTGCATTTTTATTTAAAGTGGCAATTGCACGCAGTAGCCGTGCCTTATTATTAATAGCCATACCTGCAAGTCTTTACGGTTTATGGCTACTTTATGCATCAGGTGTTATTAATTTATTACTCTCTGTCGTTCTGTATGCACCAGGTATCCTAATGTTTTTATATACACGCAAGCAGTATAAAGATAAAAAACCATTGCATATAAGTGAGCGAATTCTGTTAGCACTAGTCTTATTTGGCGCTATTCCGGCATTAGGCTACTTAACTATTTACTAAAGACAATCTGAGAGGTACTCGAAAAACAGTGCCTCTCTTACCTTTCCCTTCCTTCTCTCCAAAAATCAATTTCACTTAAGTCAAAAAAATTCCCCTGCTAAGCTGTTTTTTTTAATATCGATGGTTAGGTAGTTATAAATTAAGAAATACATTGTATGTTGTAACTAATAAATAGCTAGCTATTTATTAGCTAGGCAATAAAAACCCACAAGAAGCATGAGTTCCCGTGGGTTTAAAAATGTCACTATTAAATTAGTTAAAACTAACTTGTTCCATCGCCTGCAATATACGTTTATCTGATATTGGATACGGTGTACCTATCTGTTGAGCGAACAGGCTTACTCTCAGTTCCTCTATCATCCAACGAATATTTTGCACTTCCTCTTGCTGCTTTTGTTTCTCTGTTAGCTTACCTAACCACTGTTGCCACTGTTGAATAACATTTTCAACTCTGCTCATTTGAGCGCGATCGCGATTAGGATCAATGGCCAGTTTTTCCATTCGTTTTTCAATTGCACTCAAATAACGAGGAATATCCGCAAGACGTTTCCATCCATGAGAGGTAACAAAACCAGGAAAAACTAACTGACTAAGTTGAGCTTTAATATCAGACAATGCAAAAGCAACGCTAATATCCACCCGCCCTTTTAAACGTTTATTGATGGCAAAAACTTGAGTCAAAATAGATTCAACTTGTTTTGCTATTTCGACTACAGCATCGTTTAGTTCAGCTCTGACATATTCTTGCAGTTTTTGATACTCGCCTTCTTGCCAAACTAAACCACCATAAGACGCCATTAGTTTATCAACACCACAAGCAATACAATCATCAATCAACTCTAACACTTTGCCATAAGGGTTAAAGTAAAGACCAAGTTTTGCTTTATTTGGTAATTTCTCATGTAGGTATTTTATCGGTGACGGAATATTTAATAATAATAGTCGTCTTACTCCTTCCCACATTGAAGCTTGCTGTTCAGATTCTGTTTCAAAAAGCTTAATACCCACACTGTTTTTTTCATCAACGAGTGCTGGATAAGCTTTCACTGAATAGCCACCCCGTTTTTGCTCATAACGCTGAGGCAAATCACCAAAACTCCAAATATGTAAATCTTGTTGTTCGATACCATCATCCGCTACTGCTGATAATGTTTCTTGCACTTTTTCCTTTAAGTTCTCTTTTAATTTATTGAGATCTTTACTTTCTGCCAGCGTTTTATTTTTATCGCCAACAACACGGAATGTCATTTTTAAGTGATCAGCAACTTGATCAAGTTGCCAACTCTCTCTATCAACGGTCACTCCTGTCATTCGGCGTAATTCGTTTTCGAGTTTATCGAGTAAGCAGCCCTCAACTTGAGGGACACGTTCTAAAAAAGCAGAAGCATAATTAGGTGCTGGTACAAAATTACGACGGATAGGCTTTGGTAATGACTTAATTAAGGCCACTATCAATTCATGACGAATACCTGGAATTTGCCAATCAAAACCTTCATCTTTTACCTGATTTAAAATCGGTAATGGAATATGAACAGTGACACCATCAGCTGCCGTACCCGGTTCAAATTGATAAGTTAAGCGTAATTTTAAATTATCTTGATGCCAATAATTTGGATAATCTAGTGCGCTAACACGTTTGGCATCATCCTTGATAAGCATACTTTTTTCAAAGTTAAGCAGATCAGGTGATGCTTTTTGTGCTTCTTTCCACCATTTATCAAAATGACGTGATGAAACAACGTCTTGTGGTATTCGCTGATCGTAGAAAGTAAACATTGTTTCATCATCAACAAGAATGTCACGACGACGAGATTTATGCTCTAACTCTTCCACTTCAGTCCGTAATTTTAAATTGTCACGGAAGAATGCATGACGAGTTTGCCAATCACCTTCTACTAACGCATGGCGGATAAATAGCTCACGACATAATAACGGATCAATTTGGCTATAATTAATAGGTCGAGAGGCAACAATAGGTAAACCATATAACGTAACTTTTTCATTAGCCATTACAGCGCCTTGCGCTTTTGACCAATGTGGTTCGCTATAGTGATGTTTCACTAGATGTTCGGCGATAGGTTCAATCCATTCAGGTTCAACGCGCGCTGCGATTCGTCCCCATAAACGAGACGTCTCGACTAACTCTGCCACCATAGTCCATTTTGGTGGTTTTTTAAATAAACCAGAGCCAGGATAAATAGAAAAACGAGCATTTCTCGCACCTGTAAATTCTTGTTTATCGGCATCTTTTTGACCAATATGTGACAACAAGCCACTGAGTAGAGCAACGTGAATACGTCTAAAATCAGCGGGTTCGCTATTAACAGGAAAACCTAATTCTTTAACAACTTGTCGCAATTGCGTATAAACATCTTGCCATTCTCGAACACGCATAAAGTTTAAAAATTCTTGGCGACATAGCTTTCTAAATTGGGAATGGCTCAACTCTTTTTGTTGAGTTTTTAAATAATCCCACATATTTAAAAAAGACAAGAAATCAGAATCTTTATCTTGGAAGCGTCGATGCTTTTCATCAGAAGCTTGTTGTTTATCCATCGGTCTTTCACGAGGATCTTGAATTGAAAGTGCGGATGTAATAACCATCAACTCTTTTACTGCACCATATTTACGTGCTTCAAGTACCATTCTCGCCAAACGAGGATCAATAGGAAGTTGTGCAAGTTGTTTCCCCATTGGGGTTAAACGATAAGCACCATTGTGATCGGTTTCGTCTTGTAACGCGCCTAGTTCTTCTAATAAACGAACACCATCCTGAATATTGCGTTTATCAGGTGGCTGTACAAATGGGAAAGCACTAATATCACCTAACCCTATCGACGTCATTTGCAAAATAACAGATGCAAGGTTAGTTCTTAATATTTCTGGATCAGTAAATTCAGAACGAGAAATAAAATCATCTTCTGAATAAAGACGAATACAAATACCATCGGAAACACGACCACAACGCCCTTTTCTCTGATTTGCTGAAGCTTGAGAAATAGGCTCTATTGGAAGTCGTTGTACTTTAGTGCGATAACTATAACGACTAACACGCGCAAAACCGGTATCAATAACGTACTTAATACCCGGCACAGTTAATGAAGTTTCGGCAACGTTAGTGGCTAAAATAATGCGCCTGCCATTATGAGGATGAAAAATTCGGTTTTGTTCACTGTTAGATAAACGGGCAAATAAAGGCAATACTTCAGTATGGCGAAGTTGTAATTTATTCAGCGCATCAGCAGTGTCACGAATTTCTCGCTCACCGCTCATAAAAATAAGAATATCACCCGCACTTTCTCTGCTTAATTCATCAATAGCATCAACAATGCCATCGGTCATATCCTTATCACTGTCAAGTTCGTCACCACCAATAGGACGATATCTCACTTCAACAGGATAAGTTCGGCCAGATACTTCAATAATCGGTGCTTGATTGAAATGCTTGGAAAAACGTTCAGGGTCGATGGTTGCAGAAGTAATAATAACTTTTAAATCAGGGCGCTTAGGTAATAGCTGCTTTAAATAGCCAAGAATAAAGTCGATATTTAAACTACGTTCATGGGCTTCATCAATAATGATAGTGTCATATTGTAGTAACAGCTTATCTTGCTGTAATTCCGCCAATAAAATACCATCTGTCATTAGCTTAACGAGGGTGTTATCGCCAACATGATCACTAAAGCGAACCTTATAACCTACAGATCCGCCTAACGTACTTTTTAATTCATGAGCGATACGTTCAGCTACTGAACGTGCAGCTAAACGACGAGGCTGAGTGTGACCAATAAAACCCTTGATCCCTCGTCCTAATTCAAGACAAATTTTAGGGATCTGTGTTGTTTTACCAGAGCCAGTTTCCCCTGCAATAATAACGACTTGGTTATCTTTTATTGCATTATAAATAGCATCTTTCTTTTGACTAACAGGCAGGTTTTCTGGGTAAGTAATTTCAGGACAATTAGCACGACGGCGAATTATCATCTGTTGTGCCGTATTAATATCTTCTTTAATTGCACTTAATACCGCTTGTTTAGACTCTTCATTATTAATTTTAGCGACGCCACGTAGACGTTTTCTTAATCGCTGCTGCTCCCGCAACGATAATTGCTCTATTTCTTGATAGAGCGTGGCAGATGATAATGTCACCTTTTATTATCCTTTTTGAGGTTATTCTAATCAAAACTATTGAGTTCATAATATCACAACAGGCTATTTGCACATAAAGGCTTGATTAAATTTCTTAGTATATGATTTCATATAATCAATAATTTTGAATAGCATATTCAAAGGATTGTGATGTGATATTTTAAAGATTGGGTAAACTACTATTAACCAATAAATTTAAATAAATAGAACATTTTATAGACCACGAGAAAATAATGAAAAAGATCCTTGTACTGAAATCCAGCATTTTAGATAGCTATTCACACAGTAATAAAATGACCGATTACTTAATTGAAAATTGGCAAAAAAACCATAAAGACGACCTGATTACTGTACGTGATCTCGCTAAAGATCCTATACCAGCTCTAGATCAAGCCACCTTATTTGCCTTTGGCAAAGATGTTTCCATACTCTCTGATGAACAAAAATCAGCTAGAGCTTTATCAGATGAACTAATTAATGAATTAAAAGCACACGATATGATTGTGATTGCTGCACCAATGTATAACTTCTCAATTTCAGCGCAATTAAAACATTATATCGATTTTATTGCTCGCGCAGGCGAAACATTTACTTATACAGAAGCGGGTGCTGTTGGTTTACTCGAAAACAAACAAGCTGTTGTATTAACCAGTCGTGGTGGTGTTCATAAAGATAAACCTTCTGATTTGATTGTTCCATTCCTTACACAGTTTTTAGCTTTTATCGGTATCAATGACGTACAATTTATTATGGCTGAGGGTACTGCATTTGGTGAAGAATATGCACAGCAATCTCATCTGCAAGCACAAAAAGAAATTGATACTGTAATTAGTACAAAAAATATCACCGCAAAATAATTAATTTTATCTTTTTATAAAAGCACCTAACTAGGTGCTTTTTTTATATCTAAATATTAAAGATATATCAATATCACTTAATTTTTTATAAAAAAGACCTTATTGAGTTATAACTAAAAAACCTTAAAAGAAGATAATTCCGAAATAACCTGATTTATTAAAAATATAATTTAAGAATTAGTTTTAAAAAAAGAATTTATTCTATTATTCACGCTAAAAATAGATATATAGGATTGAATTAAATTTGATTTTAAAAAGATAAATTAATAATATTTTTTTGCTTCTAGAGATAAGAAGATTATTAAATAATTTTATTAATTCAATAAATGGAATTTTAAATGAAAAAGAATTTACTCTCAATGCTCATTTTATCTACAAGTTTTTTATCGACCCAATCAAATGCAGTTGAATATGTAGAAAATGGTATAGGTTCAGTTGAAATTAGTGGCTTAGTAACACAAAATCTTCGCTGTGAGTTACAAAATATAGCACCAATTAAATTACATGACGTTCAAGCAAATAATTTTGCAGATACCCATTTGACAAACGTGGACGCACTACCAATTAACATTAATTTTACAAATTGTTCTGATGGCCTTCAGAATATAAAATTAAGAGTTAAAAATAACGGAGAAAGTATATTAAAAAATACAGCAAAAGATGGTAGTAATGTATCTGTTGCTATTTTAAATGCAGATGGAAATGAAATAGACTTATCAATAGCAGAAAATCCAGCATTTAAAGTAAATATTGATGGTGATGATAATACGGCAAGTTATGAATTTCTAGCCAATTATAAAAAACCAGACAATGCAAGCGCAACACCTGGCCAAGTAACGGCTAGCTTAAGTTTTGATGTTATTTATTCTGATATTGAAGACCTAAATTAAAATTCAAAAAGTAAACAAAGCTGGTTATCCAGCTTTGTTTTAACATTCCTTATTTATAAATAATAATATAATATTACTATATAACAATAGAAAATGATTAAAAAAATAATAACCACCACACTATATCTATTTATAATCATCCCTACTTATGGTTACGCATCAATAGAAATAAATAAGGATAAATTTATTTTTATTGAAAGCAAAGGTCAGGAGATTATTGAAATAAAAAATAACACAACTAATGATTATTTTATACAAAGCTGGATTTCGCATTATGATGAAAATAATGATACTGAATTACCTTTTATTATCACCCCCCCACTTTTTAAAATAGAAAAAAATGAAAACTATTCTTTAAAAATTTTTAAAACAGATGAGATAGAAAAAAAGGATCAAGAAACACTATATAAAATAAACATTAAGAGAATACCATTGCTATCTAATTCAGATGAAAATAGAAATTTATTACATATATCAATGAATTCTGTCTATAATTTAATATATAGACCAATATCAATAGAAAAAGGTGCAAAAGATGCTTATAAAAGAATTGAGTTTTTAAAAAATAAAAATAATGAATTTATTATAAACAATCCCACACCCTACTTTATTACTTTGCTTAATGTTAGTTACAATGGTGTACTACTGATGAATAAAAGCAAAACCATACCTCCATTAAAAAAATACAATACAAAAAATATAATTAAAGAAGATGGATTAATTAAATGGGAAAACAATTAATCAATATGGCGTGGAAATAAATGCAACAGATAAGGCCATAATAAATGAAGATTAAATATAAAAAAATGGAGTTCACTTTCTTTATTTTTATAATTATTTGCACCAAAGATGCTATCGCTCAGAATAATTTCCTCTCTCTTTATTCTAATTCATTTTCTAATATTAATGATGAAACGATTAAACTACTTCTTGAAGATAAAAAACCTGAAGGGTTTTATCATTCGATTATTCATATTAATAATAGAAAGAAAATGGCAAAGCTCCTTTATTTTAAAAATGTAGATAACAAGTTAACTCCTTGTCTTTCTATCAATGATTTAACTTCTCTTGGTATTGATACTTATTTTTATAAAATAACAAAAGAAAATCAGGAAATAACTCCTTTAAGCGATTATTCGATAGATTTTAAATACCAATTTTCCAATCAAAAATTAAATTTAATCATTCCGCAAAAAGCATTAATAAAAAAAACAGACTATGTCATCAATGAACAAGATTGGGATGACGGAATTACCGCATTATTCACTCAATATTCCTATTGGATTAAATATCACCAAAAAAAATCGACTGAGCAAAAACTTAATTTACACTCAGGTATTAACATGGGAGCTTGGCGTGTACGTAGTCAAAGTGGATTTAATTGGAATAAAGATCGTTATCAATCTAAGCTTTCATCAATTTACACCTATCGACAAATTAATTCTTTTTCTTCTCTTTTTTATGGAGGTAAATTTTCACCTACGACACGAATATTATCAAATGATAAAATTATTGGCTTTCAATTAATATCCAATAATTTAATTTCGAACAAAAGTCTTTATGCTAATAGCCCGATTATTGAAGGTATTGCTGATACACAAGCTCAAATTATCATAAAACAGGGTGATAAGATCATCTATGAAACAACGGTTCCTCCTGGCCCCTTTCTTTTAAATTCATTACCTTCAATAGGAAGTGAAAAACTCACTTTGGAGATCAAAGAAGCAGATGGAAGAGTAAAAATTTCGACACACTATTTTGCATCATTACCGAATAAATTAAATAAAGGAAGTTATCAATATAATATCATCTCAGGCACATTACCTGATCATCCAAATAACAAAAAATCTCTTTTTCTTTTAGGCGAATTTTCATATGGTCTAAGCCAAAAAATCACTTCTTACAGTGCAATAAAAAAACATAATAAAAGACAAACCTATTTATCTGGACTATCTCTAGATTTAGGTATTTTAGGTGGTTTAGCGACAAATATAAGTTATGAAAAAAATAACAATAATAAAATTAAATATCAATTTCGTTATCAGAAAAGTATTCCCATGACACAAACTCACTTTACTTCGGGAATGTCTTTCTATCATTATTTAGGTAATTCATTATCAAAAAACAACATTAAAAAAAACCATTCACTATCTTTATCTCAAAATATTAATGAGTTAGGCTACTTCTCTTTGCATTACCACGGTAAAACATACCATGATTCATCGAAAGAATTTGAAATTGGAGCATCCTTTTCATCCTCATTTAATAGGGTAAATTATCATTTAAAGTATGATTTCAAAACAGAGAAATATTTTTCGGATCATTATTTTTCATTTAATTTTCATATTCCTATAGGTAATATTGAACATCATCATTGGATGAACAATCAAACAAGCTATCAAGTCAATAATAAACGTTATACAAATAGTACAAATCTAGGAGGAGCATTGCTTAATAATAATTTAGGATATTCAATAAACTATCAACATACACATCATCCTAAAAGAAAATATAATCAATTTTCTGCTAATACACGCTATCAAAATAATTATCAATCTTATAGTTTCTCTGGAAATAAATCAGAGAATAATTACAATCTTAATTTTTCAATTAATGGTGCATTAGTACTTCATTCCGAAGGTATTACTCTGACACCCCGTTTAGGAAAAACCTTTGCATTAGTGAGTACACAGGGTATTACTGGTATTAAAACATCATTTTCATCTAATTTAGAAACAGATATCTTTGGTAACCTAATTTTAAATAACATCACGCCTTATCGAATAAATAAAATCAAACTAAATGCGACTACACTCCCCCAATCCGTTGAAACCGAATATTACAGCAAGAGTATTATTCCTACATTAGGTGCAATATCTAAAATTACTTTTCCAATGAAAACAGGTTATCGTATTATTTTCAAATCAATAACCCCACTTCCTTTTGCTTCAACAGTTACCGTACTAGATAAAGAGGATAATATTATTTCTCAAGGATTGGTGACAGAAAATAATGTTATTTTTCTTTCTGGTATTCCTGATCATGGATTAATAAAAGTAAAATGGGAAGAAGATAAACAGTGTCAATTTAATTATAATTTGAGTTCCGATGAAAAGAAAAAAAACCTGATAAAAAAAGAAGTTAATTGTCTTTAATTCAAAACAAAAGTACTAAATATGAAAAATAAAAAACATTTCTTCTATTTAATTATAATTTTACTCTATTCATCATTTTCATTTTCATCAATACCAAGACGTGGTGATCACGATATTCCTCTAAGCTGTGATATAGATCATATTTATGAAAATACAAGTGATAGATTTTCTATTAACGGAAATGACTTTTCTTCATATGAGAAAGGAGAATTAGCGAATATTGATCCTCACATTATCCTTATTAATATAAAAGATTGTTCTAAGAGTAATGGGAATATTCGCTTAAAAATTGAAAATACGAGTATTGATAATACAACAGGTTACTTGAAAAATATGATTAGTGCTCCAGATGCAAGTAATAATATTGCTTTTCAATTATTGTACAATGAGGAAGAAAGACCCATCAATCTTAATAAAAAGAGCGAATTTACTGAAGAACTGACTGATGGAGAAGCTGAATTTTATTTTTTAGTTAACTATGTTAAAAAAGATAATATGCCTCCTGCATCCGGTTATATACGCTCAAACATTAATTT
Organism: Proteus sp. LHD240705; assembly: GCF_047921555.1. Classification (NCBI taxonomy): domain Bacteria; kingdom Pseudomonadati; phylum Pseudomonadota; class Gammaproteobacteria; order Enterobacterales; family Morganellaceae; genus Proteus; species Proteus sp. LHD240705. The sequence goes on from NZ_JBLRMI010000001.1 coordinate 406,436, forward strand.
TATTGTCATGATCAATGACGATATTGTTAATTTTAGTGGTAATGATTAATTAGTCATAAAAATTAGCTACAAAAAAGCACGATAGAAATTTATAATATATCGTGCTTTAAAAATAAAATGAGGTTAAGTCTGTATTTAAGATTTAACTACTTCTTTACCCATTTTCCATTAATCCCCTTTACAAACTCACCTTCATTAGCTCTTGCGACTAATTTTTCACCTGCTAGTCGAGCAACAGAATCAGGTGTTACTTGGTTAGTTTTAGCAATTTCAGCATATTTTGCTTTTCTTGCTTGATTTATTTCATCAGCAAGTTGTTGAGCCTGCTTGTTATTAGTTTGCACAAGCTCAATATAACCACTAAAGGTTTCCCCTACTAATCCTTGTGATCTTGCTTCATCAAGCGTTAATGCTATGGCATTTGCACTGCCTAAAGCTATCATTAGCGCAAAACTTAAAAAATATTTTTTATAATTCATCATTTATCCTTTAAAAAATGGCGCTGTTATTTTTTAAGAGATCTTCAACTTGTCGGTCTATTTTTACATTAATTTCATGTTCAATTTTTACATTCATATTAATGTTAATGGGCTTATCCGGTGTGGCGACTTCTAACCGAATACATCCTGTTAATGCTGATATTCCCATCATCAAAGCTGTTAGTAAGAATAGTTTTCTTAAGAATAATGGTTTCACTCTGACTCACTCCCTAAATCTGATAAGCTCTTTTCTAACCACTCTTCCAATTGTGAACCAAATCGTAAACTTCGCCATAATTGGAAGACATTTTCTTCATGTCGATAATTTAAATTAACTTGTCGACGTTTATCTTCTAGAGGATTCGTTCCATTGATTTCTGCTTCTAATACCAACTCACCCAAATTACTTAAATTAACGCGAGTCCAAGAACGGCTGATCTCTAAATAGCGCAACCATGCCATAGCAACGCCCGCAGACATATTATTTTCATCAATAGAATCCACAAAATCCTTATCAAGTCTTAACGTTAAATAAGATGAATTAGCCAGCCAACCATCTTTAATAATCCATTGGTTATTATTAATAAAAAACGGAAATTCACCACTAACTTTACCTGATGCCGCAAACTGCGTCACTTTTAACAAAGTAAAAAGATGACTTAATTGAATGTTATCAAGAGAAATAATCGCTGCATCATGTTGTGGAATTGTGAGTTTTGCCAATGAAATGGTTCCATCAAGCATAGCAACATTCACATTAGATAGAACTAACGGTTTATTTTCTGTTGCAGGGTAAAAACCTTGAAGATCAGCCGTAATATCCGTCATGTCAAAAAGATTATTAACACGCTTTATCCGTAACTGGACAGGCTGTTTAACACCTAATTGCCATTCGTCGCCATTTAAACGCCAAGGCAAAATAAAATCTAAACCTTCTAAAACACCATCTTTAAGCCACATTCCACCTTGTTTAACAACAAGATGCCCTCCTGCTATTAATCCTTGTTCTGGTGCAATAGAAAAATCTGCTTGTGTGTAGAGTTCACCTTTATCAAGAGTGATCCCTAAATCTTCAGGCAAGAGCGATTGAAAAACATTAATAGGTTGTGAAGGCCAACGCATTTGACCTCTTAATCTTGCGCCATCCCAACGCGTATTTATTGCAATAGGTCCTATATTGGGTTTAGCACTTAATTCGCCTTTTACATTAAAATTAAAAGGGGAATCACCATTAACTGTGGCAATAAAATCGGCCTTATCTAAAAAACCACCAGCAGGAAAATCAATACGTTGACTCGTTAATTTTAGTTTTCCATTAAATACAGGCTTTTTATCATCTCTTACCCAACGAAACGGACTTTCTAAAGATAATCGAGGAGCAGTCATCGTAGTATTTTGATATTTTAAAACATCAAAACCTGTATTGAGTTTCTCAAAACTAACCACTTTATCAGCCCAGTACCCTGTTCCTGCGATATCCCAACGTGCTTTTAAAGGTAATAAATCCCCTTCTCCCCAATAGCGCCATTGCCAAGTCCCATTGTCAGGTAAAAAATCAATCGCCTTACCTTGAAAATGAATACGGTAATCCCCCCAAATGCTATCTTGGGCAACGACTATCGCATTTAAACGACCATTAAAACCATTTGATGAAAGTGTGGTTCCAGCTAAAGGTAAACGAGCATCTGTGATGGTAAGCGTTTCAGTGAGTGGTCCTTTAAAACGAAACAAAGAGCCAGATTGAAATTCAACAGTAGGATCGGTCAACATGCCAGTGACTTTAACAGGTAATTGCGCACTGGCTTGCATTAATTCTTTATTAACAATACCAGTGATTTGAATAGGGATTTGTGCATCTAACCAATTTACTGCGGTTTCAGGGATCGATATTACTAAATTCCCTTTTCCCGCTTTGCCTTCTGTCATCACGTTTAATCGTGCAGTTAGTCTTAAATCCGCCAATCCTTTTTGCCATTGAGCGATATTAATATTTACACCGCCTCGCAAAGGTTGATCCAATCCAAACCATTCCCAACGACCTTGTTCAATCACTATATTTTCGGGTGTCACTTTCCAAGGTAATAAAGCCAATGCATGGCCACCACCTTGTTCAGCAAGCGAAATCGTGCCAGATTTTCCTACCCATTCAAGAATAACAACCAATGGGTAAGCGTAGTGAGACGTCAATAGTGTCGCATCAATGGTTCCTTTTTCTGGTAATGAAGCAACATCAAGAGGAAGCGCTATTTCAGCAGCAAGTTCAATGTTATTGTCATCAGGCAAATTCACTTTGAACCGTTTAATATCAAGCCATTGGTTATCTCTAATAAAAATACCAAGTTGTACATTTTCTCCTTGGTAAGTCATTAATCTTCCATTATTTTGTGTTCTTAATTGCAAAGAACCTTGATAACGCGCATTTTCTTTTAAGAGTACATTTTCGATGTTGACAAATAAATGAGGTATTGAAGTCAGTAGTGAATTTATCTCAAGAGGAACGGTTGCAGTTTCTTCTTGCTTACTTACAGGCATCATTGAAAAACATTGTTCATCAATGGCAAGTTGCTGGCTATTAAATTGCAATTTATCAATCTGTTCTTTTTGATAAGAGAAAACAAAGTTATCAAGATTAGCTAAAGTGCAATTCTCTGTCTTTAATACGATGTTTTCAATTGAAACACCCATACGCTGTAATTTGGGCTGTGATAAAGAAAGAGTTACACCTTCAGGTAAGTAATAATGAGCAACAACAGGTAACCAACGAGGAATAGACACCCATAAAGCAGTGCCTATTAGGCCGGCGCCTAGTAGTATCGTCCCTGTCCATTTGATTGTTTTTCTTAACAACACATTATATTCCTTTTAAACAAACCTGAATCATCCACTTACCTCGTTAAATTGTTTATAATGATAGTATTAATTTCTTTCATATTGGGGCTGGATAATTCTTGTTTTTCTAGCCTCTGAATAAAAATTTAATCGAGAGTAGAGAAGACTGGATGAAAATCGTTTCCTATAGTACTAAACATTATGATCGTAAGCACATGGAATGGGTCAATCAACATAATGGATATCATTATGATATTGAATATTTCGATTTTAATTTAACAGAACAAACTGCAAAAAATGCCGTTGGCGCTGATGCTGTCTGTATTTTCGTCAATGACGATGCAAATCGTGCGGTTTTACAAGAACTTGCTAGCCTTAATATACGTATTCTCGCATTACGCTGCGCGGGCTTTAATAATGTTGACTTAGAAGCGGCCGCTGAATTAGGCATTACTGTTGTTCGTGTTCCTGCTTACTCACCAGAGGCTATTGCAGAACATGCTGTTGGTATGATGCTGTCACTTAATCGTCGTATACACAGAGCTTATCAACGTACTCGTGATGCTAACTTCTCATTAGAAGGCTTAACTGGCTTTAATATGCATAATCGTACTGCCGGTATTATTGGTACAGGTAAAATAGGATTAGCAACATTACGCATATTAAAGGGTTTTGGCATGAAGTTACTTGCCTATGATCCTTACCCAAACCAAGCTGTACTTGATTTAGGTGCCGAATATGTTGATTTGGCGACGATTTACGCAAACTCCCATGTAATTTCATTACATTGCCCATTAACCGCAGATAATCATCATCTATTAAATGAAACTGCTTTTTCACAGATGAAAGATGGTGTGATGATTATTAACACCAGTCGTGGTGCATTGATTGACTCTGCGGCTGCGATTAATGCATTGAAACAAGGCAAAATTGGTGCACTGGGAATGGACGTTTATGAAAATGAACGCGATCTTTTCTTTGAAGATAAATCAAATGACGTTATTCAGGATGATATTTTCCGTCGTCTTTCTTCTTGCCATAACGTGTTATTTACTGGGCATCAAGCATTTTTAACAGAAGAAGCCTTAATCAGTATTAGTGAAACAACTCTGCACAATATTAAAGAGATTGCTTCAGGTAATGAGTGCGTTAATCAGATCAAAGCTTAATTCTAGGCATTAAGAATAAATGTAATAAAAAGCCCCCTTCGCCATAGATTAGCCAAGGGGGCTTATTTTATTTATCATCGATACGACACTTATTTTCCTTGAGTGTCGATAACTTCTGTTGATTGTGTTGAATCAAAACGTGAAAGAATTTCGTTCTCTTCATCTACTGTAAATTGTGAAACCAATTTAGCTAATTGATGAGCTTCATCATCCATATTTGCTGTGATAGCTGCTGATTCTTCAACCAATGCTGCATTTTGCTGAGTAACGGTATCCATTTCACTGACGGCCAACGCGATTTGGTTAATACCCATGCTTTGTTCATTAGAAGCAAGGGCAATCTGTTGCATAAAGTCATTTACCTGATTAATGGTTGTAACGATCTCTGACATTGAACGTCCAGCTTGAGCAACCTGTTGCGAACCAACATGCACTTTATTAACAGAGTGCGTAATCAACTCATTGATCTCTTTTGCAGCTTCGGCACTGCGGCTAGCTAAACTGCGCACTTCAGACGCAACAACGGTAAATCCTCTACCTTGCTCACCTGCTCTTGCTGCTTCAACTGCCGCATTCAGTGACAAAATATTCGTTTGATTGGCTATGCTGTTAATAATGTCATTGATATCTGCAATTTTTTTCGCACTTTCAGAGATTGAAGACATGGTCTCTACCACGCTATCCATCACATTTTCGCCATTTTGAGCAGATGCCGTTGCTGTTAGTGCTAATTTGCTAGCTTCACGCGAGTTATCCGCATTTTTCTCAACTGTTGTTTTAATTTGCTCCATGCTCGCAACAGTTTCTTGTAATGCACTAGCCTGCTCCTCAGTACGGGAAGATAAATCAGTATTTCCTGTCGCAATTTCACTTGCACTTACACTGATGGTATTCACTGCATTTTTGACAGATGCGATCATATGGCTTAATGAATTTTTCATCTTATTCATTTCATTGAATAACTGACCAAATTCATTAGTACCATGATTCTCTACACGCATACTTAAATCGCCTTGGCTCATCTTACTAAATATGTTGATTAAGATTTTAATATTGCCAATAAACGTATGAGAGAACCAACGTAATATAAAGATAAATAAGAGAATAACGACAGTGCCAATAGAAATCGACACCAACATCAAGCGTTCTTGGGATGTTTTTGCAATATCGATATAGCTATTCTCAATGCCATTAGCAACAGCATAATATTGCATAGTAATATCATTTAGCTCATCCATTTTAACACTGGCAGAGTGTGTTGTTAGCTCACCTTTACGCAGTTTATCTAGTGCGCCAGTGAAGATATCCAGCAGTTCATCAAAACGCTTTGTCATATCATCGGCTAATTCTCGCCCTTCTTGGGTGAGTTTTTCCGTATCTGACCAACGATGGATCTCTTCACGCGTTATTTCAATATATTCCGCAGTTTGGTGAAAGTATTTTGCTGAGGGTTTTTCATTAACGCGTAATTGTCCATCTAACCCATTAATATTTGCCCTGATCACCGCCATTTGATATCGCGCTTTGCCCATAAGTAACATTTGCTGACTGAGGCTATTTGATGAAACGAAATTATTGTAGGAGCGAGTGGAAGCATCATAACTAAAATAAATAATGCTCATAATCAACGCAAACAAAATGGCCAGCATGACCTTAACGGTCTTTTCTATACTGATATTTTTAAACATGGTCATATTCCATCAAAATATACAGAGTTTGTTATCTGTACATTTGTAAGATATCAGAATGCACTCTTTTTCTGGTAAAGAGCATATTCCCTAGTGTCAATAAAATAAGGCTAAGATTTATTCATTAGAATATAAAGGCACGTAGGATCTACCTTTGTTTATAATGTCGGTAATAATGAGAGAAAACTTTAGAGTACAGTGAAAACCATTTTTCATTTATGAAATAAACGATTGTTTTAGCCACCAAGATACAAATTAACTATATAATATCCCGCAATGAAGGTGATTTTACTCAGAAAAAGATAATTTATTAATTATATTTTAGTTTTTTTGATTTTATTTATGTATTTTCATATTAAGTTTTAATAGGTATATTTACCTATTAACATTAATTAATTTAATTCTGAGATTAATTTACAGTGAGTTTTAAAAGTGTTTTATTTCCAATAAAAATAAAGCAGTTTCTAAAAACCGCTTTTATTGTTTATTTATTATGAGTAATTTAGCTTTATTAAGAAATTTAAATAATTTTTTCTATTAATAGTTTTTCAGTTAGTTCAATAAGTCTTATCACATTTAATGGGGTTTCTATTTTTCTAACTTCTTCCAAAGAAAGCCATTGGAAAGAATTATTTGTTAATCGGCTATTTTTTAGCGGCTTGCAAAGGTAAATCATATCAATGTGATAATGAAATCCTTGTTTTTTATCGTGGATGGGTTCTTTTAAAATGGCGAGAGGTTTTACAAGCTCAATAACATCATTGTTATTGAGGTTAAGGCTAAATTCAGGTTGATAGCAAAGACACTCACACAGTAAGCCTGTTTCTTCTTCTATTTCTCTTAATACTGCATCTTGTGGCTCTTCATTTTCTTCTATATGACCACCAGGTGGTAACCAACAACCTATTTTAGAGTGTAAATGGAGAAGGAATTTGCCCTGTTCATTGAATACAATGCCCGTTGCGGTGAAATGACTCTTAGGCACTTCTATTGTCATAATATTCTGATCCTTTACTCTATTTATTTTTACCCAATGTACATCACACCTATCATTATTTTTGTGCTATTTATGGTCTTTCACATTTATTGAAGATTGTTTCATTCCCATTAAAAAATCAGAAAATATCATTTTAAAATCCTTACAAGCATTTTCAGGTAATGTAGTTTCATTTTTTAAATTAATCGCGATATGCGTAACAAATCCATAAATTAAATTAACGACAATATCAGGAGAATAGGTACAAATTTCTTGTTTATCATAAAGCGTATCTACACATTTTTTTATTCGAGGAATAAGAATTTGTGAATCAATTTCATCCCATTCCTTCCAACCTAAAACGGAAATTATTTCTTGTAGGGGAATAAGCTTATCTTTATGTTGATAAATATGATCAACACAGAAACTAAAAATAGCCTCTAACTCTTGCCATTGATCATCATAGGTAGGAATTTGAACCAGTTTTTCAACAACTTTATCAACCTGAAAAAGATAGCACTCTTTTAATAGGGCTTTCTTATTACTAAAGTGGTGATAAAACGCCCCTTTCGTTACTCTTGCGTGACGTGATATTTCATCAACAGAAACATCACAATAGTTCTGATTTATAAATAGTTCTTGTGCAGCTTCACGTAACGCAGAGCGCGTTTGCTCTGAATTCTCTTGTTGCCGTGATTTTATTTTCATGATAAAACCCTTAAAACATACCATAAGTATGTAATAATATATGGGTATCAGTTTCGTGTAAACTGAACAAAATATTTTCAGGAAATCATCATGTCATCTCAGTACAATGGGCTTATCCCCTCCAATACCTTATCCTCATTTAATATAGAAATTATCAAAGAACTCCTTCTCTGGATTGAGGTGAATCTGGAAAAACCGTTGTTACTTGATGATGTGGCAATTAAATCAGGTTACACAAAGTGGCACTTACAACGCGTATTTAAACAAGCAACGGGTTTAACGCTTGCTTCGTATATTCGAGGAAGACGTTTAACAAAAGCTGCAACAGAGTTACGGTTAACAAAGTTACCTATTCTCACTGTTGCATTGCGTTATCAATTTGATTCTCAACAGTCATTTACTCGTCGCTTTAAAGCAACATTTGGTGTTACACCAACGGAATATCGTAAACTTGATAATCTTTGTGGTAATAATTTCCAGCCCCCCATTAATTTTGATGTTATTGATTTGCCTATTCCTAAGATTATGGAATTACCAGACAGTTATGTTTACGGCATGCAATATCAATATTTTTGCTCTATAGAAGATATTGGCAAATTACATGAAGATATTCGTCATCAATTTTGGAATGATTTTTTACTGTATACTGATAAAAATTTTACGGAAAGTACGGTGCTTATCTCATATCAACCCAATACTTTACGTAAAAATAAAATCCAAATTGATTATGAAATTGGCTTGAATAACTTAGATCATTTTACAAAAACCAGTGGTTTTAGAAAAAGAGTGATAGAAGGAGGACGTTATGTCCGATTTCAATTTAAGGGAACATTAGAAGAATATAAGCAGTTTGCGATGAAAATTTATTTTTATACGCTACCTGCATTAGGTTTATGTCGTCGCTTAGGCGCTGATATTGAAAGGTATGTCAGTATAGAAACTGATGTTGATTTAATGGAATTACCAAAAACCTTAGAGATTGATTATTTCGTTCCCATCCATTGATGATCCTCAAATAGCTTGAATTTTCAGGCTATTTTATTAAGAGCAGATTAATTTCATAGTGGCTATCTGTGCGATAAATTTTTCATCACTTGTTTCTGTACAATAATTCACTAAATTAGCTGTTTACTTATTATTAAAATAAAATTTCGTATTACCTCCCTACAAAAACAAATAAGGTGATCATGCGCATTTCACTTCTATTTTTACTCTCTACTTTTTTGCTTCCTTCTTTTGAAAGTTATGCAAAAATATCGACACATCTACTCCCACGGAAAGATGGTAGTGAAATTAGCTATTACTTGGATAAACGAGCTGAAAAAAACCAAACTCTATTAGTATTAATGCAAGGCTCTGACTGTAACAGCATTAAAAATAACATGTTTATCCAAGAAACTTTTGGTCAGTGGTTACCAAATAGTGATGTTCTCATGGTGGAAAAATACGGTATTACCGCCCTATTACCGTATTCACAATATGATGGTGAACGTGTTGATTGTCCTAAAATCTATAAGCGTCATGATAATCCCAAGCAACGAATCGAAGATTATGAAGCTGTGTTAGATAAATTATCCTCACAGTATCCGAATATTATTTTAATTGGTGGAAGTGAAGGCGCCACGATGGTGCATTTAGTGGTAACTAAGCGCAATGATATTAAAGCAGCTATTGCGTTAAATGGCGGGGGTCGTTTTTTTCTTGATGATGTTCTTTATAATATCCGCCATACCACACCGAAAGAACACGTTGAAGATGCTCTAAATGGCTTTCAGCAATTTGCTGACGCAATAAAAAATAATCAAATAGATGATGAACAATTTATAAGCGAACACAGTAAAATATGGTGGCAACAATTTTTTACTATCGATTTACTCAAAGTCATTAAAAGTAATCAACACACCCCTGTATTAATTATTCAGACACTTAATGACACTAATGTAAATGTCGATGCATTTCATCAATTAAGCCAAGATATCAATCAGCCTAATGTGAAATTTATTAAATACAATAAACTAGATCATGGGTTTTATAATGAACAAGGCGAGCGTTTAACGAATGAAATAATCAGCGATATACAGCAGTGGTACTCTCAATATACAAAATAATTTTATCTTTTTTATAGGCTCGCATTCTTATTATCCTATACTTCAATAGTAACAAATTTGCTTACTAACTGATTTAAAGCAGGATCTTTATATCGTTAATTCTGTATAATAATTATTATTCTCTCTTTTAAGTTTGGGATAAGAATGGAAAGCACGACTGCACTTTTACGTCTTGATAAAATAAGTTATCGAGTCGATAACAAAACTATCCTCGATGATATCAATTTTGAACTTCAACCTTCTGAATTTAAACTTATCACAGGCCCTTCAGGTTGTGGTAAAAGTACCTTACTCAAGATTGTCGCTTCTCTATTATCACCTACCAAGGGTTCAATTTTCTTTGAAAATAAAGACTATTTAACGTTGTCACCCGAAGAATATCGTCAACAAGTTTCTTATTGCACTCAAACACCTATGTTATTTGGTGAAACTGTTTACGATAACCTTAAATTTCCTTATTTCTTACGAAAACTCTCAGTGGATGATAAGAAACTAGCACATGATTTGGATTATTTTTGTTTACCTGAATCCATTATGAAAAAAGGAATTAATGAACTTTCTGGCGGTGAAAAGCAGCGTATTTCACTGATAAGAAATCTGCAATTTATGCCAAAAATCTTATTACTTGATGAGATAACAAGTGCATTAGATGAAGATAATAAAACAAAAGTGAATGATGTTATTCACCAGTACGTTAAAGATCAAAATCTTGCTGTGTTGTGGGTTACTCACGATCAAAATGAAATAAAACACGCTGATGATGTGATTTTATTACCTTCTCACAATGATGCCTGATTTTTTATTTCTTTCTCAGTCATCCTTTTGTTATGAGCGAACATAATATTATGAACGAACATACGATAAGCAATGAATCTCTAATTTTCTCGCTTTTATTAGTTCTCGTGGCTATTTTTATTAGTCGCAAAGAAAAACTAGCTTTAGAAAAAGATATTATTTGGAGTACAGCAAGAGCCATTATTCAACTATTAATTGTTGGCTATGTCTTGACCTATATTTTCCATGTTGACCATTTTATTCTCACCTTCTTAATGGTGTTATTTATCTGCTATAACGCAGCTCATAATGCCAAAAAGCGAAGTAAATACGTTAAAGATATTTTTCTGATCTCATTTACTGCTATTACAACTGGGGCACTATTAACTTTAACTATTTTATTGCTCACCAGTTCTATTGCTTTTACACCAATTCAAATTATTCCTATTACGGGGATGATTGCGGGTAATGCGATGATAGCAACAGGGCTTTGTTATAATAATTTGGGTCAACGTTTTCAAAATCAACAACAGCAATTGCAAGAGATGTTAAGCCTTGGTGCGACACCTAAATTAGCCTCAATGAGTATTATTCGAGATAGCATTAAATCTTCATTGATCCCGACCGTTGATGCAGCAAAAACTGTGGGTATTGTGAGTTTACCGGGTATGATGTCAGGGCTTATTTTTGCCGGTGTTGATCCATTACAAGCTGTTAAATATCAAATTATGGTGACTTTTATGTTGATGGCAACAGCCAGTATTTCAACCATTATTGCTTGCTATTTAACCTATAAGAAGTTTTTTAATCAGCGACACCAGCTTATTAATCTTGAAAACCGCTAAATTATAGCCATTTAACTATATTGATAAAGGTCACTCAATTGAGTGACCTTTTTTATTACTTACTAAGAAATCGGTTTAAAATCTTATTTTAATACCGTACATCCCATTTTTTTGACTAACTCACCAGATTGAGATTTCACACCTTGAGCGCTTTCAGGTAATTGACTCCAGAGTGTTAGACCTGTACGTGCTTCCACTTCTGCCGCAGTTACTTGGAATTCACAGAAATTTGCTTTTTTCGGTGTTTGTTGATCCATAATAAACGCTGCATAAGAGGAGTTTTCAGGTGAATCATTTAGAAAAACCACTTTAAAATAAGCGCTTGGAATTGTGTGATCTTTATCTGTACTTGGCAATTTACCCATATCTCTTTCATAGATAGGACCAGTAACTGTAAAGACTTTATGACCTTCTTTTGCCAAATTACGCTCTTGATCTTCTAATCGCACCCACGCACCTTGGTTTAAATCTGCTTTTTGTGGTGTGATATTCGAAAGATAGTTAAGTGCATTCCAGCCAGGCAACGCAGCCAATGAAGCTAAAGGCGCCTGATGACCACGGTCAACTTTTAATGTGGCATTGGCATTTTTGTAATCCGTTGGCGATAAGGTTTCATCATTACCTAAAGCTGGGTCTTTTTTCCAGTTACGTGCTTTACCACTACCAATACTGTCTTTAGTCACTAAATAAGCAACCCAGTCCGCAAACTTGGTTTCGCTATTATTATTTAATGTATAAACATCACGTTGAATTGTGGTTTCACTGCCTCCTAATGGACAACCAATACCACAGTTTTCATCATTCATTGCACGCATTGAAGTATCACGCGCAACGGCAGATGGTTGTGTTTCAAGATCAGGCCCTACCATCGTCTCTGAATTGGCATAGCTAGTTGAAACCATAAGAAGTGATAAAATAATCGGGGTAATACGTTTCATATAAAATTCCTTTTTATAAAATGAAGAAAAACAAAAAAACTCGCCGAAGCGAGTTTTGATGTTTTAGATAAGAGAAAATCCATTCTTCTCTTTTAGTGAATTCTGGTAATAAACGATAAAGAAAAGCGCATCATTTTAATATTGATGTGCTTTTCAATGACTGAATACGACTCAGAATTTTGCTATAAAATATGGAGGGAATTTTCACAGCACTAAAATGCAAAAAGCCCCGCATAAGCGAGGCATTTATTCATTTAGTTGGTGAAATTCAAATTTTCCACCATGAGAATAATCATGGACTATATTTCCCATCTCGTCAATAAGTTTTCTTAAAAAGATTATTTGATGAATATTTTTTCTCTTATTGGCATCAAATTAGGAATTTTTTATCATTGACATCATGTCAATCGGTATAGCTGACCCAGCAATATCTATTGTCATTACTTAGCTCCTTTAACAAAAAGCGCCTATAAAGGCGCTTTTTAATGAAAAGAAGTAATTAACCACGCCCTTTCGGACGATTAAGAATATGATCTTCCCAATCTTCAACTTCCGTTTCTGGTACCGCAATATATCTTACGGAAATATTGCCTTGGTGCATTTTTGCTTTATTACCTGCAATAAGTGGATGCCAACTTTGTAACGTCTTACCCTCTGCTAACAGGCGATACGCACATGTCATTGGTAGCCACTCAAATGTTGGTAAATTATACCGTGTAAGTTTGATACAATCTGGCTCATAACGGAAACGATCTTCGTAATTACTGCATTGGCAAGTTTTAATATTTAGCTGATTACAAGCGACATTGGTAAAATATATCTCATCAGTATCGTCATCCATTAACTTGTGTAAACAACACTGTCCACACCCGTCACAGAGCGATTCCCACTCATCATCACTCATTTCATCTAATGTTTTAGTCTGCCAAAAAGCCTGTGTCATCTCTACGTTATTACCTTATTGCTCATCTAATACGAATTAAATAACCCGCGTTGTCAGCTGATGTTCATTAACACTTAATACCAACATATCGCCTGATTCTAGAGGACCAACACCTTCAGGTGTCCCCGTTAAAATCACATCACCAGGACGTAGGGTAAAAAAGCGAGACATATAGCTGATAAGGGGCAAAACAGGGGTTAGCATATCACGACTGTTACCCTGCTGACGAATCTCGTCATTAACACGTAACATTAAATCCGCATTTTGCGGGTCGCCAAATGAATTGACAGGGATAAAACCTGATAATGGTGCAGAGCCATCAAACGCTTTACTTTTTTCCCATGGTTGCCCTGCTTTTTTCAATTTACCTTGTAAGTCACGTAATGTGAGATCAAGACCAAGACCGAAACCCGCAATTGCACGATCAACCCTATCTTCGTTAGCTTGCTTAAGTGGCTGACCGATAAGTACCGCTAATTCAATTTCGTGATGAACCGCTCCCATATCTTTTGGGATAGCAATAGGTTGGCGAATATCACACATTGCTGTTTCTGGTTTGATAAAAATCACAGGCTCTTCTGAGCGAACGGACCCCATCTCTTTAATGTGATTTGCATAGTTACTGCCAACGCAAATCACTTTATTGACAGGAAAATCAAGTAACGCACCTTCCCAATCACGATGTTGATACATAATGTGTTCCTTTTAGGTAAATTGCTGTGTTTTATTTCACTATAAAAACGCGATTAGCTCGCGTTAGGTAGTGAATTTATTTTATTAGCAACGCCATCAGCCATTGTGACAATACTGAGGGCAAAAAAGTAAGAGCTGTTCCAATGCATAATCGTACGGAAGTTCTGTGTTACTAAATAGCTTCTGTGCAAATCATCATCAGGAATGATTAACCATACAGTCATAGCATCGTTCAATTGGCTATTTACAGGTAATTGAACACCCAACGCTTTCCATTGAGCGACCGTTTTTTTCTGTTCGGTCTTAATGCCTTCAAGCTGTTGGTTAAAATCTACCGATAAAGTAACCTGTTCTCCCCAAGGAAGTCCACTTTTCCAACCTTCAGTCGCTAAATAGTTAGCAGCCGAAGCAAATGCGTCTTCTTGAGTATTCCAAATATCGATTTTTCCATCACCATTGCCATCTGCGGCATAAGTTAGGAAGGAAGATGGCATAAACTGAGTTTGCCCCATAGCACCCGCCCAAGAGCCTTTGAGACGCTGTCCTTGAGGGATATGTCCTTCTTCAATAATCTCTAATGCTGCCATCAATTGACGAGCAAAAAGTTCTTCTCGACGGCCTTCAAACGCAAGCGTTGCAAGTGCAGAGACAACATCTTCTTTGCCTTGCACCTTACCAAAGCCACTCTCAAGTCCCCATAACGCAACAATATAGTTTGCAGGCACACCATATTTTTTGCTGATTTGTTCTAGGGTATCTTGATTCTCTTGATAAAGCTTAGCCCCTTGGTTTAAACGCCCATTGGTGACAATGCGCGGTAAATAAACATCGAGTGTGATTTTCTTTTCCGGTTGATTACGGTCTGATTTAATCACTCGTTCAATAAAATGTGCTTCTGAAAAAGCAAAATCTATTGTTTCTTGTTTATATCCCAATTGAGCTGCTTTCAATTTTAACGCTTCAACATAAGCAGGAAATTGTGCAGAAGTGCGAGTGTCTTTAGGAAACGCTTGTTCTAACGATGCAACATTCACTTGTTTCCATCGAGGCATTTTTTGTGCTTCAACTGCCTTTTCCTCTGGTGCAGTAATTTGCCTTTCAGCCAATTTTTGTTGGCTATGAGTACACGCAGATAACATTAAACCGGAAACAATCACAGCGATGAATGAATATTTGAACATTTATGCTCCTTTTATCTCGATGATTTATTCAGTTTTTTCTGATTTTTTTAATTCATCTAAATAAGCATTTAACATACTTTCGACAGGGGGTGGAACTTGTAAGTAAAAACCCTGCTCAACTAATGCTTTTTTGACTTTTTCAATGTCAGCATGCGCTAAACGCTGTCTATCCGCGAGATTAAGCAACATTGAAAATTGTGGTTCGCCAAAACTTTGTAATAATTCGTCCGGAATTCGAGAGAAATCATCCTTTTTTTCGATGTATAAATAAGTTTGATCACGTTTGGTACTACGGTAAATTGCACAAATCATTTTCATTAAACTCTAATTATTAAAATAAGCGACTTGCCTGAATATTTTAGTAAATATAACATGCTTATATACTTTCGTAATATCGTCTCTGGTTTTTTGTGCCAGATTATAAAAAATTTACTGAGTCAGATAGATGTCAAACACGCCCATTGAGTTAAAAGGCAGTAATTTTACCCTTTCAGTACTCCATTTAAACGATGGAACACCGAAAGTTATTCGTCAGGCTATTTCAGAAAAAATTGCACAAGCGCCTCAATTTCTGAAAAACGCACCTGTGGTTATCAATGTCTCTGCTTTGGCAGATGAAAATATTGATTTTAAAAAACTGAGGCGAATTGTAGAAGATGCTGGCTTACGAGTCGTGGGAATTAGTGGTAGTTCAAACGCTCAACAGAAAGAAGCGATAATTGCCGCACAGTTACCTATCTTAAATGAAGGTAAAATAGTTAAGCCAAGCACTCAGGCAAATAACGATAAAACGAATGAAGCACCGACAGTTGTTCGTCAAAAAACAAAAATCATCCATACACCTGTGCGTTCAGGTCAGCGTATTTATGCTCAAAATAGCGATTTAGTCGTTATCAGTAATGTAAGTGCAGGCGCTGAATTAATTGCTGATGGTAATGTTCATGTCTACGGTGTGTTACGTGGACGTGTGCTTGCAGGAGCATCGGGTGATCAAGAGAGTCATATTTTTTGTACACATCTGTCTGCTGAACTTGTTTCTATTGCTGGTCAATATTGGCTAAGCGACCAAATTCCTACAGACTTTGTTGGTAAATCAGTACAACTGAGTTTGCAAGAGAATGAATTAACAATCGAGAACTTAATTTAGAGCATCGACAAGGAATCACGCCATGGCACGCATTATTGTTGTTACGTCAGGTAAAGGTGGGGTTGGTAAAACAACTTCCAGCGCGGCCATTTCTACCGGCCTCGCTCAAAAAGGTCATAAGACGGTTGTTATCGACTTTGACATTGGGTTGCGTAATCTAGACCTTATCATGGGTTGTGAACGTAGAGTTGTTTATGATTTTGTTAATGTTATTCAGGGTGATGCTTCTTTAAATCAAGCATTGATTAAAGATAAGCGTACAGAAAATCTATTTATTCTCCCTGCTTCACAAACAAGAGATAAAGACGCGCTCACTCGTGATGGTGTCGAACAAGTATTAGATGAACTTGATGAAATGGGTTTTGATTTTATTATCTGTGACTCACCTGCGGGTATCGAAAGTGGCGCTTTGATGGCTCTTTATTTCGCAGATGAAGCTGTTATCACCACAAACCCTGAAGTGTCATCAGTACGTGACTCCGACCGTATTTTAGGCATTCTTGCCTCGAAATCACGTCGTGCTGAACGTGGTGAAGAACCAATTAAAGAACATCTGCTATTAACACGTTATAACCCCGGCCGTGTTAACCGTGGTGATATGTTAAGTATGGAAGATGTCCTTGAAATTCTATGCATTCCACTCTTGGGTGTTATTCCAGAAGATCAATCTGTTTTACGTTCATCTAACCAAGGTGAACCTGTTATTTTAGATAGCGAGTCTGATGCGGGTAAAGCCTATTCAGATACAGTAAATCGTTTGTTAGGTGAAGAACATCCATTCCGTTTTATTGAAGAAGAGAAAAAAGGCTTTCTGAAACGCCTTTTTGGGGGGTAAAAGATGGCTTTACTAGATTTTTTCCTGTCGCGTAAAAAGTCGACAGCTAATATTGCCAAGGAGCGTCTACAAATTATCGTAGCAGAACGCCGCCGTGGTGATAGCGAGCCAGCTTATTTACCTGATATGAAAAGAGATTTATTAGGTGTCATCTGCAAATATGTGCAGATAGATCCAGAGATGCTTTCAGTTCAATTTGAACAAAAAGGTGATGATATCTCTGTATTAGAGCTAAATGTGACTTTACCTGAGAGTGAAGAACCTACAAAGTAAATCATATTTTACGCTTTACATAAGTCATTATTCACAGAGCCAGCCATGAACTATAATTAATTTGATTGGCTCTGTGTTTAATTATATACAAATTGAATACACCTGAATGCGCAAATAGCGCTATATCTCGTTGCTATTTTGATCATTGGTGATAAGTCAAAGGAGTTTTTTTATTCCGTTATAACATTTATTTTACGCCCTGTTTATTTAGCTTATTAATCCGTATCACCTATTTTTTATAGGCGATTTTTTTGTGCGCAAAAAATAAGAGCCTCAAAAGAGACTCCTATTTATTGAACTAATGATACCGACTTCATTTCAAGTATTTGCTATTAGAAAATAAGCCGTTAACAAATTTAGGAATATTGTGCCAAAATTTCAGTGACTTTTTCTTCTAATAAGGCTTTACGCCAGCGTGAAGTAAGCTCAGGTTGCCCTTCTCTTATTTTCCAATGAACACTCAATAATTGATTTATTTGTCTTCTTGAGGCTAATAATTCAGGGTTATAACGCTTGTCTTCACTAATTTCTTGAATAACCGATTTGATTGCTTTAAACGCTTTTTTATAGTTTGGTTGTTCAATTAAATTGCCAATAGGCTCTGGGCAATCTTCATCTTTAATTTCTTTTGCCTTAGCAACAAAATCTAATAAGCGACGACCATGACAACGAATTTCTTGACCAGAAAGCGATAACGCATCTAATTCTGCTAGTGATGAAGGAAAATAACGAGCAACAGACCATAAATGTTCTTCTCTTACAACGAAGTTTAATGCCATATCACGAGATTTAGCTTGATTTAAACGCCACTGAGCAAGCATTTGTAAGCATGCTAGCTGTTGGCCTTTTAATTGCCATGCATTGCTAATATCACGATAGGCAAGCTCTGGTACAACCGTTTCTTGTCGACGTTCTGCAATCATGTTGCATTCATCTGCAATGGCATCCATATAGCCTGCTTCTTCAGCTTCTTTAATTAATTTTTCAGCTAAAGGTAGCAAATAGAAAACATCACCGCTGGCATATTGGCACTGTTTTTCAGTTAAAGGTCGCGCTAGCCAATCTGTTCGAGATTCACTTTTATCGAGTGCAACATTTTCATATTTCTCAACTAATGTCGCAAAACCACAAGAAATGGGATGACCTAAGAATGCAGCAACGACTTGAGTGTCAATCATAGGTGTTGGAACACAGCCAAACTGGTGAGAAAAGACTTCGAGATCTTCACTTCCCGCATGGAGAAACTTCATAATGTCTGAGTTTGTTAGTAGCTCAACAAAAGGAGCCCAATCCTTAATTGCTAACGGATCAATAAGAGAGATCTGCTTACCGTCATACATCTGGATCAAACCAAGATGTGGGTAATAGGTTCGTATGCGGACAAACTCTGTATCTAAAGCTATTTGTGAAGCCTCAGAAGCGGCTTTACAGGCGGTATCTAATGCAGTGTCTGTCGTAATCAATTGATAATTCAAAACAGGTTTCTCTTATTTTTATGTCTAATGACTTTTTTATGTAATCACAAAAACGCCGGTATAAACCGGCGAAATTGAAAAAGGTTATTGAGTGTTGTATCAAGATTCAGTTGAGGTTTTCAACTCTTTTTCTTCATTTCTTAACTCTCTGCGTAAAATTTTACCAACATTTGATTTTGGTAATTCATCGCGGAACTCAATAATTTTAGGTACTTTATAACCTGTTAGGTAACGACGACAGTGTGTTTTTATCTCATCTTCTGTTAATGATGGATCTTTTTTCACAATGAAAACTTTAACTGCTTCACCTGAGTTTTTACTCGGTACGCCAATTGCAGCTGATTCTAAAACCTTAGGATGCGCCGTGACAACTTCTTCGACTTCATTAGGATATACATTAAAGCCTGAAACTAAGATCATATCTTTTTTGCGATCAATGATACGAATAAAGCCTTCGTCATCCATTGTAGCAATATCACCAGTTGCAACCCAACCATCATGTAAAACTTCATCAGTTGCATCAGGACGATTCCAATAACCTTTCATTACTTGAGGACCACGAACCCACATTTCACCGCCTACAGTGCGGTCAACTTCGTTACCTTCATCATCCATAAACTTCACATCCGTTGAAGGTACAGGTAAGCCAATACTACCACTGTATTTTTTCAAATTATAAGGGTTACCAGTGACTAAAGGAGAACATTCAGTCAAACCATAACCTTCTAACAAATGTTTACCCGTTAACTCTTCCCACTCTTTAGCAACACTACTTTGAACGGGCATACCACCGCCAACAGAGAGGTTTAGTTTGGAAAAATCAAGCTGACGGAATTCTGGATTTTGTAACCAAGCATTAAATAAAGTATTTACGCCAGTAATTGCCGTGACAGGGTAACGTCCTAGCTCTTTAATTGTGCCTTTCACATCACGAGGGTTGGTAATAAGTAAATTTTTACCACCAATTTCAATAAAGAGCAGACAGTTTACGGTTAAAGCAAAAACGTGATATAGCGGTAACGCTGTAACCACCAGCTCTTTACCTACATTTAGTGCAGGTACATAAGCCGCTTTTGCTTGCTCAAGATTTGCCAACATATTGCGGTGCGTTAACATAGCACCTTTAGCAATACCTGTTGTTCCCCCTGTGTATTGCAAGAAAGCTAGGTCACTTCCTGTAATTTCAGGTTTGATATATTGCATACGATAACCAAAATGCATTGCTCTACGGAATGAAATGGCATCAGGCAAGTTATATTTAGGCACTAATCGTTTGATATATTTAACAACAAAGTCGACTAATGTTGCTTTAGGACGAGATAGCTGATCACCCATTCGGGTTAAAATAACGTGTTTAATACTGGTATTAAATACGATTTTTTCGAGCGTATGCGCAAAGTTAGAGACTATTACAATGGCATTTGCACCACTGTCATTTAATTGATGTTCAAGTTCTCTTGGTGTGTAAAGTGGGTTTACGTTTACGACAACCATGCCTGCACGAAGAATACCGAAAAGCGCGATAGGATATTGCAGTAAATTAGGCATCATTAAGGCAACACGATCACCTTTTTTTAATCCTAAGCCGTTTTGCAAGTATGCTGCAAAAGCACGGCTACGCTCTTCAAGTTTGCGATAAGTCATGACCTCGCCCATATTGATAAAGGCGGGTTGATCTGCGTAATTTGCGACAGCGTTTTCAAGCATCTCAGCAAGGGATGCAAAACGGTCCGGGTCAATTTCAGCCGGAACATCTGCCGGATAACGTTTAAGCCAGACTTTTTCCAAAGTAGTACTCCTGATTAATCGCACTTCTTGGGTTAATATTATGTTTCATTTTTAACAAAGTATTAACTCATCCTACCAGCACAAACAATTTTCTGTTGTGAAGATGCGAAGTGTGTCACTAAATATTTTATTTTTAGATTAACAAAAAAGAAGGCGGTCAAAACCGCCCTCTCTTTTATTTTTATTCAACTTTAATAACTCTATTAGATAGTTACCTAATATATTATAGATATTGATTATACACCGTTTCTCACAAATGGAGATAAAATATTATTTTGTCATGGAATCTAATACCCATTTTTTATTCTAAAACGGGCACAACCTGACCGGTTCCATATGGATATCCACCGTAACCGCCATATCCATGATGATAACCCCAATATGGGCCATCTCCATAATATCCCCATGTCATAACAGGTGCTGGCATAATGACTTGTTGTGTCAGCGTCCAACGTTTCATGCCCGTCACATCAATACGTAAAAATGGATAACTCGCTTCACCGACTTTGCCAGTTTCAACACCTTTAATAGTACCAACTACTGTTACATACTGATTTTTATAATCGGTAGGATCTAAGAAATGCATAACATTCGCATAGAGACGACCAATAGAAGGCTGTTGCAATTCGGGCGCAGCATCATATTGAGAAAGAGGCATAACAGCAATTTCTAGCTGTGTTGATGATTGAAGATTTTTAACATCAATCACACGTCCACCAAAACGCCCTTCTTGGCCAATATAAAGCTCAGGTGCAACAAAAACTCCATTTAAATCAGTAACAGGCGTTGCTGATGTACCTTTTATTGATTCAGGTATAGAGACGCATCCCGCCAGAAACAAAGCACCAGATAGAAATAGCGCTTTGCTTACCAAACGGTAGTTTAATTGTCTGTTCATAAACCACCTCATTGCAAGTCATTATTGACGTTACTCTATAGTACTATTATAGCTTTACTCTTCGATTTCTAATAGATACTCACAAATCTATTCACGACCGGGCAATTTTTTCCACGTCACTTCATTACGTAAATACACAGGCTCAGCGTCTTCAACTTTGGTTGCTTTACCTTCATGCCAAGCGGTTACAGCAAGGGGTAACATATCTTGTGCAGCAGGTAATGTAATCTCAGTTTCAACAACAGTGAAAGACAACGCTTTTTTTAAATCAGGATAAGCTTGCCAGCCTGTACCTGCCATTGCCCATGTTCCTGTTGTTGATTGTAATGCTTCAATAAACTGCTCAGGTTTCATCACCGCTTCAGTGTCTTCCCCCACCCAAGCACCTGCATCATTACGCTGATATTGAGCGCAATAGATTTCACCCATACGCGCATCGATTGCCACGAGAACTTGTTTAATACCCGTTGTTCTAAAGACACCTTCAGCCATTGTGGCAAGTGATGAAATACCAATCATGGGCAACTCAGCACCTAACGCAATACCTTGTGCAACACCAACACCAATACGAACGCCAGTAAAGCTCCCTGGGCCTCGTCCAAAAGCAAGTGCATCTAATGATTGCAATGTGATGTTTGCTTCTTCTAAGGCGCTTTTCACCATAGGTAAAATCTTTTGTGTATGTTCACGAGGTGAGATTTCAAAACGTGAAGCAACAACGCCTTCATTCCAAACTGCAACTGAACAAGATTCTGTTGCAGTATCAATTGCTAAAATTCGCAGTGACACGCCATAACTCCGGCAAATTCGATAATTAAAAGAGGAATAATAATATCATAATAGTGTTCAACAGAATAAACACACATTCTGTGCGATCGCTATTATGAATCCGATATTTCTTGTATTTCATTCTGCTGTGCGCGTTGGCTCAAAAATTTCATTGTTTTTTCGAGTGAACGCGTTCGTGGTGATGGTGGCAGACTACTTAAAAAAACCTCGCCATATGCACGAGAAACCAATCTATCATCACAAACTATAATTGCACCATAATCGTGTACATCACGAATTAATCGCCCGACACCTTGTTTTAAACTAATAACAGCATCAGGAATTTGGACATCTTTAAAGGCATCTCCGCCCCGCAACTCACAATCTTCAATACGTGCTCTTAATAAAGGATCATCAGGTGCTGTAAAGGGTAATTTATCAATAATCACACAAGACAATGTATCTCCACGCACATCAACACCTTCCCAAAAACTTTGAGTCGCCACTAAAAGCGCATTTCCTGATGAGATAAATTTTTGCAGTAATTGCGTTTTACTCATCTCTCCTTGCATCAATACGGGTAATGGCAAACTGGCTTTGAATTCTTCGGCAAGTCCACGCATCATGGCATGTGAAGTACAGAGGAAAAAACAGCGACCTTGGTTTTTTAAAATAACAGGCGTGAGCATAGTGGCTAAACGTTTCGCCGTATAAGATTGATTTAATGGTGGCAAATAACGTGGTACACAGAGTAATGTTTGATGTTGATAATCAAACGGACTGTTTAAAATCAGTGTTGTCGCATTTTCTAAACCGAGCCTGTCTGTGTAATAAGACATCTGTTCATTTACAGAAAGTGTTGCAGAGGTAAACACCCAACTACTTTTATGTGATTTGATAAGCTCACGAAATTTATCGGCCACAGAAAGTGGCGTAATGGCCAGTAAAAAATGGCGACCATAACTTTCAAACCAGTAGCTATAACCCGGAATTGTGGTATCAATCAGGCGTTTTAAGCGATTGCGATAAACGGTGGCGCGTTCAAAAGCACTATCAAGTAATTGGCTTCGCCCTAACGAAAGTTTCATTACGTCATAGCTCAGTTCTAAGGCATCATCCAGTAACGTAAGAAAACGTTTTGTTTCACCACCTTGCAATAGCTCACGTAAATTTCCACGATACCCCGTATCACCTAACGCTAAGCGAAAATCCATCACCATTTGTGTTAATCTATCAGCGCTTTTTTGCAACTGAACTTGATCACGGACTTCTGTGCGATAAGCAACTGTCATGTCTCTGGCGAGATCAAAAAGCTGTCTACTGGTAAGTTGTTGACCAAAATAGTGACTAGCGATATCTGGAATTTGATGGGCTTCATCAAAGATCATAATTTCAGCTTCCGGAATTAGCTCACCAAAACCAGTATCTTTAACGACCGTATCCGCCATAAATAAATGGTGATTAACCACCACAATATCCGCATCCATTGCTTTTTTACGTGCACTTAAAACATAACACTCTTTATAGCGAGGGCAATCACTGCCTAAACAGTTATCGTTAGTACTTGTGACTAAAGGCCAAACACGACTGTCTTCAGCCACGCTATGACAACGGCTCACATCACCATCTTCTGTCTGCGTTGACCATTGACGCACATACATTACATCAGACAAAACTTCGGCCTCGAGATCACCACCACTCAGCATTTGCTGATCAAGTCTTTCCAAGCAGAGATAGTTAGAACGCCCTTTTAATAACGCCGTATTACCATCATAATTAATCGCTTCAATGATCGTGGGTAAATCTCGACTATATAATTGATCTTGCAAGGCTTTAGAGCCTGTTGAGATAATCGTTTTTTTACCCGAACGCAACGCGGGCACAAGATAAGCATACGTTTTTCCTGTCCCTGTACCCGCTTCAGCGATAAGTACACCTTGCTTATCAATAATTTCCTCTATTGATTTCGCCATTTGTCGTTGAGCTTCACGGGGATGAAATCCTGGAATAGTTCGGGTTAAAATCCCGTTTTCTGCAAAATCGTCTGACACAGGCATACTCTTTTTATAAAATAAGACGTAAATTATGCCAGTGGATAACCAAAAGTACCACCTATGCCGTTAATACAAAGGAGAACTCATAATGACAATTAAACGTATCGACCCTGAAGATCGCTGGTCTGAAGCTGTTATTCATAACGACACAATTTATTACACTGCGGTGCCAGAAAATTTATCGGGCGATATTATTGAACAAACAGCAAACACATTAGCGGCAATTGACGTTTTGTTACAACGTTTAGGTTCTGATAAAACTAAAATTCTTGATGCAACAATTTTTTTAGCTAATAAAGAGGATTTTGCAGGAATGAATCAAGCGTGGGATGCATGGGTTGCCAAAGGTAGCGCACCAGTGCGTTGTACTGTACAAGCACAATTAATGCACCCTGAATATAAAGTTGAAATTAAGATTATTGCGGCTATGTAAATAGGTATTATTTATTGACCTGTTACGTTTATATAAAAAAGCTGAATTCATAAGAACTCAGCTTTTTAATGTCACTTATTGCTGTAATAATTAGATTTTTTGTTTTATCAATATCTCATTTATTAAGTTAATTAGATTTAGGGAAATTTAATCATTACCATACCAACCAGTAATAATATAATTCCACCCCATCCTTTATAATTGAGTCGTTGATTAAATAAGATCCAACCCGCGGCAATGGTTGCAATAATTCCGAATGCTCCCCAAAGTGCATAAGCAACAGAAAGCTCTATCCCTTTGACTGCCATTGCCAGTGCACTAAAGGCACCTAATACACAAAACAGTGATAATATTCCTAATCCCATTCGGCTAAAACCGTTAGACATTTTTAAGAATATATTCGCGACAATCTCGAGCACTACGGCAAGTATCAGAAACGCACCATGCCACCATTCAAATTGAGCTAACATAATTAAGCCTCCTTGATATTGGCAGGAATTGGCTTATTCGCTCCTTTTACAGCACTGGCAACGTGCTTGGCTTTACCGGCAATACTTTTTACCGATTCTGTTGTTTTCTTAGCAACAGCCGATTTTTTAGTACCTGATTTTATAAGCGTGATCCCTGCAATTAACATTGCTAGACCACCTAATTTTAATGGTGAAAGTGATTCACCAAACCACAGAACGCTGAATGTCGTAATAATGACAATTCCAATACCTTCCCACAGTGCATATGCTACACCTAATGCCACTTTTTTAACGGCTATGGCTAAAAAGATATAGGAAGTGGCAATCATTAACCACATCACTATCATACCGGTGTAACCACCGCTTACACTGGCGTACTTCATCGATAAAGTACCGATAACTTCACAAACAATAGCTAATGCTAAAAATATCCAATAAATCATTTTTTCATCTCTCATACACATTTGAAATACGCCGAAACGTTTCTTGCGCAGAAGATAGAGAATATGTAGATAGTCTTTCTGGCGGCAATAGTAGCCAAACGTTAAGGCAACGTCATTTCCTGATAACTCAGGAATTAAGATGAGAGATTTCTATAATGCGCCACACCAGTAGTGTTCGCTGGATAAAATAGCAGAAAGGAATAACTTATAGGTAGAACGTTTAACTTTGACGCTTTTGGCGCTAGTCATGATTATTTATTCTTTCATCGCACAGACCATCCGCACGATATACTCCGAACCCTCATATAAGATGGTTAAATGTTACATGATATTTCTATCACGCCAAATTATTTAAAGCAATGCTTTTGAGGAAAATTTTTTAGTTAATTGGTTGGTTTTGTTTAAGTTTTAATTTCCAACTTAAATTAGATTGCATAGTTAATCAGTAGTTTTACGATCCTTCAGCGGTTTTATTCATCTAAAGCGCTGTATCTATGCTTAGAGGTAAAAAATACCCAGCAAAGCTGGGTATCTTAATCGTCGAATAAACAATAAAGACATTATTGATTATTCAATTTCATTCCAAGAACGACCATCACGAGTGATCATTGCAACAGATGCAACAGGCCCCCATGTACCAGCTTGATAGGGTTTAGGTAGCTCATTATCGCATTCCCATGCATTGATAATTGAATCAACCCATTTCCATGCTTCTTCCACTTCGTCACGACGCACGAATAGCGCTTGAATGCCACGCATGGCTTCTAACAATAAACGCTCATAAGCATCCGCTAAATGCGTTTGGTTGAATGTTTCAGAGAAACTCAAGTCCAGCTTAGTTGTTTGTAAACGGTGTTTATGATCAAGACCAGGTGCTTTGTTTAGCACTTCAATATCGATACCTTCATCTGGCTGTAAACGGATAGTCAGCTTATTTTGAGGTAACTCTTGATAAGTCTCACTGAAAATATTCAGCGCAGGCTTTTTAAAATAAACCACAACTTCTGAACATTTACTTGGTAGGCGTTTACCTGTTCTTAAATAGAACGGAACACCTGCCCAACGCCAGTTATCGATATCAGCGCGGATTGCCACAAATGTTTCTGTATTGCTGGTTTTATTGGCACCTTCTTCATCAAGATAACCAGGTACTTTTTTACCTTGTACAAAACCACCCGTATATTGTCCACGAACTGTTTTTTCGCGAATATTTGTGTTATCAATACGACGCAGTGAACGTAAAACTTTCACTTTTTCTTGACGAATACTGTCAGCTGTTAAGTCAGCTGGCGGTGACATTGCAATCATAGTCAGGATTTGTAATAGGTGATTTTGCACCATATCTCGCATTTGACCTGCTTGATCGAAGTATCCCCAACGCCCTTCAATGCCCACTTCTTCTGCAACCGTAATTTGGACATGATCAATCGTTTTATTGTCCCAGTTGTTAACAAACAGTGAGTTTGCAAAGCGCAATGCTAATAGGTTTAAAACGGTTTCTTTACCTAAATAGTGGTCAATACGATAAATTTGAGTCTCTTTAAAGTATTTCGCCACGCTATCGTTAATAGAAACAGAAGACGCTAAATCTGTCCCTAATGGTTTTTCCATTACGACACGATTAGGCTCTTTATTTAATTTTGCATGACCTAGTCCCTGACACATCGCGCTAAAGGTACTTGGAGGCATAGCAAAATAATAGATAGCGGGTAATTTATCTTGTTTTAGATGCTTTGATAACTCAATGAAATGGTCGGTTTCATTAACATCAAGATTACAAAAATCTAAGCGATCACTTAAACGCTGCCAAATTTCAGGGTTAATTTCTTCTTTTAAAAAGGTTTTTAACGCTTCATGAGCGACATTTTTATATGCCTCAACATCCCAATCAGCACGACCGACACCAATAATGCGAGAGTCAGGGTGAATATATCCTGCTTTCTCCAATTGATATAATGATGGAATGAGCTTACGGCGTGCTAGATCCCCTTTCGTACCGAAGATAACCAGATCACAGGCCTGAGCAGTCGATATCGCTGCCATAGAACGTCTCCTCATGATGAGATTTTGTAATTTTGTTACAGAATTTTGTATTAATGTACTCTTTTGGATGTATTCAGTAAATACACTTGCACATATTAGTCTTTAACTTACCATACATATTGTAATGCTTCATTTTATGCCTAGCGTTTTATCCTTTCTTGTAACTTTACAACAGTTTTGTTTCTTGTTTTCAGCTTTGAAAGTTAGACACACGTCATACTTTAACGAAAAAAGCCCTGTTTACCGATGGTTTACACTGCAAGCCTTGTTCTTTGCGTAGTATATTTTCATAAAACCGTTATAGATTTCTCCTTTTATTGAAATTGGCAAAGCCAAGGATCTGTATATTTAATGAATATATTGGAAAGGGTTCAGTCTAATCTGGACATCTTGAGTAAATCAGAAAAAAAAGTCGCAGAGGCTGTTTTAACTGCGCCACAAACAGTTATCCATTCAAGCATTGCCTTAATGGCTAAAACGGCTGATGTCAGTGAGCCGACTGTTAATCGATTTTGCCGACGTATGGCAACAAAAGGATTTCCTGATTTCAAATTACAATTAGCACAAAGCATTGCCAACGGTACGCCTTATGTAAATCGTAATATTGATGATTCCGATACTGTCTCTTCTTATACCAATAAAATTTTTGAATCAGCAATGGCAGGACTTGAAAACGTTAAAAACAATATTGATATCGCAGCGATCAATCGTGCAGTTGATATTTTGACGCAAGCTAAAAAAATCTCTTTTTTTGGTTTAGGTGCATCAGCAGCCGTTGCTCACGATGCCATGAATAAGTTTTCTCGTTTTAATATTCCTGTCACTTATTTTGATGATGTTGTTATGCAACGTATGAGTTGCATAAATAGTACTGATGGTGATGTGGTCGTTATTATTTCACATACAGGACGTACTAAAAATTTAGTTGAAATTGCCAAAATCGCACGCGAAAACGATGCAGCGGTTATTGCTATTACAACTCCGGGCTCTCTTTTAGCCTCTGAAGCAACCCTTCCCATCTTGCTTGATGTGCCTGAAGATACTGATATCTACATGCCAATGATCTCCCGCCTTGCACAACTCACTATTATTGATGTTCTTGCAACAGGATTTATTTTACGCCGAGGACCAAAATTCAGAGATAACTTGAAGCGCGTCAAAGAAGCTTTACGTGATTCACGGTTTGATAAGTAACCGTTTTTAATTATTCTGTTAGTATAGTCACACTTCCAATTGTGCCCCTGACTAGATAAGTTTTTGAAAAATGGTAGCATATCTGCGAGCTAACTCTCGCATATAATGAAAACAGTAGTGTATGTTGCAATTAGCTTGAAGCGTTTCACTTAACATATTGGGTAAAACACAGTCTGATTTCTGTTTTATCCAATTGCCAACACCTTTCGTTCAAGGTCAACGGAGTAATACATGTCCAGACGGCTCAGAAGAACAAAAATTGTTACCACCTTAGGCCCAGCAACAGATCGTGATAATAACTTAGAAAAAATTATTATTGCTGGCGCGAATGTTGTTCGATTAAATTTCTCTCATGGTTCTGCGGAAGATCATCTTGCTCGTGCTAATCGTACGCGTGAAATTGCAGCAAGATTAGGTCGCCATGTTGCTATTCTCGGGGATTTACAAGGCCCTAAAATCCGTGTATCTACCTTTAAAGACGGAAAAGTTTTCCTGAATGTCGGTGATAAATTCTTGCTTGATGCGGCGCTAGAAAAAGGCGAAGGCAATCAAAATCAAGTGGGTATTGATTATAAAGGCTTACCAGCCGATGTGGTTCCAGGCGATATTTTACTTCTTGATGATGGTCGCGTTCAGTTAAAAGTCCTTAAAGTGGATGGTTTAAAAGTCTTTACTGAAGTGACTGTGGGCGGTCCTTTATCTAACAATAAAGGGATTAACAAACTGGGTGGTGGTCTCTCCGCTGATGCGTTAACAGAAAAAGATAAGCAAGATATCATCACTGCTGCAAAAATTGGTGTTGATTACCTTGCCGTTTCATTCCCAAGAACTGGCGAAGATCTTAACCTTGCCCGCCGTTTAGCCCGTGATGCTGGCTGTGAATGCCAAATCGTTTCAAAAGTAGAACGAGCTGAAGCGGTTGCTAATGATGAAATCATTGATGAAATCATTCTAGCTTCAGATGTGGTGATGGTTGCTCGTGGCGATTTAGGCGTTGAAATTGGTGATCCTGAGTTGGTTGGCGTACAGAAAAAATTAATTCGTCGTGCTCGTCAGCTTAATCGTGTCGTTATCACTGCGACTCAAATGATGGAATCCATGATAACAAATCCAATGCCAACTCGTGCCGAAGTAATGGACGTTGCTAACGCCGTATTGGATGGTACTGATGCTGTTATGCTTTCAGCAGAAACAGCTGCTGGACAATATCCAGCAGAAACAGTCGCTTCAATGGCGCAAGTCTGCTTAGGTGCTGAGAAAATGCCAGCTGCCAATGTTTCTAAGCACCGTTTAGATATGGTGTTTGATACAGTGGAAGAAGCCATTGCAATGTCTACAATGTATGCAGCTAACCATATGAAAGGCGTTAATGCGATTATTGCGATGACTGAATCAGGTCGTACTGCACGCATGATGTCTCGTATCAGTACAGGCTTACCTATTTTCTCAATGTCTCGTCATGAGAAAACATTGAATCAGACTGCACTTTATCGTGGCGTAACCCCCGTTTATTGTAGTACTCACACTGACGGTATTGCCGCTGCTAATGAAGCAATTGGTCGTTTGCGTGATAAAGGTTTCTTAGTTTCAGGTGATTTAGTGCTAGTCACTCAAGGTGACCAAATGGGCACAGTCGGTAGCACCAATACATGCCGTATTTTGACTGTTGAATAACTCAGAGTCTTAAATATTAATAACAAAATGGGCACTTTATTAAGTGCCCATTTTTTATTTGGTTATTTCTTGTGCAAGAACTAGTCTAGGATATTCTCACGTGCATAAGGCTCTATTTCACCCTCTTTACGTGTCTTAAGTAATTTTAAGATCCACGTATATTGCTCTGGCGTTGGTGTCACTAGTGCTTCTAACTCTTCATTCATTCTGCGTGCAATGTACGCATCATCTTTATCTTCAATATCATCCATTGGTTCACGAACAATAATACTAAGCTGATGTGTTTTATGACAATACACTGGGAACAACGGTACGATAGCAGCTCGGCATACTTTCATTAACCGCCCAATCGCGGGTAATGTCGCTTTATAAGTACCGAAAAAATCGACAAATTGGCTATGCTCTGCACCGTGATCTTGGTCGGGCAGATAATAGCCCCAGTAACCTTGTCGCACAGAAGAAATAAAAGGCTTAATACCTGCTTCGCGTGAATGTAATCGACCATCAAAATGATGACGTGCTTTATTCCATAAATAATCAGCAACAGGATCTTTTTGGTGGTGAAACATCGCGGCCATCTTCTGACCTGTTGATGCTAATAGCATTGCAGGGATATCAACTGCCCAGCCATGAGGCACCATAAAAATGACATTACGGCCTTGCGCTTTAAAACGCTCAATAATTTCTAGCCCCTGCCAAGATGTGCGTTTTAATATACGCTCAGGGCCTCTTAAACAAAGCTCTGCTAACATCACAAAGGATTGGGGGGCAGTTTCAAACATACTGTCGAGTACATTTTCACGTTGCGTTTTATTCCATGTTGGAAAACAGTATCTCAAGTTGATATCTGCACGACGTCTTGCGCTTTTCGCTTTACGTCCAACAAAACGGCCAATAGAAGCAAGAAAGGGATCACGCCATTTTACTGGCATATAAGCCAATACACTTAATACACCTGCACCTAGCCAAGTTCCCCAATGACGAGGATGCAAATACGCACGGTGAAAAGTGGGCACATAACCCGCTTTGCTATCTGTATCTTTTTCTTTATTCATCAGATAATTCTCTGAATTGATACCCCTAATAGGCGTAAAAAACATTAAAACAAAAACGGATGATATCAATCATCCGCTTTTATGTCTTTAAAATCGTGTTTATTGTCAATCGGCTAGCACTAACTGAGGTTTAATCTCTTTTACTTTAGCAAGATATTCTTGTTTATCTTTACCTGTTAAACCGTCAGCGCGAGGCAATGTTGCCGTTAATGGATTGACTGCTTGTTGGTTGATCCACATTTCATAATGTAAATGAGGCCCCGTAGAACGCCCTGTATTTCCTGATAACGCAATTCTATCGCCACGCTTAACACGCTGTCCTGGTTTTACCAATAATTGACGTAAGTGCATATAACGTGTTGTGTATTGGCTACCATGACGAATAGCGATAAAGTTACCTGCAGCACCACTGTATTTAGCCACAATAACTTCACCATCTCCTGTTGCTAATACTGGAGTACCTACTGGCATCGCAAAATCAACACCTTTATGTGCAGCTAAACGCCCCGTAACAGGGTTAATACGACGAGGGTTAAATTGAGAGGAAACTCTAAATTGCTTCACAGTTGGGAAACGCATAAATCCACGTTCTAATCCACCCGCTTGGCTATCGTAGAAACGACCATCTTCAGCAAGGAACGCATAATAATCTTTACCCGCACTACGTAAACGGACACCAACTAGCTCACTTTGCTCGGTACGCCCATCAAGCACTTCACGAGAAAATAGTGCCGCAAATTGGTCACCACTTTGTAATTTTTTAAAGTCCACTTGCCACTGTAATGCTTTGGTAACGGCGCGTGCTTCAGCATTGGTTAAACCTGCATTTGTTGCACTGACAGAAAAACTCCCACGAATAACACCTGTGGTTACACTGTTCTTCCATTCACCTTTTTGAAACTCTTTTGTTTCTTTAAAACCCGTTTCGGTACGGGTATAAACGCGAGTTTCGCGACGAGAAACACCCCAGCTTAATTCTTGAAGCAATCCATTATCATCAAGTTCCCAGCTAATAGGTTGCCCTATTTTGAGGTTTCTAAGATCTTTATTTTGATTAGAGATAGTCGCGATATCCGCAGAATCAATACCAAACTGAGTCAGAATTGAACTTAATGAATCGCCACTAGAAACAATATAAGTATGGGGAACTTGCGCAACCGCAGTGCTTGTATCAGTGCCATCATCAGTATCAACTAATCCTTCATTGGTAAGCTGATCACTACTATCAGTGATAATGTCATCGGTATTTTCGCCTTGATTGGCAAGAGGCATTTGAATGCTGACTGGAACTTCTCGGCTTTGTTCATTTTGAAGTACCACAGGCCGCCAAATTGCGACGGCCAAGGTTGCTGCAGTTAACGAACCAAGCATGATCTTATGTGGGAGTGGTAAACTTAAATATACCTGTGCAATGGATTTCTTCTGCTGCACGCTCTTAATTCCTTATTGTGTTTCATTCAGGCAGCTCGCATATTGGTTAGCTAGTTGGGTAAGGAATTTTACATAGCTCTCTTGAGTTAGAGCAATCCCACTTCCTAGGGGGTCTAATACACCCATTTTAACCCCAGTGCCTTTCGCCACTGTTTCTATTACTGTCGGCCTAAATTGTGGCTCAGCAAAAATGCAGGTTGCTTTTTGCTCAACCAACTGTGTTCGTATTTGATGTAATTTCTGCGCACCTGGCTGTATTTCAGGGTTGATCGTAAAATGACCTAACGGCTTTAAATTATAATGTTTTTCGAAGTAGCCATAAGCATCATGAAAGACAAAATAACCCTTATTTCTCACAGGCGACAGAATATTAACAAGATTCTTATCAGTTTGCTTGAGTTGTTCGCTGAATTTACCTAGGTTTACGTCCAGAAGTTCTTTTTTATCTGGATAGAGTGTAATTAACCTTTGGTGGATCTGTTTTGCAGACGACAACGCAATTTCTGGTGATAACCAGATGTGCATATTATAATCACCGTGAGAATGATGTTCGTGATTTTCCTCATGTTTATGCACATTGTCATCATCATCTTTCAATAAAAGTGACTTTATTTCGTCAGTTTCCGCTAAAGCCAACTTATGATTGTCAGTAAGTCTGTTTAATGGCTTATCTAAAAATACTTCCATATCAGGCCCCACCCATACCATCAGGTCTGCGGAAGTAATTTTTTTCAAATCAGAGGGTTTTAATGCATAATCGTGTGGAGATGCCCCATCTGGTAATAAAACCTCCGTTGGTGTTACTCCATCAGCGATAGCCGCAGCAATAAATCCTAGTGGTCTGATGGAAACGACAACATCAGCCTGCACTGAAGCACTGAATGAGCTTATCATCGCTGTCGTTAAAAATGATTTCAATAAAAAACGATGCGCAAATTTGTTGTTTTTATGTAACATAGGAAGAATTCTCGTGAATCATCATTGGAAATGTTATATTATAACGTTTCAATGATTCTGCAAGTGCTAATTTTATGTCTGACTTGATTTGTTTAAAATCGGTTTGTGTTTCTTTTGGTGAAAGAGAAATTTTAAAAGATATCTCTTTTGATCTAAAAGCAGGCCGTATTCTTACTTTACTTGGCCCTAATGGTGCAGGTAAATCTACGGTTATCCGTTTAGTTCTTGGTTTATTAAATCCAACCTCAGGAAAAGTTGAGCGTCAAAACGCGCTACGAGTGGGCTATGTACCACAAAAACTTTATCTTGATCCCACAATGCCACTCACCGTTAAACGGTTTATGACACTAAAACCGGGTGTTCATGATAAAGATATTCTCCCTGCTTTAGAACGCGTTAATGCGGCTAAATTAATCGATCAACCTATGCAGAAACTTTCTGGTGGTGAGTCTCAACGTGTATTGTTAGCAAGAGCGTTGCTTAATCAGCCCCAACTTTTAGTTTTAGATGAACCCACTCAAGGTGTTGATGTTAATGGTCAATTAGCACTTTATGATTTAATTAATCAGCTTCGTCATGAATTAGGTTGTGCCATATTGATGGTTTCTCATGATCTTCATCTTGTGATGGCAAAAACAGACGAAGTCCTCTGTTTAAATGGTCATATTTGCTGTTCGGGTACACCTGACGTTGTTTCTTCTCACCCTGAATTTATTGCCATGTTTGGAAGCCGTGGTGCTGAACAACTTGGTATTTATCGTCATCATCACCAGCATAGTAAGGAGTGTCGTCATGATTGAGTTGCTGTTACCGGGTTGGATTGCCGGTATGCTCTTAGCAATGGCGGCGGGCCCTTTGGGCTCTTTTGTCGTTTGGCGTCGTATGTCTTATTTTGGTGATACTTTAGCTCACGCCTCACTACTTGGTGTTGCTTTTGGTTTGCTGTTTAACATCGAGCCTTTTTATGCTGTGATTGCAGTCACGCTTCTCCTCGCTATTTTGTTGGTCTGGTTAGAATTAAAACCTCAACTTTCTGTTGATACTCTTTTAGGGATCATGGCACACAGTGCGCTTTCTTTAGGGCTTGTGGTTGTTAGTTTAATGTCGAATGTACGTGTTGATTTAATGGCTTATCTGTTTGGTGATTTGCTGTCTGTAAACTATCAAGACGTTATCAGTATTTTTATTGGTGTTGTGATTGTTTTATTTGTGATTATTCGCTCATGGCGTCCACTACTTTCCATGACAATTAATCAAGATATGGCATTTGTTGATGGTGTGAATATTCAACGAGAACGCTTAAAGCTAATGATGATCACCGCATTAACCATTGGTTTAGCCATGAAGTTTGTCGGTGCGCTGATCATTACCTCGTTACTGATCATCCCTGCTGCAACAGCACGTCGTTTTGCTCGTTCTCCAGAACAAATGGCTCTGATTGCAATCGCGGTTGGTATGTTAGCCATTACAGGCGGTTTAACCTTCTCAGCTTTCTATGACACTCCAGCTGGCCCGTCTGTAGTTTTAGCAGCGAGTTGCCTATTTATCTTGAGTTTATTTTCACCTACTAAACAGTAAGATAACAAATTAAGTTTGGATAAAAAAATACCCCTCGTTGTTAATTATTTCACCGAGGGGTATTTTTTATCTATTTTCTAATGATGATAAGAAATTAATCTTCCATAATTCGATTAAAATGACGATAGGCATGATTAGTGGCAACACGGCCTCGTGGTGTGCGCTGAATAAAACCTTGCTGAATTAAATAAGGCTCTAATACATCTTCTATGGTTTCACGCTCTTCACCAATAGCTGCTGCAAGGTTATCTAATCCTACGGGGCCACCCATAAATTTATCAATGATGGCAAAAAGGAGTTTACGATCTAAATAATCAAAGCCTGCCGCATCCACATTCAACATATCAAGCGCTTTAGAAGCAATCTCTTCATCAATGGCACCATTACCCTTTACTTGGGCAAAGTCTCTCACACGGCGCAATAATCGGTTAGTAATACGCGGTGTGCCTCGTGAACGCATCGCAATTTGACGAGCACCTTCGTCTGTCATCTCTAATCCCATAAAACTGGCACTACGAGAAACAATATGTTGAAGATCGTCAACATTATAAAACTCAAGACGTTGAACAATACCAAAACGGTCACGCAATGGCGATGTTAAAGAGCCAGCTCTTGTGGTTGCACCCACTAAGGTAAATGGAGGTAGGTCAATTTTAATTGAACGAGCCGCAGGCCCTTCACCAATCATGATATCAAGTTGATAATCTTCCATTGCTGGATAAAGAATTTCTTCAACAACGGGTGAAAGACGATGAATTTCATCAATAAATAATACGTCGTGAGGCTCAAGATTAGTTAGCATTGCAGCTAGATCACCCGCTTTTTCAAGCACAGGACCTGATGTCGTGCGTAAATTAACCCCCATTTCATTAGCAATGATATTTGCCAATGTGGTTTTACCTAATCCAGGAGGTCCAAAGATAAGCAAATGATCGAGCGCATCATGACGCAATTTAGCCGCCTGAATAAAAATCTCCATTTGTTCACGAACTTGCGGTTGCCCAACATATTCGGCAAGAGATTTAGGACGTATCGCCCTATCAATAATTTCTTCTTCAGGTTGTTGAATTTCTGCTGAAATCAGGCGATCTGCTTCAATCACAATGTGTTACTCCTAAATAGCCGCGCGCAACGCTTCTTTGATAAGCGTCTCGCTATCTGTACCCAGTTTTGCCACTTTGCTGATCATTTTTGCAGCTTCTTGTGGTTTATAGCCTAATGCGATTAATGCAGCAGAGGCTTCGGCTTCAATATCTGCCGCTTTTGGTGCTTTAGGTGAAGTACTTTCTGGTAATTCGATGTCACTATTTTCGAATAAATCACCATTAAGACCTTTAAAGCGATCTTTCATTTCAACAACTAAACGCTCAGCTGTTTTCTTACCTACACCCGGTAATTTCACTAGTGAAGTGATAGATTCATTTTCAATCGCGGTTACAAATTGGCGAGCAGACATGCCAGATAGAATGGCTAATGCGAGTTTAGGCCCTACACCATTCACTTTAATTAATTCACGAAAGAGTGCGCGCTCTTGTTTTTGGTTAAAACCATAAAGTAATTGAGCATCTTCACGTACGATAAATTGCGTGTAGATAATGGCTTCTTGACCAATATCAGGCAATTCATAAAAACAGGTCATTGGCATATTGATTTCATAACCCACACCATTACCTGCCTCGATCAGCACCACTGGTGGCTGTTTTTCAAGAATAATTCCTCTGATACGACCTATCACCCTAACGCCTCCGCAAATATAATTACGTCAAGTTTATAACATAAAAAAAGCTGGACGTATATCCAGCCTGTAAAAAACCAAAGACATTTACCAAGATAACAACTTATCTTAACCGACCTCGTGTTAACACTAATCGAGGATCACCCACACGTAATAAATTTTGGTTAAAATGACAATGCGTGATAGCAATCGCCAAAGCATCAGCAGCATCTGATTGTGGTGCCGCAGATAGTTTTAGTATTGAGCGCACCATATGTTGTACTTGGCTTTTTTCAGCGGCACCCGTACCCACAACGGTTTGTTTAACTTGGCGAGCCGCATATTCAAAAACAGGTAAATCATTGTTTACGGCTGCGAGTATCGCTACACCTCGCGCTTGCCCCAGTTTTAATGCGGAGTCAGCATTTTTAGCCATAAACACTTGTTCAACGGCAAACACATCCGGCGAAAACTGAGTAATAATTTCGCTAACACCAGCATAAATGCGCTTAAGTCGATTGGGGAGATCGGGAACTTGTGTACGAATACAACCGCTTCCCAAATAGATAAGTTGACGCCCTTGCTGTCGAATTACGCCATAGCCTGTAACACGCGAACCGGGGTCTATACCTAGAATGATAGCCATATCAATTCCTGTTGCCGATATGGTCGATGGCGAGAGAAAAGAGCAAAAAAATCTGCTCTGCTCTTCTCTTCGCACTTTTAATAACAGCGTTAAACACCGTTATTTTCGATAATCGTTAGAACGATTACAGGATATCTTCCAGTTGTTTTGCAACTTCGTCTGAGATATCACCGTTGTGATATACTTCTTGCACGTCATCACTGTCTTCTAACATATCGATAAGACGCATTAATTTTGGTGCAGTTTCAATATCTAATTCAGCTTTAGTCGATGGGATCATTGAAACTTCTGCTGATTCAGCAACAAAACCTGCTGCATCCATTGCATCTTTTACTTCACCAAAAGATTCTGGTGTAGTGTAAACATCAATAGCGCCATCATCAAAGGTTTCAACGTCGTCAGCACCTGCTTCTAACGCTGCTTCCATAACGGCATCTTCATCAACACCTGGTGCGTATGAAATTACACCTTTTTTGGTAAACAGATAAGATACAGAACCATCAGTTCCTAAGTTACCACCTGTTTTGGTAAATGCATGGCGAACATCGGAAACAGTACGGTTACGATTATCACTTAAGCATTCAACCATCACAGCAGTACCTGCTGGGCCATAGCCTTCATAAATGATGGTTTCCATATTATCGTTTTCATCATTACCCACACCTCGTGCAATTGCACGATTTAAGGTGTCACGAGTCATGTTGTTCGATAATGCTTTATCAACTGCCGCACGTAAACGCGGGTTAGTTGCAGGATCACCACCACCTAAACGTGCTGCTGTAACTAGTTCACGGATGATTTTAGTGAAAATTTTACCGCGTTTCGCATCTTGCGCTGCTTTACGGTGTTTTGTATTGGCCCATTTACTATGACCTGCCATGAAATATCTCCAAACGTGGTCTAATCATTAAATAACAAATTCTTCAATCGCTTGCTGATTACTGGCGGATTTTGTTAATTTTGCCGCCAGTGACGCGTCTAACCATTGGTATTGCGAATGCTCAGTTAGCACAATATCTCGCTCTGCGGGCAGTGCTAACGTAAACCAATGTTCCTGACAATGAGTAACATCTGGTGCATAACGATGCCGAAAATGTGCAAAAATTTCAAAAAGAATTGAGCGATGGCAATCCACCAGCTCAAGATTTTCTTTTATGATATCAATTCCAACTTCTTCTTGCACTTCACGCAACGCCGTTTGAAAAGGCGTTTCACCCTCTTCTAAACTGCCAGTCACAGATTGCCAGAAATCAGGATCATCTCGACGCTTTAGCATAAGCACCCGTTTGGTCTTTTTTGCATAAATAACAACTAAAACGGATATCGGGCGCTTATATTTCATCATTTACTCTTTATCTTCGCTAACTTCTTTTTGAGTGACTGCAATCGCTAACTCTTTTAAAGAATCTTCATTAGCAAAGCTTGGTGCATTAGTCATTAAACACGCAGCGGCTGTTGTTTTAGGGAAAGCAATAACATCACGGATGTTATCAGTACCTGTCAACAACATCACTAAACGGTCTAAACCAAATGCTAAACCTGCATGTGGTGGAGTACCAAATTTAAGTGCATCTAATAAGAAACCAAATTTCTCTTGTTGCTCATTCGGTGTAATACCTAAAATGCTAAATACCGCTTGCTGCATTTCATTACGGTGAATACGCACTGAACCGCCACCCACTTCATAACCATTAATCACCATATCATAAGCATTTGCCACAGCACCTACCGGATGTGCAGTCAATTCAGCTGGTGATAAGTCTTTTGGTGAAGTAAATGGATGGTGCATCGCACTTAAGCTACCAGTTTCTTCATCTTCTTCAAACATTGGGAAGTCGATGACCCACAATGGTTTCCATGCATTTAAATCAGTCAGTTCAAGATCACGACCGACTTTTAGACGCAGAGCGCCCATCGCATCACTCATTGTGCCTTTACGACCCGCACCAAAGAAGATTAAATCGCCATCTGTTGCGCCAGTTGTTTCCAAAATAGCGTTAACAACATCGTTAGTCAGGAATTTAGCGATAGGGCTTTGTACACCTTCAATGCCTTTCGCGCTTTCGTTGACTTTCATCCACGCAAGACCTTTAGCACCGTAAATACCAACAAACTGTGTATATTCGTCAATATTTTTACGGGTTAATGCTGCACCACCCGGTACACGCAATGCGATAACACGGCATTTTTCATCGTTGGCAGCTTGTGCAAATACGCTAAACTCAACATCTTTGACTAAATCAGCGATGTCTTTAAGTTCCATTGGGTTACGTAAATCTGGTTTGTCTGAACCATAACGACGCATTGCTTCAGCAAAAGTCATTACTGGGAACGCACCTAAATCGACATTAAGAATATCTAACCATAATGCATGGATCATACGCTCCATCACTTCGCGCACTTGATCTGCACTCATGAAAGAGGTTTCAACATCGATCTGGGTAAATTCAGGCTGACGGTCAGCACGTAAGTCTTCATCGCGGAAGCATTTTACGATTTGATAGTAACGATCAAAGCCAGACATCATTAACAGCTGTTTAAAAAGCTGTGGTGATTGAGGTAATGCGTAGAATTTACCTTTATGTACACGACTTGGCACTAAATAGTCACGCGCACCTTCTGGTGTCGCTTTAGTCAGCATAGGGGTTTCAACATCAAGGAAACCTTCACCATCCATAAAACGGCGAACAAAGCTTGTGATTTTAGCACGGGTTTTTAAGCGATCTGACATTTCAGGGCGACGCAGGTCTAAATAACGATATGTTAAACGACGCTCTTCGGTATTTGTTTGATTGCTATCTAACGGTAATGGCTCTGAACGGTTAAAAATAGACAGAGATTCTGCCGCTAACTCAATTTCACCTGTTGCCATATTTTTATTAACTTGGCTATCAGGACGAGCGCGTACTGTTCCTGTGACTTGAATACAAAATTCATTACGCAGTTCTGAAGCCTGAGAAAATGCCTCTTTCTGCTCTGGGTCAAAGAAGACTTGAACAATACCTTCGCGATCTCGCATATCAATAAAGATAAGTCCACCTAAGTCACGGCGACGGTTAACCCAACCACAAAGAGTCACTTTTTGGCCCACATGGGCGCTATTCAACTGCCCACAATAATTAGTACGCATACAATATCCTTTTACTCAGCTTGTTGTGCTTTCTGCTGCGGAAATTTTGGCAATAGTCTTTTTCGAGTAGTGTCAAAAAAAGGCAGACATTATAACGAAAATTCTTCCTGGAGATAAGAGTATAGACCTAGTTTATATGATACATCTTTTCAAGGATTTGCTAATCCCCAAACAATTAATTAATAATAATTATTTATAGCGACAGAAGTCGCTTTGAGGTTTATCATTAAATTCGCCGTTTTTTGGCTTTGGCAATGGAGAAAAGATGGTTAGCTCGCTTTACATCGTACTGGGCGCACTATTATTGATTAAATTGTCCCTCAATGTCGTAAAACTCAGAACACAATATCGGGTTGCTTATGGCGATGGTGGCTTTTATGAATTACAAACAGCCATCCGTGTTCACGGCAATGCGGTAGAATATATTCCGATTTCCATGATCTTATTACTGGTCATGGAAATGAATGGTGCTTTTGTTTGGATGGTGCACATCTGTGGCTCAATTTTAATCGCAGGTCGCTTTTTACACTCTTATGGATTAAAACACCGTGAACTTCGCTGGCGCCGTTCAGGTATGGCAGCCACTTATTTATCGATGGTATTGATGATCATTGCTAATATTTATTTCCTTCCTTGGATACAAATCTTTTCCTTTTATTACTAAGTCCTCGCGGGAATAACATGATCATCCATGATCAAAACCGACATCCTTGCTGTTGTGTCTAATAACGGCAAGGTATCAAAAAGGTTTATTTATTTTTTCCAATTTCTTTCTAAATAATGCAACTTTGTGAGCACCGTCGCTTCTGGTAGAATGCTTGCTTCTTTTATTCCTTAAACCTATTTTAGTTATGTCGAATTCAAAATCATCACAACAAGACAGCTTATTTGCGACACCTATTGCTAACCTTGGTGACTGGCGCTTTGATGAAAAAGTCGCTGAAGTGTTTCCTGATATGATAAAACGCTCAGTACCAGGTTATTCTAATATCATCTCCATGATTGGTATGCTTGCAGGTCGCTTTGTTACGCCCAATAGCCAAGTCTATGATTTAGGCTGTTCTTTAGGTGCAGCAACCCTTTCCATGCGTCGTAATATTGATGCTGCTGGCTGTAAAATTATTGGTGTTGATAATTCACCTGCCATGGTAGAACGCTGTCAGCGCCATATTGATGCCTATAAAGCAGATACACCCGTTGATATTATTGAAGGTGATATTCTTGATATCGAAATTAATAATGCCTCAATGGTAGTGCTTAATTTCACCTTACAATTCTTAGCGCCGAACGATCGCCAAATATTATTAAACCGAATTTACCAAGGTCTTAATCCCGGTGGCGTGTTAGTGCTTTCTGAAAAATTCAGTTTTGAAGATAAAGAAATTGGTGAGTTGTTGTTTAATATGCACCATGATTTCAAACGTGCTAACGGTTACAGCGAATTAGAAATTAGCCAAAAACGTAGCATGTTAGAAAATGTTATGCTGACCGATTCTGTTGAAACGCATAAAGCTCGCTTACATAATGCAGGTTTTCCACATACAGAAGTTTGGTTCCAATGTTTTAATTTCGGCTCTCTTTTAGCGATTAAAGGCAATAATTAATGATTAATTTTGGCTCGTTTTATCAACTTATTGCGCAAGATGAGCGCTTATTTCATTGGTTAGATACATTACCGGCTCAATTATCAGAATGGCGATCAAATGCGTTACACGGTCACTTTTCTTCTTGGGAAAGAATGCTCGATGGTTTGCCAGAAATTACGCCTACTGAGATTGATTTGAAAAATGGTGTGATTGCTCAACACACTCCAGCATTAAGTGCTGGCGAGCAACTAGGATTAAGTAACGTTTTAAAAAATTTAATGCCGTGGCGTAAAGGTCCATTTTCACTTTATGGCGTCAATATCGATACAGAATGGCGCTCTGATTGGAAATGGGATCGTGTTTTACCCCATCTTTCACCGCTTGAAGGCCGTTTAGTATTAGATGTTGGTTGTGGCAGTGGCTATCATATGTGGCGGATGTTAGGTGAAGGCGCAGAATTTGTTGTAGGGATCGATCCTACTCAACTTTTCTTATGCCAATTTGAAGCTGTCAGAAAATTATTAGGTAATGACCAACGCGCACATTTAATTCCTGTTGGTATTGAGCAAATGCCAGAATTAAATGCCTTCGATACTGTATTCTCAATGGGTGTACTTTATCATCGCCGTTCACCACTTGATCATTTATGGCAATTAAAAAACCAATTAGTTTCTGGTGGCGAATTAGTGTTAGAAAGCCTTGTTGTTGATGGTGATGAATTTCAATGCCTGATCCCTGGTGAGCGTTATGCACAAATGCGTAACGTGTACTTTATTCCATCTGCAAAAATGCTAAAGGTTTGGCTAGAAAAATGTGGTTTTAAAGATGTGCGTATTGTTGATGAAAATACGACATCACTTGATGAGCAACGTAAAACAGATTGGATGGTAACAGATTCATTAGATGCTTTTTTAGATGCTGATGATAAAACAAAAACTGTTGAAGGTTATCCCGCACCAAAACGTGCCATATTAATTGCCACTAAGCCTTAATTTTTTATCTAAATTTAAAGGGATATCAAGTTATTAAATATCCCTTTCTTTCATAATATTCATCTTGTTTTTTATTAAAGACACTTTATACGCCCCTTATTTGCAGATGAACGATTAAAGAAAATTATGGCAAAGACACCAAAGAGCAAAGTTGCTACCCAAAAGGAAATAACACAAAAAAAACAACACGCTCTTTTGCAAAAAAATAAGCGTCAGCAATATGATGATCCTATTTTTTCGTCCTTTATAGAAACCACATCAGCAAAACGCCCTCCACTAACTCCATTACAACAAGGGGTACAACTCTTTTTTTCATTATTTGACTATGCCACACAACTTTTATATATCGCTTTTATTATTACCGTTTGGTGGTTTCCTGAACATTTCTCAGTTCAAACAATTTATAATCTAACCGCTTTATTTTTATTTGAATTTATTCTCGTGCATTCAGGTGTTTTTATGGCTGCATTTGCTCGTACTAAGCTTGTTTTTGCTCTTATTCCTTTTTATGGGATATTTGCTCTTATTATCAATAGTATGATTATGGGTGATGAAAACCTGATTATTTGGCTTTATGCTGTAATTGTTGCTAATCGAATTATCAGTGGTTATCAAGTGAAAACTAAAGAAGAAATGGGAAAGAATTTATTCTATTCTGCACTATTAGTTT
Organism: Proteus sp. LHD240705; assembly: GCF_047921555.1. NCBI lineage: Bacteria > Pseudomonadati > Pseudomonadota > Gammaproteobacteria > Enterobacterales > Morganellaceae > Proteus > Proteus sp. LHD240705. The sequence continues at coordinate 451,021 of NZ_JBLRMI010000001.1, forward strand.
TAAATTTTATGCTGTGCCTTTTTTCTGTCATGATTTTTAAGTTTCTAGTCCCTTACGGTGGATTAACGCCCCAATATTTAAATGAAATTAACTATCTCTATTTAATTCCACAGCACAGCGATTATTTTAATGTTCCACATATTGGTATGGCTTACGGCACATTATTCTACGGTATTCCTTTAGCTTGCATTGCCTATATTAATATATCATCGATTTATAAACGTATAATGTTTAGAATAAAAGCACATAAAATAAGAACCACACAAAGATAACCTTATTCGGCGCTTGTTGTTTATCTTTATTCATGTTTAAATACGCGCGTTATCACTCCAATTATTTCTCTTTTTAAGAAGGCACTTCCCTACGATGAACTAAATTCTGCCAGAAAATTATTTCAAATACCTTTTAGGTATTCATTTTCTGTTACTGGCAGACAATAATTTATTTCGTCGCATCTAGAAAAAAGATCTCGGCTGTCTGCCACCTATTTCTCTTAGGAGGTCGATGATGACAATAGCCAGTCATTTTTCACAACTTACTGTCGAATTTAATCAACAAGCTCTTTTTCCACCATTAACTCGCTCACTGACTTGTCAGCAAAATGCATTAATTGGCCATAACGGTAAAGGAAAGTCTGTACTATTAAGATTATTAGCACAAAAAATATTACCGACTTCGGGTCAAATTAATTGGAATATGCCTTTTGTTCACGTTGATCAATTAACGCGATTACAGGGTGATACACTTGCTCAAGCGTTAGATGTTCATGAAATTTATCAAGCATTCCAACGCGTTGATGACGGTATTGCCACATTAGAAGATATTGAGTTACTCGATGGCAAATGGCAACTCCCTGTCATGTGGCAGAATTTATTAGATTCAGCACAACTTCCCGTCGCATTAGATACCCCTATTGCGCATCTAAGTGGTGGAGAACAAACACGTTTAGCACTTTGTCGCGCTTTTTTATGTGAAGAGAGCTTTCTACTGTTAGATGAGCCAGATAACCATCTTGATTATCAAGGACAACAATGGCTAATAAAACAATTAGCTCAGCACAAAGCTGGCTCTCTTATTGTTAGCCACAATCGAAACCTGCTTTCGTATGCTGATACCATTCTTGAGTTAAGTGAGAAAGGCTTATCAGAATATGGTGGAAATTATACGTTATATGAGGCACAAAAAAGTGCGGAAATAACATCATTGGAAGCCGCAAGTGATCGACTAAACAGCCAAATTAAAAATGAGAAACGCCAGCAACAAGCAACATTGCAAAAAGCAGCACAACGGAAACGACAAGGCGAATCAATTAGGCAAAGTGGCTCTCAGTGCCTACTTTTACTGGATATGCAAAAAAACAGAGCAGAACAACGCCAATCTGCCGTAGCAAAACGACATCAACGCGTAATTGATGATATGCAATCTCAAAAGCAAGGTATCGATGAGGAAAAAGCACATGTTCATCAGCAAAAAATGGTATTGAATTATCAAAGTGATGGCCATCGTTTAAATGTATTTGTTAATAATCTTCAACTTCCATATGGTTATCAGCACCCTATTTCATTTTCAGCTTACGGCAATGAGCATTGGCATATTAAAGGTAAAAATGGCTGTGGAAAATCAACATTACTAAAATGCTTGATCGAACAATTTGTACCACTTTCTGGTGAGTTTCGTCTCAACAAAGACTATTGTTACCTTGACCAACATCTTGCTTTACTTGATAAAACATTGCCACTTGCACAAGCACTACACCAATATCAACCCGCGATTTCTGTCGAGCAATGGCGAACGCGTCTTGGAATGTTGAGAATTAGAGGTGATAAATCTTTACTACCACTTGAAAAACTCAGTGGTGGCGAGCAATTAAAAGCAACGTTATTGGCTTTAACACACAGCCCAAAACCACCAGCAGTATTATTACTTGATGAGCCAGATAATCACCTTGATATCGAATCCAAACAACTATTGGAAAATCTACTTGTTGAATATCAAGGCACATTGTTACTGGTTTCGCATGATGAAGCCTTTGTTGAACGCTGTGGTATTACACATACGCTGTTATTAGGCGAACTTATATAAAAAAACTGCGCCATAAAAGGCGCAGTTTTAAAATATTTAATCCGTATCAATCAAGATGCTAATGGCGCATAAATACTCATAATATCTTTCATCGCTTCAACTGTATCTTCATCCACACAGTAATGCGTAAACTCATCAACCTCACTGTCAGAGCTCATAGTTACCCCCGCTTTTCGATAAATCATGGTTGAAGGTGCCACTTTTCCTGCTGAGCTATGAATTTCTTTCAATCCTGCATCTAGGAATTTTTGGATATTGCTGAGTCTTACACCAGCGCCCGCCATAATTATAGGGCCTTGTGTTTTTTCATTTAACGTGCGTAATAATGGCAAACCTAATTCTGCATTCGCCTGCTGTCCTGAGGTTAAAATACGAGCAACACCTAGCTGAGTCAGTTGTTCTAGCGCTAATAATGGATTAATGCACATATCAAAAGCACGATGAAAAGTAATGGCTAATGGACCTGCAAGCTCCATTAAAATTTCCATTTTAGGCAAATCAATATGCCCTTCTTCATTTAAAAGACCAACAACGGCACCTGAAAATCCCATATCACGGATCAAACTAATATCATTTTTCATTGCTGAAAAATCAGCTTGTGTATAACAAAAATCACCACCACGCGGGCGAACGATAGGATGAACGGGAATACGAACCAGATCCCTGACTTGTCGTAGCATTCCAAAGCTTGGTGTAATACCACCTTCTGCTGGACTCGTGCACAGCTCTATTCTGTCTGCGCCTGCTCGTTCTGCTACCAACGCACATTCAGCGCCAAAACAACAAATCTCCAATGTAGCCATATCATCCCTCTCCATCCTTAATAAAGAAAGTAATCAGAAAATAAATATCATTTCTTAGCGATTACTAACAATAGTTGTCGAATCTTGTAATTCATTCAATTCTGCCATCAGAATTTTGTGCTGACACAAGCAAACTATTTTCTGAAAGTGTCGATCAACACTCACTTTCAACGATTTCAAGTAACGAATAAGGATGATACTTCACGGTGACTTTTCCATTAGAAATAGCCACCGTTGGATTGGGTAAACGTTCTTTCTCACCTTTAGGTTCGCTGATTTTTAGGCTAACACTCTCAGGTAACGTTTGGGGTAAAAAAGACATCACTTTATCCACTAAAAAACCGGGTTCAACGGAGATCACTTGCTCAATATGCTCCCAACCTTGGTATTCATATTTTTTATTTGTGGGAAAAGGCAATTCAACAATCGAAACAGATTGATTTAGAATAGTTAGCGGTATTTCTAATTGAAATAGATATATTGGGCGCCCATTAATCACATTATCAGAAATACACTTTCCACACTGGCTTAATCCTGTTCGCCACTGCTCCGCTAATGCTAAATCGTGACAACGTAACGATACGTGATCAGTGTGATAGATGGATAAATCTATGCCCAAACTATTGACAAATAGTGTCATATTTTCTTCAAACAAAGAAAGCTCGTGAGTTAAATCATTTAATTGAGGAATTGAAGAAAATAACACCATTTTGAATAACCTTAATGAAAAAACAGAGAAAAAACCTTAAAGATAAGGCCTAGATGGTAGCATGTTCTAGCCGGAATATGTTATAAATTCAAGGTTAATCCTAATTCTTTATAAGAAACCTGTCAGACTTTTGTCGTCAGGTTTTATTTTCTCAATAATTTAAGGTAACCCGGTGAATATTCAGGCTTTTCTTTCAGAAAAAATCAGTGTGGCAATGTGTGCTGCTGGCGCACCCGCTGATAGCGAACCTCTTGTCCGTCAGTCAGCCAAAGTACAATTTGGTGACTATCAGGCAAATGGTGTCATGGGAGCTGCAAAAAAAATGGGGATCCCACCCCGACAACTCGCAGAAAAGATCCTAGAAAAGCTCGATATTACAGATGTTGCAGATAAAGTTGAAATCGCAGGCCCAGGTTTCATCAATATCTTTTTATCTCCACAATGGGTTGCAAAGCAAGCTGAAGACGCATTAGCAGATGAACATCTAAACGTAACACCCGTCGAACCTCAAACTATTGTTATCGACTATTCATCTCCGAACGTTGCAAAACAGATGCACGTTGGTCACTTACGCTCAACCATTATTGGTGATGCAAGTGCGCGTACTTTATCTTTCTTAGGTCATAATGTTATTCGTGCTAATCACCTTGGTGATTGGGGTACGCAATTTGGTATGTTGATTGCGTATTTAGAAAAAAAACAGAATGAAAATGCCGCTGATATGGCGTTATCAGATCTCGAAGAGTTCTATCGTGAAGCGAAAAAACACTATGATGAAGATGAAGTATTCGCAGAGCGTGCCCGTAATTACGTTGTGAAATTACAAAGTGGTGATGAATACTGCCGTACAATGTGGCGTAAATTAGTTGATATCACCATGCAACAAAACCAAGTGACTTATCAACGTCTTAACGTCACATTAACCGAAGACGACATTATGGGTGAAAGTCTTTATAACCCAATGTTGGCAGGTATTGTTGCCGATTTAAAAGCAAAAGGTCTTGCAGTAGAAAGTGAAGGCGCAACGGTTGTTTTCCTTGACGAATATAAAAACAAGGAAGGCGAACCTATGGGTGTTATCGTTCAGAAAAAAGACGGTGGCTACCTATATACAACGACAGATATTGCTTGTGCAAAATACCGTCACGAAACATTACATGCTGACCGTGTGCTTTATTATATCGACTCTCGTCAGCACCAGCATTTAATGCAAGCTTGGACAATCGTTCGTAAAGCAGGCTACATCCCTGATTCAATGTCACTCGAACACCATATGTTCGGTATGATGTTAGGTAAAGATGGTCGTCCGTTTAAAACTCGTTCTGGCGGCACTATTCGTTTAACCGACTTGCTGGACGAAGCTCAAGAAAGAGCCCGCGCATTAATCGCTGAAAAAAATCCAGATATGGATAAAGACGAATTAAATAATGTTGCTCGCGTTGTGGGTATTGGTGCTGTTAAATACGCTGATTTATCTAAAAACCGTACCACAGATTACATCTTTGATTGGGATCTGATGTTAAGTTTTGAAGGTAACACAGCACCGTATATGCAATATGCTTATACTCGTGTTGCTTCAATCTTCAAACGTGCAGAAATTGATGAAAATGCGTTAACGCAACCTATCGCACTAACCCAATCTCATGAAAGACAGCTTGCATTACGTTTAGTCCAGTTTGATGAGACGATTATGCAAGTTTCTCGTGAAGGAACGCCTCACGTTATGTGTGCTTATCTTTACGATCTGGCACAAGCTTTCTCTGGCTTTTATGAAAACTGCCCTATCTTATCTGCTGAAGATGAAAACACTCGCCAAAGTCGTCTAAAACTAGCTCGTTTAACCGCAAGAACATTAAAACAAGGTTTGGATACTTTAGGTATTGAAACAGTAGATAGAATGTAATTCATCTCTATTTTCAAATAGTAGTGATAAAAAAACCGATGGTATTAACCATCGGTTTTTTATTATGCGTTAAATTTTAATTCAAGATAGCTAAAAACACGACAAACAATGGTTTAATAAAACTTCCAATGCTATTTAATCATTAATCTTCGTTAGCAGTTATAACATCCTGACACAATAGCCCTCTAATATCTTTTACCTCAATCCAACCATCGACACTGTCTATTGGCTTACTAGGGCTGTATAAGCGGTCATTGACGTCTTTAGCGGTGAAAGCAAGCTTCTCATTAGTTTTGTCGAATACGCCAATACAGTTAACTGGAGTGAGTCTTGAGGTATTAATTTTTCCGTCAGCAGTACAACCTGCAAGAAATAACGTAGCTAGTGATACAGAAATGATAATTGCTTTTTTCATAGTAGCTCCTTGACACTCTTATTTTTATTTTTACCAAAAATCACGCAGTGATTATTTAGTGGTCTTTAAACTAGAAATACCTAATGATTTATAACTGCTTTGAGTATAACGAATAAATAGAGAAATATTTGAGTTATTGAGCTATTAATAAAAAAATAAGAGATATTGAGAAGGACTAGAAAAGAGAGGGAAAAACAGAAAACAACGGCGGATAAATGAAAATAATAATTAGTGTACCATACTGAATTTTCAGTAATCTAATTATCTATTAATAATAGATTTAGCATTAATTTCATTATTCACGCGACTTATTGTTTACTGCTTATCCCCAGCAATCGTGTTACCTATTTGAAGCGCAGACAAAATAGATATGATCACTTTCAGTAGTACTGAACGATAACAAGCAAATAACTTTACAGTCACGGTTAATCTACCTGAATAAAGAAATAATAATATGTCTTAAATCAAAAAAATTAAATGTTTTAAAATATACTGCAATATTTTGAAATATTTGCAATATCTCATCATTAAGTAAGAAATATTTAACAGATGTGTCAATTTTTAAACCTATACGACATAAGAGAGTTTATCTAAAAAAAGATAATTCGTCAAACCGTAAGTGCTTAGAATATAGTGTCTATTTTTTTACTTTATGTAGAATCCCACTGCTAGTAAACAAATTGTCTAAAGATATTCGATATGATTAATGTTTAGATAAACTTATCAATAACGATTAAAAAACACTTTCAGATGCCGAAAAACTGTATAAATCATTTAGAAATTGGAAAAAAAATTTAATAAAAAAAATAGTGAGAAAAAAGATTTTTGCTTTTTTTCTCACTATTTTTTCTTTTTAAGGGTAGCCAGATCCGCGTAACTAAATGCGAGAAGTGTGATCTATATAACATTATAAATAGTCTAAAAATAGAGAAAGGCTCTAAATGAAGAGAATTACATTGAAAAAAATATTGTTAATTTTGCAACTCCTCGCTTTTATACAAAAACGAGGAGTCCATGTTATCAGTTATAAAGCACGTAGTGAGAAATGGCGAGGTCTAAACCCTAGTGCATACAGCGCAACAAAATAACTTCCTGCTCCAGCTACTACAACTAACAACAAGCGTAAGATGCGCATTAGCATATTGCCAGTATCCCAACTTGGCATGATCCACAACATTCCAACTAATACTGCCCCCATTACGGCAAGCGCAATAACAAGTTTTAATAAGAACACTGGCCAGCCAGCCAAAGGCTGATAGATATTTTTCTTACGGATCTGCCAAAACAACATAGAGGCATTAAAACAAGCCGCAATACCTATTGAAAGTGCAAGCCCCACATGTTTCAAGCTACCAATGAATGCAAGGTTCATTAATTGTGTGAGAATTAATGTCGCAATCGCAATTTTTACTGGTGTTTTAATATCCTGACGAGAATAAAACCCTGGTGCTAAGATTTTTATGATAATCAGTCCCATTAACCCAACACAGTAAGCGATTAGCGCTTGTTGTGTCATTAGTGCATCATGAGCATTGAAATTACCATACTGGAATAAAGACGCTGTTAAAGGCCCAGATAATATAGCTAAACCAATAGTACAAGGCAGTGCTAATAAGAAGCACAGTCTTAATCCCCAATCCATTAATTTTCTATATTCTTCAGTATTACCACTGGCAAAACTCTTAGATAATGAAGGAAGTAAGATTGTACCTAATGCAACGCCTAATACCCCTGTCGGTAGTTCCATCAAACGATCTGCGTAATACATCCAAGAAACTGAACCAGAGACTAAGAAGGAAGCAAAAATAGTATTGATAATTAACGATATTTGGCTAACCGAAACCCCTAAAATAGCAGGTCCCATCAGTTTCATCACACGCCAAACACCGCTATTTTTAAATGAAATACGTGGCAAAACAAGCATACCGATTTTTTTCAAATGCGGTAATTGATAACCCAGTTGTAATATTCCCCCAGCAACAACCGCCCACGCCAATGCCATAATAGGAGGATTACAATAAGGTGCGACCACTAAAGCGAAAAAGATCATGCTGACATTGAGTAGCGTTGGTGCAAAAGCGGGTACTGAAAAACGATTCCAAGTATTTAAAATAGAGCCCGTCAATGAAGCCAGTGAAATAAGAAAAATATAAGGAAAGGTGATCCGTAATAGATCGGTCGTTAATTGAAATTTATCAGGTGAACTACTAAAACCCGGTGCTGTAACATAAATCACCCAAGGCGCAGCAATAATACCAATCACGGTGACCACGGCTAAAATAAGCGTCAGCATACCCGAAACGTAAGCAATAAAGGTACGCGTTGCCTCCTCACCTTGCTGATTTTTATATTCTGCCAAGATTGGAACAAATGCTTGAGAAAATGCCCCTTCTGCAAAAATACGCCGCAATAAGTTTGGCAATTTAAAAGCAACAAAAAAGGCATCTGTTGCCATACCTGCGCCAAAAATACGCGCAATAATTGCATCACGAATAAATCCCAGTACCCGTGAAAATAAGGTCATAGAACTCACCGCAGCAAGTGATTTAAGTAAATTCATAAAGTCATTCTAATTTTTGTTGAATGGAATAAAAAGAAAGGGACTATACTCCGTCTCTAACATCGAAAAATCAATCTTCAATTAGCTAAGAATATGCTGACTCTGCTTATCTTCGACTAATCCAAGCGATTAAAAAATAGCTATTTATGGCTTTGTCAGCATTTTTCTCAACATCGATTCCAACATAACGTGATCCTCACCCTCATTAAATTCAGGATCGATAATATTTCTTCCCATAGAGCCATCTGCGATGACTAACAGCCATGTTGCAATTTTCTCTGGCTCAAGTGTTGAGTCTATCTGCCCTTTTTTAATACCGTTTTTCAGCATCGCAATCAAACGCTGTTTGTTGTTTCTTTCATTTTCAATAAAAATCTCGTGAATGCTCGCATTACGCGATGCTTCAGCAAAAATTTCAATACTAATGCGCGCATATTCGGGGTGATTATAAAGCGCTATAATTTCCTTCATTAAATCGATGATTGCTTGAATACACTCTTCTTCGGCTTCATAGCGACAAAAGATATCGTCAAACAGTTGTGCATCTTCTAATGCAATCGCCTCAATAATCGAATTCTTATTCGGAAAGTAATGAAATACATTCCCAGGGCTCATACCTGCTTCATGACAGATTTCTGCTGTTGATGTGGAGTGAAAACCTTTTACAGCAAAGCAACGTATTGCAGCATCAATAATATGCTTCATTTTCGCTTTTTGTTTTTCAGTAACAGTCTTGTTCATAACATTAAAAATCTCTGGACAAAATAAATTAGACTGATTAGTCTACAATCAACTAGACTAAACAGTCTAAAAAGTTAACCCTATTATTGCAGAGTAACGATATCATGCAATTACTTAATGAACACTATCAGCTTCGTGTTGCAGAACCTTCAGATACTCCTGAAATTATTCAATTATTTGCACAAGCATTTCGTTTTAAATTGAACGCATTTAATATTGATAGCACTAATCCTAACCAACGTCGGCAATTAGAGGCTATTTGGAATTCATTAGCATGTAAAAAAAATAGCCAACAATTTGTTGTCACTGATGATGGAAAGATAATTGCAACATTTTGTGTGGTGATAAAAGAAAACGACTTTATTTCAAATCCCTTTATTAAAACACCTTTCTTGGATCATTGGCGTTTTGGTATCGCTCATTATATTAAGCAAAAGATTTTCTTTTTTTTATTTGATTATATACCAAATGAAAATGAGGCTTATTTGGCTCATATTGCCGTTTTATCATCATATCAAGGACATGGTATTGCTTACGCTATACTTGATTGGATAACCCAATATAGTAAAGATGTTCTGAGAAAAGCGTTTTTATCACTTTATGTCGATATTCATCATGAAGGTGCACTTTATTTGTATCAAAAGAATGGGTTTTATATTGAAAAAGAGGAATCATCACGCTTAACACAGTCTATTTTCCATATTCAACATTGGTACTATATGTTGAAAAAAACCGACTTAATGACCTATTAAATATCTCTATTATCATTAAAGAGTGGCTAAAAGCACTGACATAAGGCATTTTTAATATAATTATAAACAGTGCTTTTCTTCCATGATGACCAATATTAACGTTTAAAATAAGTTCGCGTTGTTAATGCAGTTAGTACGTGATCTCGCCACTCTTGATTAATTTGTAGATAGTTTTTGGCGTACCCTTCCCGTTCAAAACCATGTTTAGCTAATAGGTTTCCACTGCGTAAATTATGAGGCATATAATTCGCCATAATACGATGCATCCCTTGCTGTCGTTGCATATAGCGAAGTGTTTCCGTTAAGGCTTCCGACATATAGCCCTGACCTTGCCATTTTTCACCCACTGAATACCCTAGAAAACAAGCATTAAAAGCGCCGCGCATAACATTGCTGTAATTAGCAACACCAATAATTTCATCTTCATTTTGTGTTAATAGCAGAAAATGAAAAGCACTTTCTTGTCGGTGCAGTTCGTTCATATATTGTAAGCGGTGTTCCCAACCAGAGGGTAGGTAATGTGTTTTATCTCTTACGGGTTCCCACGGAATTAAAAAGCGACGATTTAATGTATAATAATCGGCCAGTCTTTCAGCATCTCTCTCATATGCTAAACGAATTACCATTCTTTGTGTTTCAAAACGAATTTTAGGAATTCCGCCACGATAACCAAACATTACGATCTCATTATCCTTTGATATAAATAAGCCTAATTCTGAAGCAACTCTTCTTATTCTGCCACTAACCTTAATAAAAAAATATCATCTTTAATTTACTAGGAATTATGTACATTTAGAGACAGAATAGTCGAAGAAATAAATTATTTCATTCCCCCCTTATTTTATTTAAATTATTTGCTTATTGATGGTGAGTAATGGCGCTGGTAACACAAGCCCGTACTTTGGGTAAATACTTTCTCCTCGTTGACAATATGTTAGTTGTCTTAGGTTTTTTCGTCGTTTTTCCGCTTATTTCTATTCGTTTCGTCGAACAATTAGGTTGGGCTGGTGTTATTGTCGGCTTTGCTTTAGGGCTTAGACAATTAGTACAACAAGGCCTTGGTATTTTTGGTGGTGCTATTGCAGACCGTTTTGGTGCAAAACCAATGATAATAACAGGCATGTTATTACGAGCTTCAGGTTTTGCTTTAATGGCAATGGCAGATCAACCTTGGATACTTTGGTTATCTTGCATTTTATCTGCATTAGGTGGGACTTTATTTGATCCACCTCGCACAGCGCTAGTTATCAAATTAACCCGTCCTTATGAACGCGGTCGTTTTTACTCTTTATTATTAATGCAAGATAGCGCCGGTGCCGTTATTGGTGCTCTCATCGGTAGCTGGTTATTACAGTATGATTTTCATTTAGTCTGCTGGGTTGGTGCTGGTGTTTTTGTTATCGCCGCCTTATTTAATGCTTGGTTATTACCCGCTTACCGTATATCCACAACCCGAACACCAATTAAAGAAGGATTAAAACGCGTATTTCTTGATAAGCGCTTTGTCAGTTATGTCTTAACGCTGACAGGTTATTTTGTATTATCTGTTCAAGTCATGTTGATGTTTCCTATTATCGTCAATGATATTGCGGGTACGCCAACTGCCGTAAAATGGATGTATGCTATTGAAGCCCTGCTTTCTTTAACATTGCTTTATCCTATTGCGCGCTGGAGTGAGAAACGCTTTAAATTAGAACAACGTTTAATGGCGGGCTTATTTTTAATGAGCATCAGCATGTTCCCTGTTGGTATGATCCATTCATTACAAAGCATCTTCTTGATTATTGGCCTGTTCTATCTTGGTACTATTACCGCAGAGCCTGCTCGCGAAACATTAAGTGCATCACTTGCTGATCCTCGCGCTCGTGGTAGTTATATGGGCTTTAGCCGATTAGGCTTAGCATTTGGTGGTGCAATTGGATATACCGGTGGTGGATGGATGTATGATTTAGGTAATCAATTTGATATGCCTGAATTACCTTGGTTCTTACTAGGAACCGTAGGTTTAATAACACTTTATGCATTACATCGCCAATTTAATCGTAAAAAAATAGAAACAGCCATGCTTACTCCCTAAAGATCGGGTAAACTCTTAGTTATCAATGATCAAGGAGTGTTTATGAAAGTAATTTTTCTAACAGCTATATTAGTATTAACAAGCTTAGTCACAGGGTGTGATCAGCTCAAGCAATTTGATGTAAGTGAAAATCTTATTAATGACTATATCAGCCAAAAAATAAATCTCCAGAAACATATTGGTGAAGATGAAGTTGTATCCGCTGATATTAAATTGAGCAATCTTTCCATTCAAATTGGTCGTACTGAACCGGGTAAAATTAGTCTTTCTGGTACAACCGACCTAACAATTAATTCATTCTTTGGCAAGACAAACGCTAAAGTTGAGCTTACGTTATCAGGCCAACCTTCTTATCAAGCTGATAAAGGAGCGATATACATAAAATCAATGGCTATTGATAGTTACAAAGTCTCTCCAGAAAAAATGGATGCAGTGGTTGTAGCATTAAAACCTTATTTAGAGACAACCATCGCAACTTACTTTGATAATCAACCTGTTTATGTTCTTAATCCAGAAAAAAACAGTGCTGAAGCAGCCGCGTTTAAACTGGCTAAAGGAATTGAAGTTAAACCAGGTAAATTTGTGATCCAGCTCTAATAGTTACGCGAGTTGATTAAAAATATTTATCGTGATTAATGAGAAAGGCAAACCTAATGGTTTGCCTTTTTTATGAATAATAAAATACTTTTACAAAGAAATATTTATATTACTCTGCATCTATCTCATCACTATCTTCATCATCAGAGAGTTCTTCGCGTAATGCTGATAATGCACCACGCGCAATACCTGCTAATGTGCGATAAAAACCACTTGTTGCATGAGCTTCTACTTTACCTAAAAATGTTCCAGCCCAAGGTAGCAGGTATTCATCAAATAATTGTATTTGTGCTAATACTTCATCTTCCGCAGAGTTATCTTCAAGCCATGAAGCAGCAAGCAATAAAGCGCCAAAACTGTCTGTTGCACTTTCAGCAACAGGCATCCCTCTTGTGACTAAGAATTGGCGAATATCGTCTTCTTTGATCTCTTCATAATCATGGGCATAAACAGACACCGTTGGTGCTTCACCACCAAAAAGAGATTGATAATCAGCTTCAACAATAGCCAAATCTTTGACGCTATTTTTTAACGTATTAAAGAGTTCATCTTGCTCTAATGGCCACAGCTGACTCAGTTTCCCTTCACTAATCATTTTTATAATTGGCGCAAAGATTGGATCATTGGGTTCACGTTGAAATAATGTACCTAAAAGACGACAAACAATCGAAAACTCATTCATTTTATTTTTACCCCATAAAGTTTGGCGTTATTGTGCTTTTAATAGTAAGAAAATCAACTTTTTTCGTCATATCTCTTTTATTGTTAATATTAATCTTACTATCTCTAATCACTTAAAACAGAAAAAGCGCGCTCTTATTATTAAGTCTTTTACTTAATATAAGAAACGCGCCTAATCCCATGCTATTTTCCAACAGCAATTATTTTGCCAATTAATTAGCTGGCGATATCTAAAAAGTTATCTCGCACGCCATTTACTCTAAACCAACCAGCAATACTGACTCTCTCTTTATTAGTAGGAAGGACTTCATGAGGAAACTGCTCCGAAAGAAAAACAACCAAACGCCCACCCTTTGGTGCCACAGTTGCCAGTTCTTTATCTTCCAAATCATAAATAACTAACTCACCACCGTCTTCTTTTGTCCAAGCCTCATTAAGATACAACACGGTAGTTAAACGGCGAGTGACATTTTCTTTAAATGCATCGAGGTGTTTTTTATAAAAAGCGCCTTTCTCATAACAGGCAAAATGTGCTTCGTATTCAAAAAGACCTAAATAAAACTCTCGGTTAACGGCACGCTGAATAGACTCCATTTGCATTAAGTAATGCTGAACGGGTATTCCCATTTCAGGTTCTAGCCAACGTATTTTATCACTTCGAATTGTTGTTTCTGCAAGTCGATTCTCATGACGACCAATACGCGCTTGTTGTGCATTGCCATCAAAACAAGCGCGCAATTGTTGAACAGCCTCTGGTGTGAGGAAATCATCCCATACACACCATCCTTTCTCTGCTATTTGCTCAAGAAGTTCTGCTATATTCATTAAGTATATTGTCTGATAAACATGGGAAACTACCTTATATCACCAAGTTAAGCAAAATGACAATTTAATAAACTTATCTTTTCGATAACATCAATTAATTAGAGATAAATCTCATAAAAATCAAAAATAATAGATCAAACAAAACTTAACACTGCTTATCTTTTTCAAACCCTCATTTTTTCAAGGGTGATTTTATAAGTTACATTACACTAATAATAAACAAAATGAATGATTTACTTAGTAATAATAACTAGTTGATATTTTATCCATTCGCTCTTCATCTTCATTATAAATATAATTAATATTCCCTTTAACTTGAGTATGTATAATCGCTTTTTTATTTCCTAATCGCACAAACCCTGTCGGCAATGTCTTCTTTTTGTACGAAAGCTCACTAACAGACATAATATCTGTAGAGGCAATTTGATATTCAACCTGAGTAAACTGCTGTTTATATCTAGTATATAAATCATCCAGTTTTTCTTTGATTTTATTTAAATCAATCTGTTCAGAATTTCTACTCTCTTCAACAAATTGATTTATTTCATTTTGTAAATCAGAACGCAGTGAGCGCCCCTGTCTATTTAGCTGATAATTTGCTGTAAAATAAGGCTTAAATTTTTCATTCATATTATCTTTTGTTTGAGAAGACAATGTCTCTTTTCTTTCCTTTAATGAGGATAAAAAACGATCAATGTTATATTGTCTATTTTCTTTTGTTATTTGATCCTGAAAAATATCTTCTTTACTTTGAGATAGAACAGTAATAGATTTTTTATTACTATCATCTTTTAATTTATTAATTGCTTTTTTATCTGATGATAAATTTAAATAGATGCTATCCAATTTAGATATACTATTAGAAAGATGATATCTCTCTGGATATTTTTCTAATAATCTATTTATTTTTAATACTCTTTTATAAATTCCTTTTATATCTTTTTTATCTTGATCCAATTTTTCTGCGCTTATTAATTTCTCACTTTTAAAAAGTGTAAAACTTAATAAGCTATTTATTCTTTTTTTCACCATTAATTCGAAATCTTTTACGGACGTTAATGGATACCACTGAATAACATTATCAGCATTCGTTGTAGAAGGCGTAAACTTCAAATCACGATAAATATCAACACCAAGTTCTAATAAGTTGAGATCAAGCCTTTTTGTTTTTTTTGTAATATCTGTTTTACCATAATCGATAAATTTATTAATATTTAAATTTAACTTTAATAAATTGAAAATAAAGTTTATACCAATAGCATTTCTGGGCACGGTTAGTTCCATATTGGGATTAACCATGACATCAACATCAAAACTCACTTCACTTCTTCCCTCAACTCCCATTGAGATGCTTATGCCTTGATCAATTTCAAGGGTAGATTTATCGATTAATTCATTTTCACTTTGATTTAACCCTTGATTAATAAATTCTGAAATATTATTAATATCAAGACTAAATGAAAAATTAGATTTTTTAGTATAAGTGGCACTTAATAAAGCACTTGCCATGACTGGAGTAACAAAGCCATAGTCAACATTTTCTAAATCCCATCTTTTTTCATACCCACCAATGCCCGCAGATAAGCCTGCAACAAAAAGATTCTTATTATTATTAATAAAAGAAAAAGTGATCTTATTATCTTCACTTTTTGATAATGTGATAGAGTGCGACTTTACATAAGAAGCTAATAGAAAGGCGTTAATCCCTATATTATTTGGCAGTTGAAAAGCATTAATACCAAAAAAAGCTTTAACATCATTATGGTGGTTAATTGTAATATTTTCTTTCTCTTTAAGGTCTTTTACTAATGAATAAATCACATCACCTTGTGTTACACCATTTTTGACACCTTTAACTATACGATTTAACACATCATAGCTTTTTCCTATATTTTCTTTAATACCATATAATGCCATTGGCTTGCTGTTATATGCAGAGGTTGAAGAATTAATAAGCTGTTTTATATTACAAAATAATCCTCTAAAACCAGGATCAACAGCTTTTGCAATATTTTTCATCATTGCTTTATATTTTTTTAATGCATATTGCTCTTTAGCTTTACTAATATGTAATCTAGAATTATCAATAAAAGAAGAGAAAAAAGGAATATGTTGGCTACTGAAATTACCTATTGTTTGAGTAGCAAATGGCTGCCCAGAATGATAATTATTATAATTATTTTCACCTACCATTGAGTAAAATGATAAGGGTGGATCCTGTTTTAAACGAGTAACCTCATACTGATAATCTTTAACCGCAAAAATATTCAAAGGGTCAAGGTAGTATATTTTTATTTTATTACCTTTATCCACAACGAGTTGGATTTGATTTAATATTGGTTTTATTGCTAATATTTTATCTGTATTCTTTAATGGAATTTTTATTTTATGCTTTTCAATTTTAATATCATGTTCAGTTTTAGCACTGTCAGTTTGATCATCTGTTAATTTTAATATCGCAGGCAATCCAGATGTAAAAAGTTGGTTATCTTTAACTTCAATTGTAATATTTAGACCTTCACGATTAATTTTTAATATATTATTCTCTTTTGATTCCGCAATATTATTTATACTTGATAATTCTGGCTGTAGGTTATCGTCAACTATATATTTTTCATATTCAACGATAAAGTTACTCCCAATAGTATTTGATGAGACATCATTTAAACTATATTCATTTTCGACTCTGTTAAATTTAATTTTATAAAGATCACTACTATTATCTATATTGCTATATTTATTTCCAATCAAAAACCCATTAGGATCAACATAAAGCTCTTTGAACTTCATATTATCACCACTTTGAGACTCTATATTAAAAACATTATATTTAAACCCTCCTTTAAAGTGTTTTTGATATAATCCTGTAAATAAGTCATGTGTTTTACCTTTAATTAAAATTAAGGAACCATCATCTGAAAGTGTGATCCCCATATTATTAAATAAAGGTGTATTTGTTGATCCTAAATATACATAGTTATTAGCATTATTTAAGCTAAATTGCTTTCCTCTTTTTTGTTTATCATGATTTTTATGGTAGGTACTATTACTATTAGCTAGCCCTTTTATTGAAGGTTTCTCTTTTTTCCCATAAAAAGTACCCATTGGCATTAATTTACTGGGTATCGCATTTATTTTATTAATCATGTCGACCTCATTACATTCAAATCATGAGGTAATAATTAATAAGATAATCTGCAAACGATATCTTTTTACAACCAGATTTTTATGACATTATATAATAATCAAAAAAAGTACTTTTTTTGAAAGCTCAGACAAAAAAATAGGCAACAAACTAAAGTTTGTCGCCTATTATCTAAAATTAAAATATAAATAAAATAGACTTAGTAACCACTCTTCATATCAACCACACCAAAAGGTGCTTCTCCTTTTTCAATTCTCTGAATATTTTCAACAATCGTATCCATTGCAATAGAAGGAATGGTAAAAGCCGCAATATGTGGCGTAATAGAAATACGAGGATGAGTCCAGAATGGGTGCATACCCGCTAAAGGCTCCTGAGCAAAAACATCAAGTGTTGCATCAGCAATATAGCCTTGATCTATGGCTTCTAATAAATCTTGATCGACTAAATGCGCACCACGAGCAAGATTAATTAAATAAGAAGACGGTTTTAATTGCTCAAAGAGTGAAAAATTCAAGATACCATGCGTTTCAGGCGTATAAGGCAATAAGTTAATCAGCAAATTACACTCTTTGAGAAAATTACTGAGTTGCTCTTTGCCATAAAAACTTTCAACATTTTTAATTTGTTTTTCACTGCGACTCCAGCAACGAACTTTAAAACCTAATTCCGCAAGTTTAGTTGCGACACTACCGCCTAAAGCGCCAGCACCTAAAACACCAATCACAAAATTATCATAAGAGTGTGCAGGAAGCTGTTTCCATAAACGTTGTGATTGTTGGCGTTTATAATCATCCATACGGCGAAAGTAATACATCACTTTAGCAATGGCATATTCTTGCATTTGAAGCCCCATACCAGTGTCTTCTAAACGCATAACAGGAACACCTGTTGGCAATGTGCCGGGCTTTTGCTGTTCTTGTTTTAAAATAGCATCAACACCTGCCCCTAACGCAAAAATACCTTTAAGGTGATTACGACTTGCAAGCATTTCATAAGGAGGAAGCCAAACCATGGCGTAATCAGCAGGTTGATTATCGCTAGGTTCCCAAATGCGTATATTGGCATCAGGCAAACGCGCCTTCATACCGTTGATCCATGTTTCTGCGTCAAAAAAAGGATGATAATAAATAATATTCATTTTGCCTTCCTCCAGCATTTTTATCATAGGGTGCGAGGGTTGCGTTCTTATTTCAAGTCTCTTTGTATAAGTTGTTAATAAAAATGTTGAGAATGTTAACCAGTTAACGAAAATATCCATTCTTTTTTCAATACGCCAATCTATACGTGTATTGGTTTACTGTATAATTTGTCTAGCATTTGTGCATATTGTTTTTTATTTGACTGCTTAATAGAAAAGTTAAAGGAAAAATGCATTTAGCTGTTGACGCTTATGCTCCTTTTCCCTATAGTAGCGCCCCGTTGAGAGATGTTAAGTACATATCCAACAAACAATACGGTGAGATGTCCGAGAGGCTGAAGGAGCACGCCTGGAAAGTGTGTATACGGCAACGTATCGAGGGTTCGAATCCCTCTCTCACCGCCATATTCTAAGATAGAGCCTAGTTTTTTAGCTAGGCTCTATTTTTTTGTTCTAAAAACATACACTTTTAGTCTCGTTTTTCTTCACTGAGTTATTTATATCCATCACTCTTCTTTTTTTGATTAGATTATGGTTAGTATACAAAGCATTTTTTATTTTACTTTTTTGCTTAATCGTTTTATTTAATAATTCCTTATCACTTAATAATCTCTGATAATTAATTTTAATGAATCAAAACAACTTATCTAGTTGTTATTTATGTCTATCCGATTTTTATGACATAAAAAGGTTTTTATTATCCTATCTATAAACGACATTTATTCTAAAATAAAACGCTTTTTATAGTTTTAAAATAAATTTAAACTTTATTTTCAAGCAAGCAACAGAATAAATACAATAAGATACATTACATTATCTATTTATGTTAACTTATTAGTTTAATTGATTTTATTTCTACTAAGCCTTAAGATATGCATTAATAATTTGATGTATCACATTATTATCAGCGAATAAAAGCGATATCCTCTCTTTTCCTTATCGCCGTTATTCGGCATCTGACTTCTTATTTTGGTTTAATCCTAAATGAAAACTCATAAAGTTAACCGGGTTCGCCCCTTTAGTGCATTTATTGATGCATGTGTAAAAGAGCCTTACTCTTTTGCGCGTTTATTAAAAGATATTATTGCAGGGATCACCGTCGGAATTATCGCGATACCTTTAGCCATGGCTCTGGCAATTGGTAGCGGTGTTCCTCCGCAATACGGTCTTTATACCGCAGCTATTGCCGGTATAGTTATTGCTGTTTCTGGTGGCTCACGATACAGCGTTTCAGGCCCTACTGCCGCATTTGTTGTGATCCTTTATCCTGTATCACAACAATTTGGTTTAAGTGGCTTATTGATTGCTACGCTTATGTCTGGCGTGATCTTAGTGGTTATGGGATTAGCTCGTTTTGGTAAGCTTATCGAGTATATTCCTGTTTCTGTAACACTTGGATTTACCTCAGGGATTGCTATTACAATTGCCACGATGCAAGTAAAAGACTTTTTTGGTCTTGAATTAGCACATGTGCCAGAAACCTATATAGATAAAGTTATTGCTTTAGGCTCTGCATTACCGACTATTCATATTGGTGATACGCTTATTGGTCTGACAACTCTGTTTGTTTTAATTTATTGGCCTAAGCTGAATTTACGTTTACCTGGGCACCTACCTGCTTTAATCGCAGGTACTGCGGTAATGGGTATTGTGAATATGTTCGGTCATGACGTTGCAACAATTGGCTCGCAATTTAGCTATATGCTTCCTAATGGTACAACAGGGCAAGGTATTCCACCTATTTTGCCCCAATTTGTTTTACCTTGGAATTTACCAAGCTCAGGTTCATCACTTGAATTAAATTGGAGCACTGTCTCTGCTTTATTACCCGCAGCCTTTTCAATGGCAATGTTAGGTGCAATTGAATCGTTATTATGTGCGGTTGTACTTGATGGCATGACAGGCAAAAAACATCACTCTAATGGTGAATTAGTGGGACAAGGGATTGGTAATATTGTCGCACCTTTCTTTGGTGGTATTACAGCGACTGCCGCTATTGCTCGTTCAGCAGCTAACGTGCGTGCGGGCGCAACATCGCCAGTTTCTGCTATTGTTCACTCGTTGTTGGTGTTGCTAACTTTACTTGTATTAGCTCCTTTTCTTTCTTATTTACCTTTAGCCGCAATGTCAGCATTGCTGTTAATTGTTGCATGGAATATGAGCGAAGCACGTAAAGTTATTGATCTTATTCGACATGCCCCTAAAGACGATATTATTGTCTTAGTATTATGCTTATCGCTCACCGTTCTCTTTGACATGGTGATTGCAATTACTATCGGTATTGTGTTGGCGTCACTGTTATTTATGCGTCGTATTGCCAATATGACCAAAATAACTGAATCCCCTTATACTGATGATGATAAGCAGTTATTAGTTGTGCGTGTTAATGGTCCATTATTCTTTGCCGCCGCTGAACGTATCTTTAATGAGTTACGTGAACGTAGTAAAGGTTATAAAACCGTTATTATGCAATGGGATGCTGTTCCTGTATTAGATGCGGGGGGATTACATGCGTTCCAGCATTTCGTTACTGATGTAAAACACAATACCCATGTGATTGTGTGTGATATACCTTTCCAGCCATTAAAGACACTGGCTAGAGCAAGAGTCACGCCAATTGAAGGTACACTGAATTTTTATCCTTCATTGCAAAAAGCATTGGATGATCTGGAATTAATTCAGTAGTTGTTTATATTTTTAAGATAAAAAATTAACGCCTTTAATCAATATTAAATAAAGATTAAGGGCGTTTTTAATTATGAGTAATTCACTTAATAAGGAATAAATGCTTTACCTATTCCACTTCCTTGCACACCTTTTTTTAATAAATCTTGATAAAGTGCATTCATACCCAACCAATGGTTTTCACACCACTCTGGGGCTAATAAAGTGGGTTTTCTGGCACTGGCACATACGCGGTGATAAATAATCTCAGGAGGAGTATGGCGGATCATCTCACCCGCGGTATAAACATATTGTTCTTGTGTTAATGCGTTTATTCGCCCCGCTTTCCACGCTTTAGCTATCGTACTGCCTTCGACAATATGTAAAGGATGCAATTTAAGCCCATCAGTACCTGTCTCAACCACACGCTCTAATGTTTGCATATTAAGCAGATGATCTTCTCGTGGCAGTCCAACAATAAGATGTGTGCATACTTTTAAACCACGACGGCGAGCTTCGCGAGTCGTCGCTTGATAACATTGAAAATCATGTCCACGATTAATATGCTTTAATGTTTTATCATGAGCCGTTTGTAAACCGAGTTCTAACCATACTTCATAGCCTTTATCACGATAACCTTGTAATAAATCTAATACGCTAACAGGAACACAATCTGGTCGAGTTCCCACACATAACCCCACCATATCTGCTTGTAATAATGCGGTTTCATATAAGGTACGTAAGTATTCTACTTCGGCATAAGTACTGGTATAGGCTTGAAAATAAGCAAGATAACGGTGTGCGCGGTTAATATTTTTAGCTTGTAATGCAATTTGTTCTTCAATGGAGTGATATTGCGTTTGCTCATCAGCAAAAGAAGAGACATTACAAAAAGTACAGCCACCTCGCCCCAATGTGCCATCTCGATTAGGACAGTTGAAACCGCCATGAAGGGTGATTTTATGAATTTTTTCGTGATAACGGCGCTGAAGATCAGCGCCGAACATATTAACAACCGTATGAAGTTGCATAATGCATTTTATTTGCTGGTATCTAGCTCTGGGAAACTTTTTACCACTTCATCAATCGCTTTAATTTGCGCTAGGAAAGGCTCTAATTTAGCCAGTGGTAACGCTGATGGGCCATCACAACGAGCATTATCTGGATCTGGATGAGCTTCAAGGAATAGACCTGCAAGACCAACCGCCATACCTGCACGAGCTAATTCTGCAACTTGTGCACGGCGTCCACCTGATGCTGCACCAAATGGGTCACGGCATTGCAGTGAATGTGTTACGTCAAAAATAACGGGTGCGCCTTGAGAAGCCTGCATCATAACGTGGAAACCTAACATATCAACTACTAAGTTATCGTAGCCAAAGTTACTGCCGCGATCACATAGAATAACTTGGTCGTTGCCGCCTTCTTTAAATTTATCGACGATATTCCCCATTTGACCAGGGCTTACAAACTGAGGTTTTTTCACGTTAATCACAGCACCCGTTTTTGCCATCGCTTCAACAAGATCAGTTTGACGAGCTAAAAATGCAGGTAATTGAATAACATCGACAACTTCTGATACAGGCTGAGCTTGTGCCACTTCATGAACGTCAGTAATAATTTTAACGCCAAAAGTTTCTTTTAACTCTTGGAAAATTTTCATCCCTTCTTCTAAGCCCGGACCACGGTAAGAGTGGATTGAAGAACGGTTTGCTTTATCAAAAGAGGCTTTGAATACATAAGGAATATTCAGTTTTTGAGTGACAGTGACGTAATGCTCACAAATACGCATGGCTAAATCGCGCGATTCTAATACATTCATGCCACCAAAAAGCACAAATGGCAGGTCGTTTGCTACCTTGATATCACCAATATTCACCACTTTATGTTGCATATTTATCCCTATACTGTTTGTAATGTACTGTGTTAATTAAGTACGTTTCTTAAATTTTTAATGGAGAACAATAGGATTTTGTTCTATCGAATGAATTTGGATTTTGATCATCTCTGAAATAGGATCTTCAGGGCATTGCTCAACAAAATAGTTTAGGTCAGATATTGCCACATGGTTGCACTCTAACTGAGCAAAAATAAGTCCGCGATCACGTATTTCGTAAGGATCTTCAGGATCAAACATTAATACCGTTTCACTGGCTTTTAATGCTTGCTCCATATTCTTTTCTTCCATTAAAGAAACTTTCAATGTATCCAAAAGTTTACGAATAATAGAACTGTATTCTGATTCTTCTAAATCTGCCTCTAATAGTACAGAAGAGCTACCTACATTCCCTTTTAACCAAACTTCTAAGGTATGTTGCGATAGATATTCACCATTTATTGGGTTTAAAAATAGCGGTTGTTCATTAGGAATATCTATTCTGATAATAAGTTGTGTAGGAAAGATAACTGGTACTAACGGTAAATTTAACGCTTGTGCGATATAAATAAGAATCGAACCCAGTGAAACAGGAGAGCCTACATGAGTCGCTAATACTTTATCTAACCATAAAGTATCAGAAAGGCAATATTTGCCACTTGCACCACTAAAGTGCCACTGCTTATAAAACAGTTTTAGCAGTGCTTCTATCTGCTCTTTAGTATTTCCTTGTTGAGGAATTTCAGCTTCTGCTTGTTCAACTAACTGCTCCAGTTGATAACCAACAGAAGTGGTTGGAAAATCAGGTCGAATAGCCTGAGAGATAAGGATCATGCCCTTAACTAAAGGGGCTTTATTAAATTCGTAATCAGCTATGGTTTCTATCATAATTCCAACGACCTACTGTCACTCGCTCATTACCGCCATAATCACGGAAAGTTTCCACACAGCAGTAACCCTTATCAATAAAAATATTGCGTACACCTTCGCCTTGTTGCCAACCGTGTTCCAGTAATACCCATCCATTATCAGTTAAAAACTGTCGAGCAGTTTCAATGATAATTTCGATATCAGCAAACCCATTTTTGCCAGCAACTAATGCAGTTAAAGGTTCAAAACGAACATCCCCTTGATGAATATGCTCATCATTTTCATCTATGTAAGGAGGATTACTGATTATCATACCAAATTGATACCCAGAGAGTGAACTAAACCAACAACTTTCCATAAATTCTGTGTTGGTTAATGCTAAATTGGTCGCATTCTCTTGTGCTAATGCCACGGCTTCAGTTTGAAAATCCACACCAATAATATGACAATCTGGGCGCTCAGATGCCATTGCGAGCGCAATAGCACCTGTTCCTGTTCCTAAATCAAGAATTTTTGTTGGTTCCAATGGGAGTTTTTCTAACGCTTTTTCAACAAGACATTCGGTATCAGGACGGGGGATTAATGTTGCGGGTGACACTTTTAACGGCAATGACCAAAACTCTCTTTCACCCACTAAATACGCGATGGGCTCACCTTTAATGCGTCGAGCAAGTAATTGTGACAATTGCGCTAACTCGTCTGACGAAAGTACCGTTTCATTAAAGGCAATTAAATAAGTACGGGTACGTTGTGTTACGTACCCAAGTAAAATCTCAGCATCGCGTTTAGGGCTGTCACTTTCAATTAATTGCAAGGCTGCTTCACGCAACCATTGTTCATAATTCATTAATTCAACTCAGAAAGTGCAGAAAGCTGATCCGCTTGATATTCGGTCACGATAGGCTGAATTAATGGATCTAACTTTCCTTCCATCACTTCATCTAAGCGATAAAATGTGAGGTTGATACGGTGATCAGTTACACGACCTTGCGGGAAGTTGTACGTTCTGATTCGGTCAGAACGGTCACCAGAACCCAATAAGTTACGACGTTCAGAAGCTTCTGCTTCTTGGCGTTTTTGCATTTCAGCCGCACGAATACGTGCACCTAATACAGACATCGCTTTAGCTTTATTTTTGTGCTGTGAACGTTCATCCTGACATTCCACCACAATTCCTGTTGGAATATGCGTAATACGGATAGCAGAATCAGTGGTGTTAACGTGCTGACCACCCGCCCCTGAAGAACGGAATGTATCTATACGTAAGTCACTTGGACTGATTTCAGGTAATTCAGCTTCTGGCACTTCAGCTAATACGGCAACCGTACAAGCAGAAGTATGAATACGGCCTTGAGATTCTGTTTCTGGTACACGTTGAACACGGTGACCGCCTGATTCAAATTTCAATACACCATAAGCGCCATCACCCACGACTTTTGCAATAACTTCTTTATAGCCACCATGCTCACCTTCGTTAGCATTCATGACTTCAATACGCCAGCGACGTGATTCTGCATAACGGCTATACATACGGAATAAATCACCCGCAAATAATGCAGCTTCATCGCCGCCTGTTCCTGCACGAATTTCAAGGAAACAGTTAAATTCATCATCAGGATCTTTAGGTAACAACAGTACTTGTAACTGTTGTTCTAAATCATCATTTAATGCTCGCGCTTCTTTCAGCTCTTCTTGTGCCATCTCTTTCATTTCAGGATCATCAAGCATCATTTCTGCTGCTTCGATGTCGTCTTGCACTTGTCGCCATTGGCTAAAACAAGCCGTGACGTCAGTTAATTGAGAGTATTCTTTTGAAAGCGCACGAAAACGCTCCTGAGAGGCAATAACATCAGCTTCTGACAGAAGTGCCTGAATTTCTTCATAACGCTCTTGTAGAGCTTCCAACTTAGCGACAATAGAAGGCTTCATTCGTAGATTAAGATCCTGTTAGACAAAGTTAATTATGGGTAATACCCAAACTTTCACGTAATAGATTCAGGCGTTCAATATCACCATCACTGGCAGCCTGTTGAAGAGATTTTGTTGGTGTGTGAATAAGGCGATTCATCAATTGATGAGAGAGCTGTTGGATAACTTTTTCTGCATCCGCTCCGTTTTGTATCAATGTGATAGCTTTTTCTGTCATTTCTGCACGTAACATTTCAGCGCTGTCTCGATATTCTCGAATCGCACCCACGGCACCTTGTGCCCGTAGCCAATCCATAAATTGCCCACTTTCTTGCTGGACAATATGTTCTGCTTGAATTGCTGCTGCTTGGCGTTGTTCTCGGTTATGTTGAATAATCGCTTCTAAATCATCAACGCTATAAAGATAAACGTTATTTAGCTTTTCAACATCTTGTTCAATATCACGAGGAACTGCAATATCCACCAGCAACATTGGCTGATTACGACGTTTTTTAAGCGCCCTTTCAACCATTCCTTTACCAATAATGGGTAATGGGCTTGCCGTAGAACTAATGACAATATCCGCTTGTGAAAGACATTCATCAATCTCTGATAATGTAATCACTTCGGCATCAACTTCATTAGCTAAACGTTGAGCACGCTCTTTTGTTCGATTCGCAATGATGATTTTTTTGACTTGATGTTCACGCAGATGACGAGCGACTAACTCTATTGTCTCGCCAGCGCCCACTAACAAAATAGTCAAAGAAGATAACGATTCAAAGATTTGACGCGCTAGCGTACAAGCTGCAAAAGCGACAGAAACCGCATTGGCACCGATTTGTGTCTCTGTTCTCACTCTTTTCGCAACTGAAAAAGATTTCTGAAACAAACGTTCCAGCTCTGAAGAGAGCGAGTGATAGCTTTGAGAATCGGCAAAGGCTTTTTTAACTTGCCCTAATATTTGAGGTTCACCTAATACTAGAGAATCTAAGCCACTTGCCACTCGCATTAAATGGCTGACAGCTTGATTATCTTGATGCCAATAAACACTGCTTTTCAGTTCATTTGGCTCTATTTGGTGATATTGACATAACCAGCGAATAAGCTGTTCATGACTATTTTCTTTGTCTTCCATACTAAGATAGAGCTCAGTACGGTTACAAGTAGACAGCACAACACCGCCTCTAACAGCGGGTTGCTGTAAGAGGTTATTTAAGGCATCACCCATGGTATCGGGAGAAAAAGAGACTTTCTCGCGTAAAGCAACGGGGGCTGTTTTATGATTAATACCTAATGCTAATAACGTCATATCAACTATATCGAGTTATGAATAAATACCGCCTCGCGACTTGACTTAGTGTAAACCTAAAACAGCGCATTTAGTATGGACTCTTCATTTCCGACATTCTACTTGATGAACAGATTCAATAAAAGAGCTTACTTGAGTGATAGGAGATTTCTATACACAATTTAACGAAATATCGTTATATCATAAGGTTTATGATACTCTTTTTTTTAACTAATAACGAATTAAAGGAATGTCTCAGCTATGCGTTCACGCTTTTTTTCAACCAAACAACTCCTGCGCCTTATCCCGCTAACGGCGTTGTTGCTGAGTGCCTGTAATCTAAATCAGATAAAGACTCAAGGTTCGGCATCTGATAATGATGTGCAATGGCAAGCTCGCCAACAAGCATTAAAGAAAATTTCACAATACGAAACCCGAGGCGCTTTTGCCTATATTGAAGATACCAATAAAACCTATGCCCGATTCTATTGGCAAGACAAAGCGGATGAGCGTTATCGCTTATTGTTAACCAATCCTTTAGGTACAACAGAACTCGATTTAAATGTTATGCCTGGTGTAATTGAAGTTACTGATAATAAAGGCAAAAAATATTATAGCGATAACCCTGCTGAAATGATCTACCAACTTACAGGAATGGTTATTCCACTGAAAAATCTGCGTGCTTGGCTTGTGGGTTTACCAGGTGATGCAACTGATTTCGAGTTAGATGCTAATCATTTATTAAAATCTGTCACATTACCTGCACCTGAAGGCGATTGGATTGTGACTTACCAAGCTTATGATTCAAGTACCACACCCAACCTGCCACAACGCCTTGAGCTAAAACAAGGTGAACGCACTATCAAATTAAAAATGGATAACTGGGATATACAGCAATGACACTAAGTTGGCCTTCTCCTGCCAAATTAAATCTTTTTCTCTACATTACGGGAAAACGCCCTGATGGTTATCACAATCTGCAAACGTTATTTCAGTTTTTAGATTATGGCGATACATTAACCATTACACCTCGTGATGATACCCAGTTAACTATCTTGACGCCGATTGATGGCGTAGAAAATAAAAATAATTTAATTATTAAAGCCGCTAAATTACTGCGTGATTATTGTCAGCAACATAATATTTCTTTGCAGTATCACGGTGCAGATATCAGTGTTGATAAAAAACTGCCTATGGGAGGTGGTTTAGGTGGAGGCTCCTCTAACGCGGCAACCACCTTAATTGCACTTAATTACCATTGGCAAGCCGGTTTAAGTGATGAAACGTTAGCTGAATTAGGCGTTAGTTTAGGTGCAGACGTCCCTGTTTTTGTAAAAGGTCATGCAGCGTTCGCCGAAGGCGTTGGTGAAATTTTGACCCCCGCAGAGCCAAAAGAGCAATGGTATTTAGTCGCACATCCCGGAATTTCCATCCCAACACCGACAATCTTCACAGATCCAGAATTAAAACGTAATTCTCCTATTCGCTCTCTTGGCGCATTATTAAAGGCTCCGTTTGCAAATGACTGTGAAATGATCGCAAGAAAACGTTTTCGTGAGGTTGAATATCTGCTTTCGTGGCTGTTAGAATATGCACCGTCACGCTTAACTGGGACAGGTGCCTGTGTGTTCGGCGAGTTCGACTCACAAGTTGCCGCCAGTGAAGTGTTAATTAACGCCCCTGAGTGGGTGCATGGATTTGTAGCGCAAGGCGTCAACATTTCTCCTCTGCATTTATTCCGCTCAAGGATACCTGTGTTATTGCACCCGTAAGATGATGTTTACAAACCCTATGTTCATAAACACGTTCTTTACAGGTCAACAATATCTCTCTCTGGACGCAAGCCTGAGGTTTTTCTCGTGCCCGATATGAAGCTTTTTGCTGGTAACGCAACCCCGGAACTGGCTCAACGTGTTGCCAACCGACTCTACACTAGCCTAGGAGACGCGGCTGTAGGTCGTTTTAGCGACGGTGAAGTCAGTGTGCAAATCAACGAAAACGTACGTGGTGGTGATGTATTTATCATTCAATCAACCTGCGCACCTACTAATGATAATTTAATGGAATTAGTGGTCATGGTTGACGCATTACGTCGAGCTTCCGCTGGTCGTATCACTGCTGTTATTCCTTACTTCGGTTATGCCCGTCAGGATCGCCGTGTTCGTTCAGCCCGTGTTCCTATTACGGCAAAAGTTGTTGCGGATTTCTTATCTAGTGTAGGCGTAGATCGTGTTTTAACCTGTGACTTACACGCAGAACAAATCCAAGGGTTCTTTGATGTACCGGTTGACAATGTCTTCGGCAGCCCAATTCTTTTAGAAGATATGCTTCAAAAAGATTTGGACAACCCTATTGTTGTTTCTCCAGATATTGGCGGTGTTGTTCGCGCTCGTGCTATCGCTAAACTTCTGAATGACACTGATATGGCTATCATTGATAAACGTCGCCCTCGCGCTAACGTTTCTCAAGTTATGCACATTATTGGTGACGTTGCTAACCGCGACTGTATCCTTGTTGACGATATGATCGACACAGGCGGTACATTGTGTAAAGCAGCTGAAGCGCTGAAAGAACGTGGTGCTAAACGTGTATTTGCTTACGCGACTCACCCAATCTTCTCTGGTAATGCTGTTGAGAACATCAAAAGCTCTGTTATTGATGAAGTGGTTGTCTGCGATACAATTCCGTTATCAGCAGAAATCAAAGCATTAAATAAAGTCCGCTCATTGACCCTTTCTGGCATGCTGGCTGAAGCAATTCGTCGCATTAGCAATGAAGAGTCAATCTCTGCGATGTTTGAACATTAATTTGTTATAACATTCATTGCAATTTGAGATAACTAAACCCGCTATAGCATTTGTTATAGCGGGTTTTTTGATGTTTTTTTCTAGATTAAGAGAATTTTAGGCAACAAAAAACCCGTTATCATTAAACGGGTCTATAGGTGTGTATTACAACGCATAATGACAACTATTATTCACTTAACATCAGTTTTTAATTTCTTGTTATTTTTATCTATTCTGATATTCATTTGTAATAATAACATTATGGATAACGGTGATTGTCATGACGACGATAACGTTCATCATGGTTACGTAACCACCAATATCTTTCTGCTATTGTTTCTCTACCACCAATACGGGCGCCAGCTAACCAAACTAGAGCACCAATAAAAATCCCCATTAAAGAGATATCCGCTAGAAATTCAGGGAGCCCTAATGGGAAAATATGGCTAAGAAGCGTATAACCAAGACTACCGAGCATCACAACCATCCCCGTAGCCATACATAAATTACCGACTGCAAATGCATGTTTATATTTCATGTTGCACCTCCAAGCGCGTCGTCAGACGATTCAACAACAAAATACATCGAATAACCTTTTATTCTTTGTAGTTATTATAGCCATAAATACTAAGAAGTTATTGTCGAAGGGATCACATCGCTCCGAAATTTATTGACAATTCTTAACAAAAAATGTGTTTTTTTCTTTCAAAAGAATAAAACAGCGCCGATTTTGTTATTTTCGCTCTTTTTGTTAAATCAAAAAATTAACATTTCCTCTGCTTATCATTTCAAAAAATATTCTATGTAATCTATTTTGTGCTTCTGAGCTTAGACAGGTAAACTATGGGCTTTCTTTTAAGACGATAACAGTGAAAGGCTATTGTGAGTAAAATTAAACTTATCGTCGGGTTAGCAAACCCCGGTGCAGATTATGCCCAGACTCGTCATAATGCGGGTGCTTGGTATGTTGATTTATTGGCTCAACGCCATCAACAATCTCTAAAAGAAGAGAGTAAATTCTTTGGTTACACTGCGCGTATTAATTTGAATGGTAATGATGTTCGATTATTAGTGCCTACCACTTTTATGAATTTAAGTGGTAAAGCGGTACAAGCAATGGCAAATTTCTATCGCATTGAGCTTGATGAAATTTTAGTTGCACATGATGAACTCGATTTACCACCCGGTGTTGTCAAAATGAAGCTAGGTGGTGGCAATGGCGGTCATAACGGATTAAAAGATATTCAAAGTAAGTTTGCTAATAATCCGAACTTCTATCGTTTACGCATTGGTATTGGTCACCCTGGTGATAAAAATAAAGTGGTTGGTTTTGTATTAGGCAAACCACCCATGAGTGAACAAAAATTAATTGATGACGCTATTGATGAAGCACTTTCATGCACAGAGATTCTCATGCGTGACGGCTATGAAAAAGCCATAAACCGCTTACATAGTTTTAAAGCTTAATCAGCATTAGTAAGCAAACTCAATTACTTTCAAGGTATTAAGTGGGTAAATCACCCTCTTCTTTTGCGCGATTAATCCCTGATGATTTAATCAATCGGGGATTTGCTCTATAATAGCGCCAAATTTTTTTTAACAGCACACAACAGGAACACTCCCTCCTGTTGTTTTTATGTGACAAGGTGAACGTTTATGGGATTTAAATGTGGTATCGTCGGTCTGCCTAACGTAGGGAAATCTACACTGTTTAATGCCTTAACTAAGGCAGGTATTGAGGCAGCCAACTTCCCATTCTGTACTATTGAGCCAAACACAGGTGTTGTTCCAATGCCTGATCCTCGCTTAGATAAATTAGCTGAAATTGTTAAGCCACAGCGTATTTTACCTACAACAATGGAATTCGTTGATATTGCGGGTTTAGTAAAAGGCGCATCTAAAGGCGAAGGTTTAGGTAACCAATTCCTAACTAATATTCGTGAAACTGAAGCGATTGGCCATGTGGTTCGTTGTTTTGAAAACGACAATATCATTCACGTTGCGGGCAAAGTTGATCCTGCTGAAGATATCGAAACTATCAATACTGAACTTGCCCTTTCTGACTTAGATACCTGTGAACGTGCAATGCACCGTAATCAGAAAAAAGCGAAAGGTGGCGATAAAATTGCTAAAGCAGAAATGGAAGTGTTAGAAAAATGCTTACCGCATTTAGAAAACGCGGGCATGTTACGTGCTTTAGATTTAACTGAAGAAGAAAAAGCGACTATTCGTTATTTAAGCTTCTTAACGTTAAAACCAACAATGTATATTGCAAACGTTAATGAAGATGGTTTTGAAAATAACCCTTACCTTGAAACCGTTCGCAAAATCGCAGAAGCAGAAGGCTCTGTGGTTGTTCCTGTTTGTGCTGCAATTGAAGCAGACATTGCTGAATTAGAAGATGCTGAGCGTGAAGAGTTTATGCAAGATTTAGGCATCGAAGAGCCCGGTTTAAACCGTGTTATCCGTGCGGGTTACGCATTACTGAACTTACAAACTTACTTCACTGCGGGCGTTAAAGAAGTACGTGCATGGACAATACCAGTAGGTGCAACTGCGCCACAAGCCGCAGGTAAAATCCACACTGACTTTGAAAAAGGCTTTATTCGCGCTCAAACTATCGCTTATAACGATTTTATCACTTACGGTGGTGAGCAAGGTGCAAAAGAAGCGGGTAAAATGCGTGCAGAAGGTAAAGAGTATATTGTTCAAGACGGCGATGTGATGAACTTCTTGTTTAACGTGTAATTCTCGTTATTACAAAAAATACATTTTCTTAATTAAGCCCCAAAAGTTGATCTCCAGCTTTTGGGGTTTTTTATGCTTTTGCATTAAATAAGTATTATCTCCACTGTGGTGGTATCATCTTATTAAAAATAGAAGCACAGCGCATTTTTCCATATGCACTCATTCGGAAATAAAGACCAGTTGTTTCAGTGGTCTCTTTACCGCTTCCCACTAAATCAGACATAAAATCATAATAATCATCGCCCATTAATTTTGCATTTAATTTATTAGCTTTATCTATTAATGCATAAGCATAAAGTTTCAATACTTGAGGTGACTTATTTCCCAAGCCAAATACATCGTTAGATGCATATTTAACAAATATAATTGCAAGGCACAGTAAGTATTTAGACTTTTCTTTATCCTTTAACCCGTTCAATTCAAAAATGTCACATATTTGTTGATAATGTTTATTTTTGAGTGATGTCATTGAAATATTGGTTTCTGGGATATCTATTAATTCTTTTAAAACCAAATATATTTTAGTTTGCTCTTTCTGATCACGATCAATTAATTTGTCATTAACCTGAATATGATTACCAATGAAAGCAGAATTGAATCCTTCAGCGTAACTATCAAAATTTGATGCTAGTTTCTTAAATTTCTCACTCAGAGCAAAATCATTATAATTCTCTTTAAAGATCTTAAAATCTTTATTAAATAAAACATAAAGATTGCTTTCGTTAACCTTCTGCAATATTTTATCGTTATAAAGATAAAATGAATTCCACTGTGTATCCGCTTTTTTAAGGTCGGCAAATAGCATTTTATTTAATTCGTTATAGCTTGTCACCATCGTTTTATTTTCATTAATAATAATTATATTATTAGCGTCTTTATTATCCCAATCAACCTTTTCATCATTAACAGTTTTATGCTTTTCATAAAAGGATCTTACCCTTTCTAATTTAAGATATTTATCATATAAAGTTCTAGATTTTTCTTGAATATTTCTGTCATCATGATAAAGAGCGACTGCCATTAAATTAATAAATTTTTTATTATTTTTCAATAGGAAATCATCCTGTTCTTGATCATTAAAAAACTTGGAAATAATATCCAGATATAACGATACGTGCTTTAGTGCTATATGTTTTTCATTATTATTAGTTAGAGTTAATTGATCAAGCAAAGATTTAACAGAATCTCTAATCTCTTTATCTTCCAAATAATATTCTTTTGAAAAAATGTAATCCAGAAATGAGTCAATATGTTGTACATTTACATAATTTTTATCCCAATAATGCACTGCTTTGATTAATTTCTTGACGAGATTTATTTTAATATCAGAATATTTATCATCAATACTTCTGAGAGTATTAAGTATTGCTTTCTTAGCCGGATCATCAATTATTTTTTCACCTACACACACTCTATCCATATATTTTATTTTTTTAAATTTTATTTGCGCACCATCAAGCTTGGCATTCGAAAAATCAGCATCATTTGCCTTGATTTTAGTTCCACTCAAATCACTATTTGTAAATTTCGATCTCTCCAAAAAATAACTACTTAAATCAACATTGGAAAGATCATAATTTGAAAAATCCATATTTACTTTAGAGAATTCATAATGAAATTTTTTTAAAGTTTCAAAACCTTTATGCCTAATATCTTTATCTTGATATGTTTTTCTTTGCTCAATTCCAGCTAATTTTCCAAGCAGTTTTTGGTATTTAATGGCTTTATTTATATTAAGTTCTTGATCCTTCTTTTTATAACAGAAATTACACTCAACAGTTGTTAACTTTATATTCAATATCTTTCTTGCGAAAGATAAGTTCTTAAAAGAAGGATGATAATCTGCCAGATCAACAGCGGCTGTAGTATCCTTAGCTAAATGAGCCTTTAGATATGTAAATACTATATTCATAATGGTAGCCTATATAATTAATTATGTATCGTAAGTGACGATAACAAGCATTTATGATTTCTACTTTTATAAAGCAACCACCATTCAAATAACTTAAAAGAAACCATTCAAATAACTTTATAAAATAATCACCACACACATCTAAAAAATAGTAAATTATCATTAATATTTTAATAACAATAAAAACATTTGAATTTTTTATTCACGAGACTAATAATTAAATTGATAGTCAATTAATGACCATCTTTATCAAATAAGGATCAGTTGCATTATGAATTATAATTTAAGCCATAATATGCGAGATAATAGCGATATAGCCCATAATAAAAATAGTAGTTGTCAATGTAGCCAAGAGATAGTAACCAATCTAAATAATTATATTAATAATCATCCCGAATGTACTATTTATCAGAATTCATTAATGAGCAGCTTAATTGCCGGCGTTTATGATAGTGATGTTACTATTGCTGATTTATTAAAACAGGGTGATTTTGGTTTGGGCACCTTTAATCAACTTGATGGTGAATTAGTTGCTTTTGATAACAACGTTTTCCAATTACGTTCTGATGGCAGTGCCCGTAAGGCATTAGACTCTCAAAAATCCCCTTTTGCTGTGATGACCTTTTTTAATTCTGATATTGAACATTCGTTTTCTTACGGCGCCTCACAACAAGAAATACATAATACAATCAATCAGTATGTTCCTTCTGATAATCTTTTTTGTGCAATTAAAATTGAAGGCGAATTTGAATTAGTCAAAACACGTACTGTTCCTCGCCAAGAGCCTCCTTACCTTCCCATGTTAGAAGCAATAAAAAATCAACCTATTTTCACGTTTCATAACGAAACCGGTATTATTGCAGGCTTTCGTTCACCACAATTTACTCAAGGAATAAATGTTGCTGGTTTTCATGAACATTATATAAATCAACAACGCCAAGGTGGTGGTCATGTTCTTGATTACTATTTAAAATATGGCACCTTAAAAATCGGTGTTATTTCTCGCCTTACCATCGACTTACCCTGCCAAGCTACGTTTCTGCAAGCTAACTTAATGCCAGACAATCTGCATCAGGCAATAGAAAAAGCTGAAAATTAATCTAGAAGCCTCTTAGCTTTATTACCCGCTTGTATTTTATTCACTTGCAAACTCAAAGAAGGTTATATGAACACTCATCATTGGAAATGTGGTGCAGATTTAGTCGTCAAACAATTAGAGCAACATGGCATCAAACAAGTATTTGGTATTCCGGGTGCAAAAATCGATCGTGTATTCGATTCGCTTGTTGATTCAAATATTGAAACTGTGGTTGTTCGTCATGAAGCGAATGCGGCATTTATGGCTGCGGCAGTCGGACGCTTAACGGGTAAAGCGGGAGTCGCTATCACTACATCAGGGCCAGGATGTTCTAATCTTGCAACTGGCATTGCAACGGCAACTTCTGAAGGTGATCCGTTAGTCGCATTAGGCGGTTCAGTAAAATCGGCGGATAGATTAAAACTGGTTCATCAGAGTATGGATACCGTTACCATGTTTAATCCTATCACTAAATTTTGTGCTGAAATTGATTCCTCAAAATCAATCTCTGAAATAATGGTCAATGCGTTTCGTCATGCAGAATCAGGAAGACCTGGCTCTGCTTTCTTAACATTTCCAATGGACATTTTAAATAATGCTGTTGATAGCCCAATATTAGTGCCTAAATCTAATCTGGGTGGAGCAAACAATGATGCAATAAAAGAAGCGGTTACCTTATTATTAATGGCAAAAAACCCTGTCATTTTATTAGGTTTGCAGGCGAGTTATCCTGATAATGCATTATCACTGCAAAAACTACTCGATATTTGCCCTCTCCCAATTGTGGGAACTTATCAATCAGCAGGCGCTATCGCTCAACGCCATTTTCCTTTATTTGCTGGTCGCATAGGTTTATTTAATAATCAGCCAGGCGATGAATTACTTTCCCATGCTGATTTAGTCATTACGTTAGGTTATAGTCCAATCGAATATGAACCTTCATTATGGAATCACAACAATGCCAATATTATTCATATTGATGAAATTCCAGCTGAAATAGATCTAGCTTATTGCCCTGATTTAGAATTAACCGGCAATATCAAACTAACTCTCGATAATTTAACTCAGCGTTTCGCTAAACAATCCACATCTCAAATTACACTCTCAAATAACACTCGTCAGGTTTTAGAAAAAATTCGCCAGCAAAGAGAAACGCTGCAACAAAATAGTTATTTTAGGCAAGGTAGTCCTATTCACCCTTTAACCATTATTCATGAGATGCAAGATATTATTGATAACGATGTAACACTGTGTATTGATATGGGGAGTTTTCATATCTGGTTAGCTCGTTATCTTTATAGTTTTAGAGCAAGACAAATGCTGATTTCTAATGGTCAACAAACTATGGGTGTTGCATTGCCGTGGGGAATTGGTGCCTCTTTTGTTCGTCCTTCTGACAAAATTATTTCTGTTTCTGGTGATGGTGGCTTTATGCAATCTTCAATGGAATTAGAAACTGCGGTTCGTTTAAATACAAATATCCTACATATTATCTGGGTGGATAACGCTTATAATATGGTCGAAATGCAAGAAAAGGAAAAATATGGTCGTTATTCTGGCGTGAAATTTGGCGCAATTGATTTTAAACGTTACGCGGAATCCTTCGGAGCTAAAGGGTTTTCTGTTGAATGTGCTTCTCAATTACGTAGCGTTTTACATGAAGCAATGGCTGTTGATGGCCCTGCTGTTCTTGCTATTCCTGTCGATTATAGTGATAACGCTAAATTAATGGAACATATTGATTATAATTTGATTATTTAGTTATCTTACTTAAACGCCCTATTTAGAAAAATAAGGATGAACATTCTCCTTTCATCCTTATGCCCTCCTTTGTTTTTCCATATTTTATTCTTTTGATACAAAACAATTTCATTGTTAATAAAAAGTTATTATCTATTTCCTCTTTCGTTTTTTTTATTAATAATACATTATGCGAGTTTTGTGCATAAAAATGAAAGTAGATAATAAAAATAAACTAAGTCTTATCTTATCTGAAACGGTCATTTTAGTGCTTACAATAACCATAATAAATTAAATATAGACATTCAGTTATTAGGATAATCACCATGCCACACACCTCATTACTTTATTCCAATTCTCGATTTATTCCACTTCGCCTTCTCCCTAATGAAGATGTGATTATGGCATTACGACAGATGATTAAAGAACAAAACCTGAAATCGGCATTTATTGCAGGTTGTGTGGGCAGTTTAACAGATGTGGTATTACGCTTTGCAGGACGTGAAGAAAATCGCTATCTTACGGGTAAATTTGAAATTGTTTCACTAATTGGAACATTAGATGACCAAGGTGAACATTTGCATTTAGCGGTTTCAGATGAAAATGGATTAATGTGTGGTGGACATATGATGCCAGGTTGTACAGTGCGCACAACGCTAGAACTCGTTATTGGTGAGTTAGAGCAAGTGACTTTTAGCCGTCAGCCTTGTGAACACTCTGGTTATGAGGAGTTGGTCATCACACCGCGTAAATAGCCTTTTTATAAAAAGAGCGTTATTGATGCAGAATAATAAAACCAATAGTCACTATCCTTTGTAAAGGTTTTTAAACTATGTCTACAACTCCTCTAATTTCGAGCCGTACTCTTGTGCTCATTGTTGTTTCTATTGCAATAAATATGATCGGTGGTCAAATCACCTCAATGGTCAAACTTCCTATCTTTTTAGACTCCATCGGCACGCTTATCTGTGCCTTATTAGGTGGTCCATGGGTTGCATTATTTACTGGATTATTAACCAACCTGTTATGGGGATTAATTAGTGGCCCAATGGCTGCTGCATTTGCACCTGTTGCCATGATGATAGGATTAAGTGCAGGTTTATTAGCGCGTGCTGGTGGTTTTCGTTCATTAACTCGAGTTATTGGCTCAGGTATTATTATTACTTTAGCGTTAATGATTGTCGCTGTTCCAATTCGGACTTATTTATTTGGTGGTGCCACAGGCAGTGGCGCAGATTTCTTTGTCGCTTATTTTCATGCGGTTGGTGAAGGGCTTATTGAATCTGTTGCAATTACTGTTTTAGGTGCAAATCTCGCCGATAAAATATTATCAGCGATTATTGCTTGGTTATTAGTACGTCAATTACCACAAAAAACACAACGCAACTTCCCTGCAATGGCTAAGGTTCGCTAATAATGCATCCCTTTACCTCATTGGCATTATGGCTTTGGCTAAGTGCCAGTGTGCTGTTTTTATCATTAAGCTTA
Source organism: Proteus sp. LHD240705 (assembly GCF_047921555.1). NCBI lineage: Bacteria > Pseudomonadati > Pseudomonadota > Gammaproteobacteria > Enterobacterales > Morganellaceae > Proteus > Proteus sp. LHD240705. The sequence continues at coordinate 489,813 of NZ_JBLRMI010000001.1, forward strand.
CCACTGCTGATAATTAGCAGTGGTACTTTTATTAGCTTATTACTTTGGAAAGCCTCTCGCTGGCGTTGGCGCCTTATTGCATGGTTGATGATCCCTATGGCGATAGGCCTATGGTTAGTTCATAGCGGTTGGTTTGCTTATTGGTTAACAGGTGGCATTTTAGATACCAGTAAACAAGCTATGGCAATAACGCTATGGCTAAGATTATTAGCAATAATAAGCGGTGCTCAATTGTGGTTGCAGTACACTTCAACCGAACAATTTATTAGAGCCTTATTTGCTAGCCGTCTACCTATGAGTCTTTCCTATTTATTAGCAGGGCCTTTGTTACTTGTAGAACAATTACGCCAACAGTTACACAATATAAGAGAAGCACAATTAGCACGAGGTGTACCTCTTGATGGTTCATTCTGGCAACGTCTAATAACATTGCCTGCTATTGTCTTGCCACTTATTAGCCATGTATTAAGTGATTTAACGATTCGTAGCGCTGCATTAGATATGCGAGGATTTCGTATTATTGCAAAACGTACCACGCTTTCTCCCCCTGTCGATACACCACTACAAGAGATGTTACGCTATTTTATTTTACTGCTTATCTTTGTTGAAGGAGCTATTTGGCTATGGTAATAAATCTTCAGCAATTTAGTTTTACTCCTAAAGACGATGAGCAACCTATTATTGGCCCTATTGATCTACAATTAAAGCAAGGAGAATGGCTTGTTGTTTTGGGAGGAAATGGCAGTGGAAAAAGCCTTCTTGCCCAACTACTAGCAGGTTGGCATCCCGATTTATTAACAGGCTCAGTGCAAGGCTTGGGAATTGTACAAAATATTGCTCTGGATAAAAGCCGATTAGTATCACTAGCCCCCGGTAGACAACTCGTTCAACAATCTCCTCAATTACAACTTTCAGGTTGTGCTTTTACAGTAGAGCAAGAGATTGCTTTTGGCCCTGAAAATTTGGGGTTAAGTGATAATGAAGTTCGATTTCGCGTAAAAGAAGCAATGATATTAACGCAATGTGACAGCCTTCGTTTCCGCCACCCTTCTACACTGTCAGGCGGAGAAGCGCAGCGTGTAGTCATTGCAAGCGCTCTTGCCATGCACCCTAAATTATTATTGCTTGATGAAGCATTTAGTCGTTTAACACCAAATGCAACACAACAATTACAGCAACGCATTAAACGGTACGCACAAGAGCACACATGTAGTGTGATTATTTTTGAACGCAATTTATTGCCTGCAATAACACTTAGTGAACAATTTTTATTGTTAGAAGCAGGAACAATAAAAGCAGCAGGTGCTTTAAAAGATATATTTCCTTTCTTATTTACAACAATTAATGCTCCTGATGCATGGTTAGCTTTAAATTGGTTAGTCGAAAACCATCATTGGAAAAAAAATATTGTAAATAACGATAAGGCCTTACTTAAGGCTTTTAAGGAGTTTTATGTTACAGCTTGATAAAGTGACTTATCGTTGGAGTGAAGATGTTCCACCGTGTATTTCTCAATTATCTTTAACATTAAATCAAGGTGAATGGATAACACTCGTTGGTGATAATGGTGCGGGTAAATCAACACTATTACGTTTAATTGCAGGATTGTTAACGCCTAATGAAGGTGAGATAAAACTCAATAATCAGTTATTATCTCAAATGAAAGCACAGCAACGTGCTCAATATATTGGTGTATTATTCCAAGAGCCTGAACGACAAATATTTCATAACACCGTAGAAAAAGAAGTTTCTTTTGGCTTGAAACAACGCAAGTTTTCTAAAGAAGAGATTAAAAAACGTTTGGATGAAACATTAATGCTTTGCGGTTTAAGCAATGTCGCTGATGTTCATCCTTTAGATTTACACGCAGGTCAACGTAGAATGGTTGCCGTTGCAAGTTTGAGTATTCTATCCCCCAAAATATTACTACTTGATGAACCAACTCGCGATTTCGATGCACATTGGCTAACATGTTTTGAGAACTGGCTTCAGATACAAAAAACATTAGGTACATCTGTTCTTGCGATTAGCCATGATCTTGATTTTACGGCACGTCATTTTCAGCGGGTTATCCATTTATCATCAGGAAAATTAATTGCTGATGGTGCTCCTGAAAGTGTATTAATGAGCTCAACGTTGCAATCCCTTTCAGATATACCCGCACCTACGTTATACTCATTAAGTCAGAAATTAAAATTACCAATAAAAAACAGCCCTGTTGAATGGGCTAAAATGTTAATTAAGAATAAATAGAAATCATAATATTAGCTTATAATAATCTTAAGACTTATCTCTATTATTATCATTTATTTTGCTGCTGGAGATAATTAAATGGAAATCTTTCACATGGTATTAGACTCATTGAGTCACTTATCTCCTATTACCCTATTCTTATCTATTATCTTAATCACGGCTGGAAAATCGACCATCGGTATTTCTTCATTTTTGCCACCAGCATCTTTGATGTTGATCTTTATTTTTGGTGCCTGTTTACCACTTTACTCCCCGATATTTCTTTGGTTAGCAACCAGTCTTGGTGCCTTATTAGGTTCAATTTTAAGCTATGAATTGGGGTGTTCAATTTATCGTTTTCCTCGTCTTAAATTGTGGGTTAAGCGTTATCAATCAAAAATAAATCGAGTTCAACAGTTATTAAAAAATAAAACGTACTATATTTTGTTTATTTCTCGATTCTTAGCTGTCTTTCGTTATTTAACACCCTTTAGTGCAGGCTTATTAAAATTACCTGCTTATGGTATTTATATCACTAGCGCTATTTCTGCATTGGTGTGGTCTGCAATGTTTATTCTAATTGCAACAGGAGTGCTCTCTATTGCATTATAGGAATACTGATTAATCCTTAATTTTACTTATTTTCTTAATTCTCAAACTCATCTATTTTCACTTTTTTTCGCAAAATTATTTAAATTTCTACCAATTTCTCTTTTTTTCATTTTATTTTTTATTATCGATAAATAGGCTATTTTTTAGCTCATTTTATCGTTTCCCTAGCAAGTTATTGATATTTTCTTTTGTGTTTTATGACTATCACCATAATTATGATTAAAAATTGCATAATTACTATATTGATCACAAATTGTTATTTTCTTGTTTAAATTTCATTACGTCACCTCACAATTCTTTAACTTTCTTGTTTTCTATAAAAGTTGTCATGTTGTATACAAGTTAGTGTGAAACATTCACCTGCGTTTTTATGTACAGGAACAACATCATGAGAATAAGAAAAACAAAGCTTGCCATCGGTATTGTTGCTGTTATTGCTGTTGTCTCATTAGCAGTAATCGGCAAAAAAGAGAATGCGAATAAACAATTTCTCTCTGTAGCAACCGCTTCAACAGGAGGAACGTATTATCCGATGGGAGTGGGTTTAGCAAACGTATGGAGTACACATCTTAAGGACAGAGGTGTTCAAGTAACAGGACAATCTTCAGCGGGATCAATAGAAAATATCTATTTAATGCAGAAAAATGAAGCTCAACTTTCAATTTTACAAAGCCTTTTAGCCGTAGAGGCTTATGAAGGGGTGCGTAATTTTGAAGACAAACCAGAAAAAGATCTGCGTTCAATTTCTATGTTATGGCCTAATGTTGAGCACTTTGTTTTAATGGATAACAAAGTAAAAACGGGCACATTAGAAGATATTCGCGCGACTAGCTTTTCTGTGGGTCCTCAAGCCAGTGGTACTGAACAATCCACGATTATTATTCTTCAAGGCGTGAATTTAACTAAAAAAGATATCACACCTGAATATCTTGGATATGGCGATACCGTTTCTGCCATGCGAGATGGCCGCCTTGATGGTGGTGCATTACCTGCTGGGGTGCCAGCTTCTGCGGTAACTGATATGTACGCAAGTGGTGTCAGTGCAAAATTACTCGAAGTCACGGATAAGCAACTTGATGATATCAATCATGTAGCGAATTCATGGTTTCGTTTTGAAATCCCCGCCAACACCTACCCTCGTCAAACTGAAATGGTCAATACGATTGCTCAACCTAATATCTTAATGACCACAACCAGCATTGATAATGATCTGGTTTATGAGTTGACAAAAACTATGTTTGAGAACCTTCCAGAGGTTCACCAAGTTCACAGCGCAGCCAAGTACATCACCACAGAAAATGCATTAAAAGGTGTTTCTGTACCATTACATTTAGGGGCTTACCGCTACTACAAAGAAATCGGATTAGAGATCCCTGATTATCTTATTCCACCTGAAGCTCAAACGCAGACTAATAATAAATAACAGGAGTGAGTTATGACTAACAATGACCACCTAACTCCGGTAGAGCCACCTGCATTAGATAAAGAAGCAAGCTCCGGCAATCGCCAACTTGCAGGTATTTACCTGAAAATTACCACGACTCTTGCAATATTAATTTCGCTTTACGCTATTTATTCCAACGCATTATCAAATACTCAAGAATTTTACCGTAATACTATTTTTCTTAGCGGTATTTTAATTCTAGGCTTTATTCTGTTTCCATTCTCTAAGCGTTTTTCAACGCCTAAATTTAATGGATGGGATTATCTTTTTATTGCTTTAACATTAATCAGTTATGGATATTTTTTCTTTAATTACGTCGATCTTCATGTTGTAAGAAAAAGTATTCCCAACACTACCGATTATGTCATGGCAATACTGGGTATTATTGTACTGTTTGAAGCAGCAAGAAGAACCACTGGGTATTTCATTCCAGGGCTTGCAACTTTTGCCATTATCTATGCTTTATTTGGTCAGTATTTTATGGGTATTTTCGGTCATGCCGGATTTTCTGTAGAAAGATTGTTATACCGTTTATTTATGACCAGTGAAGGTATTTTTGGGATCACCCTTTCAACAGCCTCGACAGCGATTGTTGTCTTTATTCTTTTTGGATCGTTCTTAAGTGTCAGTGGCGCAACAGCCCTGTTTAATGACTTAGCACTTGCTCTTGCGGGTCGTCGCCGAGGTGGTCCTGCTCAAGTCGCTGTTATTTCATCTGCATTAACAGGTTCATTAAGCGGAAGTGCTGTCGCCAACGTAGCAACAACGGGGACTTTTACCATTCCTTTAATGAAAAGCATTGGATTAACGCCTCGCTTTGCGGGTGCCGTAGAAGCAACAGCATCAACAGGCGGTATGATAATGCCACCTATTATGGGTGCTGCCGCATTTATTATGGCGGGCTTTTTAGGCATTTCTTATACCACTATTGTTATTGCAGCGATTATTCCAGCGTTGTTATATTACGCAGCTTTAATTATGGCGATTGATATCGAAGCCAAAAAACAAGGATTAAAAGGTTTAAGTAAAGAGAATATTCCACAAGTTAAAGCGGTATTAAAAGCGCGTGGTTTATTATTACTACCTTTAGTTATTGTTATTGGCACTTTATTAGTGGGTAAAACACCTATTTATGCAGGCTTCTTAGGTATTCTGACCATTATTGTCGCAAGTTGGATAACGCCTGATAAATCAGTCCGTATGACATTAACTAAAGTAGCTGACGCCTTAGCGGAAGCGGCTCGTGGATCTGTTCAAGTGACTGTCGCTTGTGCTGCAATCGGTGTCATCATCTGTGTTGTGACAATGACAGGTATCGGTGCAACATTGGCATTCAATATCGTCTCAATGACAGATAACACATTATGGATGATCTTATTAGTCGTTATGCTAGTGTGCATTGTATTAAGTATGGGTTTACCTTCAACGGCGTTATATATTGTCGTAGCCGTTACAGTGTCACCTATCTTAATTAAAGCGGGTGTTATGCCTTTAGCGGCTCACTTCTTTGTTTTCTGGTTCGGAGCTTTATCCAATATTACACCACCCGTAGCATTAGCAAGTTATACCGCGGCCAGTATTGCTAGAGCTGATCCAATGCAAACATCATGGGATGCGGTTCGTTTAGCACTTCCCGGTTTTATTATTCCGTTTATTTTAGTCTATAACCCTGCTTTACTGATGCAAGGTGATAATTTAGGTGTACTTTCAATTGGATTAATGATTATTAGTGCATTAATCGGAATTTATGCACTCAGTATCGCAACGGCAAACTTCTGGATGATTAAAACAACATGGTTTGAGCGTATTGCATTTGCAGCAGCGGCAATTCTAATGATTAAACCGGGCTTATATACCGACCTTTTAGGTGTCGCCTTGATCCTATTAACGGGTGCATTCCATTTATTACGGTCTAAAAAACAGTTAGCCAATATGGAGCATGCATCTGGAGAAAACTAGATGATACAAAAGATCTCACGCCAAAAAGTGTCGCATCAAATTCTTGAGCAGATAAAGCAAAATATTAGTAACGGGACTTACCCTATTGGTGAAAAGTTACCCTCTGAAAATGTACTTGCTGACGCCTTTGGCGTCAGTCGAGTTCCCATCAGAGAAGCATTAGGTGTCTTAGAAGCCAGTGGCATAGTAACTTCACGCCAAGGGGGTGGTCGCCGTGTAATTGACCATTCTATACTCAGTAAATATGAACCATTGGTAATGGAAATTGCTTGCCCTGAAGAGATAGATTCACTGCTCGAAATGCGTGAGGTCATTGAACATGAAGCGGCAGCTATTGCCGCTTTACGTCGAACACCAGAAGAATTACGCGCTATCGAAAACGCCCACGATGCCTTTGTTTTAGCAACAAGACAGAACAAAAGTATTGGTCATAAAGAGGACTATCAATTTCATCGTTCTATTATGGTTGCCTCTCATAACTCTTTTTTTGTCCAGATCTTAGATAACTTACACGAACTCTACCTTGGCGTATTAATGTATTCGCTAAGTAAAAACAAAGGACGAGATACTGAAATTGAGCGAGTGATTGCGGAACATGAGGCAATTGTCGAATCAATACGCCAACAAGATCACGATGAAACAAGCCATAGAATGCGTCTTCATTTAACCAATGTACGTGGCAAATTAAAGCGATTACAACAAGAACCCTGTTAATTTAAAATTTATAAAATGGATAATATTATGGCTTATGACGTGATTATTATTGGTGCGGGATTAGTTGGATTAGGGGTTGCAAGTGCGCTACAAGAGAGTCAACCTGAGCTGAAATTGCTAGTGATTGATAAAGAGTCAGGCCCTGCTGCTCACCAAAGTGGGCATAACAGTAATGTTGTTCATTCCGGTATTTATTACACACCAGGGAGCCTTAAAGCAAGGCTGGCAAAACAAGGCAACATTACGACATATGCGTTTTGCCAACAACATAATCTCTATTATGATCGTTGTGGCAAAGTTATTGTTGCTACCAATGAAAAAGAGTTAAAAGCGTTAGAAAATATCTATCAACGTGGCATTGAAAACGGGCTTGAAGTTATCAAAATGACTGAATCTGAACTTAAAGTCAGAGAACCTTATGTCAATGGTATCGCGGCTCTATTAGTTCCTGATGCAGGTATTGTGAATTACCCTGAAATTGCAGCAAAACACGTTGAAATTATTCAATCACGAGGCGGTGAATTTGCATTTGGACAAACGGTGACAGCAATTAATGAAACCGATGATACTGTTACTGTCACAACATCCAATAATCAATTTACAGGTAAATGGTTGATTAATTGCGCCGGCTTATTTAGTGATCGTATTGCTAAAATGGCAGGTTATGACACAGGAATGAAAATAGTCCCATTCCGTGGTGAATATTTTATGATTAATGCTAATAAAAACTACTTAGTAAACCATCTTATCTACCCTGTTCCTAATCCTGATTTTCCTTTCTTAGGTGTACACTTTACGCGTATGTATAACGGGCATCGTGATGTTGGACCTAACGCAGTATTAGCATTTAAGCGTGAAGGCTATAAAAAAAGTGATATTAACTTAAAAGATCTCACTGAAGTGCTGACTTATAAAGGATTTTGGAAAATTGCTGGAAATTATTTAGGTGAAGGAATGGCAGAGCTTCGCCGCTCATATTCACGTAAATTATTTACTGCAAATGCACAGAAACTCATTCCTGATTTACGTGAAGCAGATATTCATCCAGGTCCTGCGGGTGTTAGAGCCCAAGCGTTAACTCGTGAAGGGAAATTAGTAGATGATTTTCATTTTGTAAAAGGCAAACGCTCGCTGCATGTTTGTAATGCTCCATCACCTGCTGCAACCGCATCTATTGAAATAGGCAGAGAAATAGTAAAAGAGCATTTTTCTTTGTAATTGAAAAAATATATGCAAGTAAAAACAACAAATGGCACTGAGATTAATCAGTGCTTTTTTATTTTTATATCATTCACTGATTTCTTTTAGCGCTTCATTCATTAGCCATTGCTGAAATATTTCCATTGATGCTGTCATTGGCTTTGATTTTAAATATGTTAGCCAATATTTTCCCAATTCAACTTCTATTTTAAAGGGTTGTACTAACTGACCATTTTTAATTTCTCTTGAAAACATTTTTGCGGGTGCTAATGCAACACCCCCTTCATAAATTGCGCTTTCAATCATTAAGCGTGAAGAGTCAAAAATAGAGCCTGTTATTTTTATCGGCGGCATCTTTGCTTTTTCAAACCATTGTAACCACTCATCTTCTCGATAAGAGCGATATAAGTTTTCATTTATTAAATCTGTCGGATGTTGTAAACGTTTCGCTGTATCTGATGAACATAACACCGTTAATGGCGCAGAAAATAACGCTTTATTATGTGTCAATGGCCATAAACCTTCACCAAATCGAATCGCAAAATCTAATCCTTCAGTAGCCAAATTAACCACATTATTATTTGTTCTTAAATTTAATTCTATTCTTGGATATAACTGCCTAAATTCAGCTAATCTAGGTAATAACCATCCCACCGCAAATGTGCCAACAGCCGCAATTGAAACAACATCGCGATATTCACCACGTTCAAATTGCTTAAATACACGCTCAATATCACTAAAAGCCGTTGTTAACACAGAAAATAAAATCTGGGCATCATCCGTCATTTCTAAGCCACGGGGTAAACGCTTAAAAAGAATAACGCCAAGTCGCTCTTCTAACATTCTCACTTGTTGGCTAACAGCACCTTGAGTGACATACAGCTCTAATGCCGCTTTGGTGAAATTAAGGTGCCTTGCTGAAGCTTCAAATGCACGTAATGCATTTAGGGGAAGATGAGTTCGCATAATATTTTTAGCCATTAGATTTTCTATAGGCTAAGGTGATTTATTATCGATTGTCAATAAATCAATTAAATAGGATATTGCACCTCATAAATAAACGGCTCTATATCTACTCAATAACTGTCTATTTATATTGATATTTTCTTTATTAACTTAATATGAGCAACAATGACTATGTTTAAAACAACATTTCGCCAAACAGCGACGATTGCAGTTTCATTAATATCTCTATTGGTATCTCCAATGTTATGGGCTAACACCAATAATACGATTGAAGAGCAATTAAGTACGCTTGAAAAATATAGCCAAGGTCGTTTAGGTGTTGCTTTAATCAACACGGAAGATAATTCACAAATAACATATCGTGGTGAAGAACGTTTTGCGATGGCAAGTACAAGTAAGGTTATGGCTGTTGCGGCAGTTTTAAAAGAGAGTGAAAAACAAGCGGGATTATTAGATAAGAATATTACAATTAAAAAATCCGACTTAGTTGCTTACAGCCCTATTACAGAAAAACATTTAGTAACAGGAATGTCTTTAGCTCAATTAAGTGCTGCTACGTTGCAATATAGCGATAATACAGCAATGAATAAAATCTTAGATTATTTAGGTGGTCCAGCCAAAGTCACTCAATTTGCACGTTCAATTAATGATGTAACTTATCGCCTAGATCGTAAAGAGCCTGAATTAAATACAGCAATTCATGGTGATCCTCGTGATACGACTTCTCCAATTGCTATGGCTAAAAGCCTTCAAGCATTGACATTAGGTGACGCATTAGGTCAATCTCAACGTCAACAGCTTGTTACTTGGTTAAAAGGCAATACAACAGGTGATCACAGTATTAAAGCGGGTTTACCAAAACACTGGATTGTTGGGGATAAAACTGGCAGTGGTGATTATGGTACGACTAATGATATCGCCGTTATTTGGCCTAAAAACCATGCACCATTAATTTTAGTGGTCTATTTCACACAACAAGAACAAGATGCAAAATACCGTAAAGATATTATTGTGAAAACCACAGAGATTGTAACAAAAGAATTTTCCAATTTATCTCAAAAAAAATAAATTTCTTTATTGATAATCTAAACAGGAAATTAAATATAATAGAGCTACTTATTAGCTCTATTATTACAAGAGTACACGGAACAATATAAGTAAAATAACTTAAAGATAAAAAATTAGACTGTAATAAATAAGCCTAATATACTTAATTCTATTAAATGGATTTATTTTAAGGAAGTAAGATGTCCGATTTTTTTGAGTTAATTGGTGAGTTATTATCGTGTGCAGGTCAAATAACTCTTACACAGATCAGACTTTGTATCGTCACTCTTACAATATTAATGTTAATTATCGTCTCTTTATGTACTTGGTCATTTGATATCTATTTTATTGGTGCATCATTATTTATTTGTATGTTGCTTTATACACCAGAAATATATCGTTTTATTAAAAGCTGGATAATTTAACTTATAGTTATAAAAAAGCCTCCGTTAACTTTAACTAGAGGCTTTCTCGACTAAGAATATCGTGTGATAATTTAAAATCAACTAAACCTAACTGTTTAGAAAATTAAAGTGGCAAAGCAAAACTCACTTTTACCGTTTCCATTGGTACTTCTGTTTTTATACTTTGGATGCTTGGAATTTGTGTTAAATAATCGGCATGGAAGCGACGATACGTTGCTAAATCTTTCGTCACAATTCGAATTAGCGCATCGCATTCGCCTGCCATTAAATGACACTCAACCACTTCAGGTAATACCTTGATAGCCTTTACAAATTCTTCAATAGTTTCAGCATCTTGTGCTCTAAACCAAATTCTTGCAAATAAAGATAACCCTGCATCAACCTTACTACCATCTAATACAGCAACATAACGAGTGATCACACCAGATTCTTCAAGTAAACGCACGCGACGAAGACAAGGAGAAGGTGAGAGTCCAACCTCTTTTGCCAGCTCAATGTTCTGGATTTTGCCATCACGTTGAAGCACCTGCAAAATATGTTTATCTATCTTATCTAATTTTATTGACATCAAAGATTAACCTTAATTCTATTTATGGAATTTTATTGCCAATTAATTCTTTTTGTTAGCAACAAAGCAACCCGATTTTTTCGAAAACATCATATAATCTTTCCGCTAAATTTCACAGCAAAAACGATATTTCTCTTAAACTATCTCTATCAGGTGAAAAGATGGAATTTAACACTTTATTATTATTCGCATTAACGGTTCTACCGCTTATCTGCACACCTGGGCCCGATATTCTTTTTATCTCATCTCAAGGGCTATCAGGCGGTATGAAATCTGCATGGGTTGCCAACGCTGGCGTTATATCAGGCTATTTAACCCATGCATTACTAAGCGCATTAGGGCTTGCCGCCTTAGTGTCAGCATCACCCATTTTATTTCATTTACTCAAATGGGTTGGTGTGTTTTATATCAGTTATCTTGCAGTCAAAATGTTGATATCCGCCTGCAAAAAAGGTCAATTAGCCCTCAATGCCTCAAAAACCTCACACTTATTTCGTAAAGGTTTTTTAACCAGTTTTCTTAATCCTAAAGGACTATTAGTTTATCTCGCTATTTTACCAAACTTTATTGATAATCATAATGATATCGCAACACAATCATTGCTGTTATCTGGGATATTTATCACGACTTGCTTAATTATTTATGGTTTGCTCGGCACCTTTTTTGCTTATATTGGCTTAAAAGGCGGTTTAAGTGAAAAACGTCGCCGCTATAACGATGGCATCGCGGGTGGATTACTCACATTTGCAGCAATTAATCTGGCTTTAAATTAGCCTTAATCCTAAGCACTATTTATTATTCTAATCAGAATTTGACCACAAGAATGCCCTCTATTTAAGTGGTCGAATATCTGCCCATAATAATTGACAGTTTGCGGTTAACGGTCTTATTTCACCTTCTCGAATATCAGGTAACCACCAAGCCCCTTGTCCTTTTGATAAACGCTGGCAAGTCGCGCCAATTAAAGTCCATTCACCTTGAGTGACATAAATTAATCCTGCATGAGAACTAGGTAAAATAAGCGGTTGTGTTATTAAGGTCGTCTCTGCTTTCCAACATGTCCGACGCACCATAATATTTAGGCACTTTACGCTGCCTTTAATAAGTTCAGATTTAACAGGAATATCACCTGAAAAATCAAAAGGCTGATAAGAGTCAGTAACGGAATGATTAAGAAAACCAGGGCTATTTAAATTGATGCCATTACCTTCTAATAGCACTATTTGCCGTTCAATGTCAGGAAACTGTCCTAATGAGCTATTCTCTTCGATAGAGGTTAAACACGCTCGCCATGAAAAATCATTATTAACTGGCCAGCACACAATTTCTTGCGTTGTGCCTTTTTGATTATTCCATGATATAAACGGTAACTCTTGTTGATCAAAACAACGTAGCTTCATTGTATCCTCCTTCAATATCTGGCTATCAGTCTGATAATGAGGTTAGGGATCAATCATTGGAGATTACCGTCAATAAATCAATAGTTAACTTTTAAAAATGTGCGCTGGCGTCAGCTATTTACGTCGTAATTTTCTGCACCCTTCTCCAATAATTTCCATTCCTTTTTCAGTACGACTATTCCATTGAAAAGAAGAGTTTAAACGAAATGCATGATTAAATTGAGAGCTGGTGGAAAACATTGAACCTGGCGCAATACTGACACCTCTCTCTAATGCAAAATGATAGAGTTTATTCGCATCAAATGTTGATTCAAATTCTAACCAGAGAAAATATCCTCCTGATGGAATATTCACTTTTACATCTTCTGATAAATGCGTTTGTATCGCTTGTAACATACGATAACGCCTTTGTTCTAATAATAATCTTAATCGGCGAAGATGCGTATCATAGCCACCTTGTGACAAATAATCGGCAATAGCTTGTTGTGTTGGCATACTCGCAGATACTGTACTCATCATTTGCAACTGCTGTATTTTTGTTGCATGTTTTCCAGCTGCAACCCAACCCACACGAAATCCCGGTGCAAGGCATTTAGAAAAAGAAGCGCAATGTAAAACGCTATTTGTTTTATCAAAACCTTTTACTGGCATAGGTGCTTTCTGGCTGTTATAGAGTTCGCCATAGACATCGTCTTCGATTAGCGTTATCTGTTTCTTCGCTAATATATCCACCAGCTTTATTTTATTTTCATCAGGCATTGTTCCACCTAATGGATTTTGACAATGACTCATCAACCAACAGGCTTTAATATCGTATTGCTCAACCACTTTTTCGAGTTCATCTAAACAAATTCCTGTTACTGGATCTGTTCTAATGGCAATCGCTTTTAATCGTAAACGCTCAATGGCTTGTAATGCACCATAAAATGCAGGTGATTCAATCACGACCCAGTCACCCGGTTCGGTAACGGCTTGCAAACTAAAACTGAGTGATTCCATTGCACCAGCAGTAATCACAATTTCATCTGGAGAGACATGAATTCCTTGTAATGCATAGCGTTGCGCAATGTTACGGCGTAACTTTTCATTTCCTGGTGGTAGATTGATCACTGAACTTTGAGGCGCTAAATGCCTTGCAGCAGAAGCCAATGCGCTACTTAATTTAGGCTGAATAAATAGGCTGGGATCGGGGAAAGCGGAACCAAAAGGAATAATTTCAGGATCTTTACACGCTTGAAGTACATTGAAAATAGAGGTGCTAATTTCAACATTTTCACTCATGTGTAGCCCTTTGCTAGCGGTTACTTGACCGAAACGGTTATTACGATGTGCAACGTAATAACCTGATTGTGGTCGCGCTGTTATCCATCCTTGGCTTTCTAATAACTGGTACGATTGTAAAACAGTCATTAAACTTAAACCTGATTGTTTCACCGTATCCCGCAATGAAGGTAAACGGTCGCCAGATTGCCAGATATTATCTTCAATTTGTTGGCGTATTTGCGATGCAAGCTGTTCATATCGAGTCATATAAAACTGTTTACCTCAAAACTGTTATAGTCATTTTTAAACTTATTGTCACTATTATAGCTTACTGTCATATGGTCTACTAATCCACACGTTTTACCTGCAATTTACATTTTTATATCAATAAAACGAGGTTTTTATGCTTGGGTTAAGTGCCTTTGATTTGGCGCGTATCCAGTTTGCGTTCACAGTTTCTTTCCATATTATCTTTCCCGCAATTACGATCGGACTGGCTAGCTTTTTAGCCGTATTGGAAGGTTTATGGTTAAAAACTCGCAATAAGGATTATTTAGCGCTATTCCATTTTTGGTCAAAAATATTCGCTGTTAACTTTGCTATGGGCGTTGTCTCTGGTTTGGTTATGGCCTATCAATTTGGAACCAACTGGAGCTTTTTCTCTGATTTTGCTGGCTCAATTACAGGCCCTCTACTCACTTATGAAGTACTTACCGCTTTCTTCTTAGAAGCTGGTTTCTTAGGTGTGATGCTGTTTGGCTGGAATAAAGTAGGTGAAAAACTTCACTTTTTCGCAACCTGTATGGTGGCATTAGGCACATTAATGTCTACGTTTTGGATCTTGGCTTCAAATAGCTGGATGCAAACACCGCAAGGATTTGAAATTATAAATAACCAAGTCGTTCCGGTAGATTGGATCGCCGTTATTTTTAACCCATCGTTCCCTTATCGCCTTGCTCATATGGGTGTTGCAGCTTTCCTTGCTTCCGCCTTCTTTATTGCTGCATCTGCTTCATGGCATCTACTCAAAGGCCATAAAACATCTGCAATGAAAAAAATGCTTTCAATGTCTTTATGGATGATTTTAATTTTAGCACCAATTCAAGCACTCATTGGAGATGTTCATGGTTTAAACACCTTAAAACATCAACCCGCTAAAATCGCCGCTATTGAAGGTCACTGGGAAAATGAACCAGGAGAAGCAACACCGTTAATTCTCTTTGGTGTGCCTGATATGGATGCTGAAGAAACGAAATATAAGATAGAAATTCCTTATCTTGGCAGCATGATCTTAACTCACAGCTTAGAAAAACAAGTTCCGGCATTAAAAGAGTTTCCTAAAGAAGATCGACCAAACTCACTTATCGTCTTCTGGTCTTTCCGCATTATGGTTGGCCTTGGGATGTTAATGATTTTAGTTGGTGTATGGGGAACTTGGCTGCGATATAAAAAGAAACTTTATGAATCTAAAGCTTTCTTACGCTTAACTTTCTTAATGGCGCCTTCGGGTCTTATCGCTATTCTTGCTGGTTGGTTTACAACAGAAGTAGGACGTCAACCTTGGGTTGTTTATGGCGTACAACGAACACGAGATGCCGTATCTGCACATGGCGAAATGCATATGAGTATAAGCCTGCTGATCTTCTTAGTTGTTTATGGGTCTGTATTCGGTATTGGATATGCCTATATGTTAAAACTAATCCGTAAAGGTACACCGGAGGTTCATCATGGGAATTGATTTACCAGTTATTTGGTTCATCATTATCGTATTTAGTACGTTAATGTATATCGTAATGGATGGTTTCGATCTTGGTATCGGTATGCTTTATCCATTTATTAAAAGTGACCAAGATCGTGACTTAATGATGAATACTGTTGCCCCTGTATGGGATGGTAACGAAACATGGTTAGTCCTAGGTGGAGCTTCATTATTTGGTGCCTTCCCATTAGCTTACGCGGTTATTCTTGATGCCTTGGCAATGCCTTTAACCTTAATGCTTGTCGCATTAATTTTCCGTGGTGTCGCTTTTGAATTTCGTTTTAAAGCAGATGACAGTCATAAAGGCTTTTGGAATAAAGCATTTATCTTTGGCTCTATCTTAGCCACCTTTATGCAAGGTGTTGTCGTGGGTAGCGTTGTTCAAGGTTTGCCGGTTGTTAATCGCGCCTTTGCGGGTAGCTATTTTGACTGGTTATCCCCTTTTGCACTCTTTTGTGGATTTGGATTAGTTATCGCCTATTCATTATTAGGATGTGGCTGGCTGATTATGAAAACCGAAGGTCATTTACAACAGAGTCTATATAAGGTCGCTAAACCTCTCACACTCATTATGCTTGCAGTCATTGCAGCCGTCAGTGCATGGACACCATTAGCGCAACCTGCAATTGCTGAACGTTGGTTCACATTACCAAATCTGTTCTTCTTTTTACCTGTTCCTCTTTTAGTGTTGTACAGCACTTGGTTAATTTTACGCTCAGTGAAAAAACAAGGACATTACCTTCCTTTCTTTGGTGCGCTGGCTTTAATTTTCTTAGGCTTTGCAGGATTAGGCATAAGCATTTGGCCTAACATTATTCCACCTGCAATTAGTTTTGTAGAAGCATCTGCACCACCAGAAAGTCAAGGGTTTATGCTAGTTGGCGCATTGTTTATTATTCCAATTATTCTCGTTTACACATTCTGGAGTTATTACGTTTTCAGAGGAAAAACAAATTATGAAGAAGGTTATCACTGATCCACAAATACAAAGTAAACCCTCATTATTAAAAAAATGGGGATGGTTGATTACAATTTGGTTTTGTAGTGTTTTAGCCTTATTTGCTGTGTCTTCCCTCTTCCGTTTCTTAATGACGTTAGCCGGAATGAAAGTCAAGTAAAGGCAAAGTACATACAGCAATATAATTAACTAGCGCCGAATATGGTAAGCTATAAAATAGAAGTGAAGTAAAGAAAGGGCTGAAGTTATCTTCAGCCCTTTTATCTTTATTTAAGATAGTGGGTTACCGTGTAATGTCATTAAAACTTAACCTATTCTTATTAGAATGCTCTTTTAACAGCTAATTTTATATAAATAATTTTTTTATAAAAGAAAATACAAAAACAAATATTTTTATTCTTCCATGATTAACTAAATTTAAATCAAACTCCTTGATAAAATCATTTTAAATACATCATTTTTGATTAACAATAAGAGATAAAATCTTTTTTATGCATGTATTACGATAAATAAAAATATAAATAATCCTATAAAAAGCCTTCTCTCTAGAAATAAGATAGAATGAATGTTGAATTAGGCTTCCAAAGTAATTATGATATCGGCGCCTAGAGGATCCATATCTGTATTATTCTATAAAGACACGCTGAATGTGTCATTCAGGTATGCTCATATGATTAATTCAAGAATTAAATCCACACCCTATTAAAAGTGTGGATATGGATAATATCTGTTCAAAATACATATTTTGATAATTTAGATTTATCTTAATTGCTAAGAAAGATCTCTTACACTAGGCTTACGTATTGTTGCTACTAAATTAAGGATGAAGTCATGAATTGGTATTTGGAAGTCATTAAAAATAATTACGCTAACTTTTCAGGCCGTGCTCGCAGAAAAGAATATTGGATGTTTACTCTAGTAAATACCATTATTATTACTGTTCTATACGCTATTTTAATTTCATCAGTAGATATGAATACAGGTGAAATGAGTTCACTAGGTTCAATTGCAGGTATTATTATAGGTATTTATTCTTTAGCAATTATCATACCTAGTCTTGCAGTGACTATTCGTCGTTTCCACGATCAAGATAAATCAGGTTGGATGTTCTTACTTGCATTTATTCCTGCTGTTGGTGGATTAATTGTTTTTGTCTTTATGTGCCTTGAGGGTACTAAAGGTGACAACAGATTTGGTCCAGATCCAAAAGCTTAATCTAGTGCTGAATTAATATGACAATACAGTGAGTATACCTACTATTAAGTTTACTCACTGTATTAATTGATTTTCCTTCCTTTGTTACAACCATCTGAAAATATTCCTTCGTTAAAAAAAGAACACCAATTCACCTCCCTCTGTATTGTAATTTAGTATTTTTATTTATCTCTGACTTTTTAATTAATGCCTTAGAGTTATTACATTAAGCTTATTACATTGATTTTTAAGTTTTTTTCTTTATTGTTAATTTGAACCTAATCACTAGACATAAGTAAAAAATACGCATTCGTTTACTAAATCAACGTTAATTTTGATAATGACTATCATTATTAATTGAAAATGATAATATCTACGTCAATAAAACAATTAAATGAGTCAGGTAAAAAAACGTGAGTAACAAAAAAACACCTCAAGAAAAGAGTATTTATAAACCAGCGCCTCCTCGCCTAGTTCAAGTAAAGCGCATTACTGATGTTACACCGGGAATGCGTTGTATCACCTTTACGAGTGATGATTTAAATACTTACCCAACAGATACTGCGGGGGCACATTTAAAAATATTCTTACCTTTAGAAGGCCAAGTTAAACCAACAGTCCCAGGCTTTTCTGAAAAAGGCCCTAAATGGCCTGAAGGTGAACCAAGATCGATTGTACGTACTTATAGTGTTCGCGCTATTCGCCCTGAACAAAAAGAGTTAGATATTGAATTTGCAGTACATAACGATGCAGGCCCCGCTATTCATTTTGCGCTAAATGCTAAGCAAGGCGACTATATTGGGATCACTAATCCAGGTGGCCCTGAGCCTTTATTAGCACCAGCGTCACATTACTATATGGCAGCAGATCCAAGTTCATTACCTGCTTTAATGGCTTTAATTGAAGCCATGCAGCCTAATGTTCAAGGGAAAGTCGTTATACGAGTAGAAGACGAAACGCATCGCCAAGAAATTAAACGTCCTAGTGGCTTAGAGATAATCTGGTTAATTGGTTCTGTTGAAGAACAAACTCAAAACTTAATTAATGAATTTATGTCGTGGGAATTACCTGCTGAAGATGTGGCATTTTGGATTGCAGGTGAAGACAAAATTATTCGTGCATTAAGACGCCATATTCGTCGTGATAATGGTTACGATCGTAGCTTGATTTATGCCGTTCCTTATTGGCGTTTTGGTTATGACGAAGAAGGCTATCATGCTGAACGTCACCATGTTATGGATAACGAAGATGTAAGCTAAGCGATAAATTAAAGGCTAATCGTTGGCTGTACAGGCTGCATATTAATTTCATTAATAATATGCGGCCTTTTTTATTATACAAATATAATTAATGTATATTCTTCTTATCTTGCTGATAGTTTCCATCATCATCGATATAGATAACAGTAATTACTTGGTTCATATCAGTTTGCTTTTGATATTGAATGTGCTGTTTTGCAAAAGGAGCAACCATAATGGCATTTGTTAATAGTGCTTCTTTATCATTAAAATACATCTTCGAAATTGTAAAGTAATAAGCTGTAGGGTTATTTATTTCTAAATATTCTCCATTATGAGTTATCCCTATTTTTTTAAAAACATCCTCGGTGGTTAACTTAAGTTGTGCTGGACGATAAAAAAGTTTAATTCGTGTTTGCAATGCTAATTGTAATGTACTGAGGTTTTCTTTATTTTCTGGTTTAGGTGCAATATCTAATACATTTAAATAAAAAACAGATTCTCTATCTTTGGGTAACCTGTTTTCTAATTGTTGTATTTTTAATTGTAATCCACCATTTGCAGTTATTTTTGCCATAGGTGGAATAACAATAAAAGGTGCTGTTGTCGTTTCTGGTGTGGACGCAATATTCCCTTCATCTACCCAACTCTGTATTAATGTCGGCTGTTCACTTCGATTAAAAACTTGCAACGATATTATCGATTTATCGGCAGAAAGTATTAAACGAGTGCGCTCAAGCACCACACTTGCATAAGTAAAATGTGTTATCAACATGAATAATAGAATTAAAACACCTTTCATTTTCGCTTCCATTTTTTATGGCTTATTAATCGTAAGACATCACAAGTGTTGCCGCACTTGTCATTTTTCCTTGAGTGACTGAATTAATATTATAAGGATAATAATAAGCGCCCATATTTATCGAAAATGCAGAGGATATGGTGCCACCTTGATTAACACTAAAAATACTAGTCGCACTACCTTGTGTATTAATATTGTCAGATAAAATAAGCGGGCTTGCGGTGTTATCACTTTTTACGACACGGAATCCAACACCACCTGCACCTTGTGCTGTTGTGTTGGTTAATACGGTTTTATCCGTTGCCAATAAATTCTGGCTTGATAAAAACATATTAATATTACGTGATGCTTTTGAACCGCTCAAAAAATCTTGGCATGTAAAATTTAATGTAAAAGGGGTATATCCTGCTTTATCTACCGTTTTTGCATCTTTTACGCTAATTAACGGCAATGAAACAATTAAACCTGCATTAGAAAAATTACATGTTGTCATTACAGGATTATATGTAATTTGCATTGGTTGTAAGAAAATATCGTTTTGATCAACCGGCCACTGCCACGTTAATAAAAATTGAACTAATTTAGTGACAATATTCAATAACCATTGAACAAGCCCCAAACTTGATGCATCAGAGGCTAAAATAACGGGTGTAACAATTGCTGTACTGCCACTGACTTCAGTGTAGTTGGTCGAAGGTTTACTACTTAATAACGTAAATTTCAATGTAAAGTTAGTATCTAAATCTGAAGCAGGATGTGTTCCCGCTGGAATATTCGTTACGTTATCTTTTTCTAATGACGTTAACGTAATAGAAACAAACTGCTTACCACCATTAAAACCAATTGTTCCCGTCCGTCCATCATTAAAAGGTGAAGCGATACCTACTGTATTAGGAAATAATAATCCTCTTGCTGTACATTTATATGTACCTGGAAATGTTGTTCTACTCGATTTTGTGATCGTTGTTGAAGTACTATTTAAATCCGCAGATAAATCAAAATTAACGTTGGGTGCAGTAATAGTGCTATCGGGTTTACAGTTAGCGATTGCCTGCTGGCTTATTGTTCCTAATAGCATTAAAAATATAAAGGCAGATGATTTCATAAGACTTTCCTTTATCGACAGATATTACTATTTTTATCCATCGTATTAACTAAATGATTAATCACACACTCTGTTTTTCCTGCCTCATTTAATTTAATCGAGACAGAAGAAGGTAACGCATCACTTTTTAAATAAAGTACACTCGATTGCCCAACATAACCGATACTCTGTTTCTTATTATTTAAAACTTCAGTACCAAAAGGTAAGCTTTCATCATTTTCTAAAGAAGCTCTGATAATGAACGTTTTGCGCTGATCCGTGGTTAATGTGAGATGATTAACAGCACCTAAATAAGGCGTAACATGCGTTATATTTCCTAAAACTTCTGCATTCGATGGGTATTCTGTATTTGTTAATATATAAGTATTCGTTCGATAAGGGATCGTATTCGCGACTAAAACAACACCTTGATTATTGGTTAATGTCGCTTTATTCCCATTAACCATCATATTATTCGCCATAGGCGCTTCAATAATAGTATAAGTTTTTCCAGTATCCCCAGAAAACGCAATATGACTAGGTATAGCAACAATAGTTCCTCGGGTTCCCAGTCCACCTTGACGATAATTATTTGCTTCAGTATAAGAGGCAGATAAAGTGCTATAAGGATGGCGATAGCTCACATTAGCACCGACTAAATTATTCCCACCCGTCTGATTAGAGCCTGTTAAGGTATAATTAACCAAGTCATCTTTACCTGCTGTTCCGCTCATACTCAATGTAGATTGCTGATAGCGTGAATCAGTGGCATAAACCGAAGTATTAATATTTGCTCTTTTATCAAAGAATGAAATGGGCACACTGACGTTTAAATAATAACGAGTTTCTTCTTTATTATCGTAATTTCTTAATTTTGATACCGAAAGATTATAAGCAATATCTTTATAGTTATTTGAATAACCTAATTGATACTCTCGATTACTCTCATCAGTATTCCAATAATTTCGATGCGTTCCTGAAAGGAAAATAACACCTCGCTGGCCGCCTAAATATTGATTAAGGTTTATGGTAAACGTATTTTTTGCTCTAGAGCCGCGTAGTGCATCAAATGTTGTGAGATCTAAATCAGATGCAGCATTATTATTTCCCTGCTGTTGAGCAAGATCATTTTGATAATCTTTCCAAGCTTGGTAATTATCATGAGAGTAAATTGAGTCCACAAAGCT
This sequence comes from Proteus sp. LHD240705, assembly GCF_047921555.1. Taxonomy (NCBI): domain Bacteria; kingdom Pseudomonadati; phylum Pseudomonadota; class Gammaproteobacteria; order Enterobacterales; family Morganellaceae; genus Proteus; species Proteus sp. LHD240705. Next base: position 511,865 of record NZ_JBLRMI010000001.1, read on the forward strand.
ATAATAATCACGGGTAGAGTAACGATAAGCCGCCAGTGTTAAATTAGTTAGTGTGGCATCCATATATTTGCTTATGCAAGACGAAAACTTTGCCCTGTTTTTTTGCCTGTTTGTAGATCTGCACTTGCATGAGTTATATCGGCAGAAATCGCCCCAAATTTGAAATTCCAACCACTACCAATCAATGCCGAATAATAGTCTTCACTGGCAATTCCTCCTGCATAAAGCGTAACAAGGTTATTTAGTCCATAATGAAATTCACCTTGCGCAAATTTAGGTCGGTAATCGGTATTATTAATACGTGATTCCCCCACCATCACGTTATAGCGATATACACCTTCTTTTAGCATATCGGGAACGGCTGAAAATGGCACAGTAAATGACTCTCTTCTGCCATCCGCTTCTTGAACCACCACTAACAGATCACCACCACCAGCTGTTGGCTGAATATCACGAAAAGAAAATTCACCAGGGGGCACATTCTCTTGAAAAACTAAGTTTTCGTTTTGATAAACACTCACTAATGCGTTTGTTTGTGCAACGCCACGAATAATAGGTGCAAACCCTTGACTTGAATTAGGTAGCATTCCCATTTCGGTCGCCAATGAAGCGCCTCTAAATGAAATACTGGTAAAGAGTGCGGCTGGTGTATAAAAATCACCTATCGTTAATCCCGCGGTTATCTGACTTAATGCTTTATAGATATAACGAGTATTATTTTTCCATTGACTTTTACCATGAGAATAATAAGTATAGTTAGACTCGTCTCTAAACTGCCATGCCCCTAAGTTAATTCCTGAATTAATATTGGCAAAAAAGCTCTCGTTATTACTCTTATTCCCTTTTTTCTCTTTGTAGTTATAGTAATTTAAATTATAAGATAAAATCAGTGCTGAAATACCTTGTTCCCAATAACTGGGATCAACATATCCCACTTCTGATTGTTTAACAGAAATCTGAGGTGCTGTGATATCCAGTCTTAATTTATTAATATCTAATGTTGAAGCAACTCCCGTCGCCAATTCATTAGATAAAATTGTTTTTTGCTGTGCTATTTTTTGCTTTGCCGACAAAGATAGATTTAAACCTAACTTATTTACATCATCCGACTCAAAACTAATCCCTGTATTATTTCCTAGCACATTGACTTCAAATTGCCCTTTCCACACCTGATTGACATACACATCAACAAGTTGCTTTCCTTCAGGTACTTTATCATCAATATAAAATCGTGAAATATCGCCATGCTTTGATTTTCCAACTAATAAAGATGTGTCAAATCCCTCTGCATACAGATTTTGAGTATAATTTTGTATTCCTAAAAAAATAAGAACTGAGAGGTATTTTGAATTATTCACGATGTTATCTCTATTAGAGTTTAATATTCTGTGATTTATAAACACCAAAATCATCAACATAAATAACAACAGCGGAATTACTTTTTAATTTATTAATTAAAGGTAACTCACGAGAAGATAACGGCGGGATCATTTCAGAATCTACAAGCGTAACACGGGGTGTCTCTTGTGTAGAAATCGAGGCTATCGTGAAATGATACTGTGAGTTATTTTTAACTAAAACTTTATCACCATTTAATTGATACGTTATTTTCTCATTAACAAGTTCTGGCTTATCAGTTAAATCTTTAGGACGATAAAAAACTTTAATTCGTGTTTTCATCGCTAATTGCAAATAGCTTTTTCCTTTTAATGCTTCGGCATTTTCTGGAATATCGAGAATATTTAAATAGTATACCCGTTCAACATTTCCTGATAATTTTTCATTAGAATTTTTTATTCTTAATGTCTGACCTTGCCTACCTGCTATTTTTACAATTGGTGGATATAAATAAAAAGGAGAGTTTGCATCTTCAGGCGTAGAGTTTATATCGCCATCATCAATCCAACTTTGCACGAGTGAAGCTAAATCACCATTGTTGGTTAATTGAAGATTAACACTATCTGTTCCTTCATAATAAATAACCCGTGTACCATTAATAATAATATTAGCAAATACACTCGTTGGTAATATCAATGCCATTAAAAAAACGATTAACTTTTTCATTATAAACATCCTAAAAAACCAGACCCAATATTGAGTCTGGTTTTTTTATATTATAAATAAGAAACAGTATAGATAACGTTAGAGTGTACTGGCCCTGTTTTAGCGGCTGTCGCATTTGTTTTATAGTAACTGGCAATTAAACGCAGAGTATCTGAATCTGGCGCTGTTTTATCGCCTTTAATACCTGTATCAAAGGTTGCGTTCAGTGGTATAGCAACTGTTGGAGCCGCAGGTGTTGATAAACTAAAGCCAACATTCTTTGCCACTAATGGATCATTTTCATTAGCGGTATCATTGACTAAATATAATCCACTGGTGGAAATGGTATTTGCAGATGAGAAATGTATCTTTAAATTACTTCCACTTGGCGTAGATGCAGGAGCACAATCAGAGAATGTCAAAGCAAACTCTTTTTGGTTTTTGGCAATAACAGTACTCGCCGTTGTTCCAGCATCCGTTACGGTAATAGGATCTAATAAAATAGAAAAGTCCGCACTATTTCCTCCATTAATTGTACAGGTGGTATCACTAATAGCACCAGAGAAAGAGATTATTCCACCAGCGCTGTTGGTTGCAGCAAATGCCGACGTCGACAATATAGCCACTGATAATAATGACAGTGGGAGTTTATTTTTAAGCATATATAACCCCAAGAATAGACAAATATTTAATTAGCAAAAATAAGCTACTATTATTGCCATCATTAACTAAAGGTGATGAAATTAGACCCTAGTCAATTTGATATTAGCCATAATTTAAAAAACCAACAAATGAATTTATCCGCTTTTTTAAATTTGTGACTTAAGTCAAATTAGATTCATAACCACACTTAGTTAATATGTAAATGTATTAATATTTAGCATTACTATCTAATTAAAAAATCATAAACAAAAGAACAATAACAATTAATTTATTAATAACAAGTCATAAAAAGAATATCTATAAATGAATTGATTTATTTTGGAATTTTTTATTCAAATTAAATATTCCACAATTAATAAAAAAGATAAATCACATCAAGGAAAATCAACAAATAAAAAGGCCACATTAGTATGCAGCCTTTTTAAATGTATACAAAAATTCCCATGCTCTATTTAATCATTATAAGCAGCTAATACATGTTGGCATAATGTAGAGCGTACACAATCTTCTTGCATAAATTTAATCACGCCTACACGATTATTGGCTTCAAATCGAATAAGAGCATCTGCTAATCCTGAATTTACATTTGAGGGTAAATCACACTGGGTAATATCTCCATTGACAATCACGGTAACATTTTCACCCATACGAGTTAGAAATAACTTCATTTGATTTACCGTCACATTTTGCGCTTCATCTAAAATAACAAATGCATTTTCAAAAGTACGGCCTCGCATATAAGCGAAAGGCGCAATTTCGACTTTACCGATTTCAGGTCTTAAACAGTATTGTAAAAATGAAGCGCCTAAACGTTTGACTAATACGTCGTAGACAGGACGAAAATAGGGTGCAAACTTTTCAGCAATATCACCAGGTAAGAAACCAAGATCCTCATCAGCTTGCAACACAGGTCGAGTAACAATGATACGTTCTATTTCTTTATTAATTAAAGCATCGGCAGCCATTGCAGCGCTGAGAAAGGTTTTACCACAGCCCGCTTCCCCTGTGGCAAAAATAAGATTCTGATGTTTAATTGCATTTATATATTGGCGTTGCGCTTCGTTACGAGGAGATAACACCCTCTCATCACGCTTTTCTCTGGCCATACCAATTGTATTGATATCCCCAAATCCTGGTAAGACCATAACATTATCTCGATGTGCCCCATTACGTTGCTCTTTACGTGAGGTGCGTTTATTTTCTCGGCGTAAACGTGTTGCTGCTTTTTGTCTACTCATAGTGGAATTTATCCTTGTTAGTCTTCAAAAAGTCATCGACATCTCTGTTTATATTCCATTCACTTACCGATGAGTCCCCTTCAGACCCTGTTTAGTCGCAAAAAACAAAAAAACCGGTCACAATCCTGAACATTAAACATCAATGAACGGTTGTTGCCGGTTTTCTGTGAGTAACGAGATATTTCCATTGCTTCTGTCATTCATATTCCCCATCATGGAGTTAGAGTGAAAATTAACGAAGCTTTATGACAGTATAATGACAAAAGAAAAATATTTTCAATACTGAAATGATTTATAACGAGATGGACTTAACATAAAAATAACAATTAAGTGCTATTTTAGGGGGAAGTAAATGAGTTTCTTGCGATTACCTTTTGTTTATTGGTTATTACTTAACCTAATTCCATTTATTGGTTTTGAACTTCACTCTGGCTCTCTCAAAATGGGCTTCTTTTTTTACCTCGGTTTGCTCACCATTACGACTTCAGGGATCTGGCTTTTTTATTGCCTCTCATTTTTTATTAAACAAAAAACCTCTCCTAACCCCAATCACACCCCTCGACAATTAGTAATAAGTGGCCCTTATAAAATAAGTCGCAATCCTATGTATCTCGGTTTCTTAGATATTAGTATTGGGTTATTTTTTATTTTTGGTAATTGGGGATTTTTGGGCGCGGCAATTGCGTTTTACTTTATTACTGATCGCTATACGATAGTGCGTGAAGAGAAAATCTTAAGTGAATTATTTCCACAAGCGTGGCAACAATATTGTCGCCACGTTCGTCGTTGGATGTAATCTAAATAATTACGATTAAGGCTGTTTACAGTTATTAGCTAAACGGTAACCTGCCTTAATGGCCTCACTCTCTGTTTTAAATAAAACCGCATTTTTATCTGACATTGTTTTATAACCTGAGCAATGTGCAAAATGGTAGATCTTGCTATTTACATTACCCTTAATGTCTCCCGATTGTGGTGTACTGGCTTGTTTCGGTGTTTCCACTTTGGCTCTAGTCACTGGCGTACTATTTGTTGCAGATAATCCTGCACCACTATTTTTATGCCCTAATTGCCATTTCATTTCACCCGTTACAAAAGGATTATGATATCCAACAATACGAGCAATACGGCTATCACGCTCTTTTTCCCATGCGGTTGGTGGATAAGCATTATCCCAAGCCATTAATAACTGTTGTTGCTGACGTGACATTGAGAGGTTATAACGGTCGTGTAAATAGAAATAAACTCTTGCCACTTGGCCTTTGACTTCATTCCGAGGTTCAAAGGTGCGAGAAGCAAAGTCAACACGACTACGGCATTGCCCATATTGATAAGGTGCTTGAGCGGGTAATTGTCCAAAACTAAAATTGCTACGATCACCGTTAACTTCACCAATAGATGGCGCTAAGTTATGTAAATCGGCTTCGATTTTGCCAAAAACAGGATCGTTTTTCACACAGTTAGTTCGACCTCCATTTTGCCAACATTGACGTTGATGCCCAAAAACCCATGCTGGAACAATATGTTCCCACTCAATACGAGCCGCTCTTGTTTGCTGTGTTCTCACTTGATAACCACAACTGGCTAAATCAACGCGACCTCCCGATTTCCCTACCCATTCCCAATCACAACCACAATAAATCGTTCCTTGCGATTTTTGATTTTGATCATAATAAATACGTTCTTTTGCTATCTCTTTCGCTTTGGTGAAATTTTCAGGGGCTTGTGCTTGAACATTTAGCGCAATAACAAATAAACCCAACACAACCGCGGTATAGTGTAATATTTTTCTCAAAGTGGTATCTGCCTTACTCTTTATTTTATTAAACCCAATAAGAATTATCTTTAATAACCAACTGATAATCTTATTTTTATTTTGCCTAATATTACCTTTTTTTGATTTATTTTGGGCAATCTTTCTTGCTATTTTTTGTATAAAAAATAAAACAATAAGCGTGAATGGTGATAGAAAAAGCCGTTATTCTCGACATTAACGCAAAAGGGATTTGCTATGGTTTACTCCATCAATGATTTGGAGAAATTTAAAAATGAATGAGAATATGCTGAATTTGATGGACGAATTAGTCGAGATAACAAAAAAGCATGCGAATAACGAAGATGTTAAAGCGCATGCCAGTTTAGAATCTGAGAATAAATTACGAATTCAAATTATTATTTCCGACAAAAATGAGCTAGATATTACATTAAATTCGCTACAACACGCCGTATAAGCTTTTATACACTCGGACGCTTGCGATACAACCATAATCCCGGCAAGGATAGCCCGATAGAGAGCGCACCGACAATAAATGAAGCTTTAAGGAAATTAGTAACTAAAGCTTCAAAAATTTCCGCGCTATAACCAATTTGCGTTAACTTCACCACTGAGATCATCGCTATATATGCATTTATTCCAGGGAACATAGGAATAACCGCTGCAACAGTAAAAACTTTAGGGTGTGCAAGCCACCAGCGTGACCATTGAATACCTATGCACCCCACTAAAATAGCAGCACAAAAACTTGACCACTCAATGTTCATACCACTCATCACTAAAATAGTACGAGAGCCGTGGCCTATTGCACCTAATAATGCGCAATATTTTAATGCCCTTGAAGGTACATTAAATACCATTGCAAAACCGACCGCAGGAATAGCAGCTAAAATCATATCTTCAATCAGGGTAAGAATTATCGTTATTATGCCCAATCTCTTAACCCCCATACTGCCATGGCTAAAATAACACCTAGACAGGTTGCCAATGTTAACATTGTTGCCATTGCCCAACGCGCTAAGCCAGTATTAACATGCCCTTTAAACATATCAGCGACAGCATTAATTAAAGGAAATCCGGGAACCAACAATAAGACGCTGGCAGCCATTGAAATAGTCGCTGTAGTTTGAAAATAAGAGAGCTTTAATAATAGACCTGAAACTGAAGTTGCTACAAATGCCGTAATACAGAAATTAATTAATGGATTCATTTGGCGATGTGTTAATGCTTGGCGTACAAACATACCAAAACCACCACCAATGGCAGAAACTAAAAAGCCATCCCAATTACCACCATTCAATTTAGAAAAACAACCACAAGATAAGGCAACCATAAAAATAATCGCCCAACGAGGATAACGTAATGGTTTTATATGCTCAAAGCGTTTTCTGGCTTCATGAATATCTGCAAGATGATGTTCAACCAAAATAACAATATGCTGAACTTCTGTCACAACATGCATATTAATGCCACGGTCGACTATCTTTCGTGTTGATGTTTGGCAATGCCCGTTAACAATCGTGGTTAATACAACTGCATTAGCAGAAATTGCGCTTTCGACTTGATGTACACCTAAAGCTAAACCTAGACGGGTTGAAAGCTGTTCAACCAGCATACTTTCTGCGCCATGTTGCAATAGCAACAACGCAGTTTGAATACATAACTTGGTAATTTCACGCTGTTTATCTTGTGAAATGGCTGTGCACTCTGCCATTATCTCATTATCCATACTATGCCTTAGTTTTAATCCAAAACGAGCCATTGCTAATATAAAGTTTATCAGCATAGCTCGTTTCTCGCTCTATTATCTTTCAATACTATTATGAACAAATAAAATATTTTAGGCAGTAAGTAGATCAATTTTATCGATGGATAGCCATAAATATTGGCATAGGAAAGTACAATACAATGATAAATACCCATTCTTGTTTTTAAATCGCATCATCAAATAGCTATCACTATTTTAATAAGCAATCACACGCACAAATCAATTTAAAATGGCAATGCTTAAATGCAAAAATAAAAAACCCCTAAATAAAAAATCTAGGGGTTTTAGGCTATTTTTTAACTTTTATAAAAAATTTTAGCGAACAACTAAAACAGATTGTTTAGCATAAGCGACAATACCTGATGCATTGGAGCCTAATAGGTGTGTCGAAATACTTGGGCGGCGTGAGCCAATCACGATTAAATCAGCATTAATTTTTTCAGCCAGCTCTAAAACTTTATCTCTTGCAGAACCAAATACAGCTGAAAATTCAACTTGTTCATTTGGCAAATCAATACCATTAGCTAATTCTTGCAGTTGTTCTTGTACACGCTCAAGTGCTTTATTTGCAAAAGAACTGAGCATGTCATAATGGTAACTATAACTAATAGAGAAACGTGAAATATCAGGAATAGCATGGAAAAGATGCAGTTTTGCGCCTTCTAATTTAGCAATATAAACAGCGTGTTGTAAGGCTTTAGTCGTTAACTCATCTTCTGAAATATCAACAGGTACTAGAATTGTCTTGTACATAGCAACTCCTCATTATCAGATTATTGTCTGTTTATTATTGTAGCGTTAAACCCACAGCTTGCTTATTTAATCTTCCTCAAGATGCCATTTATGCAATTGTCGATGAATAAAAGGTGTCACTACAAGCCCAATCGATAAAATAAAAACACACTGAAGAAATAAACCATAGATTGCAATAAAAAAGCGCCCTGTTGGGGTTGCAGGTGCTGGCTCTACTGGCTGACCACTTAACATAGAGATTGCATTTAATGAAGATTCCATAAAGGTATGCCCTTCAATTAAATAAAACCCTAATACACCAGGTAATAATCCTAAGAAAAAGAAAATAGAGCCTATTACATAATAGCGTAAGATGCGTAGAATAAAATGATCGAGCCTTAAAAGTTCTTCGGTAAATTTTTCCATTCTTATCCACTTTCTAGACTGTTTATTCAATAAACTGCTTATTGAATAAATAAGATAAGCTACGCAAAAAAACTAAAATATATGCTATGAGGGATGCTCATAGCATATTAGTAATATATTAACGAACAACTAACACTGAAATTTCAGCATAGCGAACAACACCCGCTGCCGTTGAACCTAATAAATGAGTACTAATATTAGGTCTACGTGAACCAATCACAATTAAGTCTGCTTGAATATCTTTTGCTGTGACCAAAATTTCATCACGAGGTGAGCCAAAAGTAACCGTATAAGCGACCTTTTCAGCAGGCAAATCCACCGAATCTACCAACATTTGCATATCATTCTCTGCTTTCACTGTCGCTTTATCTTTAATTTCTGGATAACCCAATGAATAAGCATTAATGATTGCTGAAGAGATAGGAAGAACATGAATTAAATGTAAATTAGCTCCTGTTTCTTTGGCTAAATACACAGCATGTCGTACCGCTTTACTGGTTAACTCTTCTTCCACAATATCAATAGGCACTAAAATCGTTTTATACATAATAACTCCTCTTAACTCTCCATTTGCCTTAATCCTATCGCAATAACCCAAAGATTACTGTGAGTGAATTAACTAAAAACAACCTAATCTTAATATAAACCTACTTTAATTATTAATACGTTAAGCTAAAAAATAAAAGCGATTATTCAAAATAGTTTGCATTATGTTGCTGTGATAATGTCCATATTTGATTGCGAATATTCCGGATAGTATCAATCAATTCTGATGCAGTTAATCCGATTGGTCCAATACCTTTTTTAACTAAAATATCCGCCGACATTCCATGTATCCAAACAGCACTTCTCACCGCATCCGCCATTGTCATTCCTTGTGCTAAAAAACTTCCCATAACGCCTGTTAGCACATCACCACTCCCCGCGGTTGATAATCCACTATTACCAGTTGTATTAATTGTGATTTCCCCTTTCGGAGAAGTCACTACGGTATGTTGACCTTTGATAATTGCCCAGCAATGATAAATCTTCGCAATTTCTTTCGCCGCTTCTTCTCTATTATTTTGAATATCATTTAGCGTGCAATTAAGCAAAATAGACGCTTCTTTAGGGTGTGGTGTTAATACACAGTGCTGATTAAGTGAGAGTTCTGATTTAAGATTAGCCATTAACACTAATGCATCCGCATCAAAAACATAAGGTCTATTTTCATTACGCTGTGCTAAAGCTATTGATAAGATTTCTTCAGAATTTGCAGATAATCCTAATCCACACCCAATCGCCCAAGCAGAAATATCCTGCTGATTTATCAACGCTTGGGCTGTTTTAAGCATAAGCTCTGGTGCACTATCAATAAAAGGGATAGGAAGTTGCGATTGAGCAAAACCAAGAAATACCTTTCCACACCCTGCTTTCAATGCACTTTTGCCTGCTAACACAATAGCACCGCTCATTCCTTCTGAGCTACCTACAATACCTAATGTGCCGAATGTTCCTTTATGTGTATTTCCTGATTTGCGCTGATAAAGTGCGGGATAATGAGTGATAGCCTGTAATAATTGTTCTTCATTCATATTATTTTCCCTTTTTCTGCATTTTTCTTATTGCTCGCAATGGTTGCTCTACCACATTTTGTTTGTATTAACGTTAAAAGCATAACGTTCAAAGTATAGCCTGATTTCGACTAATAAATGGGATCACTGGCTATTTTGTCTTTTTATCATGCTAACAAATTCAATATGATAAAATGCTTTTATTATCGCTATTCATACCTTGCTGAGACTTTGCTATTCTAATGACCTAGCCTGATATGATTTATAAATTAAAGACAAAGGAACGTAGATAATGAACGAGAAGTTTAAAACACAAGCAGATGTAGAAACATTAGCAGAAGAAGTGGCTTGCTTAAAAACACTAGTCACCTATATGTTAAAAGCATTAGGTCAAGCAGATGCTGGACGTGTTATTTTAAACATTGAACGTGCTATTGCAGAAGTTGATGATGAAAAACAAGCAGAAACATTCCGTAATACGATTAGCCAAATTAAGACAGCCTATCGTCAATAATACATTTATTTTCGAATTGAGTACTCGCACATATTTTTATTCTATTTTCTAATCTTTTTGTGCTGCACAAATAAACAAATTTTGATTTCAAATTTCCTATATACTCAATCTCGAAATAAACCATTCTTTATTCATTTAGCTACCCCTCTATCTTTATAGAGGGGATTTTTTACCCGCCTCAATATTTCTATTCAAATTCTTTTCATATCATCCAAATGATAATGAGTTTGTTTTCTTTTGGTGTATTTAACCAATAGTCACTATCAAAACTTATTTTTGTTTAAAATTTTTAATGTTATTTGGATTAAATAATAGAATTAGAAATCTTGCCATCATTGCCAACACGAACATAAATTAACTTATTAAATACAATGTATTAAAATCATCTCAATGATAACTGATAATCACTTAACTTTTTTATTCTGTTTTTTATATTTAAAGCGCACATTTTGTTACTTTTAACACAAATAAAAATTAATCGTATAAAATGTAAATAAAGATAAATCCTAATATTATTGTATTTTGAGTTATTTTATATATTGTAAATTGTAAGTTTTTATTATGTCAAAATTTGCTAGCTTATTGTCCCTAAACACAATTATAGCGAAAGCAACTAAAACCAATAGGATTAAAAATATTAACTATTTATATTTTTACACTTTTTCTGATTTATCGTCACTCCTGTTTATATGTTACACTCAATAAATATGTACTAAAAAATAAACATGAGGCTAAAATGAAACCACTTCTCTTATCTCTGCTATTATTACCTGCTGTTGCTTTTGCAAACCCAACAAAAATGGCTGATGATTACTGCGATACTTTTAAAGATATCTCAATTAAAGCTTATGATACAAAAGAACCAGCAGAGAAAATTGCTAAAGATGCAATGGCCTCTCTGAGTGCAAAGAAATTTGATTTTGCAAAACTGGAAGCAACTGAAGCACAATTCACTGAAGGTGCTATTGAGGTTGTTAATTCTTTACGTGAAGCCAAATCTGAAATTGGTTCTCGCGCAGAGTTCCAAGATGGTTTAACTCAAATTGTTGCGGCTTGTAAAGTTCAAATGGTTGCAGCATTAGAAGAGCCAAAAAAATAATCTTCTCATTAAAGAATGGGTAAAAATCAATATAAAGAGTAGAAATTATCCTGCTCTTTTTTATTTTCCCCTCACCTATCACTTATTCCTCTCCTCTTTTCTCTTTTCTCTTTTCTCTTTTCTCTTTTCTCTATAATTAACGTTCTATACTCTAAATAATTCAAGATGTAGCTAGGCGACAAGTGAATGAGTCGCTAGGAGCATACATAAGTAGTGACTACGCAGCCAACAACGCTACAGCTTGAAGTATGACGAGTATGAATTATAGAGTATCTATGTATCAATATTAAGGTTTATAATACCTCGGTAAATACTTGTTAGTACTGGCCATAAAAAGGAGATATTGTGAGCAACGAACAATCCATCCAGCGTTTAAGAAGACTACGCCAGTCAGAAAACCTGCGCGCGCTCTTTCAAGAAACAACTCTGACTAAAAATGATCTCGCTCTGCCTATCTTTGTAGAAGAAGGGCTTGATGATTACCAACCGATTAAAAGCATGCCAGGTGTCGTTCGTATTCCTGAAAAACGCCTTGCTTATGAAATTGAACGCATTGCAAAAGCAGGCATTAAAACTGTTATGACTTTTGGCGTATCACATCACCTTGATGAAACAGGAAGTGATGCTTGGAAAAGTGACGGTTTAGTTTCTCGCATGTCTCGTATTTGTAAAGATGCCGTACCAGAAATGATTGTCATGTCTGATACCTGTTTTTGTGAATACACATCACATGGTCACTGTGGTGTTTTACATGGTGAACATGTTGATAATGATGAAACTATCTATAATTTAGGGCTTCAAGCTGTTGCTGCCGCACAAGCGGGTGCTGATTTTATCGCGCCATCAGCGGCAATGGACGGCCAAGTTGCTGCTATTCGTGCCGCACTTGATAAAGCAGGATTTAGCGACACAGGTATTGTTTCTTACTCGACTAAATTTGCTTCTGCCTTATATGGTCCTTTCCGCGATGCAGCAGGCTCTCGCTTAATTGGTGATCGTAAAACTTATCAAATGAATCCAATGAACCGCCGTGAAGCGATCCGTGAATCATTAATTGATGAGCAAGAAGGCGCTGATATGCTGATGGTAAAACCAGCGGGTGCTTATTTAGATATTATTCGCGATGTGCGTGAACGTACTTTATTACCTTTAGCGGCTTATCAAATCAGCGGTGAATATGCGCAAATTAAATTTGCGGCATTAGCGGGTGCAATCGATGAAGATCGTGTGGTAATGGAGACTTTAGGCTCAATTAAACGTGCAGGTGCAGATTTAATTCTATCTTACTTCGCACTTGATTTAGCAGAAAGAAATCTACTTTAATCACCTTATACGCTAAATAATTCAATAAGTTGAAGTATGTAGAATATAGATATGAGGCTACGACTATGGATAACTGTATTTTCTGCCAAATCGTTGCGGGTAAAGCGCCTTGCCATAAAATTTGGGAGGATGATCATCATCTTGCTTTCCTCTCTATTTTTCCCAATACCAAAGGTTTTACCGTTGTTATTCCCAAAAAGCACTACCCGAGTTATGCGTTTGATTTAAACGATGAAGCTTTAGCATTATTGGTTATCGCGACAAAAAAAGTAGCAAAAATCTTAGATAAAACATTCCCCGATGTTTCACGCTCAGGAATGTTTTTTGAAGGGTTTGGGGTTGATCATGTTCATAGTAAACTTAGCCCGATGCACGGCACAGGTGATATGACAAAATGGGCGCCTATTGAAAATAAACAAAAGATTTTCTTTGAGAAATACCCCGGATATCTTTCATCGCATGATTTTGAACGTGCGAGTGATGAAGAACTTGCACAATTAGCAGCGTTGATCAGAAAAAATAGCCGATAATAAAAAGAAAACAGGTATTAAATCTTTATAAAAAAATAACGGATAAGTGATTAATCGACTTATCCGTTTTATCTGTTATTCGAAAATCCAACTTGTTAGATTATTTATAATTAATCGCTGTTGGCTTATCTAACATAATTTCTGTTTTCGCTGGCTCTGTTTGTGCAATCACTTTACCGTGGCGAATTGAATAACGTACAGGTACTTGACGGCGTAAGGCATCAAATCCATTATCTGCGGGCAAAATAATAAAGTTTGCACTATTTCCTATTTCAACACCGTAATCCGTTAAGACCAATGTTTTCGCACTATTATGACTAATTAACTGTAACCCATTATCAATTTGACCATAGCCCATTAATTGGCAAACATGCAGTCCCATATGTAAGACTTGAAGCATATTTGCTGTGCCTAATGGATACCAAGGATCAAAAACATCATCATGACCAAAACAAACATTAATATTACTTTCTAGCATCTCTTTTACACGAGTAATACCGCGACGCTTTGGATAAGTATCAAAACGACCTTGCAAGTGAATATTAACTAAAGGATTCGCCACAAAGTTAATACCAGACATTCTTAATAAACGGAATAAACGCGAAGTATAAGCCCCATTATAAGAATGCATTGCGGTTGTATGACTTGCTGTTACTCTTGAGCCCATATTTTCTTTATGTGCTAAAGCGGCAACAGTTTCAACAAAGCGAGATTGTTCATCATCAATTTCATCACAATGAACATCAATTAAGCGATCATATTTTTGTGCTAATGCAAAGGTTTTATGCAGTGATTCAACACCATATTCACGCGTAAATTCAAAGTGAGGAATAGCACCGACAACATCAGCGCCTAATTTTAATGCTTCTTCTAATAAAGCTTCACCATTAGGGTAAGACAAAATACCTTCTTGTGGAAAAGCAACAATTTGCAAATCAATCCAAGGTTTAATTTCTTCTTTCACTTCCAGCATGGCTTTTAATGCTGTCAGCGATGGATCCGAAACATCAACATGGGTTCTAACATGTTGAATACCATTAGCAATTTGCCATTGAAGCGTTTGCCATGCACGTTGTTTAACATCATCATGAGTTAACAGCGCTTTTCTTTCAGCCCAACGCTCGATACCCTCAAATAATGTTCCCGATTGATTCCAATTCGGTTGCCCTGCTGTTTGTGTTGTATCTAAATGAATATGAGGCTCAACAAAAGGAGCATGAACTAAACCACCTTGCGCATCTAATGCTTCAGGATGAAAGTTATTCTCAGGTTGTGGCTCTATCGCTTCAATTTTATTGTTTTTAAGCGTAATGCGCCACAAACCCTCTTTTCCAACGAGACGAGCATGATTAATTTGTTCGATATTCTTACCCAGCATGACTTATCTCCGCTTGTCGAGCTGTACGACGATTTAATATTGGATTTAACACAGCGTAACTAATTGCACCACCTAATACTGCGTTAACAGGTACGATACCTGGTAACCAGTGCCCCGCGGCAATACCAATTGCAACAGCCAGTAATGCGACCCAGTTAACTGATTGCATTTTATCTGCATTGAAGGTGCTATAACGATCTTTATTCATCAGATAATCTGCAATGATAACACCACCTACTGGTGGAATTGCGGCAGATAAAAAGGTTAACCAGCCAACAAAGTTATTATAGAGCCATAATGCACACAGTGTACCGACAATGCCATTTATCACTGAAAGCTTTTTGCTTGATAAGCCTGTAATATTGGCAAATCCTAATCCAGAGGCATATAACGCATTATCATTGGTTGTCCAAATATTTAAGCCTAATACGACAATCGCTGGAAGTAATAATCCTTGCGCAATCATCACATCAGAAATATCTGCCATTCCCAATGAAGCGGCACCTGCTGCACCAAAGACAAACATCAATGTATTGCCTAAAAAGAACGCAACAATTGCGACAACCACTGCAACTTTAGGGTTTCGTCCAAAACGGACAAAGTCAGCTGTAAGCGTTCCCGCACTAATAAACGATCCGACAACCATCGCCAGCGCTAAATTGAAATCTAATGGCTGAGTTGGTTTAACACCCATTAACGTTGAAAGCCCGCCCATATCATGTATGGCAAGATAAACAGAGTAACTGCCAAGGATGGCGATTGCTGGAACAGCAATGATAGAGAGAACGGTGAGAGCGGAAATACCGAAGAATACAGTGATGGTCATTAAAATGCCGGAAACGGCGATGAGGAGATTAATATCAATACCAGTGGCTTTTCCTACCGGGATGGCAAACATTGCCACACCCACACCAAACCAACCAACTTGAGTACCACCGAGTAAAAATGAGGGAAGCCAAGAACCTTTAATACCGAAAGAGTAACGCGCGAGGAGATGAGTGGTAAGACCTGTTTTTGAACCAATAAAACCAAGAAATGCGGTGTAGATACCAAGAAGAAGATTACCAATTAGAACTGCGAGGAAGAAATCATTGAAGGAAAGACCAGTACCAAGAGCGCCGCCAGTCCACATACTGGCTGAAAAAAACGTTAATCCCAACATCACAAAGGTTAACGCCAATCCACCCTTTCTTGCGGATATGGGCACAGGGCCCTGACTATAATTGTTGTCCTGAGACACTTTAACCTCCTATTCATTTCACCTAGCCAAAAAAATCTGACGAATTCTATCTACATAAAAATATTATGCAAACGTTTTCGTTGTCTGTTTATTATAATTAATGGAACGCTTTATTTAAGGAGAGTTGATGTTCATCACAAAAATAGGAGAAAAATCGTTATTGTATTTGAAGTTATCTAATTTTATAGAATGGATTTTTAAGAAAGAATTTCTTTAGAGAAATTAATGATAATATTCTTTATCTTTTAAACCATGTTCATTTTTAAATCATAACGTTTATTTTAGTCATATTTTAATTACGCCAAAAGGAAGCAGATAATAAAACAAGTAGCGTATAAATTTCTAATCGACCAAGTAACATAGCAAGACACATTAAATATTTTGCACTGTCGGTAATTTCACCAAAACCAGCAACTGTTTCACCAAATCCCAATCCCATATTATTTAAACATGCTGCCACCGTAGCAAAAGCTGTAATTAAATCGTAGCCCATCATGCTTAAACACCAAATAAAAAAACAAGCGCAGAGTGTATAAAGAAAAAAGAAACTCCAAACGGAATTAAGGAGTCGAGAAGTTATAATACTGTCGCCGACACGAACGGAACTCACTGATTTTGGATGAATTAATTGATGAATTTCTTGGCGACTCTGTTTATAGAGAATTAAAAATCGAATAGCTTTAATTCCACCACACGTCGAACCAACACAACCACCAAAAAAACTAGAAAATAGTAAGAGAACAATAATATGTTGTGGCCATTGAGCATAATCTGCTGTTGCAAGCCCGTTGTCAGTGATCATCGAACTGGTTAGAAAAAAAGAATGAATAAAAGCATCTGGGAATGAATACATATTACTGCGCCATGTTTCAAATGTGATCAAACCGATAACTAGCAATGCCACTGTAATAAAAAAACGAAACTCTGGATTGGTTAATAATGGTCGTAAACTAAATTTAGCTAAGGATGCAAAATAGAGGGTAAAATTGACTGCTGAAAGGAGTGAAAATAGCCCTGCAACAAATTCAATTTTTGCGCTATTAAAATAGCCAATGCTTTCGCTATATGTTGAAAATCCGCCTAAAGACACAGTCGATAAACCATGACAAAGCGCATCAAAAAAAGACATTCCCGCTATTTTAAACGCGATAATACATAAACTACCTAGCAGAATATAAGTAAACCATAAATTACGAGCTGTACTTGCTAAGCGAGGCGTTAACTTTTCTTCTTTAAATGGCCCAGGCATTTCAGATTGATATAATTTCATGCCCCCAATGCCTAATAAGGGAAGAACGGCAACAGCCAGTACAATAACACCTAATCCTCCAACAAAATTTAACTGTGCGCGATAGTAAAGAATAGATTTAGGTAAATCAGTCACATTGTGAAAAACAGAAGCGCCTGTGGTTGTTATCCCTGACACCCCTTCAAAAAGCGCATCAACAAAGCGCATATTAAGTTGCTCATTCAGCCATAAAGGTAATGTGCTAATTAAAGAAAATAACAACCAAAACAAGGCAATAATAATAAATCCATCTCGTGTTTTCAGCTGAATATCTTTTATTTTTGTTTTCAGCCAAATAAATAAACCTCCACAAAAAAAGATAAAAAAACACAATGCAAAAGAAAATAGACTTTGCTCTTTTTCATATAGCGCAACCAACATAGGCGGTATCATTGTTAAGCTATAAAGAACAATGAGAAAGCTACAAAGATGCACAATGATTTTAAAATGATTAGATACACGCATAAATGATGATGCCCATATTCGCGATTTAGTCCGCTACATTAAATGTTCAAAATTGACATAATTCAGTATGGCTTATCATTATCAATAATTTTTCTTTTTATTTTAAATTGATAACTGACAAGTTTACTCCCTACTCATTCTTTTTTTCAATGACAGAACTTTTCCCTAACCCCCAAAAATGAATTTATAGTCACAAATACAACATAATTATTTACTTCTGTCTTTTTTTTAGTAATCTATAAGAACTAATAAAACATAGAATAATTTACTTGGGAAACATAACATGAATCGTCGGTCATTTTTAACTTCATCCAGCTTAGTGATTGGTGGTCTTTCATTAAGTTCATTTGTTAGCTCTGCCTATGCCAATGAAACACTAAAAAATAAATTGGTATTTAATGCAGAAAATCCGTTACTGCTAAATTTTAATGAAAATTCACTTGGTATGTCGCAAAAAGCGAAACAGGCTATTATTGATGCTTTACCTAATGCCTTTAGATATCCAGACGATGCGCGTAGCTCATTAATTAGCGAATTAGGGAAAGAATTTAAACTTTCAGATAAGCACATCACCTTGGGAAATGGCTCATCTGAGACAATTCAAGCAGCCGTACAGTTTGTGGCAAATAAAGCACAAAAAGAAGGTAAAGCGGTTCAACTTATTGTTCCTGATCCAACATTTAACTATGCCGAACTTTATGCAGAACCTTTAGGCGTAAAAATCGTTAAAGTACCCGTTGATAAAACACTGGCGTTTGATTTAGCAACCATGCAGAAAAAAGCGCAAGAGTTTGATGGTATTAGCATGGTATATTTATGCAATCCGAATAACCCAACAGCGATGTTAACGCCGACGGCTGCATTGACGAATTGGATAAAATCAGCCAAAGAAAATGTCTTTTTTATTATTGATGAAGCTTATGCGGAATTTGCTTCAACGCCTGAATTTACCAGTGCGATTACATTAGTTGAAGCGGGTTATAAAAACCTAATTGTTGCACGTACTTTCTCAAAAATTTACGCATTAGCAGGGCTTCGTGTGGGTTATGGTGTTGCTGTACCTGAGGTTATTACCAATGTTGATGTGTTTGTTTCCATTGATAATACCAACACTGCGGGTGCTGTTGCTGCATTAGCCTCATTAAAAGATAAAGCTTATGTGGAATATAGCCGTAAATCGATTGATGTTTCTCGTCAAATGGTTGTTGATGTCTTAAAAGAGCTGGATATTGAATATGCACCTTCTTATGCAAACTTTATATTCCATAAAGTGAAAGGCGATGTAAAAACCTATCAAAACAGAATGAAAGAAGCGAATATTATGGTTGGTCGTGAGTTTCCACCTGCTTTGGGTTGGAGCCGTTTAACTTTAGGCACACCAGAAGAGATGAGCTATTTTGTTTCTACATTAAAAGCCTTTAGAACTAAAGGTTGGATTTAATCTGATTTGGTGATCTTTCGATCCGTTAATAAATAGAATGCCCTTGAAAATAAAACTTCAAGGGCATTTTTTCTACTTTACTTAATCATTCAATCGCCTTAAAGCGGATCAACTTTTAAGCAAGAGACTGCATGGCGAAAGCTCCCTTCTAATAAAGGGCGTGTTTTGGCACATTCTTCATCTGCCATCGGACAACGTGTACGGAATATACAGCCTGATGGTGGATTAATCGGAGAAGGCAATTCCCCTTCCAATAAATCAATATGCTTATTGCGCTCTTTATCAGGATCAGGAATAGGCACCGCTGACATCAACGCTTTGGTATAAGGGTGTAATGGATGATGATAAACTTCATCATACGTTCCTAACTCCACTGCATGCCCTAAATACATCACCAATACACGATCTGAAATATGTTTTACCACCGCTAGATCATGGGCAATAAAGATTAAAGATAATCCCATCTCTTTTTGAATATCTTTCAGCAAGTTAACCACTTGAGCCTGAATTGATACGTCTA
This sequence comes from Proteus sp. LHD240705, assembly GCF_047921555.1. NCBI lineage: Bacteria > Pseudomonadati > Pseudomonadota > Gammaproteobacteria > Enterobacterales > Morganellaceae > Proteus > Proteus sp. LHD240705. The sequence goes on from NZ_JBLRMI010000001.1 coordinate 531,860, forward strand.
ATGCTGAAACGGGTTCGTCACAAATCACTAATTTAGGTTCTAAAATTAACGCGCGAGCAATACCGATACGTTGGCATTGTCCACCTGAGAATTCATGTGGGTAACGGTTGATTAAGTTTGGCAATAATCCGACTCGCATCATCATTGCTTTCACTTTTTCAACAACTTCAGCCTGTTTCATTTTAGGGTGATAGGTTTTAAGCGGCTCCGCAATAATATCACCAATGGTCATTCTTGGGTTTAAGGAAGCCAGCGGATCTTGGAAAATCATCTGGATATCTTGGCGAATATCGCGCCATTGTTTATTTCCCATTCCCAATAAATTATTGCCTAACCAAGAGACTGTACCACCAGAGGCTTTAACTAAACCAATAATGGCGCGAGCAAAAGTCGATTTACCACAACCAGATTCACCAACAACCCCTAATGTTTCACCTTCATATAAGCGTAGTGTGACACCATCAACGGCTTTTAGGCTTTTTTTCGCTTTCCAAAACCACTGTTTATTATCTTGAACATCGAAATAAACTTTTAAGTCATTCACTTCAAGAATAACTTTTCTATCTTGTAACATGGCTTGAGTCATACCAATTCCTCCACCGCTTTAAAACAGGCTCGTAGTCGGCCTTGTGCGAATTGCTCTAATTGAGGTTCACTCGTTAAGCATTGCTCTGTTGCATACTGGCAACGAGGTTGGAATGGGCAGCCTTTTGGTAAACGTAATAAATTAGGCGGATTTCCCGGAATGGTTGCGAGTCGTTCATCTTCACCGTCTAAGCGAGGAACAGCCTGTAACAATCCGATAGAATATGGATGTGATGGTTGATAGAAGATATCACGCGCTTTACCGTACTCCATGGTACGTCCTGCGTACATCACCAACACTTTATCGCAGATACCCGCAACAACCCCCAAGTCATGAGTGATCATAATAATCGCAGTGTTTAAATCACTCTTAAGCTCATTGAGTAAGGTCATGATTTGCGCTTGAACCGTCACATCAAGTGCGGTTGTCGGTTCATCAGCAATTAAAAGTTTAGGCTTACACAGCAATGCCATTGCAATCATGACTCGTTGGCGCATACCGCCTGAAAACTCATGAGGATACATACTCATTCGTTTATGAGCTTCTGGCATTTTTACTGCATCTAACATGCGTACTGATTCTGCATAAGCATCATTCTTACTCATGCCTTTATGAAGCATTAATACTTCAATAAGCTGCGAACCAACTTTCATATACGGGTTTAATGAAGTCATTGGATCTTGAAATATCATAGATATTTCTTCAGCGCGCATTTTATTTAATTCACTTTGGCGAAGGTTTAAGATCTCACGACCATTAAAGTTTGCGCTACCCGCTGTGCGACCATTTTTCGCTAATAATCCCATTAATGCGAATGCCGTTTGGGATTTACCTGAGCCAGATTCACCAACGATCCCGAGGGTTTCACCTGCGGATAATTCAAAGTTGAGCTTATTAACTGCGGTAACATCACCATCCGGTGTACCGAAAGTCACACAGAGATCTTTAACACTTAATAACGACTTGTTTGTTGTATTTGTCATTTTGTTCTCCTTAACGATCTTTCGGGTCTAATGCGTCACGTAAGCCATCACCGATAAAGTTAAAGCAAAACAGTGTGACAACTAAGAACGAAGCCGGGAAAAGTAACAACCAAGGAGAAACTTCCATTGAGTTTGCACCATCACTTAATAGTGCTCCCCAACTACTTAATGGTTCTTGCGTTCCTAAACCTAAGAAGCTTAAGAAGGATTCAAATAAAATCATACTAGGGACTAATAAAGAGGCATAAACCACAACAACACCCAGTACGTTAGGTACGATATGTCTTAACACGATATTGCGTGATGACACACCACAAACTAATGCAGCTTCAATAAACTCTTTACGTTTTAAACTTAAGGTTTGTCCTCTTACAATACGCGCCATATCGAGCCAAGATACCATCCCGATAGCAACGAAAATCAGTAAGATATTTTGACCAAAGAATGTCACTAATAAGATAACAAAGAACATAAATGGAAATGAGTTTAGGATTTCCAGTAAACGCATCATCACAGAGTCAACACGTCCACCAATATAGCCCGCCATTGCGCCATACAGTGTACCAACAATAACGGCAACAAAAGCAGCCGCTATACCGACCATTAATGAAATACGTCCACCAATCGCAACACGGACTAATAAGTCACGCCCAGATGAGTCAGTACCAAAATAGTGAGAAGAGGCAAAATCAGGTGCCATTGACATCATCTCCCAATCGGTATCGTCATAGACAAAAGGCGATAACATTGGGGCAAAAATGACAAATAATAAAATAAAGAAAAGTAATATAAGGCTCGTAATCGCCGCTTTATTGTGCATAAAACGACGACGAGCGTCTTGCCATAAACTACGGCCTTCAATATCTAGCTGCTCCGAGAAATTCCCCAGAGCTTCGCTGTTTTCCTTCAGTGATAACATAACGCGCTCCAGTATCTATTAGTAACGAATTTTCGGATCAATAACGGCATATAAAATATCGACAATCGCATTAAAGAAAATTGTTAATGCACCTACGATAATGGTTAAGCTTAATACCAATGAGTAATCTCGGTTTAAAGCACCATTAACGAATAATTGTCCGATACCTGGCAATCCAAAGATGGTTTCAATAACCATTGAGCCCGTAATAATACCGACGAATGCAGGCCCCATATAAGAGATAACAGGTAGCAACGCAGGTTTTAAAGCATGACGCAACACAATTCTTTTCATCGGCAAGCCTTTCGCTTTTGCCGTTCTGATAAAGTTTGAGTGTAATACTTCAATCATTGAACTACGGGTAATACGCGATATACTGGCAATATAAGAAAGCGACAGTGCAATCATTGGTAGCAACATATATTGCACCGCACCGCCATTCCAGCCACCAGCTGGTAGCCACCTTAAGGTAATGGCAAAAATAAGTACAAGCAGTGGTGCAACAACGAAACTCGGTATTACAACTCCCGTCATGGCAAAAGTCATGACGGTATAATCCCATTTGGTGTTTTGATTCAGTGCGGCTATCACGCCTGCCCCCACACCTAAAATCACGGCAAAAATAAATGCCGACAGCCCTAATTTAGCTGAAACAGGGAATGCTTTACCGACTAAGGTGTTTACACTGTAGTCTTTATATTTAAAAGAAGGCCCTAAATCCCCTTTCGACAATTGAATTAAATAATCGAAGTATTGTTTATAAATGGGATCATTTAAGTGATATTTCGCTTCAATATTTGCCATGACCTCTGGTGGAAGTTTCCTTTCCCCTGTAAAAGGGCTACCAGGTGCTAATCGCATCATAAAAAACGAAATTGTTATTAGAATAAATAGAGTCGGTATCGCTTCTAAAAAGCGACGAAAAATAAATTTGAGCATTGCCCGTTCCTATAACACAAACCTATTCAGGCGTGACGATAAAAAGACCTTGCCTTAAAAAAGACAAGGTCTCGCCCGATTACTTAGCAATAATGTACAAGTCTTTAGTATGTAAATTATCTAATGGATCTTTACCTGAATAACCACCCACATAAGGTTTAACTAAACGGGTGTTTACATAGTAGTAAAGTGGAACAATGGCCGAATCTTTATCTAATACGCCTTCAGCTTTTTGATAAATAGCGGCACGTTCGTCATCAGATTTCACACGTAAAGATTCTTTGATCAATGCGTCAAACTCTGTGTTTTTATAGTGAACAGTATTATTACTGCTGTAAGACAGCATCATGTTCAGGAATGAAGAAGGTTCGTTATAATCTGCACACCAGCCCGCACGCGCAACATCATAAGTTCCTTGGTGACGTGTATCTAAGAACGTTTTCCACTCTTGGTTTTCAAGAGACACATCTGCACCTAAGTTTTTCTTCCAAATTGAAGAAGCAGCAATTGCCACTTTTTTATGAAGATCTGAAGTATTGTACAGAAGTTTAAATTTCAGTGGGTTTGCTTTGTTATAGCCCGCCTCTTCTAACAATTGACGTGCTTTCTCATTGCGCTGTTCTTGTGTCCAAGTCGCAAACCATTCTGGTTTACTCTCTTTAATTCCGTCTGTAAATGGCGGAGTAAAACCGTAAGCGGGAATATCACCTTGGTTTTTCACTTTATAAGTGATGATATCTCTGTCCATTGACAGTTTCAGCGCTTCACGAACACGAGGATCATTAAACGGTGCTTTCTCATTATTAATTTCATAATAATAAGTACATAAATATGGGCTTATACGCAATTCATCTGGGATCTCTTTTTTTAGTTTTTGGAAAAGTTCGATCGGTAAATTGCTATATGTCATGTCGATTTCACCCGCACGATAGCGGTTTACGTCAGTGACTTCTGATGAGATAGGTAAGAACGTAACTTTATCAATAACAGTATTTTTGTTATCCCAATAAGTTGGGCTACGTTCTAAAACAATACGTTCGTTGACGGTCCAGTCTTTTAAATTATAAGCGCCGTTGCCGACGAAGTTAGCAGGTTGTGTCCATTTTTCACCAAATTTTTCAATTACTTTTTGGTTAACTGGCGACATGGAGGAGTGAGCTAATAATTTTGGTAAATAAGGCACTGCTTCAGATAAAGTGATTTCTAATGTGTTGTTATCTAATGCCTTAACACCTAATTCTGTGGCTTTTTTCTTACCTGCAATAATATCGTCAATATTCACGATATGCGCATATTGCAGATAGCTTTCATAAGGAGATGCAGTATTAGGATCCGCTAAACGTTGCCAGCTATAAACGAAATCTTGTGCTGTAACAGGTTCACCATTTGACCATTTAGCGCCTTCACGAATTTTGAATGTCCAAACAGTAAAATCTTTATTTTCCCAGCTGGTTGCAGAGCCAGGTAAAATTTCCCCATTTGGACCAACAATAGTAACGCCTTCGAAAAGATCACGCGCTAATGCAGACTCAGGTACACCTTCGATTTTATGAGGATCAAGTGATTGTGGTTCAGAGCCGTTATTACGTACGAGCACTTGTTTTTCAGCTAATTTTACCCCGTCTGGAACAACAGCGGCATTAGCCGTTAGCGCTGACAATCCAAAGATTGCGCTTATTGCAATCGCCAACGCACTCTTTTTAGTTAAATTACTCATCTTATAAAATACTCCCAGTTAGTGAGCTGGTTGTTAGACAACCATTCTGTGATGTTCAGTTGTGTTTTAGAACGGTTTACACAACTTATTGTTTTTACAAAAAATAAATCAATCTTGCTTATTTGCTATCAGTGCTTAATTGCCTGATAGCATTATAATTTTTTATGCCGCTATCTTTTTTGTGTAGCTTTTTATTGGTTAACTACTTTTTAAGTCACTTTTAATAATTCAAATCACACATAACTATAGAATATCGATAATTTACCAGTTTTAGTTATCTGCCTTTATAAAATAGCGCTTTAAGTCCGTATAATCAAAGGGGTCTTTGCCTGTAAATCCACCTACTTTTGGACTAACTAATCTAACACTGACTCGATAATAGACAGGTACTATCGCGGAGTCCTTGTCTAGCAAGGCTTCAGCGCGCTGATAGAGTTGATGGCGAGCCCCTTTATCAACAGCAATTGAGGCATTATTTAATGCATCATCGTAATCATTATTTTCATAAAAAACGGTATTCAGGCTACTTGTGGAAAGAAACGAGTTTAAAAACGAGGTAGGTTCATTGTAATCTGCACACCATGTTGCTCTCGCGACTTGGTAATTTCCTTGGTTACGGTTTTCTAATGCCGTTTTCCACTCTTGGTTTTGCAACGTCACATTGGCACCAATACTTTTTTTCCACATTGATGCTGCCGCTATTGCCTGCTGTTTATTTTGATCTGACGTATTGTAGAGCAAGGTAAAAGTCAGAGGATTTTGACCATCAAACCCCGCTTCTTTTAATAATTCACGCGCCCTTTCATTACGTTGCTGTTGTGTCCAATAAGCCCATTTAGGCGGTTTAAAATTACCATTGCCAATAAAAGAGGGAGTAAAAGAATAAGCCGGTATTTGTCCTTGTCCCATTATTTTTTCAGCAATGACTTCTCTATCAAGAGTCAATTTCACGGCTTCTCGAACACGAGGATCATCAAAAGGGGCTTTTTTATTATTTAATTCATAATAGAAAGTACATAAATATGGTGTGACATGTAAATTCTCTGGCTGCTCTTGCTTCATTTTTCTATAAAGAACAGGAGGAATAGCGCTATTAGTGATATCTATTTCACCGCTACGGTAGCGATTTATATCACTGGTTTCTGAACTAATTGGTAAAAATGTGGCTTGCTCAATAATGGTGTTTTTATTATCCCAATAAAGTGGATTTCGTTTTAAAGTCACCTTTTCATTCACCACCCAATTTTCAATAACATAAGCACCATTACCGACAAAGTTTTCAGGACGAGTCCAATTCACGCCATATTTTTCAACAATCTCTTTTTTAACTGGCTTTAACGGAGTGTGGCTGACCATATCGACTAAATAAGGGATTGGCTTGGTTAAATTGACTTGCAAAGTGTGAGCGTCTATCGCTTTCACACCTAATGTTTCAGGGGATTTTTTGCCACTAAGAATATCTGCAACATTTTCAACATAAGCATATTCGAGATAACTGGCATAAGGCGATCCTGTTTTAGGATCTACTACTCGACGCCAGCTATAAACAAAGTCTTCAGCTGTAACTGGTGTGCCATCACTCCACTTTGCGTCTTCTCGCAAATAGAATGTCCACACCTTGTTATCATTAGTTTCCCAGCGTTGTGCAACGCCAGGCATGCTTTCACCATTAGGTCCAACGTAGGTCAGCCCCTCTAATAAATTTAAAATAATATTAGTTTCTGGTGCGCCTTCTACTTTGTGCGGATCAAGTGATGAAACTTCAGTACCGTTATTAATCACAATATTCTGTTGTTTTGCCAGAATAGTACCTTCAGGAAGAGTGACGGCATGAGAAAAAAAGGAGGTTAATACAAGTGACATAATACTGAGTGGAAACACTGTTTTTAACGTAACTTTATTTTTCATGGGTACCTCTCCTAATAAACAATAATTTATAGCGGGGTCGCTCAATTAACGATATGTATCGTTGTTAAATTTTGATTGTAATATTTGTGGCTCTCAAACGTTTAAAGATATTAATAAGATAAAAATGATACCAACACTCTTCTTTTTTACACTTATCGTAAATTTTGTCAATTAATGCGGTATTCTTATCACTTAACTTTATTGAGCCCTCTAGAGTTCTATCCTGAGAAAATAAAAAATATATATCGAGAGAAGCAAAACAACAAATAAACATTAAATTAACATCATGCAAGTTTTATAGATAGAAAACCTACTTAGCTCACAAAATTAATATAATTAGGATGGGTTTTATCCGACTTGCAGAACTTTATGATGCTTTGTTTGTAAAGAGTTTCTCTTTGAAATTAATTAAAAATAACAATAAATTCATCTTTAGACTGAATAACGATTCTAGTCTAAACATATTTATAGATTATTAAATATTCAATTTTATTATTTGTTTTTAAATTTTAATCTAAATGTTTAATTGAAATGTAATTAAACAATTTTTCATTTATATTTCTATGTGTTAGATAAAAAAACCTCTTTAATATACATATCGAATATTAAAGAGGTTTTTAATTTTAAAATGATATCATCAATTCTTTTCAGCTATTTAGCCGATTTGGATTGAAACCATTGTAGCTTCTCATTCAGTGTGACAACCTCCCCCACAATAATCAGTGCAGGGCTTTCCATTGTTTCTGCCATCTCTGCCAGTTGGCGTAATTGACCAACAATCACTTTTTGTGTGGTTAAAGTGCCCTTTTCAATAATCGCAATCGGCATGGTTGCGCGCATATTTTGGCTAAGTAGCATTTGCTGAATATAACGGGCTTTACTTAATCCCATATAAAAGACTAACGTTTGGTTTTCTTGTGCAATACATTGCCATTCAGCCTCGTTTAATCCTTTGCCATGCCCAGTAATAAAGCGGACACTTTGTGCATAATCTCGATGCGTTAAAGGAATACCCGCATATGTTGTACAGCCTGAAGCCGCGGTAATACCGGGGATCACTGAAAAGGGAATATGATGTTCAATCAAGGCTTCTAGCTCTTCGCTACCTCGACCAAAAATAAAGGGATCACCTCCTTTTAATCTCACCACCCGTTTTCCTGCTACGGCTTCTTTGATTAAAATTTGATTGATTTCATCTTGAGGAACACAATGAAAACCCGCTTGCTTACCAACATAAATACGCTGTGCATCTCTGCGGACTAATGCCATTACCTCATCAGATACTAATCTATCGTAAACCACCACATCAGCTTGTTGACACTGCTGTAACCCTTTAATAGTCATTAGCCCAGCATCACCCGGCCCTGCTCCGACTAAAACAACACTGCCTTGAGGTTGCTGATTTTCAGATAATAGCGCGCTAATACGTTGCTCAATATCGCCGTCTCTTTGTGCTTCAATTTCAGCTTGTAATGATTTATCTGCAAAAAATTGCTCCCAGAAATAACGTCTTGCACTTATGGATGAAAAACGTTGTTTTACTTCTTCTCTTAATTTTCCCGCAAGTTTCGCTAATGCACCGAGATAATTTGGGAGTAGTTGCTCAATTTTTTCTCGCAAAATACGCGCTAGCACAGGGGCTTTTCCGCCCGATGAAATAGCCACCACAATAGGAGAACGATCGATAACAGAAGGCATAATAAAGCTGGCTTGTTCTGGTGAATCAACCACATTACAAAATATCTGTTTCTCTGTCGCGGATTGAAAAACCTGTTGATTCACTTGCTCACTATCTGTTGCCGCAATAACAAGCCACTTACTTGATAGATGATCCGCAGTAAATACACCAGTGATGCAGTTTAGTTTTTGCTCAGAATGCCACTGCATAAACTGCTCTGTAAACGAAGGTGCGATAACAGAAATAATAGCCCCCGCCTCCATAAGCAATCGGGCTTTACGTTCAGCAATCTCACCCCCTCCCACTAATAAACAAGGTTTATCTTTGAGCTGACAGAATATTGGAAAGTAATCCATATTCATTCCCCTATTTATTGAGATGATTCATTACGGCTACGTACGCTGACAGTATTGCCTTCAACCTTGACGTCAAAATGGGTGATCGAGAAACTCTCATCTTCAAGGCAAAAACCATCCGTTAAACGAAAATGCTGTTTTTTCAGCGGACTGACGATATACAACTCATTTTCATGTTCAGCGATCAGCCCTCGAGATAAAACACTCGAATGTGCAAAGGGATCTATATTGCTTAACGCATATAAACGTGCATCAGAATAAGGGCGAAATATGGCAACGTGATCTTGTTCCACCAGCGCACAAACACCTGTTCCTGGCGTAATGTCATCTAATTGGCAAACAGCTATCCATTGGCTCATGATTGCGCCTCCTCAGTGATCATTTTGATATCAATACGTTCATGTAAACGTGCGGGACGGTGTTGAAAACGTTCTTTTACCGTTTGTACAGTCGGATCAGGCATTGGATTATTAATAAAGTGGGCAAAACGTTTTAATGCTTTTGGAGAATCAACTGTTTCTTTCCATTCACAAGCGACACGTTCTTGTAAGGCTTTCAGTTCTTTTTCTAACTGTGCATTTAAGCCTAATTTGTCGTTAATAATGACATCACGTAAATATTCAATACCGCCTTCTAAATTATCTAGCCACACTGAAGTGCGTTGCAGTTTATCGGCGGTGCGAATATAAAACATCATAAAACGGTCGATATAATGTACTAAAGTTTCTTCATCGAGATCAGATGCAAAGAGATCACCATGGCGTGGTTTCATACCGCCATTTCCACCAAAATAGAGGTTCCAACCTTTATCTGTGGCGATAATCCCCACATCTTTTCCTTGCGCTTCAGAACATTCACGGGTGCAACCTGAGACACCAAATTTCATCTTATGAGGTGTTCTAATGCCTTTATAGCGATGCTCTAACGCAACCCCCAAACCGACACTATCACCGACGCCAAAACGACACCAACTGCTACCCACACACGTTTTTACCATGCGCAGTGCTTTCGCATAGGCATGACCTGTTTCAAAACCCGCAGCAATCAGTTTTTCCCAAATAGCGGGTAAATCCTGTTTATGCGCACCGAACATCGCCATGCGTTGCGAGCCAGTAATTTTGGTATATAGATTATATTCTTGAGCAATTTGCCCAATAGCAATAATGCCTGCGGGTGTAATTTCACCACCTGGAGAGCGAGGAATAATGGAATAAGTCCCATCTTTTTGCATATTTGCAAGGAAGTTATCATTAGTATCTTGCAGAGCAACTAAATCATCACGCAAGATATAATCGTTCCAACATGAAGCAAGCAATGAACCCACTGTTGGTTTACATATTTCACAGCCATAACCTTGACCATGTTTTTTCAACAATTCATCAAAACTTTTCAGCCCTTCTACGCGAATAAGATGATAAAGCTCTTGGCGAGAATAGTGAAAATGCTCACAAAGATGGTGATTAACTTCAATACCTTGTTTTGCTAATTCTGCATTTAAAACTTGAGTCACCAATGGAATACAGCCACCACACCCTGTGCCCGCTTTGGTTTCTGCCTTAATAGCAGCGACTGTATGACATCCTCGTTCAATTGCTTGAATAATGTCGCCTTTTGTCACATCAAAACAAGAGCAGATTTGTGCAGTTTCAGGCAAGGAATCAACACCAATTGCTGGCTTACTTCCTGCATGTGCAGGCAAAATTAAGGAGTCTGGATGCTCTGGTAATTCAATAGTGTTCAGTGATAGTTGCAAAAGATTGCCATAATCTTCTGTATCGCCTACTAATACTGCGCCTAGTAGGTATTTGTTATCTTCACTGACAATCAGGCGTTTATAAATTTCTTTGCCTTCATCGAGATAAATATAACTACGACACCCTTCTTGACGAGCGTGAGCATCACCGATACCGCCCACATCAACACCAAGAAGTTTTAATTTTGCGCTTAAATCGGCGCCTTGGAATACAGAGTGATGACCTAATAGATTATCAACCGCTACTTGCGCCATTTTGTAGCCCGGTGCAACTAAGCCGAACGTTTTATTTTGCCAAGATGCACATTCACCAATGGCGTAAATATCAGGATCGGTTGTTTGGCAATAATCATTAATAACAATACCGCCTCTTGGTGCGATATCTAAATCACATTGGCGAGCTAATTTATCTTTTGGGCGAATACCTGTGGAGAACACAATAAAGTCAACTTCAAGAGAAGTACCATCTGCAAATTGCAGTGTCTTACGTGCGCTTTCTCCCGTCGATAATATTTCTTGTGTATTTTTAGACGTATGCACTTTTACACCCATACGCTCTATTTTTCGCTTAAGTTGCTCACCACCTAATGCATCAAGCTGTTCTGCCATTAATGTTGGTGCAAACTCGATAACGTGAGTTTCAATACCCAAACTTTTTAGCGCACCAGCGGCTTCTAAACCTAAAAGTCCTCCACCAATCACCGCCCCTTTACGACTAATACGTGCGCAAGATTCGATTGCATTTAAATCTTCAATAGTCCGATAGACAAAGCAATCTGATGAGTTATTTCCCTTAATTGGAGGAACCCATGGATAAGAGCCCGTTGCCATCACTAACTTATCGTAACTAACACAACGCCCCGTATTAGTGTGTACCACTTTTTCGTCACGATTAATGGTAATAACACGCTCACCAATTAATACTTCTATTTGGTGTTTTTCGTAATAGCCTTGTTTAACTAAAGAGAGTTCTTCTGCGGTGTGATGGGAGAAATAAGAGGAGAGATGGACTCTATCATATGCAACGCGAGGTTCTTCACAAAAGACGACAATATTAAATTCTTCATTGCCACCTTTATCAATCAACTCTTCGATATAACGGTGCCCCACCATACCATTACCGATGATTGCGAGTGTTTTCTTGCTCATTTTTGCCTCAGATTTAAAGATTTCTAAGGCTAAAATACGAAACTACTCATAAGGGATATTGATGAATATCAAATACAGCTTAATCAATTCAGCTACTACAACTTAATAGTCAATGGGTTACTACTAAAGGAGTATTTCATCATCCTATTCTTGCGGTTAATTATTCTTCTACCATAATTAATTTTAGCCACTTATAACGAAGAGTTATATGTAAGCGTAATTAAAACTTTGCGCATTGGTCACGTTTTGCCTAAGTTAATTTCACAAAGTAATAACTAATAAGTTATTGACATAACGACTTTAGCTACACCGTTTCAGGGAGCGTCTCATGAAAGCAAAATTATTATCATTATTCGTTGTGGGTGCCCTTTCCGTACCGGCATTTGCAGCAACACCTGCTAATACATTAATTGTGGTACAAGGGCTTGATGATATTGTCAGCCTTGATCCTGCTGAAAGTAATGAGTTATCGAGTATTCAGACTGTACCGAGTTTATACCAACGTATTGTTCAACCTAATCGTGATAATCCAGAAATTAATGAACCCATTTTAGTTGAAAGTTGGCAAGCAAATCCTGAACAAAAAACAATCGTATTTAAAATTAAACCCAACGCAAAATTTGCATCGGGCAACGCTGTGCGTCCTGAAGATATTATCTTCTCTTATCAGCGTGCGATCACCATGAATAAATCACCTGCCTTTATTCTAAATGTCTTGGGTTGGAAAACAGATAACATCAATTCGTTGCTAAAAAAAATCAGTGATAACGAATTGGAAGTACGCTGGACTGCCGATGTCAGCCCTGATGTTGTGCTAAATATCCTTTCAACCCCGATTGCTTCTATTGTTGATGAAAAGCTGGTTTCTGCTCATGTTAAAAATAATGACTTTGGTAATAGCTGGCTAAAAATGAATTCAGCAGGAAGTGGTGCATACAAAATGCGCGCTTATCAACCGCGTCAAGCCATTGTGTTAGAAGCTAACCCACTTTCGCCAACTGGCGCGCCTAAAATGGCAAATATTATTATTAAAAACGTGCCTGATCCCGCATCTCGTCGCTTACTAATTGAAAAAGGCGATGCAGATATTGCACGCGAATTAGGCACAGACCAGACTGCTGCATTAGCAGGCAAAGCAGGGATCAAAATTTTAGATATCCCTTCTGCTGAACAAGTGTATATGGCGTTTAATACTGCCAGTGGAAATCCTGCACTGAGTAACCCTGCTTTTTGGGAAGCTTCGCGCTATTTAATTGACTACAAAGGTATTACTGAAGACTTAATGCGTGGTCAGTATTTTATTCACCAAAGTTTTTTACCTGTAGGTTTACCGGGCGCATTAAAAGATAATCCATTTACGTTTGATCCAGAAAAAGCCAAAGCAATTTTAGCTAAAGCAGGCATTACCAATGCACGCTTTACGTTAGATGTAGAAAATAAAGTCCCTTACATCACTGTGGCGCAATCCATTCAAGCAAGTTTTGCTCAAGCAGGTGTACAAGTTGATTTATTACCTGCTGCGGGTAGCCAAGTGTATAGTCGTGTGCGCGCTAAACAACATCAAGCAGCGATCCGCTTTTGGATCCCTGATTATTTTGATGCTCACTCAAATGCCAGTGCCTTTGCTTATAATGACGGACAATCCAACACTGTTGCTTGGTTAAATGGCTGGAAAATTCCTGAATTAAGTCAGCAAACATTGGCAGCACTTAATGAAGCGGACAAAACAAAACGTCAATCGCTCTATACTGAAATGCAAAAAGAGTTACAACGTAGCTCACCTTATGTGTTTATCGACCAAGGTAAAAACCAAATCGTCATGCGCGATAACGTCAAAGGTTATGCACAAGGTCTAAATGCAGATATGGTCTATTATGACAAAGTAACTAAGTAATATTTTTTCTGAAACCATCCACAGTCATGTTACTGTGGATGGTCTATTTTTTGTCATTTCACTAGGCTATTGCTGTATGAATACTGCTATGACGTTACCTTTTCGTCTAAAAGGTCAGTTAATTACCTTTGCTCAAGGAATATTGACACTGGTGCTGACTCTTTTAGGGCTTCTTGTCATCACTTTTACGCTTTCTGCACTTTCCCCCGTCGACCCTGTTTTACAAATTGTCGGTGATCACGCAAGCCTCGAAACCTACAACCAAGTAAAACATGAGTTAGGGCTGGATTTACCTATCTACATGCAGTTTTTTCACTATGTGGAAGCACTGCTGCAAGGACATTTAGGTACCGCGACATCAACAGGCCAGCCTGTTCTTGATGATTTGTTAGCGACTTTCCCCGCGACATTGGAATTAGCAACTGTTGCATTACTGATTGGTGCCAGTCTCGGAATTTTATTCGGCGTTTTATGTGCGCGATTTGTGGGAACTCCCCTCGATTTTATTTTGCGAATTCTGACGTTATTAGGTAGTTCAGTCCCTATTTTCTGGCTAGGTTTGATTTTGTTATTGATCTTCTACGCCACATTGCAATGGACTGCTGGTCCCGGACGATTAGACGATATCTATCAATTCACCATTGAACCCATAACGGGTTTTGCATTAATTGATACATTATTAGCTGGCGATAAAGATGCTTTTTTTAATGCGTTATCGCACCTTATTTTACCAGTTTCTCTATTAGCGTATTTTGCCTTAGCTTCTATCACTCGCTTAACTCGCTCAGCCTGCTTAAACGAGATGAATAAAGAGTATGTCACGTTAGCAAGAGCAAAAGGTATTGGCGAGTTGCGTATTCTTTTTTATCACGTACTGCCTAATATTCGTGGTGTTTTAATGACTATTATCGCCCTGTCTTACACTGGCATGTTAGAAGGTGCCGTATTGACAGAAACGGTCTTTTCTTGGCCAGGAATTGGGCGATATCTCACAACAGCGCTTTTTGCGGGTGATACCACAGCCATTATGGGCGGTACTTTAATTATCGGTTTATGCTTTGTCTTTATTAATAATATGACCGATATCGTTATTCGTTTGACTGATCCGAGGCTCCGCTAATGTCATCCTCATTTTTAAGAAAAATAGCGCGTTCGCCTTCCGCATTTATCGGTTTATCGTTGCTCATTTTACTGTTAATTATTGCGATTTTTGCACCTTGGCTAGCCCCTTATGATCCAAATTGGCAACATGCAGCCCAACGTTTATTAGCGCCCAATGCTGAACATTGGTTAGGCACAGATAATTATGGGCGCGATATTCTTTCTCGCCTTATCTATGGTACTCGCCCCATGCTAGGCTTAGTGGGACTGGTGGCGCTTATTACGTTACCTTTAGGATTATTGATTGGGATTTTATCTGGATATTACGGTGGTTGGACTGAACGTATTTTAATGCGCTTCACCGATATTGTGATGTCAATGCCTTCCCTTATTCTCGCTTTCGCTTTTGTCGCAATGTTAGGCCCTGGCCTACTCAATGGTGCATTAGCACTGGCTTTAACTGCATGGCCAGCTTATGCGCGACAATCGCGCAGTGAAATTCAACATTTACGCAATAGTGATTATCTTGCTGCGGCTGAAATGATGGGAATTAAGGGTATCCGACTGTTATGGGGACATATTTTACCCCTGTGTTTACCTTCAGCCATTGTTCGTTTAGCGCTGAACTTAGCGGTGATTATCCTCGCGGCAGCAGGATTGGGTTTTCTGGGATTAGGTGCTCGCCCACCGATGGCGGAATGGGGAGCAATGATCGCAGAAGGCATGCCTGTTATTTTTGATCAATGGTGGGTTGCCGCTATTCCGGGTACAGCAATTTTAATCAGCAGTCTGGCATTTAATTTATTGGGTGATG
Organism: Proteus sp. LHD240705; assembly: GCF_047921555.1. Lineage (NCBI taxonomy): Bacteria > Pseudomonadati > Pseudomonadota > Gammaproteobacteria > Enterobacterales > Morganellaceae > Proteus > Proteus sp. LHD240705. The sequence continues at coordinate 547,657 of NZ_JBLRMI010000001.1, forward strand.
GATTACGCGATGTATTGGGAGATACCCATGAATAAAACACCATTAATTGAAGTAAATAACCTCTGTATTGATTTCCCAAAGGCAAGAGTGGTCAATAATGTCTCTTTCACTTTAGGGCAAGTGCGTTTGGCAGTTGTTGGCGAATCAGGCTCAGGCAAGTCAATGACCGCTCGTGCATTAATGGGATTAGTTCGTCAGCCGGGAAAAGTCAGCGCAGATAAACTAAGCTTGCAAGGAAGTAATCTATTGGATTTCTCGTCTCGCCAATGGAATAACATTCGAGGTAATACAATTTCAATGGTACTACAAGATCCTCGTTACGCCTTAAATCCTGTAAAAACCATTTATCAACAAGTAGAAGAAACCGTAAAACAGCATCAAAAACTTTCGCGCCAAGATAGACGCCAACTTATCATCGATACACTGCTGTCTGTTGGTTTACCTGAACAGAATATTTATCGCTATCCCGGTGAATTATCAGGTGGTATGGGGCAACGAGCAATGATAGCTATTGCGCTAATTAATAACCCTACTATTTTAATTGCCGATGAACCGACATCGGCACTTGATGCTCAGCTTCGCCATCAAATCCTTGAACTGATCACCACACAGTGTGAACAACGTAATATGGGCTTATTGCTAATTAGCCATGACTTGCCCCTTGTTGCCGAATATTGCGAACGTGTCATGGTGATGTACCAAGGCGAACAAGTCGATGAACTTAGTGCCAAAGACTTACCTACCGCCACGCATCCTTATACACGTACACTTTGGACATGTAGACCCAATGCAAGCACTTATGGCACTCAATTGCCCGTATTAGATAGAATGCTTAATTTCAAGGGAATACATCATGCTAATTGATATTCATGATTTACATGTTCAATTTGAGCAAGGTAAACAAGCCAAGCACGTTGTAAAAGAAATTAATTTACATGTTCAACAAGGTGAAACCTTTAGCTTAATAGGTCGTTCTGGCTGTGGAAAGTCGACTGTTTTACGTGTAATTGCTGGGTTATTGCCCCATTGGCAAGGTAATATATCGCTTTTAGGGCAAACTATTAAACCTCGACAACGTTTTCAAGGGACATTACGCCGTAATATACAAATGGTATTTCAAGATCCCTACGCCTCTTTACACCCTCAACACCGTATTGAACGGGCGTTTTCTGAGCCTTTAAAAATCCATCAAATTCCTTTTGACAAAGATACGATTGAGCAAGCATTAGCCCAAGTTGGTTTGCCTGCGGATGTAACAAGTCGTTATCCTCATCAACTTTCTGGTGGACAGCGCCAACGTGTCGCTATTGCGAGAGCCCTTTTATTACAACCTCAATTATTACTTTTAGACGAGCCAACTTCAGCACTAGATATGTCAGTACAAGCCGAGATCTTAAACCTGCTTAACACACTGAAAAAACAGCATCATATGACATATTTATTAGTAAGCCATGATGCCGATGTGATTGCTCATATGTCTGATAGAGCCGCACTCATGGAAAATGGTGAGTTAACACAACATTATGATCGAGAAGCTTTATCAAAAGGGATACATCGTCTTGATTGAAATAAAAGAAAAACAGATGTGAAGAAAGGAGCAGAGCAGTATTTGAGTGATTCATACTGCTCTTTTAATAGCACTGCGCTGTGTTTACACTAATAAGCCCGGGAAAATAGAACGTAATCCGGTCACAATAAATTCAATACCTAACGACATTAATAATAAGCCCATTATACGAGTAACGACGTTAATGCCTGTTTGCCCTAAATATTTCACTAATAATGTTGCACTACGGAAAAGTAACCAACAACAGAATGCAAAAAAGATACTGGTTGCGGCTAATCCTAAAAAGTTAGTAAAGCCTTCCCAGCGAGAGCTCCACACAATACAAGAACTGATTGCTCCAGGCCCTGCCATTAATGGTAATGCTAAAGGTACAACTGCAACACTATTACGTACTGCGGATTCGTTTCGTTCTTGATTGTTTTGTTTATCTTCCCCTAAACGCCCATTTATCATTGTCATTGCAATAGTAACAATCAGTATTCCCCCTGCTATACGAAACGAGTCGATAGAAATACCAAAAATACTCAGTATAGAATCACCAATTAACAGAGAAGAAACTAAAATAATTGCAACGGAGCCATTCGCAATTAAGTTTGTTTTGTTACGCCCTGCATCAGTTTGATAACTCGTCATACTGATAAAGACAGGCAAAATACCAATTGGGTTTACAATCGCAAAAAGACCGACAAAAAATTTAATATAACCGGATAAATCCAGCAGTGACCCCATGAAAAGCCCCTTCTTGGCTAATAAACATGCGAATTATTCTATAAAAGATAGAGTAACTCCAAAAAATGCGCGTTACTTTAAATCAATAAACCAGTTAATTCTATTAGTTAACAAGTTTTTACCTAAAATATTCTCTTGTAAACTGATCAAAACCTAGTGGTTTAATTTTATATCGAAATAGAGTATACGACAAAAAAATCGTTGAATATTTATTTCATATAAGAATCATTCTCATAAATAGCCTTGCTGAAAGGTGTCAGCTTGCTAATTTTGTGACATGCATCACGTTAATTAATTAGAAAGATGGTAAGCTGTTACCATTCGAAGAAAGAGGGTTACTTCGAAAATATATTTACCTTTATTATTGTTTTTTTTAAGTTTTTTAAGCAAATTATGCCCTCTTATAATTATTACTGAAATAAGCACATTATCATCTATCTAAGCTATTCTTATTAGTTATGACGATAACGGCTAATTTGCTTAAAAAATTTAACATTTTATCAGGAGTCTCTTTATGTCCGTAACTAACGTTACTGAACTCAATGATTTGGTTGCTCGTGTAAAAAAAGCTCAACGTGAATTTGCTAACTTCTCTCAAGAACAAGTTGATGCTATTTTCCGTGCTGCTGCATTAGCTGCCGCTGATGCCCGTATTCCTCTTGCAAAATTGGCTGTTAAAGAGTCTGGTATGGGTATCGTTGAAGATAAAGTGATTAAAAACCACTTTGCTTCTGAGTACATCTACAATGCGTATAAAGACGAAAAAACCTGCGGTATCTTATCTGAAGATCTGACTTACGGCACAATAACCATTGCTGAACCTATTGGGATCATCTGTGGTATCGTACCAACAACTAACCCAACTTCTACTGCGATTTTTAAAGCATTAATTAGCTTAAAAACACGTAATGGTATTATCTTCTCTCCACACCCTCGTGCAAAAGAAGCGACAAACCGTGCAGCTGAAATCGTCTTAAATGCAGCTATCGCTGCTGGCGCACCAAAAGATATTATCGGTTGGATTGATGAGCCTTCTGTTGCCCTATCTAACGCGTTAATGCACCATGATGATATTAACCTGATCTTAGCGACAGGTGGTCCAGGCATGGTTAAAGCAGCGTATAGTTCTGGTAAACCAGCTATCGGTGTTGGTGCAGGTAATACACCAGTGGTTATTGATGATTCTGCTGATATCAAACGTGCAGTGGCTTCAATCTTAATGTCTAAAACTTTCGATAACGGCGTAATATGTGCATCAGAGCAATCTGTTATCGTTGTTGACAGCATTTACAAACAAGTTCGTGAGCGTTTCTCAACTCATGGCGGTTACATGCTGACAGGTAAAGAATTAAAAGCTGTTCAAGACATCATCTTAAAAGACGGTAACTTAAACGCAGCTATCGTGGGTCAACCTGCAACAAAAATTGCTGAAATGGCTGGCATTGAAGTACCTGTAAATACCAAAATTTTAATTGGTGAAGTCAAAGAAACAACAGAAGCAGAACCATTTGCTCACGAGAAATTATCTCCACTATTAGCCATGTATCATGCTCAATCGTTTGAAGATGCGGTGCTAAAAGCTGAAAAATTAGTTGAGATGGGTGGTATCGGTCACACTTCTTGCTTATATACAGACCAAGATAACTGTCCTGAACATGTTGCCTACTTCGGCGACAAAATGAAAACATCTCGTATTTTAATCAATACTCCAGCATCCCAAGGTGGTATTGGTGACTTATACAACTTTAAGCTTGCTCCTTCTCTAACATTAGGTTGCGGTTCATGGGGTGGTAACTCCATTTCTGAAAACGTAGGGCCAAAACACCTTATCAACACTAAAACCGTGGCGAAAAGAGCAGAAAATATGTTGTGGCATAAACTTCCAAAATCTATTTACTTCCGCCGTGGTTGTTTACCTATCGCTCTAGAAGAGATTGCGACTGACGGTAAAAAACGTGCCTTTATCGTGACCGACAGTTTCTTATTCAACAATGGTTATGTTGATGAAGTCACTCGCGTACTGAAAAAATTTGGCGTTGAAACAGAAGTCTTCTTTGAAGTTGAAGCCGATCCTACATTAAGTATTGTGCGTAAAGGCGCAGAACAAATGAACAGCTTTAAACCTGATGTGATCATCGCATTAGGTGGTGGTTCACCAATGGATGCGGCGAAAATCATGTGGGTTATGTATGAACACCCTGAAACTCATTTCGAAGAATTAGCATTACGCTTTATGGATATCCGTAAACGTATTTACAAATTCCCGAAAATGGGTGTGAAAGCACAAATGGTTGCTATCACAACAACATCAGGTACTGGCTCTGAAGTAACGCCATTTGCGGTAGTAACTGATGACGAAACAGGCCAAAAATATCCATTAGCAGACTATGCATTAACCCCAGATATGGCTATCGTTGATGCAAACCTTGTTATGAATATGCCTAAATCTCTGTGTGCATTTGGTGGTTTAGACGCTGTAACTCACGCATTAGAAGCCTATGTTTCTGTATTAGCGAACGAATATTCTGATGGGCAAGCACTGCAAGCATTAAAATTACTGAAAGAATATCTGCCTGCAAGTTATCATGAAGGCGCAAAAAACCCTGTTGCTCGTGAGCGTGTTCATAATGCGGCAACTATTGCAGGTATTGCTTTTGCTAACGCATTCTTGGGTGTTTGTCACTCAATGGCGCATAAATTAGGCTCTGAGTTCCATATTCCTCACGGTTTAGCTAATGCGTTATTAATTTCAAACGTTATTCGTTATAACGCTAATGACAACCCAACAAAACAAACTGCATTTAGCCAATACGACCGTCCTCAAGCACGTCGTCGTTATGCAGAAATTGCTGATCACTTAGAACTTTCAGCACCAGGTGACCGCACTGCTGCTAAAATTGAAAAATTGTTAGCTTGGTTAGAAGAAATGAAATCTTCATTAGGCATTCCATCTTCTATTCGTGAAGCTGGTGTTCAAGAAAGTGATTTCTTAGCAAGAGTTGATAAATTATCTGAAGATGCGTTTGATGATCAATGTACTGGTGCTAACCCACGTTACCCACTGATCTCTGAACTGAAACAACTGTTATTAGATTCTTACTACGGTCGTGAATTTAATGAGCATCCCGTTGTTGAAGTAAAAGAAGAAGCAAAACCAGCTAAAAAAAGCAGTAAAAAATAATCGAAACACACTGTGTTAATGTGATCCTCGATATTTCGGTTATTTGTTCTTAAATAGAAACCCAGTCCTATGGCTGGGTTTTTTTATGGCTGATCATTTGTTTATATGCATTTTGCTACTGATTTCTGAGATTGAGGAATAAGGCGGGATAAGTCACTATTCAGTCATAAATTATAGGTATTTACACCTAGTTAAAAAGTTTGGTTTTTACTATAAAAATAGTGTCTTCCTTTATACGTTCATAATTAGCTCTAAAAAAGACGCTGAACAACTTATCATTCAAGTCATACCATCGCATTACCATATTATAAAAAATGCCTTAGAGATGATTACAAGGCGCATCAAACTCTTTTCCTCTTTCATTAGTTGGTATAATTATTTCATTCTTACCTTATTTTCTTCATAAAATGACTATAACGATATGTGAAGCTATTGTGTTCGCTTTACGATTTACAATCGTGCTTTTCTTCTTATCCGATAAAAATAAATAGACTTCATCATTTTGATTATTAATTAGTAATCAAAATATAGAAATATAAATATTTTATATCCCTAGCTACATTGGATTTATAAAAAACATAATTTTAATAAAATATTATCGAAATGAGGCTTGCTAGCTGGCGAACGTAATAAAGGTCGCTATTTGTGCTTTCCACATAGAAATTACTCCTTTAGGAGTATAAAAGGAGCCTGTTTATCCGTATTGACAGGCATAAAGTGAAGTGCTTTATTTATTCAATAACAAATTAAGCATCCTATAATCAGCATCTATAAGACCCGATATAAATGTTTCATTATACAAACCATAGATAAAAGAAATATTTTTTCAGTATTTCATGACTATCTTTATTCAATTTTATTAAACTATGAATAATATAAATGCATCAAATGTCTATCTCTCTTATCATTTGTAAAAAACAATATCGACATCACAAAACAAACACCTTACGTATATTTGATTATGTCTTTTTTGATTAATGATAATGAAATAAATAAATTTCCCCATCAAAAAATAACATCTCGTCACAGACGAAAATCAAACTCACCGCAATTTGATATAAAAAAAGCCAATAAATTGGCTAAAAATTAAAAATATATAAGTATTTTTTAGTATTACGTAATATAACACTTTATTTGAATTCTTATTTCATCCCCCTCTTTCACTCTGACAAATTAGTAAAAGAGGGAAATTGAAAAGGTTACTCTTGTTCAATACACCCTTTTAGCGTTGCCTGCGTATAATGCTTACGGCAGACTGAAACATATTTTTCATTTCCACCTATTTCAACTTGAGCACCATCACTCAGTACATTTCCTTTATCATCTAAACGTAATACTTTATTTGCCTTTCTACCGCAGTAACATACTGTTTTAAGTTCTACCAGTTTATCAGCCCATGCTAATAAATAAGCACTACCTGTAAATAACTCACCTCTAAAATCCGTTCTTAATCCATAAGTGAGAACGGGAATATCATAGGTATCCGTTATTTCGCAAAGTTGTTCGACATGTGCCTTACTTAAAAATTGGCATTCATCAATCAATACACAGTGAATAGGCTGTTTGTTATGCTCAGCAACAATAACGTCGCGAATATTCATATCATCACTAAAGAGTAATGCATCCGCACTTAATCCTATTCTTGAGCTAATCTTCCCCTTTGCAAAGCGTGTATCAATAGCCGCAGTGAAAATCAATGTACGCATTCCTCGTTCATTATAGTTATAAGAGGATTGCAATAAAGATGTTGATTTTCCAGCATTCATGGCTGAATAATAAAAATAAAGTTGAGCCATCAGCTCACTCCTTAAATAGTGTTTATTTTCACGAGCGACAGTCTAACATAAACATTCTACAAGTTATCCATAACAAGTATTTATTACCTTTATTTCTATTCTAGATATACTACCGAAAGATGAACTTCGTTGTTAATGCTAATTTTTGCTTAAAAAATAAATAGCTTTAATAAGTACTTAACATATTAAAACACACCTTGATATACCTTTATTAAAGTATGAAAGTTAGTCCGATTCCATTTTTAGAAAAAAGTCCGTTATTATAAAAAAATGAACAAAGCTTTCTATTCTTTAGCATTAGCGCTATCATCAGTTAAAAGATGCATTTCCTTACTAATATTTCCTTTATTGACTAAAGATGCCTCAACTTTTATTATTTTTTTCGTTGAGATATTAGTTTAAAAAAAAGAAATTTTACGTAAGGTTTGTATTTAGGTATTGCAGAAATTTAAATAGCAATCTATTATTAGTATTACATCAGCCAACAACATTTATTTGAGACCAGGAAAATGAGCGAATCTTTAAAAATATTAAATAACATCCGTACTCTCCGTGCACAAGCAAGAGAAACTTCTTTAGAAACTTTAGAAGAAATGCTGGAGAAACTCGAAGTTGTCGTTAATGAGCGTCGTGAAGAATTCTCATTAGAAAAAGCAGCTGAAGAAGAACGTGTTCAAAAATTACAAAAATACCGTGAAATGTTAGAAGAAGCCGGTATTGATCCAACAGACTTACTTGAAGCAAGTGCTGTTAATAAAACAGGCCGTGCTAAACGTGCAGCTCGCCCTGCTAAATACTCTTACGTTGATGAAAATGGTGAAACTAAAACTTGGACAGGCCAAGGTCGTACACCAGCAGTAATCAAACGTGCTATTGATGAAGAAGGCAAATCATTAGACGATTTCCTGCTGTAATTTAAGTCAATACTCTATTTGAAATACCCTTTTAAATAATTAAAAGGGTATTTTCTTGTTTACCTCATTTAATTAAACAAGCGTTTAATTTTAATATGTGCTGATGTTGTTTGTATTAAATGTGGGTAAGCGAAAATAAAAAATGTAATAACTGCGTTATTTATTTTTATTTATAATGAAAAAGGAGCTTTTATAGCTCCTTTTTTCTTTGATCCAATTAAACTAATATTATTAATTTTTATAATAACTTAAATACCAATCAACAAACTGTTTTACGCCATATTCTACTTCGGTATTCGGCGAAAAACCTATTGTCTCAAACAAGTCTTGGCAATCAGCACAAGTAGAAAGCACATCACCATCTTGCATTGGCATTAAATTCAATTTAGCTTTAATATTTAGTGACTTTTCTATCGCTTCAATGAATGCCATCAATTTGGTTGGCTGCCCATTACCCACATTATAGATTTTATAAGGAGCAGAACTTGAAGACGTTTCACCTTTCTCTACTGTCCAGTTTTCATCTGCTTCTGGTACAACATTAACTAATCGAACAACAGATCCCACAATATCATCGACATAAGTGAAATCACGCGTCATATTTCCACTGTTATAAACATCAATAGGTTCGCCAGCTAGCATTGCCTTCGTAAATTTAAATAATGCCATATCAGGACGTCCCCAAGGCCCATATACCGTAAAGAAACGTAATCCTGTTGTCGGTAATTGATATAAATGTGAATAGCTATGAGACATTAACTCATTGGCTTTCTTTGTTGCCGCATATAATGAAACTGGGTGATCAACACTATCTTCTGTTGAGAAAGGCTGTTTCTGATTTAAACCATAAACCGAGCTTGAAGAGGAATAGATAAGATGTCCGACTTTATTATGGCGACATCCTTCTAATATATTAATATGCCCAACAATATTCGCATCAATATATGCCATTGGGTTTTCAATTGAATAGCGAACACCTGGTTGAGCAGCTAAATGAATAACTCGGTCAAATTGGTGTGATGCAAATAAATGAGCCACTTTTGCTGAGTCAACGATATCAAGTTTCTCAAAATGGAATTTTTCTAGCTGTTGTAATTTAGCTAATCGAGCTTCTTTTAAACGCACATCATAATAATCATTCATGTTATCTATTCCGACAACATGATAACCCATTTCGATTAAACGCTGGCTCATATGATAGCCAATAAAACCCGCAGCACCTGTTACCAATATTTTCATATTATTACTCAATAACCCAATAATTTATTTTTCATGTCAACGCTATCATGCTTAATATCACCTAGATTAAACATCATAACGCTTAACATCGTCATACATTACAGAAATCAACATGGCTCAATACTAAATGCATTGAGCCATACCTTAATCTCTTACAATCACTTTATCTAGCTTTTCTCATAAAATATCAGCTTATTATGCATCATTCATTTATAAGAATTATACAATGAGATTAACCATATAAATGATTATTAATGGGCTTTATTTCACTGTATCTTTAATGATTTTAGCCATTGTGCAAAGTCTTCACCGAACTCTTCGTGCTGTATTCCGTACTCTACGAAGGCTTTCATATACCCTAATTTATTACCACAATCGTGGCTTTTCCCTTGCAGGTGATAAGCTTCAACAGCTTCTTTTTCAATCAGCATTGCAATCGCATCCGTTAACTGAATTTCATCTCCGGCACCAGGTGCTGTTCTCGCTAATAGTGGCCAAATACTTTCAGATAACACATAACGCCCTACGATAGATAAATTCGAAGGTGCTTCTTCTTTCTTAGGTTTTTCAACAACACGAGTAATTGGTTTGCTATCACCTGGGCATAAGTTTTCACCCATGCAATCAACAATACCATAATTAGAGACTTCATCTTCAGGAACAGGCTCAACAAGGATTTGACTTGCGCCTGAACGCTCAAAATGAGAAAGCATCTCTTTTAAGTTAACTTTCGTTAAATCAGCACTGTATCTGTCTAAAATAACATCAGGCAGGATAACAGCGAAAGGTTCATCACCAATTAATGGCTTAGCACATAAAATGGCATGGCCTAATCCTTTCGCTATTCCCTGACGAGTTTGCATAATAGTGACATGGCTTGGGCAAATGCCTTGTACTTCTTCTAATAACTGGCGTTTTACTCGTTTTTCTAAAATTGCTTCTAATTCAAAACTTGTATCAAAATGGTTTTCAATTGAATTTTTAGATGAATGTGTAACAAGTACAATTTCATTAATACCTGCGGCAATACATTCATTCACCACATATTGAATAAGAGGCTTATCAACCACTGGCAACATCTCTTTTGGAATTGCCTTGGTTGCAGGTAGCATTCGTGTTCCTAATCCAGCAACAGGGATCACCGCTTTTCTAACTTTACGCACTGCTGATGACATTATACTTCTCCTGCAATTCGTACCGTTCTACTTTCAGATGTGAATGGGTACAATTAAAAATAATCGCCAGAGTATACCAGCTAATATCTAAGGATAAACAGAGTCCTACCCGTTAATTGAGATAGTTCTTCATTTATGTTTAATATATGCGCGATATTCTGTTTTTATTTAATCTAAATTTAACTTTTATAGATAGGGGAAAACATTAATTTAATCTGGTTTGTGTTATCCCAAATTTTACATTGCCAATTTGTTCCCTCACATTTTACTTGATTAATATATAAAAGTTGCAATGTACCTAAGGGAACACCGCTATTTAATTCAAATTTTTTACTTTCTGTTTTTATTTCAGCTTTTAAACCTGCTGAGGCTAATAATATATTTTTTTTCTGCGTATGATAATATCCTAGTGTTATAGGAAATTGTCCTTTTACCCCAATCTCATTAAGCATTTTATTTAGTTTATTCAACATATTATACATACTTGGTAAAGATCGTATTTTTTCTGATGACTTTAATACATCATTAAAAACAACCCGTAAGAGTAAAGCGACCAAAAGCCCATTTTCATCATCTCTCGATATATCGACACAATAGAAGATAATTTGATCTTCGGATAAAGCCGCAATATCAAATAATAAACCCATTTTAGCAATATCATTTAATTGACGATAATTAACACAATATCCCGCAATAATCTGCTTAACCTGTGGTTGCATCTGTTTTATGAACGATTGAATATAATGGGTATCTTTTCGTAAGCTATTCCAAAGTGGTTCTAAATGTATACCTTCTATTAATACTGATTCAAAAAAGCCAGGGCATAATACTTCAATGACTTTTTGTTTTAATTTCTCAAGATGTGTTATTGGCTTAAGAAAAATCTCTTGCGCCCCTAAACGCAACATATCATCTACTTCAGCCATATTATCTGTACATGAAATAGCAATAACAGGAATAGCCAATTTACGTTGTTCAAGATGACATAAAAAAGTGGGACCATTCATTACTGGCATACGGATATCACATAAAATAAGATCAGGAAGCAATCCCCCTTCTAATAAAGATAATGCTTGGCTACCGTTATCTGTTGTATAAACGCAAGCCTTTTCATGTGAGAAATATTCCGTCAACATGGTGCGAAAAACGACCTCATCATCAATTATTAAGATTTTTTTACCCACTAAGGCTTTATTCATTGGTGACTCCGGTAACTATCGTTTCACATGCTGATTAATTAGCGCTACATTATTAGTTTAGTTCAACATTGACGTTAATTATTCCCAATCATTACTTTTTTCAATCTATGGGAAATCGTCATACTGATAACGTGAGTTAGGACATTATTTTGTCAAGTTTATGCCCCTGTAATAGCCAATTATTCTACTCGAATTGCTGTGAGCCTTACCATTTAGGTCAAAAGAACGCCCCAACAGCAGAAGCATTGATGCGTTCGCGTTATAGCGCGTTCGTTAAACATAATGCTGATTACTTAATCAAGACGTGGCATCCCTCTTGTCGTGTTGTCTCCTTGCATGATGAATTAGTTTCTGGCTTTCCAAATACACAATGGCTTGGACTCAATGTTATCTCATCGCAAGTAAGCACAAATAAAAATGAGGCATATGTTGAATTCTCGGCTTGCTTTATTGAAAGAAATGCCGATGATAAACAGTACTTACATGAACGCTCTCGTTTTCTAAAAATAGATGACTGTTGGTTTTATATTGACGGTGTGAAACCGAAAGTGGGACGAAACGATCCCTGCCCTTGTGGTTCAGGGCGTAAATACAAAAAATGTTGTGAAAATAACATCAAATAACTGCAAACACAGAAGTAAAAGAAAGGATTTATCCATACATGCAACACCAAAATACTCAAAAAAAAATACTGCGTACTATTTGCCCTGATGCAAAAGGACTTATCGCTAAAATCACGAATATTTGCTACAAACATCAATTAAATATTGTTCAAAATAGTGAGTTTGTTGATCATCGTACAGGTCGCTTTTTTATGCGCACCGAGCTTGAAGGTATCTTTAATGATGAAACCTTTCTTGCAGATTTAGATGATGCCTTACCACAAGGCTCAAAACGTGAATTAAATACCGCAGGTCGTCGTCGCATTGTCATTATGGTGACAAAAGAAGCACACTGCTTGGGTGACTTATTAATGAAAAGTGCATTTGGTGATTTGGATGTAGAAATTGCCGCCGTCATTGGTAATCACGATACGTTAAAACATCTAGTAGAACAATTTGGTATTCCTTTCCATCTTGTTAGCCATGAAGGCTTAACCCGTGATCAGCATGATGAAAAGTTAATTGCACAAATTAATCAATACAAACCTGATTATGTTGTACTCGCAAAATACATGCGTGTATTAACACCTGCATTTGTACAAAACTTCCCGAATCAAATTATCAATATTCACCACTCTTTCTTACCTGCCTTTATTGGTGCACGCCCTTACCATCAGGCTTATGAGCGCGGTGTGAAAATCATTGGTGCAACAGCACACTACGTAAATGATAATTTAGATGAAGGCCCAATCATCACTCAAAATGTGATTAATGTTGACCATACGTTTTCTGCTGAAGATATGATGAGAGCCGGTCGAGATGTTGAAAAGAATGTTCTTAGCCATGCTTTATATTGGGTACTTTCACAACGTGTCTTCGTTTATGGTAACAGAACAATCATTTTATAAGTTTTCTGTCACTAATAACGCAAACAGTGTGACTATCTAAATGTAAACCGCGATATAAAACATATCGCGGTTTATTTTTTATCTCTTACTAATAGAGATGATATTGCTTAAAATCAATACGATAGCGCATAAAGCTCGAACGATACGCACAATTTTACAGCAGTCAGTCTGTTTTTAGTAAAATAGCGCTTTACAGATCTCAGGTATTTGGTATTATTGCGCCCGCTGTCACGGACAGCAAAACAATTTAATGTTGGTGGGATACCCAAGCGGCCAAAGGGAGCAGACTGTAAATCTGCCGTCACAGACTTCGAAGGTTCGAATCCTTCTCCCACCACCATCTCCTCTTAGCTTTACCCCAAAAAATTCTTTTTATTTCATTTTATTAATTAAATCCAAAAATCGATTCAATACACTTGAATGATACTTAGATTTATAGATATAACAGCTATACTGAATTTCAGGCTGAATTAATGGTATAAAGCATAAATCTGCTTCATACTCACTTTTCAATGGGTTTTCATCTGTTAATAAAAGAGAATGATGCGTTTGAATAAAACGTAAACAGCAATTAAGATCATCCATTATTCTGACACACACTGTCTTTCCTCTATCCCCAATTTCACTCTCTAATTTTTTTATCTTAGCTGTTTTGTATAATGCCGGATCACATAACCAAATATTTTCACTTAAAAGCCTATCAATATTATTATTCACACTATTCACGAGTGTTTTTTGACAACAAATACCCAAGTGTTTATTTTCTATTTTATGAAGAAGACTAAATTTTTCACTAATAATTTTCTCAGAACTTAATATTAATGTATTACCATCATAGTCGGGTATTTCTTCAAAGTTTTCTCTTGAAAATCGCATTATATTTATATGGGAATAATTTTTATTTGCTGCTTGATAAAACTGAGTTAAATACTGACTTTTTCCCCAATCATAATAAACATGAATGCTATTATTTATAATCCCCGAGATATGTTTTTTAGTTATCTCTTTTTCCTGAAGATAGAGCGATTTCAAATCATTATAAAGCTCAAGACCCTCTTGGGTTAAACTCATACCAAACTTCTCTCGCTTAAATAAACGCTTTCCTAACACGGCTTCAAAGTCTTTGATAGATTTAGCGACGGGAGGCGTCGTGCGATTCATCACCCGCGCCGCTTTACTTAACGAGCCGTTTTCGACTACAGCCATAAAGGCTTCTAACTTACGAGAAAAAAACATAATTCACCATTCCTTTGCTGTGTAGAATAAAATAATTTCATTGATTCATTTAATGTAAATAAAATAGTGATTAATTAATTTAAAAATTAATTTTATATAAAAGCAGTCTTATATAAATATTCTTTTACCTCCTTTTAATGAATACAATTTATAACTACAATATTATTTTTATTATGTCATCATTCTTCACATATAAAGAATAATAATACTTATATTCTTCTATCAAAGATTAGTTTATGTTTCTAGTTTGTTTAATTAATATTTTTTGTTATACAATTAATTATTTTTATTAAATTAGCGCGCTTTATTTAATGGCCTTTATTTTTTATCTCATTTTATCTTTCTCTTGATAAGCTGTGCCATCATTTCAGTGATTTGCTTACATTCATTTTATGATCCTGCTAGTATAAGACATCCTATTATTCAATATATAAATGGTTACAGTCACATGAAATTTGTCTCTTTCAATATTAATGGTTTACGCGCTCGTCCTCACCAACTTGAAGCTATCATAGAAAAACATCAGCCAGATGTTATTGGGCTTCAAGAAACGAAAGTTCATGATGATATGTTTCCATTAGATACGGTGGGTGCCTTGGGTTATCATGTTTTCTATCATGGTCAAAAAGGGCATTATGGAGTTGCCTTACTCACAAAAGAAAAACCTGTCGCAGTACGTAAAGGCTTTCCTGGCGATGAGGATGATGCTCAACGTCGAATGATCATGGCAGATATCGAAACACCAGCGGGTTTATTAACAGTTATGAACGGTTATTTCCCTCAAGGCGAAAGCCGTGATCATGAAACTAAATTTCCAGCAAAAGAAAAATTCTATGCTGACCTGCAAAATTACCTAACCACCAGCTTAAAACCAACCTCTCCAGTACTTATTATGGGTGATTTAAATATTAGCCCAACAGATAAAGATATTGGTATTGGCGAAAATAATATGAAACGTTGGTTAAAAACAGGTAAATGTTCTTTCCTACCAGAAGAGCGGGAATGGCTGGCAACCTTAATGGGTTGGGGGTTAACAGATACATTCCGCCAACAACATCCTGAAGCTGATGATAAATTCTCGTGGTTTGACTATCGTTCTAAAGGGTTTGATGATAACCGAGGCTTACGCATTGACTTACTTCTAGCAAGTCGCTGCTTAGCGGATAATTGTATTTCAACAGGAATTGATTACGAGATCCGTGGAATGGAAAAACCATCTGATCACGCACCAGTTTGGGCTGAATTTAAAATCTAATCAGATAAAATCTTAATTCAGTAAAAGCACTTCCCTAAATAATAAAGGAAGTGCTTTTTTATTTGTGCTTAATTATCAGTAGTTGTTTCTTTACTCTGCGCTTTATTTTTCGCGGGGCTTGCTTTGTTACTTCCTTTAGTTGCTGTCTTGCGCTTTTTATTATGCGCGGGTGCGGGAAGATTTCTGAAAGCTTGAATATTTGGACGACGCTTCGCTTGAGTAATCAACTCTATCAAGGTGTTATTTAATGGCATCATAAAATCTTGATATTTAAATTGTTTCTCACTAATTTGCGTGAGTATCGATTCCCAATGTGCAGTCATATCCGGTAAAGTTGCCATATCTGGCAATACATGAATTAATGCTCTACCCGCTGGGGTTGAATTAATGGCTCGCCCTTTCTTTTGCAAAAAACCACGCTTAAATAACAGCTCAATAATTCCCGCTCTTGTCGCCTCAGTGCCTAATCCATCCGTTGCTCTTAGGATTTTCTTAAGTTCTTTATCTTGAACAAAGCGCGCAATTCCAGTCATAGCAGAAAGCAATGTTGCATCAGTAAAAGGTCTTGGAGGCTGTGTTTGCTTTTCAACAATCTCTCCCTTTTCACACAGCAGTTCATCACCCTTAGCCACTATTGGCAATGCAGAGCCGTCATTTTCAGCATCTTGCTCTTTCGCACCTAATAAAACTCGCCATCCTGCTTGCGCTAAAAAACGCGCTTTAGCGATAAATTTGCCATTCTCAATATCAAGTTCAATAACGCATTTACGATAGACAGCATCAGGCATAAATTGCATTAGATATTGGCGAGCCACGAGATAATAAATATTTTTCTCATTTTCACTTAATGAGATATTGCCCGTTTTTGCTGTTGGAATAATCGCATGGTGAGCATCAACTTTTTTATCATCCCAGCAACGATTCTTTTTATCAATATCTAGAGTATCTTGCGGTAATAAGCTTGCGTCATGTGTGCTGATCGCATTAATAACGGCATGGCGGCCAGCAAAATGTTCATCAGGAAGATAACGGCTATCAGAACGCGGATAAGTAATTAATTTATGCGTTTCATATAATCGCTGGCAGGTATCTAAGACTTGTTGTGCGCTTAAACCAAAACGTTTTGCCGCTTCAATTTGTAACGCTGAAAGCGAAAAGGGTAATGGGGCAATTTCAGACTCTTGTTTATCTTGGTAATCTGTAACATTCGCTGGCTTGCCTTGAATTCTCTCAACAACATGCTCTGCAAGCTTACGATTTAATAATCGCCCTTCTTCATCTTGCCAAGGTTCACAATGTTCACTTGGTTGCCAAATCGCGGTAAAGCGTTCATCGGCAGGTGTTACAACATGTGCTTTAACTTCAAAAAAATCTTTAGGAACGAAGTTTTCAATTTCTTCATCACGCCGAACCACTAAGCCTAATACTGGCGTTTGTACTCGCCCTACTGACAATACACCTTGATAACCATTACGCTGACCTAATAGCGTATACGCTCGAGTCATGTTAATACCATAAAGCCAATCTGCTCTTGCTCGCGCTAAAGCAGATACGCACAATGGTACAAACTCATGGTTATAACGTAGCTTATCAATAGCTCGCGTCACTGCCGCTGGGTTTAAGTCATTAATTAAGCAACGACGCGCCTGTTTTCTTTGCTCTTCACTGATATTTAAATAGTTAAGTACTTCATCGACTAAGAGCTGACCTTCACGATCGGGGTCCCCCGCGTGGATCACTTCTTTTGCCTGCTTAAGTAGTGTTTTGATGGTTTCTAGCTGCTTTTTAACATCAGCTCGGGGCTTGAGTTGCCATTTTTCAGGAATAATGGGCAAATCATCTAACGACCAGCGGGCGTACCGCGGGTCGTATGCATCCGGCTCAGCTTGTTCAAGTAAGTGACCAACACACCACGTCACATACTGGTTATCACCACAAAGAATAAAGCCATCGCCCCGTTTATGGGGCTTTGGCAATACATCAGCAATAGCGCGAGCAAGGCTGGGTTTTTCTGCAATAAATAATCTCATTACGTTAGTTAGTCACTTCAATCAACGCTTTTCCTGCCACTGGCTCAGTTAACTCACCGATAGAGGTTAGTTCAATATCAAAACGAGCAGCGACCTCTTTAACCTGTTCCACGGCTTCAGGTAATACAGCTAATAATAAGCCACCTGATGTTTGCGGATCACAGAGTAATTTACGTTGCATTTCAGTGATCTCACCAATTAAATGACCATAACTTTCAAAGTTACGACCTGTACCACCAGGAACACAGCCTTGTTCAATATAAGACTCTACTTCTGGCAATCTTGGGACTCGTGAGAAATGAATGGTGGCTTGTACACCAGAGCCATCACAGATTTCGCTTAAATGCCCTAATAAACCGAATCCTGTAACGTCTGTCATTGCAGTGACGCCTTCGATATCAGAAAAATCAGAACCGGCTTTATTCATACGGCACATAATTTCTGTTGCTAAACCTTGGTGCTCTGGTTTTAACAAACCTTTTTTCTCAGCCGTTGTTAATACACCAATACCCAAAGGTTTAGTTAAAAAGAGCTGACATCCTGCTTTAGCTTCACTGTTTTTCTTCACTTTGCTCACAGGCACGACACCTGTAACGGCAAGGCCAAAAATAGGTTCTGGCGCATCAATTGAGTGACCACCAGCCAGTGAAATGCCTGCTTCTTGGCAAGCAGCTCGACCCCCCTCAATCACTTCACGCGCAATTTCAGGTGCCAGTTTACTAATAGGCCAGCCTAGAATTGCGATTGCCATAATAGGTTTTCCGCCCATTGCAAAAATATCACTGATTGCATTCGTTGCAGCGATACGCCCAAAATCATAAGGATTATCAACGATTGGCATAAAGAAATCAGTAGTACTGATAATACCTGTGCCATTTCCTAAATCATAAACAGCAGCATCATCTTTGGTTTCATTACCTACAAGTAAGTGAGGATCATGAAACTTAGCTTGTTCGCTATGTAAAATGGTTTCTAAAACTTTTGGCGAGATCTTACAACCACAACCTGCACCATGACTGTATTGTGTTAAACGAATTGCTTCAGACATAACATGCCATCCTTTTTAAAAATAAGTCACAAAATCAGTTAAGTCAGCAGGAGAAACCGTCATTGGCGCTTTCAGGGCTGGCGTGCCTAAATAAAGGAAACCAATAATCTGGTCATGTTCACCACAGCCAAGTCCTTCTCTTACAACTGCATCATGAGTCCAAGAGCCTGAACGCCAAATCCCCCCAAATCCTTGAGCAACAGCGGCCATTTGCATTGCTTGTACACTACAACCGGCTGCAACAACTTGCTCCCATTCAGGAACTTTAGGATGATCTTTCACTTTCGCAATGACCGTGATGATCAATGGGGCACGAAAAGGTGCATTTTTTGCTTTTTCTTCAACTTCTGGCCCTAAATTACCCACAACCGCGGCTTTATGTAGTAATTGGCTAAAGCGTTCAATGCCTTCATTTTGCATCACAACGAAATGCCACGGCTTAAGTGCACCATGATCAGGCGCGCGCATACCGGCTTGTAAAATAGTATTGAGGGCTTCACTATCGGGGGCTGGAGTAGTCAGTCGGGAAGCTGAACGGCGGTTCAAAAGCAGTGTTAATGCATCCATTTTTATTCTCCTGTCAGCATTTTATTTTAGCAAGATCCCATTCTTATGGGGATGGACAGTTCTTATCAATTCGCAGTATAACAAACTGTTATATTACCACCATCCGCAGATTTAGGCGGGAATTTTTCTAAAAATCAGGTGTGTGGTCATTTAATCGTAATTTATTGTTCATAAAATGATTAATCTTAGCTTACTAAGTTAATTTAAGCTGATTTTGATCCTATTTTTCTTTTTAATTTGACGATTTTCTATATTACTTTGATGCCTTTTTGTGTGAATTTATTTAACTATTTTTACGTAAGATAAATGTTTGCTTAATAACATCTTAAGTAAAAAGTTATCATTAGTGTTTTCCTAAAAATCAATGACAGACATTCAATAAGAGCTATATTAGAATATTCCTTTATTGTTATTACTATTCTCTCTATTGATAACAACATTTTTTGTTTTAATAGTATGAGATTATGTAGATGTAGCCTGCTTACCAATAATTCTAGCATGACTGTTTAGGATTAAATTTTAGCTTTACATGATGTGGAGATAATATGAATAAAATTATGGAGTTAATCGGCGCAATATTAAAATTCAGTTGGCAAGCCATTAACTTTATCAGAAAATTAATCTTAAACGTTATTTTCTTTTTCCTTCTCTTTGTGGTCATTGGTATTTTCTTAATTAGCAAAGAAGCACAAAAACCAATGGATTATGAAGGCGCCCTTCTTGTTGATCTTAAAGGTGTGATTGTTGACCAAACTGCAACCCAAAATCCTTTAGGGGAAGTTGGGCGTGAGCTTTTAGGCGTTTCGGGTAGCCAGCTCCAAGAAAATTCATTATTTGAAGTCGTCGATACACTACGCCTAGCCTCTCAAGATCCGAAAATTAAAGGTATGGTGCTTAAACTTGATGAATTTGTCGGCGCAGATCAGCCTTCGCTAAATTATATTGGTAAGGCACTTACTGAATTTAAAAAAACAGGCAAACCGATTTTTGCAGTGAGTGGCTATTACAGTCAGCCGCAATATTATCTCGCTTCTTATGCAGATAAAATTTATCTCACACCTCAAGGTGCAGTGGGTGTTTATGGTTTTGGCTTTCAAAATCTCTATTACAAAACACTGTTAGAAAATTTAAAAGTAAGTACTCATATTTTCCGCGTAGGAACGTATAAATCTGCGGTTGAACCGTTAATGCGCAATGATATGTCTGCGGAATCTCGAGAAGCTTCATTACGTTTAGTTAATGCGCTGTGGTCTACTTATTTAACCCAAGTGGCAGAAAACCGTAGCATTACCACAGAAGATGTTTTCCCAGGTGCAAAAGAGATGATTGCACAGCTACGCAATGCAGATGGGGATAACGCAACTTATGCGCTAAATCGTAAATTAGTGGATTCTGTCAGCTCATACGCTCAATTTGAAGCTGATATGACAGAAACCTTTCAGTGGGATAAAGAGAACAAGCAATTTAACAATATCAGTATTTATGATTATGCCGATACGTTAACTTCATCATTACCTGCAAATGATGAAGGTAATATTGCCGTAGTCGTTGTTCAAGGCGCCATTATTGACGGCGAAAGCATTCCGGGCTCCGCAGGCGGTTCCACCATTGCAAATCAAATTCGCCAAGCCCGTTTAGATCCTAATATTCGAGCACTTGTATTACGTGTAAATAGCCCAGGTGGTAGTGTTTCAGCATCAGAACAAATTCGCAGTGAAGTTGAAGCCTTTAAACAACAGAAAAAACATGTGGTTGTTTCAATGGGAGGATTAGCAGCATCAGGAGGATATTGGATCTCCACACCTGCAAATAAGATTATTGCTAGTCCTTCAACATTAACGGGTTCTATTGGTATTTTCGGTGTTATTAATACCTTTGAAAACAGCCTAGAGTCTATTGGTGTTTATACCGATGGTGTCACAACATCACCTTTAGCAGGATTATCTGTCACCAATAAGTTGCCTGAAGAATTTGCCGAGTTGTTACAACTGAATATCGAAAGTGGTTATAAAACATTTCTTAATTTAGTGGCTGAATCTCGTAAAAAAACGCCAGCTCAAATTGATCGTATTGCTCAAGGTCGAGTGTGGGTAGGAATAGATGCAAAAAATGTGGGCTTAGTCGATGAGTTTGGTGATTTTGATGATGCCATTGATGCCGTTGCTAAAATGGCAAAAATTAAAGAGCCTGTTATTGATTGGATGAAGCCAGAATTAAGTCTCTCTGAACAGATAATCATGAGCTTATCAAATAATGCAAAAGCTATTATCCCTGATCCATTACAAGCTTATTTACCAGCCCCTGTTTTAAGAGAAGTAAAATCACAAACGGAGTTTTATCGCAATATGAATGATCCGCTTAACCGCTATGTGTATTGCTTATCTTGTGGTGATATTCAATAGCCGTTTTTGTCTCAACACCTGCTCTTTCAGAGCAGGTGTTTTTCTCTTTTTTCCTGACTTTGTTTAGCATAATATACTGAAGATTATTTTTTGCCCGTTTTTATCAATAGTATTTTTAACACAATGATTTAAAGCAGATATTCATTAATCTCTATTTTCTTTTTTTAGCATCCTTTCCTTTTTTTATTCTGTAAACTCCCTATAATCAGGTATTTCTCACAGCCTAATAAGAGTGTTTTGTCTGATGCAAAAGAAATCAATCTACGTTGTATACACGGGTGGTACTATTGGTATGCAACATTCTGAACACGGCTATATTCCTGTATCAGGACATTTACAACGCCAATTAGCCAAAATGCCAGAGTTCCATCGTGAAGAAATGCCTGATTTCACAATCAAAGAGCATCTTCCGCTGATCGACTCTTCAAATATTACCCCTGAAGATTGGCAATCTATTGCTGATGATATTAGTGAAAATTATCACAACTATGATGGATTCGTTATTCTTCATGGTACTGATACAATGGCATTTACTGCTTCTGCACTCTCTTTTATGTTTGAGAATCTTAGCAAGCCTATTATTGTTACTGGCTCTCAAATTCCTTTAGAAGCCTTACGGTCTGATGGACAAACAAACCTATTAAATGCGCTTTATCTTGCTGCTCATCATCCAATTAATGAAGTGGCTCTATTTTTCAATAACACGCTGTATCGCGGAAACCGCACCGTAAAAGCACATGCCGACGGCTTTAATGCCTTTGCATCGCCAAATAGCGCACCACTGTTAGAAGCGGGCATTAATATTAAACAATTTAAAATTAATTCCTTTCCTAAAGGAAATGGTGAATTTACTGCACATAATATTACGCCTCAACCTATCGGTGTTGTCACAATTTATCCGGGTCTTTCCGATGAAGTCGTTAAAAACATCCTGATGCAACCTGTGAAAGCCTTAATATTGCGCTCTTATGGTGTCGGTAATGCACCATCACACCCAGCTTTACTTTCTACCCTACGTGAAGCAACAGAGCGTGGTATTGTTGTTATCAACCTTACACAATGTATTTCTGGCCGAGTGAATATGGAAGGTTATGCAACAGGTCAAGCATTAGCGGAAGTTGGGGTGATCAGTGGCTTTGATATGACATTTGAAGCAACATTAACTAAACTGCATTATCTTCTTAGCCAACAATATAATTACACTGAAATCTGCCGACTAATGCAACAAAACCTACGCGGTGAAATGACATTAGACGATAACGACTAAGTTTAATCTAAAGGTAAAAGTGGTGAAAAATTCTGCACTGTTATTGGTTGATATACAAAATGATTTTTGTACAGGTGGTGCATTAGCTGTTAATGAAAGCGACATAGTTATACAAACAGCCAATCAACTTATTCATAGTTTCAAGCAATCTAAAAATCCTATTATCGCCAGTTTAGACTGGCATCCAGCCGATCATCTTAGCTTTGCTGAAAATTCAGGCACAGTTGTGGGAGAGGTAGGTACTCTTAATGGATTACCACAAGTTTGGTGGCCAATACATTGCGTACAAAATTCTTATGGCGCTGCATTTCATCCTGAATTAAACCAAGCACTGATTAATCATATTATTTACAAAGGGCAAAATCACCTTATTGATAGTTATAGTGCTTTTTTTGATAACGACCATGAATACCAAACAGGTTTGCATACACTTTTGCAGACATTAAATATAAAACATCTTTATATTTTAGGAATTGCTACGGATTACTGTGTCAAATTTACAGTGCTAGATGCGTTGTTATTAGGATATCAGGTTTCAGTTGTTACAGACGGTTGTCGCGGTGTCAATATTCAAGATGACGATAGCGAAAAAGCACTAGAAGAGATGAGAGCAAAAGGCGCAGCATTAATTGATTCAGCACATTGGCTTAATCGTAACAATCAATAAGTTCGTTATTTTCTTTATCTTCATAAAATGAAAAAGGGGCTAATTTTAACCAATTCGGTTAATAAATAGCCCATTTTTATATTTATTCTATCCATTCAACACAGGTTTTATTCATCATCCATTGGCGTTAACGTCGCTAAGCGTTCAGATTGAAACTGAGCTTTTAATTCTTGTTTGCTCTTCATGGTAATTTGTCCATTAGTGCCTACCGTCATATGCTCAGGTGTGTGGTTATTTTTCGCCTGCCATAATAAAACAATCTGCATGCAATGTTCTTTTTGCTCATCGGTCAATGCAACACCATCAGGCCATTTACCTAGTTCAACTGCGGTTGAAATACGCTGATAAATTTCAGGGGTTACCATCGAAATAAGTTCATTAACTTCCATTGATTGCTCCATAAGCTAAATAATCATTTGAAATGGCTGAATCGTTTTTTCAGTTGTTATTATTTTGTTAACTTAATTGAGTTAACCGACTTGTTTTTCGCCTGTTTCACTATTCGTAAATGAAAGAGATGCTGAATTAACACAATAACGCTCCCCTGTTGGAGCTGGGCCATCATTAAAAACATGACCTAAATGTGCATCACATTGCTGACAACGGATTTCAGTTCTTTTCATATTATGAGAAAAATCATCAATATAGCGAATTGCATTATCACTAACAGGTTGATAAAAGCTTGGCCAACCACATCCCGCATCAAATTTTGTATCTGAATAAAACAGAGGAGCAGAACAACATAAACAGTGATAAATTCCTGTTTGACGGTTGTGTAATAATTTACCACTAAATGGCGGTTCTGTGCCTTGCTGTTGCGTTACATAACGTTGCATTTCGTTGAGTGTTGATAAATCAAGGTGATTGTTATTACTTGAAATATTCACTTTCTTTTCATTATCTGCCATATCGACCTCTTGCCCAGAAAAATGCTTTTTAAAACAACAGTGAATAATAACAAAGATTTAACAACAAATCTGGAAAATATGGTCTAAAATCATCAAGAGTAATCTTTAGTTTTTGAAATGTGATGAATTTCACATAACGGAGCAAAGGTAACTTCATTTATCGGCGTTGATCCCGATAATACACAGCGTAACATTTGGCTAAAACGACCAATCTTTAAGCGAAAAGTGTTTTTTTAATTGATTTTTTGCAATTATTGACACGATTCCGCTTGACGATTGGCGCGGTTTTGGTAACTTTAGAAGCAACTTTTTAATTCACTAAATTAAAGCTGGTGGAATACATATGACTATCAAAGTAGGTATTAATGGTTTTGGTCGTATCGGCCGCATCGTTTTCCGTGCTGCTCAAGAACGTTCAGATATCGAAATCGTAGGTATTAACGATCTGTTAGACGCAGACTACATGGCATACATGCTGAAATACGATTCAACTCATGGCCGTTTCAACGGTACTGTTGAAGTAAAAGATGGCCACCTCGTTGTTAATGGTAAAACCATCCGCGTAACTTCAGAAAGAGATCCAGCAAATCTGAAATGGAACGAAGTCGGTGCTGACGTTGTTGCAGAAGCAACTGGTCTGTTCTTAACTGATGAAACCGCTCGTAAACACATCCAAGCTGGTGCGAAAAAAGTTGTTCTGACTGGTCCTTCAAAAGACAACACACCAATGTTCGTAATGGGCGTAAACCATAAATCATACGCAGGCCAAGATATCGTTTCTAACGCATCTTGTACTACTAACTGCTTAGCGCCTTTAGCTAAAGTTATCAACGATAACTTCGGTATCGTTGAAGGTCTGATGACTACTGTTCACGCAACAACTGCAACTCAACGTACTGTTGATGGTCCATCTGCAAAAGACTGGCGTGGTGGTCGTGGTGCTTCTCAAAACATCATCCCATCATCAACTGGTGCTGCTAAAGCGGTAGGTAAAGTTATCCCTGAACTGAACGGCAAACTGACTGGTATGTCTTTCCGTGTTCCTACTCCTAACGTTTCTGTTGTTGACCTGACTGCACGTCTGGAAAAACCAGCAACTTACGCTCAAATCTGTGACGCTATCAAAGCAGCAGCTGAAGGCGAACTGAAAGGCGTTCTGGGCTACACTGAAGATGCAGTTGTTTCAACTGACTTCAACGGTGAAGTTCTGACTTCAGTATTTGATGCTAAAGCAGGTATCGCACTGAACGACAACTTTGTTAAATTAGTTGCTTGGTACGATAACGAAGTTGGTTATTCAAACAAAGTTCTGGATCTGATTTCTCATATCTCTAAATAATTAGAGTTTAGAAAGTCACGATTTCTTTTAGAGCCACCTTTTCGGTGGCTCTTTTATTTTCTAGCCAGTCAGTTTATTGTATTGAAATAGTCAGTGACATAAGGTCATAAAATAATGAATGAGAAAATTTTTTCTTTGCCGATTATTGAACAAATATCACCTTACTTAAGTCGTCGGCAATTAGGCGAACTTCCTATCCTTGTTATTTCACATCCTAAAGTACGCGCAGCTATCAGTCTTCAAGGCGCACATTTAATTGCTTGGCAACCCGCACAAGAGCATCCTGTATTTTGGGTAAGCGAAGCTTCTCTCTTCACTCCCGGTGTTGCCATTCGTGGTGGTATCCCTATTTGCTGGCCTTGGTTTGCTTCAGCAGGTACACCAAGCCATGGATTTGCACGAATTCTTCCTTGGGAATTTAGTGCTCACACAGAGCAAGAGGATGGCGTACTCATTACCATGACACTAAAAGAGAGCCAGCAGACGCAGAAATATTGGCCTCATGAGTTTACGGTTATTGCTCGCTTTAAATTAGGCGCAACCTGTGAGGTTGAATTAGAATCTTACGGTGATTATGAAGCGACAGCCGCCCTTCACTCTTATTTTAATGTGAGTGACATTGATAATGTCTCTGTAACTGGCTTAGGAGGCCACTACATTGACACCGTGGCAGATAAAGAGGTTTACACTGATGAAACCTCATTACGCTTCAATGGACGCACTGACAGGCTTTATACAGAGCCTGACGATTTTAATCTTATTCATGATGATGGCTGGGATCGCACAATTGAGGTTCATCATTACCATCATAGTGATGTGGTATGTTGGAACCCCGGTGCAGAACTCGCAAGTTCAATGAAAGATATGAGCACAGGTGGCTATCGTAAAATGGCTTGCGTAGAAACCGCTCGTATCCACCAACCATTAAAACCAGATAACGTTCATCCTGGTCGCTTATCTCTGGTAGTTCGTGTTCGTAAAAATATTGCCGAAAAATAAAGTATTACTGATATCTTGCCACCATAAAAAAGCTTCGAGTTTGAATCGAAGCTTTTTTTATTATGGCTAATCTTACTAAATTCTAGTTAGATTTTCGCTAATTAGAATGCGTAAGTCACACCTGTCCACACAATCGCTGTAACAGATTTATTTACCATTGGGCTGTCTTTCACTTCACTTGGCAAATGGTCAACACGTCCCATCACAAAGAAATTCCAGTTTTCAGCAAACTTATAGTTCGCCGATAGCTCTACATACGGTCTCCAGCTATCATTTGGCGTATATTCTGCTAAACCACTACGTTGAGATTCTGCGTGAGTAATACCATAAGCGTAACGGTTTTGCTTTTTGTTTTCCCAAACAACACCTGCACCTGGTTGTAAAGACCAGTTACCAAATTCGAAAGGATATAAATAAGCGGCGTCAGCGATAATACCGTTACTTTTGCCTAGCATATCACCAGAAACGATCGCTCTTAAGCTACCCCATGATTCGTGGTGTTTATAAGTAAAGCCACCCATCATAGTGTCACGGCGACGATTCAGTTTTTTCATTTGCTCATCGTCACTATCACTTGGTTTAAAGGCTTGAGGATAGTAGTGTAAATCAACAGAAAGTTGATCTTTCGGTGTATTCCATAGGTAATATCCCGCCGCTAACGTTGCGAAATAGAAATTCTCTGATTGGTAATTAACTTGCGGTACTGGTAATAAATAATCTTTTGATTTAGCCCCTTTATAAGGAGTGACTTGTGCTAAAACTGAACCACCAATTGACCATTCTCCAGCAAATGCTGCTGGCGTGCTTAATCCTGCAATAACGGCCAAAGAAACGATAATCTTCTTATTACTCACGATGATTTTCCATATTGTCATTAATCATTAATAAAGTAGCAACCAAAAACCTATTTCAGTCACAACTAACTAAAACTGGCATTATTTTACCTATAATTATTTTATTTTTGCATTAAATGTGTAGCAATCAATGCTTGCCCTAATGCAATACCGCCATCACCAGCAGGTAACATCATAGGTGTTAATACTTTTTTATTGTTTAATTTTTTCTTAAACAGGTGTTTGAGTAGCATGTTATTTAACACACCCCCCGTAAGTACAATGGTATCAATCTGATGTTCATCCGCACATTGCAATGCAATTTTGCTTAAACTTTCAGCTAATAAATAATGAAATAACCACGCTTTTTCACTGACATTAAGATCAACATCTTCCCATTGTGTCCAAAAAACAGATAGATCAAGCAAGTTGTTTTTTACAGGCATCAAATGCCCATATTGCTTAATAATTTCTGTTTGTTTGTCTTGATGACACTGTAATGCCGCCGTTTGTAAGTAACATGCAGCTTCACCTTCCCAACTTATTTCTTTAGGCGCTAATCCTAATGATGCTGAAACTGCATCAAAAAACCGACCACAAGAAGAGGCTTTAGGCGAATTTAAACCACGTTCTACTGCCTTACTTAATATTTGCAAATCATTACTAGGTATCATTTTGGCGATAACACTACCTTGCCAATCTTTAGAAAAAGTAGCTAAATGTGCGAACCAGTTTCGCCAAGGTTGAACTGAGGCAAGATTGCCTCCTGGCATAGCAACCGCAGGAAGCCCACCAATCCGTTCTGATTTTTGATAATCCACCAGCAAACATTCTCCGCCCCATAAAGTCCCGTCTTGTCCAAAACCTAATCCATCAAGAGCAATACCAATAACAGCACCTTGTTGATGTGTATGACCATGTTCAGCAAGACAAGAAACAATATGTGCATGATGATGAGAGACTTCAATAACAGGAATATTTTGCTCTTGAGCAAACTGCTTACCCAACCGATGACTGATGTAGTTAGGATGCGCATCTATTGCAATTGCTTTAGGGGTGAAGCGATAAATTTGTTGGAAAAGAGCCAACGATTTTACCAACTGTTGTCGCACGCTTAAATCATCAAGATCCCCTAAATGAGGACCCATAATGGCTTGATGCTGACGTAATAAGCAAAATACATTTTTGAGATCGCCCCCCATTGCAAGCACTGACGGTTGCGCCTCAAAATCTTCAGGTAATGAAATCGCATCAGGTACATACCCGCGAGAACGTCGGATCATGACGCTCTGTTTACCCTCAATACGAACTAATGAATCATCCGCCCTTTGTATAATTTCTCTATTATGCATTAAGAATAAATCTGCAATATCTTTCAATTGCATTAAGGCATCTTCATTACTTAATGCTGGTGTATGGCCTGATGCATTTCCTGATGTCATAACAAGAGGAATGTTCGTACCACGCGCTAATAGATGTTGCAGTGGATTGGCTGGCAACATAACACCAATTTCAGTTAATCCCGGCGCAATAAGCTCCGCAAGTTTAGGTGTAACAGTTTTAGGGACTAATACAATTGGGGCTGCGGTGCTTTGCAATGTTTGGATAGCTGTAGGAAGAAAATCGAGATCTTGCTTATCTGCTTTAATTTGATCAATTCCTGTGATCATCACAGCTAATGGCTTTGCGGGTCGGTACTTGCGTTCGCGTAATAATGCAACGCTCTCATTATTACGTGCATCACACACTAAATGAAAACCACCAATACCTTTAACTGCAACAATTTTTCCAGCAAGTAATGCTTCACAAGCTTGGGTTAATGCAAGCTCTTTCGTTGCTAACTCTTTACCCTGATTATCTGTAAGCCAGATATGAGGCCCACATACAGGGCATGCATTAGGCTGAGCATGAAACCGTCTATCTGCGGGATCTTCATATTCATGTTTACATTCAGGGCAGAATGGAAATTCAGACATAGAAGTAAAAGGCCTGTCATAAGGCATTTTTTTTATAATAGTAAAACGAGGGCCACAATGTGTGCAGTTAATAAAAGGATAATGATAACGACGATTTTGTGGGTCAAACAATTCATCAATGCAAGCTTGGCAAGTTGTTGCATCAGGAACAACTTGTGTATCCATTTCGCCACCACCACTTTTTACAATAATAAAATCAGTAGGCAGCTGTTCCCATTGATAAGGTGATTCTTCTATACGTTCAATACGTGCTAATGGTGGGCATTCTGCTTTTAATGCCTCTATAAAGAGTGCATTTTTAGGTGAAGGCGTTAAATGTATCAATACCCCCAAACTATCATTGCTCACTTGCCCTAATAAACCAAAACGATGAGCTAATTGCCAAACAAATGGGCGAAATCCAACGCCTTGAACCTTTCCTTTCACACGCAATGCAATGCCGTTACTCATAGGATCACCAAATCAAAATAAATTTAATCTTATTCTAGTTTAGTGATTATCAACAACTTTCATTTAGATCAGAAAAAGTGGAATTAGGTAAATTTATCATCACTTCAACAATAACTCTTGGTGCTATTGCACACAGTAATTCGTAACCAATAGTGCCACATGCCATTGCAACATCATCAACAGGAAGTTCTTTCCCCCATAATTCAACTGGACTACCGTAATTGACATCAGGAAAATCCGTAACATCAATGGTTAGCATATCCATAGAGATGCGCCCTACCAATTGTGTTTTATGTCCATTAACAATAACAGGTGTACCGTCTGGTGCGTGTCTTGGATAACCATCAGCATAACCACAGGCAACAACACCGATCCGCATATCACGCTCAGCGGTATATCGGCTACCATAACCTATCTGCTCACCTTTTTTGACTTGTTGAATGGCTAATATTTCACTATTAAATGTCATTACGGGTTGTAAATCGAAATTAGCAATATCTTGCCAAACACCCGAAGGCGAAACACCATATAAAATAATACCTGGGCGTACCCAATCTTGATAAGTTTCAGGATCAAATAACGTTGCAGCTGAATTTGCCAAACACCGAGGTAATTCATTTACCATTGCCTGATTAATGGCGGCCTTTTGTGCATTCATGTTCAATCCAGTATCTGCATTAGCAAAATGCGACATTTGGATAATTGAACCAATATTTTTGATACTTTTCGCACGATCAATCGCTTGTTGATAAGCATCAGGACGATAACCTAAACGGTTCATTCCACTATTAAGCTTAAGATAAATATTGATAGGTCTTTCTAATTGTGCTTTTTCTATGGCATCAAATTGCCAATCTGAATGCACTGCGGTGGTAAGTGAATAACGCTCGAGTAAATAGACATCTTCTGGTTTAAAAAAACCTTCGAGTAAAAGGATGGGACCAACCCATCCTTGCTCTCTTAACATGATAGCTTTGTCTAACTCAATTAATGCAAAACCATCAGTATGACTTAATGCCGGCCAAACACAGGATAATCCATGTCCATAAGCATCTGCTTTTACAACAGACCACACTTTGCTGCCTCTGACTCTCTCTTTAATAACAGATAGATTATGGCTTAATGCATCGAGGTTAATGGTTACTTTTGTGGGTCTGGACATGTTTTTTCCTCAATTAATAAGCTGCATCAAGTTTTTGCCCCGGTAAGAGCAATTTAGTATTAAAGCCATCGATATACCGAAACACAGATAAATCATCAGCGGCAATAGCAGGTTTATTCCCTGAAATTAAATCAGCCAATAATTGTCCAGAGCCACATGCCATTGTCCAACCTAATGTGCCGTGCCCTGTATTTAATGATAAATTGCGATAAGCCGTAGGTCCTACAATTGGTGTACCATCAGGTGTCATAGGTCTTAAACCTGTCCAAAAAGTGGCTTTCTCAATATCACCACCACCTTGATAGAGATCTTGTACAACCATTTTTAATGTTTCACAGCGCGATTTTAAAATATCCAGATTAAAACCAACGACTTCTGCCATTCCGCCAACACGAATTCGCTCATCAAAACGAGTTACTGCGATTTTATAAGTTTCATCTAAAATAGTGGATGTTGGTGCTCTTGAAGCATCAATAATCGGCATCGTAAGTGAATAACCTTTAAGAGGGTAAACTGGAATAGCGACTTTGTTTTTCAAAAACTCTGTTGAATAAGAGCCCATGGCAACAACATAATGATCGGCTGTTAATAATCCATCATGACATTGAACACCCGCTACTTTATCACCATCAAATAACAAATGTTTGATTTCTTTGTTAAACAAGAAAGTAACACCTGCATCTTCTGCCATTTTAGCGAGTCTTTTCGTGAAAGTTTGGCAATCACCCGTTTCATCATTTGGTAAACGTAAACCACCTGTCAATTTGTGACTAACATGCTCAAGTGCAGGTTCGGCTAATTTTAGTTGATCCGCAGTTAACAATTCATAAGCAACGCCTTCTTGCTTTAATACAGCAATATCATTGGCTGCATTATCAAATTGCTTTTGATCACGGAAAAGTTGCAGAGTGCCGCCTTGGCGACCTTCATATTCAATGCCAGTGTCTTGGCGTAACTGACGAATGCAATCACGGCTATATTCGGCAATACGCACCATGCGGCTTTTATTCATAGTGTAATGTGACGCATCACAATTACGTAACATTTGCCACATCCAACGTAATTGGAAAAGTGAGCCATCGGGTTTAATCGCTAATGGTGCGTGCTTTTGAAACATCCATTTAACTGCTTTTAATGGAATACCTGGCGCGCCCCAAGGCGTTGCATACCCTGGAGATATTTGGCCTGCATTACCTGCACTCGTCTCTTCAGCTGCACTATTTTGTCTATCAACAACAATGACTTCATGGCCTTGTTGCACAAGATACCACGCACTCGTTACACCAATAACGCCGCCACCTAAGATGATCACTTTCATGGCAAGACTCCAATAATTTACATTGATATAACATAAGAATAATATTCCATACACAAAAAGCCAATATAGAATAATCATCTAAGCCAATAAAAAGATAGATTTTAGAGTTAAGTCACATTTGATTGTTATTCGACAGATGATTTTCAAAAAAAAACATTTAATTAACCAGTAAAATCAATGATATATTATTTTTACTGTAAATTATAAAAATATTGATTAGTAAATTATTTTAAATTGAAGGGATTTTAAGGTGTAGGAAAAGAAAATTGGAACTTTATTAAAATCTAAAAATTAGCTTATTTTAAGATGATAACGCCTAAATTAACTCACTTTGGTTACTCTTTTTACTAAAAATAACCTATTTAAAGCATTGCCTAAAAAATGACACATTGGCTTTTTAAAAAGCATAAAAAAACCAGTATCACAAATTATATGCATACTGGTTTTTCTATTGTGATAAAGCAGCAAACGTAATTAGCGTTTTACTTCTTCTAGGTCACTTGGTAATGGTGACTGTAAACTTTGCCAGATAACACCACTGTCTTTACCATATTGACGGACACATTCCATGACATGCTCGACATCTTTTTGCTCACATAATGCAGCCAGTTTTTTATAGAATGCTAATGCGAGTTCTTTGGCTTGAATATTTGAGAAATAATAACGACCTACGCGCGTATAAAGCCCTTTTAAGCCGTTTAAGATAAGACCATAAATTGGGTTACCTGATGCAAACGCCAATCCACGGAAAATGTTGTAATCCAGTTCACTAAACTCATCAGCGCTATTTTCAGTAGTAAGCTCATGGTTTAAAATTTCAATACATTTTTCAGGGCTATTTCTAAATGCTGTACGTATAAAAATAGCTGAGATATTGGTTCTGACGGCCAATAAGTTATCTATTAACTGTGGTACTCGATCATGATCGAGACGAGCGACTGTTTCAAGGATATTAAGGCCTGATGTTTCCCAGAAATTGTTTACCTTCGTTGGCTTTCCGTGTTGAATTGTTAACCAACCATCACGAGCAAGGCGTTGTAACACTTCTCTTAATGTGGTTCTTGTAACACCGATTAATTCAGAGAGCTCACGTTCCGCTGGAAGAATAGATCCAGGAGGAAAACGATTATTCCAGATGCTTTCAACAATATACTCTTCCGCAAAACCTGCGGGGCTTTGAGCCTTAATAACCATATTTTTATTTCTTCCGAAGCGATTTTTCTGCTAATAATGGAAAAGATAATATCAGAATGCGTAATTTTGATATAGCTCAACCATCATTAAATAGTGAATGGCATCATAAAACTTGATGTAGCTTTATCAATTTATTATTACTGAGGCGCTTAATTTCACAGCGATTAGCGCGTACTATGGTTAAATTGCGCATCATTGCGCTTAAAATCTCTATTTGGAGGATGAGAAACCTAATGGATATGAGTATAAGACAAGCACTACTAAAGAACTTTATGGGGAATTCCCCAGATTGGTATAAGCTTGCTATTCTTACTTTTTTAATTATCAACCCACTGATTTTTTTCTTTGTTGACCCTTTTGTCGCCGGTTGGCTATTAGTTGTAGAATTTATTTTTACACTGGCTATGGCGCTAAAGTGTTACCCGTTACAACCCGGAGGATTACTTGCTATTGAGGCCGTCATCATTGGTATGACTAGCCCAAAACAGATTGGTCATGAAATTGCCAACAACCTTGAAGTGATTTTGCTTCTTGTCTTTATGGTTGCAGGTATCTATTTTATGAAGCAATTATTACTGTTTGCTTTTACTAAACTGCTGTTATCCATTCGCTCTAAACGAATGTTGTCTATTGCCTTTTGCTTCGCAAGTGCATTTTTATCTGCCTTTTTAGATGCTTTAACCGTTATCGCGGTTGTAATCAGTGTCTCTCTCGGTTTCTATTCTATTTATCATAATTTCGCTTCTAACCAATCAGGTGCAGAATTAAATAATGATGGATTTATTGATACCGCAGAAAAAAAACAAACTTTAGAACAATTCCGTGCTTTTTTACGTAGCTTAATGATGCATGCGGGTGTTGGTACTGCATTAGGTGGCGTAATGACCATGGTTGGTGAACCACAAAACCTTATTATTGCAAAACATTTAGAGTGGGATTTTGTGACCTTCTTTATCAGAATGTCACCTGTCACTATTCCTGTTTTCTTTGCTGGCCTTGCAGTGTGCTACCTTGTAGAACGCTTTAAGCTCTTTGGTTATGGTGCTGAATTACCTGATTTAGTTCGTAAAGTTCTCACTGAATACGATAAGAAAAACAGTGAAAAACGCACTTCTCAAGAAAAAGCACAACTGATGATCCAAGCATTAATTGGTATTTGGTTGATTGTTGCTTTAGCGCTCCATTTAGCAGAAGTCGGTATTATCGGTTTATCTGTTATTATTCTTGCCACTGCATTTTGTGGGATCACAGAAGAACACGCTCTTGGTAAAGCATTTGAAGAAGCCTTACCTTTCACTGCGTTATTGACTGTTTTCTTCTCTATTGTTGCTGTTATTATTGATCAACAATTATTTGGCCCTATTATTCAGTTTGTTCTTCAAGCTTCAGAATCCTCACAATTGTCTCTTTTTTACCTCTTTAATGGTCTACTATCTGCTATTTCAGATAACGTGTTTGTGGGTACGGTTTATATCAGTGAAGCTTTAACAGCATTGCAAAATGGATTAATTAGCCAATCACAATATGAACATATTGGTGTTGCTATTAATACAGGTACAAACTTACCTTCTGTTGCGACGCCAAATGGTCAAGCCGCATTCCTGTTCTTATTAACATCGGCATTATCACCACTTATCCGTTTATCATATGGCCGTATGGTGATAATGGCACTGCCATATACAATTGTAATGACATTGCTTGGTTTACTGGCTGTTGAATTTTGGCTTGTTCCTGCAACACACTGGTTTTATGAAATTGGTTTAGTTGCTATTCCATAACAATAGATCCACAGTTACACCACATAAATAGGACTTTTATTTGATAAAAGTCCTATTTTTTTCATTAAAATAAGCTTGAATGTAAATATTTGTGAAATAACAGGTTTTAACTTTTTTTGCGCTTGATTTTTGGGCAGAATAGGCACTTATTTTATTTAATATTTAAATGGATATTATTATGCTGACTTCTCTTCGTCACTGGTCACAAAGCCGTTTTTCATGGCTGTTGCTTGCATTAACAGCAATAGGTCTTGAAGGTGCTGCATTGTATTTTCAGTACGGAATGGAATTAATGCCTTGCGTAATGTGCGTCTATCAACGTATCGCAGTATTAGGGATCTTAGTTGCTGCATTGATTGGGGCATCTGCACCTAAAATGGCTCTTATGCGTATGGCGGGTAGTTTCTTATGGATTTATTCTGCATACCGAGGAATTGAACTAGCTTGGGAGCATACACAACTTATTCTGAATCCATCACCTTTTGCAACCTGTGATTTCTTTGTCACTTTACCTTCTTGGTTTGCCCTGCAAGATTGGTTCCCTTCTGTATTCCAAGCAACCGGTGATTGCTCTGTCAGCCAATGGCAATTCTTAACTTTAGAAATGCCACAATGGATGCTTATTATTTTCTCTGCTTATTTTGTTGTAGGTTTATTAGTATTAATGAGCCAAATAACAAGTTCTTTTAAGACAAAAGAATAAAAAAGAAAATAGCCTTTAGCGATAAACTAAAGGCTATTTTTATAATAGAGAAATGGTGATTCAGCATTCAACCCCAAATAAGCTTTAACCTGGAATGCAAGCCCCTTCAATTAAAGCTTGTTCACTACAACGCTTACCATTAGCAAATTGACACACTGGCGTCTGACCGCCATGCAATTCATAGTTTAAAGAAGGCACACCACCTGAAAAGACACAGGTTGCCTTGGCTGATTCTTCTAAGGGAATATCAAGGCTGGTTGTCGGTATCGTTCGACTTTTACTAACCATTTGTGTAGATGAATATTGTGTCTGCGCTGAATTACTGCATCCTGCAATAAAAGCAAAGCTAGTCAACATAATAAGATAACAAGCTGTTTTAAATTTCTTTTGCATCAAAGACACCCTAATTTATTCCAGTTATTCCTATTAGTGTGAAGCACTTTTTGAAAGTAGATTTATAAC
Source organism: Proteus sp. LHD240705 (assembly GCF_047921555.1). Classification (NCBI taxonomy): domain Bacteria; kingdom Pseudomonadati; phylum Pseudomonadota; class Gammaproteobacteria; order Enterobacterales; family Morganellaceae; genus Proteus; species Proteus sp. LHD240705. The sequence goes on from NZ_JBLRMI010000001.1 coordinate 584,561, forward strand.
TAAAACACCAGCAATAATTAAAGTCATACCAACAATGGCAGGTAAATCGAGTTTTTGTTGATAAAGAAATACTGCTGCAACAGAGACTAAAACTATCCCTAATCCACTCCATATTGCATAAGCAATACCTAATGGCATAACTCTTACCACTTGAGAAAGTGCCCAAAAAGAAAGACAGTAACCAATGACGACTACAATAGATGGATATAATCGGCTAAAACCATCAGAAGCTTTCAGCATTGTTGTCGCAATGACTTCAGATATAATTGCCAACATTAAGTAAGTTAATCCATTCATTTTTTCGCCTTAATCCTATACAAAGTCAATTTTGTGAATTCTATCACAAGCGAGATTACGGATATTCATCTACAACAAATAAAAAAGGCACTCTTCCTATTGAATAAGTGCCTTTATATCGTAGAAATACTTATTTAGTGTTGATGAAGTTGATTCCTTTGGCGGGGTTCCCCGCCCATAGCAACACGATAACGATTAAAGATAAAACCACACCAAACCGCTGCAATAATACTTAATATTGTTCCTGCATAGCCAATGTTTGTCATACCAGCATGTAAAATAACCTGATTACCAATCAATGCTCCAGCACCAATACCGATATTAAAAATACCAGAATAAATAGACATAGCGATATCTGTTGCATCAGGTGCTAAATCAATCACTTTCACCTGCATTCCTAGCCCAATACACATAAATCCAATACCCCAAAATATAATCAGCACAATAAATGCGGTTAGATTCTGGCTACTGATCATTAATAAGCTTAAACAAACAGTAAGCAATATTAAGGCTGAAAATAAGAATGATGTTGGCATTTTGGTGCTATAACGACTAAATAACACGCTACCAATGATACCGGCTCCACCAAAAATCAATAACACCAACGTAGCAAAATTCTGATCCAGATTTGCAATATCAACCACAAAAGGCTCGATATAACTATACGCTGTAAAATGCGCCGTTACGGCAATAACCGTTAATAGAAAGATCCCCATGAGTGGGCCGCGCTTTAATAACATAGGCACACTTTTTAGTGATCCTGAATGCTCACTTGGTAATAAAGGTAAATAACGCATTAATGCAAACATAGTAATTAAGGCTAATATCCCAATGCCCATAAATGTTGCACGCCATCCTAACCACTGTCCAACAACACGACCAATAGGTAAACCTAATACTGTTGCAAGTGCTGTTCCTGTTGCTAATAAACCTAATGCCTGAGCGCGTTTACCAGCAGGTGCTACTCTAATAGCTAGTGATGCAGTAATAGACCAAAATACTGCATGAGAAAAAGCGACACCAATACGCCCTGCTATCAGTGATTTAAAATCCCATGCCACACCAGATAAAATATGACTTAAAATAAAGAGTATAAATAAAATAATAAGTAACTTACGTCGCTCAACTTTACTTGTCATTATCATTAAAGGCAGAGACATTAAAGCAACAACCCAAGCATATATCGTGATCATTAAACCTGTTTGAGCTGGGAGCATACCAAAGCTTTCAGAAATATCACTTAACAATGCAACAGGAACAAATTCTGTTGTATTAAAAACGAAAGCCGCGAATGATAATATTATTACCCTGATCCACGCTGTTTGTCGGCTAACTTCATTTACGTTTGATGCTGCGATATTCATAATTGATTGATATTTTCTTAAATTATATTGATATATATGCCATGCTTTTGATAGAAGCTTTTGTCTGATTTGCTTTTCTTACTTGCGCTAAAATTGATTTATTAGATTGAAAATAAAAAATAGTATTAAAAATAAAAACACATTTCGTTAGAAACAAAAAATAAACCAAATTATCACCAAATCTCACTGCTAAAGCGAATCAGCTATCAATTTTAGCATATTCGTATCGCGATTTTAAATCCCCTTGGCAACTTCTTTTTAACGTTAACATAATCTTTTAATAGTAAGATTGTAGATATAAATGCCCTATTGCTACTTTATGGTAAAGAATAAAAATATACTCTTTTCAAGAAAAATATATCGCATATTCATTGAATTAAGTTAAGAGATACTAATTTAATAACCGAAAATAATCTTACTGTTGGATAAAAGATAAATAAAAATAGAAAGGATATTAAGATTACTGACTCAAGTCAGTAATAACTTGAATTGCTTGCTCGCAAGCAATATTTTTCGTAGGTGATGTCGAACCATCAAAAGCATTTTTGATAGTTGAAATTTGTTCTTTTGCTGGTCGTGATAGCGTTAAATTTCCATTAGAAAGTGCTTTTTCAACATCATTTAGCTTTTCAGCTAGCTGCTGACAACTTCCATTATTATCTTTAGATTGATAAATAGCCATAAGCGTATCGCGTTTTGCTTCTACGGTAGAAAGCGTTTTACGTACTGTTGATGACGAATTTTCAATCAATTCACGGCTTTCACTCCAAAACTCAGTGGTATTTTCTTTAATGACAGATACTATGATAATAGCGACAAGAATAGCCAACATAATAGTCAGCGATAATATCCCTCCTGCAATAATAAGTATCTGTTTCATATTAAACTCCACATATCAATCATATCTGTTTTAATATTTATTTTTTAATGCTTATTTTTAATGCTTATTTTTAATATATATAGTTAAAATAAATCAGGTTCAATCTGGATTACGATTCTTTTTATTTTTTACATTTTATTACGGAGGTATACAGTTCTATTTATTCTTATTAATAGAAAAACAAGCACCTAGTTTTACCTAGGTGCCATTAAATGATATATAAGCTTTTCTTGATGGAATTATTTTTTAGAGCAACACGCAATATAATTTAAAATATGCCGATTTTCTCTAAAAAAACGAAACATTGATAAGAAGCGTGGCCTATTTTGCTTATTTGCCAATCCATTTTTAATTATCTTAGCTGTTCTAAATAAACCTTCATCACGAATTAAACCAATAGGTGACATTAAACTCATGTTGCCAGATTTTATTTTTACTTCTGAGAAACCAATATTAATAAATAAATCATGCCACTCTTGCTTAAACATTGGTGCTACATTTGATTTCACTACACCGATTAATTTATCTCTATTAACATCATCATTTTTCTTCATAATATCATGAGTTAATAATAAACCACCGGGTTTTAAAACACGGTAATACTCTTTTACTAGCTTTGTTTTGGCTTTATCTGCATACATTGTCAACATTGCTTCATTTATAACAATATCAAACGTATTATCAGGAAAAGGCAAAGATAAGGCATTGGCTTTGGTTAATTGAATCAAATGTGATAATTGTGCTTTATCAACATTATTCTGTGCATGAGCTAAAGCATTATCATCCATATCGACAGCAATAATATGGCAACCATATTCCTTAGCAATTTCAATTGAAGTTGTCGCCATATTACAAGCAATCTCAAGAACATGGCTTGATGATGTAAAATGTGCGTTATTAATCAACCAATCAGATGCCTCTACACCGCCGGGTCTTAAACGTGTTTTCCCTAAACTTGCTAAAAAGGTATGTCCTGCTTTTGAGTGCTCTTGAGACATAGACTGCGTTGTAGTTTGATTATCCATATAGCTCGCCTTAAAGTTGCATTAATAATGCAACTTTATAATAAAATATATTAAATGGGAATAGTTATCATTACTTTTCTATCTTTTATAAAGAAATTCTGAGTGTATAAAGAGATATGAAATTGAATTTAGAGATATAACCAATTGAAATAAAATGGGTTAAAAAGGCTATTTTGTAATTACGTCATTAAAGGTAAAGAACATTAAACTTTGAATAACAACATTGACCTTCCCCTAGGGGGAATCTTTAGAGTAATAACAATTACACGATAAATTAAAGGAAACTGTTATGAAAAAGATTTTACCTACTGCTGTTATTTTAATGAGTGCTATCTCTTTTGGTGCAATGGCAAACAATACACACATGAACATGAATATGGATACACCTCATAACAGTTCGCCAATGCAAAAAGAACTCAATGATTCCATGAATAAGATGCATGCCGATATGGCAAAAGGGATGAATACCGATAATGCAGATGTCGCTTTTGCTGATGGCATGATTGCCCACCATTTAGGCGCTATTGATATGGCTAAGATCGAGTTGAAATATGGTACTGATCCTGAAATGCGTAAACTAGCTCAGGCTATTATTGATGCGCAAGGCCCTGAAATAGAACAAATGCAAAAATGGTTAGAAAAAAATAAAACCAATAAATAATATATTCATAAGGCTGTGATTTATTAGGCACAGCCTATCTTATTTTTGATATTTACTTTCCAGATTTCTTATTAAATATACGTCAAATAATTTTCTAATATTCATCTCATACATTATAATTTTGCGACGACGACAATATTAATCGCTTTATCCCGTATGGAGTCCATATGAATAAATTAGAAAACATGGCGTTATTAACTCAAAAACTAGCCATGCAGATTGAAAAATGGACTCATGATACTAATCAATTTGAAACTCAAATTCCGGGATTAACGCTGACACACTGGACTTCTCCTACACCAATTACCAGCCATACTCACAAATCAGGAATATGTTTAATTGCCCAAGGTGAAAAGAGAGTGATCTTAGGAGAAGAAAGCTTTATTTATGATGCCAACCATTTTTTAATTTCTTCAATAGAACTCCCAGTTATGGCGAATATTATGAAAGCCAGCAACGAGAAACCTTTTTTAGGGCTAGTTATGGAGTTAGATCTGCAAGAAATATCGCAACTCATCGTTGATAGTGAATTAACATTTAACTCAGATTTAAATGCTCAAAAAGGAATTGCTGTTGGCAAATTATCAGAACCTTTAGTCAATGCCTTTATTCGCTTGCTCACTCTTCTTGATGAGCCTGATAGTATTAAAATTCTTGCTCCAGGTATAAAGCGTGAGATTTTTTATCGTCTACTTATTACAGAGCAAGGTGAACGATTGAATCAAATCGTCACAGCAGGTAGTCATAGTCATCAAATAGCTAAAGCGATTGATTGGTTAAAAAGTAATTATATAAAACCATTAAATATCAGTGAATTGGCTTCATGTTCTGGAATGAGCAAATCTGCTTTTTATACTCATTTTAAAACAATGACATCAATGACTCCGCTTCAATTCCAAAAAAAATTACGACTCAGTGAAGCCCGTCGATTAATGTTAACTGAAAATTTAGGTGCAACGACAACCACTTTCCGAGTTGGTTATGAAAGCCCTTCTCAATTTAGTCGTGAATATAGTCGATTATTCGGAGCTCCACCAGCAACAGACATTAAGTTGCTTAAAGAAACGGATCATATTTAACCGTTATAAATGCTCTTGTTCTTTCTCTAAGCTGATTTATATTATTCACAATCATCATTTTAGTTTTTTGGAAAAATAGGCAAGAGACTAAGAAGATCAGACATTCATTTCTAAATGCGAAAGCGATAGCATTTTCCTCAACAATTAATCTGTCTCTATCTTATTTGAAGTTAAAAAATACATTAGGCTTTAATTAGATAGTCTTTAATCTGGCAAAAGGATATCAAAATGCAACTCGATTTCTCTTACTATAATCCAACCACCATTCATTTTGGTAAGAATTCTCTTGCTAAATTAAATGATGAATTATCACATTATGGCGAAACAGTTATGCTGATGTATGGCCGTAACGCGATTAAATCAAATGGGCTCTATGATGAGGTTATAACCATACTCCGTCATGCAGGTAAAAACATTGTTGAGTTATCAGGCGTTATGCCAAACCCAACTTATAAAAAAATGATGGAAGGTGCTCAGTTAGTTCGCGAACACAATGTCAGTTTGATATTAGCGGTCGGTGGTGGCTCCGTTATCGATTGTGCGAAAGGCATTTCCATTTCGGCTTATTGTGAAAATGAAGATCCTTTCCAAAAATACTGGGTTGAATACCAAGATGTGACAAATAAAATTGTTCCTGTCGCATCAATTCTTACCATGGTAGGCACAGGCTCTGAAATGAATGGTGGTTCAGTTATTACCCATGAAGAGACTAAATATAAAATTGGACGTGCATTTCCTGCAAATGTATTTCCTAAGTTCTCGATTTTAAACCCAGAATATACTTTTTCTGTTTCTCAGTATCAGATGGTAAGTGGTGTTTTTGACACTATGTCGCATTTGATGGAGCAATATTTTTCTGATGAAGGTGCAAATACAACCGATTATTTAATTGAAAGTTTATTAAAATCTTCGATTGATAATTTACGTATCGCACTAAAAAATCCAACAGATTACGAAGCCAGAAGTAATCTTATGTGGAATGCAACACTTGCATTAAATACCCTCACAGGATTATCAAAAACACAAGATTGGCAAGTTCATATGATTGAACATCAATTAGGGGCTTATACAGACTGTGCACATGGAATGGGACTCGCAGCGATTTCTCTACCTTATTATCGTTTTATCTATAAGTTTGGTATTGAAAAATTTGTACGATTTGCAACTCAAGTATGGGGAATTTCCGCAGAAGGAAAAACGCAAGATCAAATTGCACTTGAAGGTATTGATGCACTAGAACGTTTCACAAAGGAATGTGGCATTATTACATCATTAGAAGCCTTAGGTGCAACAAGAGAAATGCTTCCTGAGATTGCACAATCAACCACAATTATTGGTAGAGGCTATCAAAAGCTAACCTCTAAAGATGTACTCGATATTTTGGAAGCGTGTTTTTAATTACCCGTAAATGGCATTATAAACATAGTCTTAGTTACTAAAGATAAATTTTATATTAAGACATATAACAAATACGATGATTATCTAAAAAATAGTCATCGTATTATCAATAGTACAGCCTTTGAGCTTATCTTCTTCTCATTCCCTATCCCTATCCCAAAAGCAGATTAATTCCCTGATAAAGATGCCTCTACATATCGAATCGCTTATAATCATAAATATACAATATGATTACTGCTGAAGTCATACTCATCAGCAATGAATTTCTCTCATTCGAATATACATAAATCTAATTATGCCTAAAATATTAATAATACAAAGAGATAACATTGGTGATTTAATACTTACAACACCATTAATTGACTCTCTTGCCCATGAATATAATACAAAAATAGATCTGCTCGTAAACTCTTACAATCAAGCCATCCTAGAAGGCAACCCTTCTGTTGGAAATGTACATATTTACAGTAAGTTACATCATAAAAAATCAGGACAATCATCCCTAAAACTTATTCTAAGTCGCTTGAAAATTATTTTTGATATGCGTCGTCAGCATTATGATATCGCAATTGTTGCTCGTGACCATTGGGCCAAAAGAGCATTACAATGGGCAAAATTATCAGGTGCTAAGCGTATTATCGCTATTGGCAATGACGCGCCTTCAGCAGTGACAGATCCTATTCCAACGCCGTCTAACAAAGGCCATATCGCTGAGTTGTTCTGTCAACTAGCCCATCCTCTTGGAATAGAGAAAAAAGCTGGCCCTTTAAAATTGTATGTCAAAGATGAAGAGATCTCTGCAATTCGTCAACGCATTAAAATAACTGAAAATGTTCCTATTTACGGCTTACAAATCAGTTCACGTAAACCACAACAACGTTGGCAAGCAGAAAAATTTATCGAGTTAGCACACCAATTAACACAACGTGAAAAATGCCACATTCTTCTCTTTTGGTCGCCAGGAAGCAACGACAATAAACAGCACCCCGGTGATGATGAAAAAGCACAGTTTATCCTTGAACAGTGCAAAGATATCCCTATTACGCCAGTACCTACGCAAAATATTAGAGAATTAATGGCTGGTATGTCTTTATGTGATCAGATGCTAACCAGCGATGGTGGTGCATTACATATTTCAGTGGGTGTTGGTGTGCCGACAGTAGCGATGTTTGGTAATAGTGATGCTGATTTTTGGGGTCCATGGCATATTGCCAGTGAAGTACTGAAGGCGCCTGAAGATAATGTAGGGCTTCTTACGGTAGACGATGTATTGACTCGTTTTATTACACTAAGAGATCGAGTCATTGCTTTAAATACAAAGAGTTAATTGCCAAACACTAATACAAAAAACATTAAATATAAATCACCTTATTGCTACACCTGATAAGGTGATTTTTTATTTTATACCCATCGAGTTGATAAAATCATATTTAAGTAGCAATAAAATAATATATTCAATTTGATTTTTACTTTTTATGATCAAAAAAAACGGACCTTATTAAGGTCCGCTTTTTTATATGGTGCCCAGGGCGGGACTTGAACCCGCACAGCCTTACAGCCGAGGGATTTTAAATCCCTTGTGTCTACCGATTTCACCACCTGGGCTAAATTGTATTTACTTGTCACGCTTAATACTTGTTTATCAAACAAGATAGATAACAAATAAATTTAAAGCATTTACTTCTAAAACAGCTAACTTTAGTTTTTTGCTTTTCTCTCACTAACTTGTTGCTAGAGGAAGAAAAAACGGACCCAAGTTAAGGTCCGCTATTTATATGGTGCCCAGGGCGGGACTTGAACCCGCACAGCCTTACAGCCGAGGGATTTTAAATCCCTTGTGTCTACCGATTTCACCACCTGGGCTAAATTCTGTGGTGCGTCCGTAAATCCTTATTACTAAGATAGATACTGGCATGGACGACTTATTACTTATTTACTTCTCAATGCCATTTACAATGGACTTTCTTTTTGCACCAAACTCTTTATCTTAAAGAGATGGTGCCCAGGGCGGGACTTGAACCCGCACAGCCTTACAGCCGAGGGATTTTAAATCCCTTGTGTCTACCGATTTCACCACCTGGGCATTAATGGAGGCGCGTCCCGGAATCGAACCGAGGTACACGGATTTGCAATCCGCTGCATGACCACTCTGCCAACGCGCCTCAACTACTCAATCTCATAAGAGATTGGAGCGGGAAACGAGACTCGAACTCGCGACCCCAACCTTGGCAAGGTTGTGCTCTACCAACTGAGCTATTCCCGCATTACCGAACTTGCTGATTTACTTATTTATTTCTGTAAACCGTTGTGCCTTTCGATGCGTTGCATTCTACTGATTTCCTGAATCTAGTCAACACTATATTTGCATCTTTTTGACTGTTCGGTGAATTTTCAGTCATTTCGATCAACCTTCGCGCAAATCTGACCACGCAGCGCTCAAATATTGAAACATTGACCAGAAAGTCAGCACTGTTGCGATATATAATAAAGCGAATCCAAACCATTCTGCTTCAACAGTAGGACGCCATAATAACACAACAAGCGATCCCATTTGTGCGGTCGTCTTCACTTTTCCTATCCAAGAAACTGCAACACTGTTACGTTTCCCTAATTCAGCCATCCATTCTCTTAATGAAGAAATAATAATTTCACGAGCAATCATTGTTGCTGCAGGTAAGGTTATCCACCACTCATGATAGTACTCAGTAATTAAAACAAGTGCTGTTGCAACCATTACTTTATCCGCTACTGGATCAAGAAAAGCTCCGAAGCGGGTAGTTTGTTTCCATCTACGTGCTAAAAAACCATCAAACCAGTCTGTTGCAGCTGCTACCATAAAAATAATAGCGCAAACTAATGGAGCATCTTTGAATGGTAAATAAAACACCAAAACAAAGAATGGGATTAGAGCGACACGAAATAGAGTTAGCCAAGTTGGGATATTTAGTTGCATAGCGTTCTACACGACCTAGAAAAGTGAGAGTTATTAATATGGTGCATCAATACACTTAGTGTTTCAACGCATTAAAAATTTTTTCTGCTAATGCCGTCGAAATTGTGGGGACTTTTGCAATTTCTTCAACACTTGCATCTCGTAAAGCTTGTAGCCCTCCCATATATTTCAACAACATTTGACGACGTTTGGGCCCTACGCCTTCAATAGACTCCAGCGAACTGGTATTTTTTACTTTTGCTCTACGTTGACGATGTCCCGTTATTGCATGACGATGGGATTCATCACGAATATGTTGGATCAAATGTAACGCAGGTGAATCAGAAGGTAACGCCATTCCTTCACCTTCAGGCACAAAAAACAAAGTTTCAAGCCCTGCTTTACGATCACTTCCTTTTGCGACACCAATTAATTTCGGGTGTGATTTGTCCCAATCAACATTAAGAGAATCAAATACCTCTATTGCTTGTGCTAATTGCCCTTTACCACCATCGATAAAGATAACATCTGGAACCTTACTGTCTTCTAATGATTTACCATAACGTCGAGTAAGCACTTGATTCATCGCCGCATAATCATCACCAGGAGTAATACCACTAATATTATAGCGCCTATATTCAGATTTTAATGGGCCATTCATGTCAAATACTACACATGAAGCCACAGTTTGCTCTCCCATAGTGTGACTAATATCAAAACATTCCATTCGTTTTATCTCTTTCATATCAAGAAGAGACATCAAAGAGGTATAACGCTGTGAAATTGTCGATTGCTCGACTTGTTTTGAAGCCAATGCCGTTGCCGCATTTGTTCTAGCTAATTTCAAATAGCGCGCCCTATCACCACGCGGTTTTGTTTGAATTTGAATTTTTCGACCTGCAATTGAAGATATAGATTCAGAAAGAATGGCTTTATCTTCTAAATCAAAATCGAGCAAAATTTCACTTGGTAAAGTACGAATTGCACTGCCTTGTAAATAAAATTGACCAATAAAAGTCTGAACAACTTCATCGATTGAGGTATTTGCAGGAACTTTAGGAAAATAACTCCGACTACCTAACACTTTACCTTGACGGAAAAAGAGAACATAAACACAAGCAATCGCACCATTAAAAGCAACACTGATCACATCAAGATCATCACCAATATTGGCAACAAATTGTTTTTCTGTTACTTGCCTTACCGCTTGAATTTGATCACGAATGCGAGCGGCCTCTTCAAAACGTAATTCTTGGCTAGCTCCTTCCATACGTTTAACCAATCCATCAATAACTTGCGTATCATCACCTGAAAGAAAAAGTCGCACATAATTAACTTGTTGGGCATATTCTTCATCAGAAACATAACCTTTTACGCAAGGTGCAAGGCAACGCCCAATTTGATATTGCAAACAAGGTCTTGAACGATTGCGATAAACACTGTCTTCGCATTGACGAATAGGAAACAATTTTTGCATTAATGCTAAGGTTTCTCTTACTGCAAAGGAGTTAGGAAAAGGTCCAAAATATTCCCCTTTCGCATGTTTTGCGCCACGGTAGCTAGCAAGTCTGGGGTGTTTATCACCGCTTAAATAGATATAAGGATAGGATTTATCATCTCGCAACAACACATTATAGCGAGGCTGATAACGCTGAATGTAGCTGTGTTCAAGCAATAAAGCTTCCGTTTCTGTATGGGTGATCGTGACATCAATATTTGCAATGCACTTCACTAAAGCTTCAGTTTTACGGCTATTTACCTGTGTACGAAAATAGCTTGAAAGCCTTTTTTTCAGATCTTTAGCTTTGCCGACATAGATTACTGTGTCTGTTGCATCATACATCCGATACACACCTGGTTTATCTGTGACTCGGCTTAAGAATGCTTTGGCGTCAAATTTGTCTTCCACTTTGTAAATGACTCTCTATCTCAATTAACCCATAACGTATTGCTATATGTGTTAATTCTACATCACCTGAAATTTTAAGTTTACTAAACATTCGGTAACGATAGCTATTTACTGTTTTTGTATTAATATTCAACTCACTTGCGATTTGTGTGATTTTCTTCCCTCTAATGATCATCGACATAATCTGCAATTCTCGTTCAGACAGATGATGTAAAGGATTTAATTCTTGCTGTAATTTTGTTAGTGCGATTTCCATCGCTAACTCTTGGCTTATATACCGTTGACCGATACAAACCTGTCGGATAGCTTGCAGAATATTTTCACAAGAAGTATCAGCTACAATAAAACCTTCAATACCCAATTGAAGAAGTGTTATTGATAATATTGAATCTGTTTTTGGTGAAATAACAATAATTTTAATTGATAAAGATGATCGCTTTATTCTTTTTATAGAATCAATTAATGAGACTGAAGGTGCTGAATAAATAATAATAAGATTAACTGAAAATTGTCGGCAATAACGAAATGCATCATTTTCATTATTCACCACCTTTCGGATATTAATTTTTTTAATCTGGCTAAGAAGTGTTTTTATTCCCAAGCTAAATATTTCAACTCGACTTATTATCAATGTATTTATCAATAACTTTTTCCTTTTAAATTACACCATAACAAAGAACATTAAATCAATTCTTCACAGGCGTGAATACAAACATCATACTATAATAAGAAAATAGCAACCCAGCGCTTCCTTTATATTACATTAATATTTATTTAATGAAATAAAATAATAAAAAAGACTCATGTAGAAAAGAGTCTTTAAAAAATAAAAAAAATATAAAAAACTAATAAATGAAATGTTATTTATTGAACATATTCATAATATCTTGTTCTGTTAGCATGGGCGTTTTTTCTACAAAATTATAATAATTAGGTTTGCTATCTATATAAATTTGCATTGTCAGTTTACTTTCTTTTGCATCGGGGAATAATCCTGCTGATACATAGTAAGTATGGGTTTCTTTTAGATGATAAAAAAGATGAGAACCACAATGCTTACAAAATGCTCGTTCTCCCCATAAAGATGAATCATAACGTGTTATATTTTCTTCACCTTCAATCTTCAAATCTGATTTACAATCAATTGAAAAACCAGGGCCACCATTCCAACGCAAACACATACTGCAATGACAAACGCTGAGTGCAGAGATATCTTGCGCTGTCGATAGCTTAACCTTGCCACATAAACATTGACCTTGATGCATTGATACTCTCCTCTTCTTTAGATCATGAAATCATGCATTAATCACTTAAGATTATATGCATGATTTAATTTCAAAGATCAATAAAACGCACATGTAAAAAACGTCTATACTTTTGTATTTTCTCTTTGCTTTTTAGGTGGCAATGGTGAGAAATACCCAATTAATAAAATCAGTATTGCAACACCAATGAAGGCCAATGCTCTGAGCAACCCACTACTTAATGATGTATCAATTAGGAAAAGTTTAGCGATAACTACGGCCAACAGTACGCCACCAATAAACCATTGTGAACGTAACTTCTTACGTGTCGCCATCACCATAGTCACTAACGCAGTAATTGCCCAAATAATGGCTAATACTGTTTGGATAACTTTGGAATTAATTATTGCATAACTCGACCAATCAATATCTGTTGCAAAGACTAGTCCTCTTAATAAAATACCGTTTGCCCACCAGAAAATCATAGCTGGAATAATGTAATTAAATATAATCAAGTTATTTTTCAATAATATTTGATATTTAGGTGACTGTTTTATTACTAATATAAATTTATAGCCAACACATATTCCAATAACTCCCATTAGATCCATTAAGTTAAATAATGGAATAAATTTAACTCCACTTTCAGTGCCGTCATTAAAGTTTGCAAAGATTAAAGAAAGTGCCAGTAAACCTAAAACAGGAAAAGTGACTACCCAATAAGCATTTTGGTACTCTTTTATCCAATCAACTTTCATTGCTAGTATATAGCTTATTGCAATAAATAAACTTATAACAAAAATTACGCTTGCAAAATGTAAACTCACATAAAGGTACGTAACATCCATTAACCAAATAATTTCAGTAAATAAGAATAGAACAATAAAGATAAGGTGCATACTGTGGATCAATGCTTTATTTATCCTTTGTTTCGGCAATAACGTATTTACCTTAAGCAAGTAAAAACCACTCGCAAAAACTGCTATCCAGATAATCGCACTTAACCAATTATCAATTAACGAGCCTGCAAGATAGATGTACACCAACATAATAAGCGCTGACATCGGCCATAATAAAATAGAACAACTAGCCAACTCAGAAAATTGGGCTTTCTTCCCAGCAAAGAACATGCCCCAACAGCTAATAAGAATAAAAGCAAAGGTAATGGATTTTACTTCTGGAGAAAGCCAATGTTCGCCATATTCTTGTAGAAGTAAAACGCTATATCCCCAACTTACAGCAGAAATAAATAGTGTTACATATCCAATAGTTCGATTATCAAGATTAATAAATTGTGCTCGATACCACAGTACTGCGACGGCAAATACAACGATGACTTGTGTTACAAGCATTAGCCAATCGCCTAGCGAGATAACAGGCATGTTAAATAATAAAACAGAGGAAACCGCAACTAAAATAGTCCCTGCAATCGCAGGTTTCTTTTGCTGCTGTAAAACAGAAAATGCGAGGATCATTACCCCTTCAATTGCCCATACAATCGATGTCCATTCAGCAGAGAATGCAAATGGTACGGCTAAAGTAGCAAAGGTGACAGATAGCATAAAGAAGGCAATTGCCAGTAATTTGCCCTCTTCACGATAACGCTTAAGTGCAAACCAACTTAGTGCGAAATAAGCTAATCCATAAAGTGATGAAGCAATAGCAACACCATATGGCCATTCAGAAGCTAATCGATGTTGGAAGATAAAACCAATTAATGGCGTACCAAATAGTAATGTGGCATCAAAAGGAATATTAAGTTTCAGTTTATTTTTTAATGTTGAAAGTTCCGTTGCAACACCAAAAATCAACCAATTTGCAATTAAAAATAGCTGGCAAGGTAAATAATCAGCATGGGTGTAATTTGGTATTGCCCATATAAAAGCAATACCAAAAGTAAATGCAAAACCAATAAGATTTAATAAACGCCAAACTTGCCAATGGCTGATAATAAGAATACCAATTGAAAGAATAAGATAATAGCTAAACAATGCAACATAATTGCCACTACCCGTAGACAATAATACAGGTGCTAAATAACCACCAAGTGAAGCTAATATAGCTAAACTAATAGCCCGATGAATAACTGCCAAACTTACACTAACCAAACAGATAAACACCATAATAGCGAGAGCAATGCTAATAGGAATAAAATCATAAATTTTAGTCGCAGCAAAAATAGTAATGTAAAACCCACCAATGCCGCCACCTTGCAAAATTAATGCATATATCAGGTTTTTCTTTCTAAGCCACCAGCCAATACCTAATAACGCTAAGCATCCTGTTCCCGCCATCATTAAACGTGTTGATGCTGAGACAAGCTCATTCTCAATACTATATTTAAGTAAATAAGACAGACCAAAAAAGAGTAATAACATCCCTATTTTAGCCAGCGGATTTCCTGTTACTACCCAATTCCAAATAAGCCCCAAGATCGATTTCTGTTGACGTTTTGGACGAGGGTTTAAATTAGGTCTATATTGCGATGCAGGTCTATTTGCTTGAGGTGTAGCATTTCCTAAATTACCTGTTTCAGATCCTGCAAGGCTTGCACTTGCCATATTAGCTCTATTTTCGGCAAGCAGATCTGATGTTGATTTAACAGATGTTTGTTTTGCCTCTTGTTGGTAATGATGGGCAAAACGACTTGTTGCTATCTTAGGTTGATAAGGCTCAGCTCCTTTAGGTGTAGGGGCTGTTGATATTTCTGGCTGATCAGGTTGTTTGTTTTCAAAGTTAATATTATTAACCATAGAAGATTGAACAATTGGATTTTCTTCTTTAGGAGAAACTTTATTAAATGCTGTTTCTTGTGATGCTTGTGCATATTGAGATACAGGCGCGTCTTTATTTTCCGCCTGATTTTTCACATGTTCTGTTGTGTTAATAGGTTCAACTGTTTTAGGTTGATAAGTTGAAGCAGTTGAAATCGTTGATTGAGGCTCTTTTTTTATATCACAAGAGAAATCCTTAACTTCGCTTTTCTGAGCGTCAAGCTCTGTGCGAATATCCGCAGCGTTATCTTTACTTAATAACTTAAATAATTTCTCTTGTTGTTCAGTAAGTTTTTCTTCAAGCTGTTTAATTCGATGTAACAATGAGTTGCTATTTGTATAAGCGTGATATTGCCAATACAAAGATACCACGACAAATATTGTAACGATAAGCACCAAAAAGTCATCCATAAACCTAATCCTTTTGCGTTAAGCATCACATGCTTTTAATCTCTTAACCTTAGTTATACTTTAATTTTCACAGATTTATCTTAGTTTATTCCTAAATAACCTATTTCGAGAACTCTTGATTTAAACCTAGCACATAATTTCGAAAAAAAGGTATGATCGGCAACCTATCTTAATCTTCCATTTATATCGCAAAACACACTCATAATATGAAATTAAATGACGAATTAACTAATGCTATCGCTTCTGTAACAGAAGCCGCAGCTATTGCAGCAATGCCTTGGATTGGAAAACAAAATAAAAATGCAGCAGATGATGCTGCTGTCAGTGCTATGCGTGAACGTTTGAATAACCTGAATATCAATGGTGAAATAGTCATTGGTGAAGGTGAAATAGATGAAGCACCTATGCTCTATATTGGCGAAAAAGTAGGTAATGGGAAAGGCGATAAAATAGAAATCGCGGTTGATCCAATTGACGGTACTCGCATGGTTGCTACGGGTGAAAATAATTCCCTAGCCATTTTAGCCGCAGGCTTTGAAGGCAGTTTTTTACAAGCTCCCGACATGTATATGGAAAAATTAATTGTGGGTAAGCAAGCTGCTGGTGTGATTGATCTTAACCATTGCCTTGAATATAACCTTGATGCGATTGCACAAACATTAAATAAATCTATTGAGCAGTTAACTCTCGCTATTTTAGATAAACCGCGTCACCACGATATTATTAACGATCTACGCGCTAAAAGTATTAATGTTATTACACTACCTGATGGTGATGTTCTAGCCTCTTTATATGCCACAATGCCTAATAACAGTATTGATGTTATGTATGGTATTGGTGGAGCACCTGAAGGCGTAATTAGTGCAGCTATCGCTAAGGCATTAGGTGGTGATATGCAAGCACGTTTAATTACTCGTGATATTGCAAAAGGAAATAGTGCAGAAAATAGAGAATATGCCGTTTCTGAAATTGCTCGTTGTCATAAAATGGGTACTGATGTAAATATTAAATTGTCATTAGACACATTAGTACGTAACCAAGATGTTATGTTTGCCGCAACCGCGATTACCAAAGGTGATTTCTTATCTGGTGTTAATCAACAAGCTCAATATCTACAAACACATTCTTTAGTAATTAATGGTTCAACACACTCATTACGTTATATTGAAAATTATCATTTACGTTAATGCTTAAATTTGTCTTCGTTTCCTTGAGACATAAAAAAGCGGCACCTTATTAAGATGCCGCTAAATTTACTTCAAGGGGTATATTTATTGTTATTTATTCACTTCAGATTTAAGCCAACAAATTGGCTGGATTCTCAACACATAATTTTTTGATAATAGATTTATCAATGCCACGTTGAGCCAATAATGAAAGGAATACATTAGGAACAAATCCCCAGCCATTCCCCCCATTTTTCGCCCACATCTGTTTTAAAAACACATCATGGCTTAATACAATTTGGCTACCATAACCTCGTTCAATTAAAGTTGCGACAGCTTCTACGGTATCCATAACACTTGGTGCCGCACCCTCTTTAGGGAAAGAGATATCCAGACCAATCATATCAAATTCAAGCCAAACACCGCGATCTAACATTTTGCATTGATAATCAATATCTTTACCTGATGGATCAGAATGTGCCAATGAAATCTTAGCGGGATTACATCCCATTTCTGTTAATAGAATATCTAAAACTTCATCACCACGACGTTGCCAACCTGGCATATGAATATTCATCGAAGCATGAGGATTACTGTTTTGTGCAATAGCGGCGGCATGTAGGCTATTTTTCTCACCATCTGTAAAGAATGGAGAAACACCAATTTCACCAATCATACCTGCACGAATATCAGTACCATCAATACCTACATTCAATTCATCATCAATGATTTTTGCCATTGCATCAATATCATCAGCCAGCCGTTCTCCTTCAAACTTTTCAATATAAAGTCCTGAAGAAGCTACAACATTAATACCTGTTATTTCTGCAACTTGTCTTAGTTTTCTAATATCACGTCCAATGGATGAAGAGCCTGTTGCATCAACAATTGTTCTTCCACCTAACTCTTTGAAGTTATTTAATTCAAAAATAACATCTTCGATTGGTTTTTTATCCATATTATCGCAACAACAATATGGATCGTATTTAAGTCCCCACTGAATATCTGCACTCACTTTTTTATCAACTAACACATGCGAGAATTCATAAAAAGGTTCATCAACAACACCTGAGAGATCATTAAAGAGGTGTTCATGGGGCAATGTTAGCCCCATATCTTCTTTTTTCACGGGGCCAGTTACGGTTTGAATATAACCTTTCATTACGATACTCCTACGCTTTTGCTGACTTAGTCGCTCTGAATTCAGGAATTGTTGTTACAATTGCACCCACTAACGCAAATAATGTACCGATGATTGTCACTAAATAAACGGTATTGCCCAATGAAGGTAATAACAAGTCAATTAATACAGAACCTAACAATTGACCCGCTGTTGAAGCAACACCTAACATCAGTAAGCCTAAACCACGTACTAAAATAGCCATTAATGCGATAGACATAAGCCCTAAAGGACCACCTAAATACATCCACCAAGTACCGGGTAATTCAAGAGTGATATGACCTAATGCCATACGAACAATAAGAGCAATCGTTAAAACAGTGAAGCCAACAATAAAGTTCCAAGTGATAGACACCATCATAGAACCTGTTGCTTCTGCAACTTTTGAGTTACCTGCTGGCTGCCAACCGGCTAATAAACCCGCAAGGAAAGGTAAGATTGCTAAATAAATAAATGAGGTTGAGTGCCATTGCGGAGAAACTACAAATAAAGTCGCAACAACAGCTAACACAGCTCCTAATACACGATATGGTGTGAAATATTTTTTCTCATCAACACCAACACCAAAGCGGTCACATAATAAGCCTGATAATAAAAGTGCTGAAATTAATGCTGTTTGGAATGTTGCAATCCCTAATGCACTCGCAGAAGCCCCTTCAGAGAAAACAACCATTGCACCACAAAGACCCGCAAACCAGTTCCATAATGGAATTTTGCGCGTTTTAATTAAACTAGGGATTGAAGCAAATTGCTGGCGATACTGTTTTTTCGACATAATGATAAAAAACATCACCACTAAACCACTGGCAAAAGAGATAACTGCACTGGCGTTACCATCTTTTAAAACATGCCCTAACTGCCCATTCACCGCAGACTGCATTGGTGATAGCATACCTGCTAACACAGTTGCTAACATCAGCAATGGTGTTGATAAATTTTTTGTACTCATAAGATGTTCCTTTTGGATTATTGGCTATGAGTGATTTCTTTTTTTATTTTTCAAGTAATCGGTTTTTTATTAGCGCAGAGCAGCAACTCTGCGCTTTTTTACTTTTTATGACAGTTATTCTTAATTCAAATTAACGAGCGATTTGTTTAAGAATGTTGACCCACATATCGGCATAATGCGGCCATGCTAAAAATTCTTTACTTCCCCAGTGAGGAGAACAGTCACTCATAAAGCAGCCTGTTTTTCCTTTTTCAAACTGACCAAATACCAGTAATGGATCTTCGCCAATATTTAATACAGTTTCTGTATTCTCTTTAGCTGAAACTTTGTTATAGCCAAGGAACATTGGCCATTCACCAAAACCTTTTACGGATGCATGCTCTGCATTAACCGCACTTGCAAATACACCTTCTGGCGCTTCAACACGATCGTCGCCATCCAGCATTTCAACAGGCAGAACTTCTGCAAGTAATGTATTTTTGTAGTTTGCTTTAGCTTCAATACCCATAAATGACAAGTAACCACCAATCATTAATAAACCACCGCCATTAACCACAAACTCTTTAATTAACCCTAATGCGTTAGGGATAACTTTCATGTTATAGAAAGTATCGTTTTGCAGAAGGAACGTATTTGCACCAATATCACTAATAACAATGACATCGTATTTAGCTAATGCTTCAGCCGTTTGAGGGAATGCAACCTGAACGGTATGAGCTGGCATATAATCAACTTCAACACCCTTTTCTCTTAAGCAACTTAATAAGAACGTTGAACCTTCTTCATATTTGCTGGAAGTGAAACTGTCGTAGCCTTTGGAGTGGATCATATGAATGTGCCATGACTCACCAATAAATAAGATTTTCATTTTTATTCCTCTTTCAAAAAAGATTATTTATTCAGGGGATTGGGTGACAATCTGTGAATATGTTGTTTGATTGATGCGATGCATGACATTAATATCTTCAGGCATTTCTGAAGCATTACTCGTCTCAACAGCTAATGATGAAAAAGCTGATGCATAGCGTAACGCATAAGAAAACTGCTTTCCTTTTGCCAATGAGGCAGCGAGTGCTCCATTAAAAGCATCACCTGCCCCTGCTGTATTTTTTACAACTGCCGGATATGCCGGCGAATAAATATACTTATATCCGTCATAAGCTAACGAACCTTTACTACCCAGCGTAATAACCACCTTATTTACGCCTTGCTGATAAATAGAAACTGCAGCATTTTTTGCAGATTCTAAATCAAGTACTTCTATCCCAGATAATAAACTTGCTTCCGTTTCATTAGGTGTTAAAACATCTATCATTGGAAGTAATTCATTAACTATTTTGTTATAAGGTGCTGGGTTAAGAATAATAGGAATATTATTTTCGTTTCCAATAGCAATAATTTCTTTTAATGCTTCAATATTCGTTTCTAATTGAATTAAAATTATATCCGCGTCAATAATTTTATCTTTCTGTATTTTTACTTCATCAGCAGAAATATCCATATTAGAACCCGAGTAAATAGAAATAATATTTTCTCCACTCTCCTCCGACACAAAAATAGACGCTGTTCCTGTTTGATAATTTTCAGTTTGATATATCGTTGACGTTTTTATTCTTGATGACGATATAAAATTAACTGCATAATCACTAAATTGATCAGTACCTATCTTCGTAATAAAATGTACTTGTGCATCAGCATAACTCGCCGCCAATGCTTGGTTACAGCCTTTACCTCCTGGTGAGAAGATAAATTTATTCGATAATAAGGATTCCCCGGCTTCTGGCAATCTAGGAAGATAACTAATCATATCAACATTAAATGAGCCCAGTACGCACACCTTATTTATTGCAGTCTTGTTTGCTAAATCGTTTTTATCAATTTGATCATTACATTCTAGAAATTGTATAATTTCTTTCTTAGCGACTTTATCTAATGTCTCAAATTCTATAAAAGCACCACCATGGCATCTTTTTATAATTCCTTTTTCTGCTAGTGTATTTAAATCTGATCGTATTGTTTCTTTGGTAACATCAAGTTCTTTGGCCAAAACAGAAACTTTTACTGCACCATTACCTTTAATCAGATTAATTATTTTTTTATGACGTTCTGCTTTCATTTAATGTTACCTCTATGGCAACAACTTTAGTTTATTAGTTGTTATGGGATTGTGATTACAATCATATGTTATTTATTAAAAGCAAAAAAAAGCAGAAATACAAAAATAAAAAACAAAAAGAAACAGAAATAAACAATGATAATCGTAAGATTATTTAATAAATAAATTTGGAATTTATTTCTTTTTCAGAAAAAACGAATCAACATATAACGTCATTCCAATCTATTTACCATAAATAAATTTAATATTATTTTTTATTTTTATACGGGAGATAAAATTAAAAAATTAAATATAAAAATAAAATTCACTTTTATAAATAAGGCATTACAGAAAAATAATTTTATATTTCTGTAAAATATCCGTAATAATGCTTAAATAAAATACAATCTAATTGAATCGAGCAATGCATTAATTATTTTTATCATCGCGGATTTTTAAAACGCATTTACCATAAAGAAATTCTAATCATTAAATACCAAAGAAAACGATACCCTTTTACCAAAGAACATAAATCACTTAAGTAATGCAAAAGTAATGCTTAAAACATCTTCTATTTTTGTCTTTTCATTTTTGTGATCGAGATATCATTCAATACGTTTACAACACCCTTTTCATAAATAGAATATTGATTATTTATTTCAATCTTTCATTTTATGCACCATTTTTACAGAGAGCTGGCTATTTATCTTTGTCTATATTGCACATCGATTGGTCAAGCTTTGATCTAATTTTGTAAATAAGGAAGGCTTTCTATACGTTTTATCCATTGTTTATAATAATTATTTATATTGTTGAACATCTTTTAATCGGATAATAAATCCTAAAAACAAAAATTATTAATACTTAACACCGAAAACAACGCAGTTAAAGTGATTTAATTCTAGCTGTTTTTGTAAAACAACCTTTTCATCAGAAACATTCTGACATACTTCTTTTCTGGTACTTACCTCGTTTCATGCCTAACTTTATTACTAACAGGAAAAACATCAGTGTTCATAGACAAGAAGTACAACGTAAAATAAGGATATATTAATGAAAATAAAATCACTTATCGCAATCTCATTATTAAGCGCTAGTTTTTCTCTTTTTGCCGCAGAGAGTTCAACATCAACTGCCAATATTCAAACTCAAGGAGTTATTCAGGCTCAAAAAGAACTGAATGACTATGAGAAAGTCATGATAGAAAAAGTTTGGATAACGACTGATGCTATCGATGAAAAAGGAAATAAAACTGTGGCCGATAATCCTCAAGTCAGCAACTATTTTGGACTTGCTGAGTATTACCCTAATGGCACTTTTATTATGTTTACACCGGAAGGTAAACAGAAAATGCAAGGTGATTGGTCAATGTCAGATGATGGCAAAATACGTACCTTAGTTGCCAAAGATACTGAGGGTAAAACATTATTCACCCGAGATGTAGAAAATATCACGGTTAAAAATGATGAATATACCTATCGTATTTATCCAAATGCTGATGATCGTAATACCTATTTCGATATCATCCATCACGTTAAAAAATAAATTTAGTACGTTGTTTTACCTGCAAATTAATCCTACTCAATAAGTAAAAAGGGTTACTTATAAAAATAAGTAACCCTCACTTTACTTTATAACCGACTTATCATTTCGCCGAAATAATCGGATAATTAAAGTATGGTCTGAGATTGCCCTTCAATCCAATAAATCACTTCATGCGCTTCTTCTGGTGTTGGTACTTCCAATTTACTCAACATGCGTTCCATTACTTTAACTGGCACGGCTTCGTTTCTTGCATTATTTTGCCTCTGCCACTGCACATAAGGGACTTCAATATAAACCAATCTAATTTTCGCATTATAACGATAAAACAAAGAGATAAGTTGATCTCGCATTTTTCTTGTAATATTGGTGGCATTCCAAACAAAAGGTTTATGCTCTCGTAAATAAAGACGGGCTTGTTCTTTTGCTTGCTGTACTATCCAACCATTAGCATCTCTGTTATCAGGCTTAATATTATGCTGACGACGGAGATCATCTAAACTCACAATCGGAAGATCTGCACAATGTTGGCGAATAAAAGTATCTTTTCCCATACCTGGTAATCCACATAACACCGTAACTTCACTTCCTTTTTCAGGGTAAGGCTCATAATTGCAATCCGTACTATTTTCTGTATAAAAATAGTGAAAGCGAGCATCATCTGAAGGAAATGGAGCAACCTTACGCCAACAATTTAGCTCTTCACAATAAAGCGCAAATAACACAATTTTATCAAAAAGGGCTTGTTTATCTTCACAATCTCGCCCTAAAACATCAGCTTTAGCTAATAATGCCAACAAATAGCAATCTACTCTTAATGATGCAGCAAGCAGCGCTTTTTTAGGATCAGGCTTATCCATCACCCACAACGGCAGCCCATGAAAGCGAACTAAAGCCGCGATCTGCTCTCTATCAGCAAAGCTTAAAGGTACTTTTTCATACAGAAAAAGACGTGTTGTTAATTCCCCTTTACGTGCATGACCCGGTGAAACAATACGCCCCTCTTCTTCGCGTGTTGTAGATCGTTTTTCCACATCATGAAGTAGTGCCGAGATCCATAAAATTTGCTGTTCTCTTTCAGTTAAAGTCTTATATTCTGGCAATGATTTAACTGAATTGATTACTCTTTGTGTATGTATCGCCACATCACCTTCTGCATGATGAATAGGATCTTGCATAACACCAGCCATATCACTAATTTCGTCATACAATCCACAGAGATGTTCCCATGACATTTCAGTGTGTAATTTCTTATGAAGCATCATTGAGACTCCTGTGTTTTTTCCCAAATTAAAGAGGCTCGTCGCCAATTTTTTTTCCAATGAACATCTGTTTTAACGTGATCTTTTCTAACATATTTAAAAACACGATGTGAAAAATCATCTAAAGAAAATGATTGTGCATCTCGTGTAACAATACCTTCCATTGGGCTTGGTTTTTGCGTTAAAACATCATGTGATTGAAAGAAACTTGCCTGTTTCGCTTGTGAAACAATCATATTTTCAAAATCAGTTTTATCCTGACATTTAGGCAGTTTAATTTCTGGCACAGTTGGAAGATCAAACAGAGAAGCATAAAACTGCACTTCTTCCCAACTTAGCCATTTATCTTTATAACGAACCGCAAACACATAAAAATATTCTTCTAGGTGTGCATATTCAATAGAATGAATGGCATATAGATTCTCGCCGAAAATATCTAACTCACCTAAATCATTTTTCATCAATTGCCAACGTTGACGCAATTGAGATGTCCACGCTGATTGTGTTGGGGTTGCATGCGAGCGAGCAAAAACACCCATTTTATTCAGGCAATTATTTTCTCCATCCAGTTTTTCTGTATGGATAAGTTGTTTTATCTTGCAAATATCCTGCCACCATTGTGCATTTATACGATCGTCGTTTGTTGTGCCCGGTGAAAAAGGATAGTGATAAGTTCTATCATATTTTTGTGATTGATTATTCATTATTTAATACTCATCAAGTAACAGAAGTCCTACCAAATTTAAAAAGAAATTCAGTAAGTTAATTTTTCTGTATTGCACTATTCCTTCAGTGCCTTAATGTGTATTACATAACAACGACCTAAATAATCAAAAGAGAGAGGAAAATAAATTTAGACAGATATTACCTATAACTTTCCAAAAGAGCTAGACAATTAATATACATTTTTCTTTGTATTTTTTCTAATTAGTCTTACGCTTGAAATAACTTAAAGATAAATATCACTGTGGATATGGAAAAATATTTTCAGAGTTAATCAGATTTTCAGGAAAAATAAGTGGATTATCTGAAATAAATGGCATATCTAATTTTCGACTACCCGTGGAAATAGAAACCCCAGCTCTTAACCATGCAGCAGCAACTAGCTCAGTGCAATAAACACCCTGTCCTGGGTAAATACTAAATTTTTCACCAACTCGTTCTAATGCAGTTTGCACCGCAATATTTCTAGCTTCTTCACTTCCTTTCACTTGGTAAAAACGAACTGAATTCGGCTTTGCTCGACTAATGAAAAATTCAAGACTATCCACAGTAACGCCATCTTTTATATTGCTATGTTCACTGGGTGTAGAATGGATCACTTGAACACCGTAATCAGAGATCCACAGCATACCTACGTGGCTAAACCCACTTTTATCAACTTGTTTAATTATCTCACTAATAACTTCATCCCCATCCCGAAAGACTAAATCACCATTTTTTAAGTCATGAGGCAAAGCGAGTGCATAAAATGCACCCGCTAAGAATAAAGCTACAATATTAAATATGCGAACAATCACTTGAAAGCAACTTTCCATTTACCATCAACATTAATCATTTCTTGTGCTTTTGTTTTTTCTACACCATCTTTTAAGACAGTTTTTAATGTCACTATTGCGCTCTTTTTATCTTCGCTATATTCAACACTAACAATTTCAACCTTGCTTAAACCACCCTGCTCTTTAACTTGTTTCCCTGTTTCCGCAACAATCATCTTAAACTTGCTATTAAATTGCTCTGCTCTTGGATCTTTTTCCATTTCGCCTAAGTGGATTAATGATACTGCTTTATCTCCATTTCCTTCTGCAATTGCTTCAACGAATGCAACGGCAGCCTGCCCTGGATCATCTGTTTTATCACCACAAGCTGATAACACCATAACTGTAAATATTAAAAACAGAGAACCCACAATTTTCTTTAACATAATTCGCCATCACCATAAAAGTTATTTTAACTAAAAGAAATCTTATATAAAATATTTCCTATATTAAGATATAAGACAGTAAATGCATTATTTAAAATTAATTCAATAAAGAGAGATAACTTACCTTTCCTACCAATAAATTATACGTGATAAAAGTAAGTTTAGGCATATTTTTATATCATTCACTATTTTCAGATAGAGATTAAATGAAACTAAATTAGTTTTGCCGCATATCATAAAAAGAGTAATTTTAATTTGCACAAGAAACCTACTCGTTACATAATGAAAATATCTTATATATTTACCCTTTATAATCAATAAATAAAGAAAAAACATCTCTACTTTAGCTTTTTGCTTTCTTTTTAAGAATATAATTAGGAGCAAATATTAATAATATTGAGTATTAATATTTTTTCGATAACATTAGAATAAAATTATTCTCTATTTATTGTCGAAACTACTTTAATATTTGCTAAATATAATACTTTTTGCCTTAATTTATCTAATTAACAAGCATCATTTAAACTAATATCTCATGAGAAATATCAATTTAATATTACAAATAACAATATTACAACAATTAAGTAGACTAAAAAACAATTCTATTTGTTTTCACAATATATCACAGCGTATTATTGCCTAATATTTAGGTCATTTGCTTATAACACATTGCAAAAAAACACAAATAAACACTAGAAAAATTGTGATCGCATACACTTTTTTGCATCATTAATGCTATTTAAGACAAATAGAAACTGCTTTTTTATCAACAAATAGGTAATCTAGCGGTCTGATTTTGATGACCAAACATGAATAGTTAAAAGGATATTTTATGTTTACTTCACAGCTCATGCTGGTCGGTTATGTGTTGTTGGTAAGTCCTTGTGGAAATGATTCTTGTGATGCAGTTCCTGTTACAGAAACAATTTATACTAAAGATGAATGCACAACACGACTTAACTACTTAAAACAAAAAAGACCTGACCTTATTATTTTCTGTGGAGAAGTCTTGAGAGATCCTGAAGTTACTGATGAAAACCCTTACCTCACCCCACCAGATAGTGCAGACGACGTTTTCAAAATTAAGTAACTAATCTATTCCTAGTTTTATAATTAAGATAAAATACAATTTAATTTGTTTTCTTTTTACGATATACTCTTTGTACTTGAATATGTAAGGACACGTATTAGGAGTCACTAATGTCTATTGCGAAACGTACCAAAGATAAACGCATTGCGTTAGGTTTAACACAATCAGAACTTGCTACTTTAGCGAGTACGACACAGCAATCCATAGAACAGCTAGAAAGTGGTAAAACTAAACGCCCCCGTTTTTTACCTGAATTAGCAAAAGCATTAAATTGTGATTTGGCTTGGCTACTCGAAGGTGAAGAACAACCCAATGCAACTTCTGAAATTCCACCAGAGAATGAATGGCAACCGGTGAGTGAATGGGACAGTAATACCCCTTTAGGTGCCGATGAAGTGGAAATTCCCTATTTTAAAAGTATCGAACTCGCGGCGGGTGACGGTTGTTGTACTAACGAAGATCATAATGGATATAAATTGAGATTTTCAAAAAGCACATTACGCCGTTATGGCGCATCTTCTCAAAACGTTATTTGCTTTTCTGTTTATGGCGATAGTATGTCACCTGTTATTCCCAATGGCTCAACAGTCACTGTCGATACAGGTAACACACGTATTGTTGATGGTGGCATTTATGCTATCGAACAAGATGCCTTGTTTAGAATAAAACTGCTCTATCGTCAACCGGGCGGTAAATTGATTATACGTAGTTATAATAAAGACGAATTTCCTGATGAATCAGCAGAAACTGATTCTGTAAAAATTATGGGGCGTATTATCCATTGGTCAGTAATGGCTTGGTAATCAATAAGCAAAGCAACAATTTCATAGTATAGAATTTTCAGTAACAACTTGTCCTTTAGACAATAAAACCGTTTTATCTGCTAGCGCTCTGATTTCACGAGGCTCATGAGTAACCATGATCATCGTTATTTCCTTAGATTTTAAGGAATCAATTAAATCCCAAAGCTGATAACGTGTTTCCCAATCCAAACTCGAAAAAGGTTCGTCCAGTAGTAACAGTTTGGGTTGGCTAATAAGCGCTCTTGCCAATGCAACGCGTTGTTGCTCCCCTCCTGAAATTTGATGAGGATAACGTGTAGCGAGATGTGCAATTCCCATTTGCTCTAATATCGCCTTTTCTCTCTCCTTGCTTCGTTTCTGTTTTGCACCATATTGTGCTAACCATAAATTTTGTGTCACAGTCATAAACGGAAATAAATAAAGCCGTTGATTTAAATATCGACAAGAGCGTAACCATACTGGTTGTTCATTTATATTTTTATCTGCAAGGTAGATATCACCAGTGTATGAAGTATATCCAGCAATCGCATTTAAAAGCGTTGTTTTACCACTTCCAGATGTACCACTTATTCCTAAACATGTTCCTTTTTCTACGTCCAACGAAATATCTTTTAATATACCCGTTGTTAATGAACGAATTTCTAACATGATCTTTTCCTTTCTCGCTGTAAACGATGTAATGCAAATAACAAAGTAATCGCGATAGCGATAAGAACAAGCGCACAACCTATTGCCAGAGTAAAGTCTCCGCTGGCAATATTTAAATAAATTGCCATAGGCAACGTTTCTGTTTTTAACCTTGTTGCACCAGCTAACATTAACGTTGCGCCAAATTCACCTAAAGCTCTAGAAAATGCAATGATGCTTCCACTCATTAAAGCTGGCCAACACAGTGGTATTTCAATCAAGAAAAATGTTTTTGTTGGCGTTAATCCTAAATTTTGTGCCGTTTGAATATAAGCAGGATCGACAGACTTAAAAGCAGAGAGACTATTTCTCATAATAATCGCGCTTGCGACATAAGTTTGAGCAATAATAATACCCAATGGTGAAAAAAGAGAGCGAGATAATTCAGGAAAAACGCCTGTTAAAGGGCCCTGATTTCCTAACAATAATAATAATCCGATACCGATAACTAATGGAGGAGTAACCAAAGGCAAATCTAATAACGCATCAATAAAACGATGTCCTTTAAAAGGAATTCTTGCCATTGCCCATGCGGCAGGTACACCTAGGATAATTGCTAGACATAAAGAAGTTAACGCTGTACTGAGCGACATGCCAATAGCAAAATGGAATTCAGGATCGGTAATAACTTGCCTCAATTCAACATAAGAAAGTTGGCATATCAATGCAATTAGCGATCCTAAGATCAGAAATAACAATAAAAAAAGTGGAATTAATGCCCATCGAAACACGTTATTTCCTTTTTAAGATAGATATTTATTTTGCTGTAATAATGAAAAAAGCCACCAGTGAGTTGGTGGCGAAAAAACACAATTTATGTGAGAAAAAATCTATGGTTTCGAAATTACAGGAAGAAAACCATAATCAGTAAAAGCCTTTATCCCTTCAGCACGAGTAAAATAATCAGCAAGTAATTGTGCTTCTTTCGGATTTGCTGATGTTTTTAAAACAGCAAGTGTTGCCACTTCTTCTGGGCTACCTTCAGGAACTGGAAGCAAAACGAGTTTATCTTGATTTTTCATTGCATCTGCATACCCAATAATGGCGGCATCCACTTCCCCATTGAGTAAATACATAAGCAATTGTTTAATGGTTGCAGTGCGTACAACAACTTTATCACGTAGTTTATCGCCTTGACCTGATGCATCAATAAGTTGCTCGCCACTTTTTCCTAATGCGATAGCTTTAGCATCACCCATACCTAGTTTTAATGAACTATTCGCAAGATCTTCTAGTGTTTTAATATCACCCACTTTATCTTTACGCACAGCAATAACTGGAATATGGCGAACAATAGAATATTGATTAACTACTTGTCCTTCTTTATTTAACTTTTCCACGTAATCTTGTGAACCGGGAAAAAATAAATCCCCCTGCTTAGTTAAATTAAAGCGTGTTAGTATTTGACCTGAACCGCCATATTCAATAGTAACTTTATTTCCTGTCTCTTTTTCAAATACACTCACAACTTGCTCTACTGGTTGTTTTAATCCAGCGCCTGCATAAAGATGAAGCTCTGCTGCAAATGTATTATGGCAAATTAATCCTAATGCTAGCCCTAAACCAGCAAGAAATTGGCGTTTCATAAAAGTGGTGATCCCGACTATCGTTATATAATTTTTTATATAATGAATGATATAAGTATTTAAGGCAAGAGGCTCATATAAAAAAAGATAAAAATGTTAACAACTTATCATTTTTATCTTTTTCTTTATATGTAAGCTTTACAAAATAGACTGATCAAAACAAATGCTTCAAATACTTTATTTTTATCAGAAATAAGTAAAGCTTAAATAGTGGTTTGCCAACAAATCCTCGCTTTCACGAGGATTTTATTACTAATTGTCTAGCTCTAATAATGCCAGCGCTGTGACTTCATCAATCACAATATCAGTGGCGTAACCTCCTTTTATCGCCCCTATTGTCGCCTGAATATTTTCCACACCACCAGCAATAAAAAGTCTCTGTGTTATTTGTCTTAACTGAGCAAGGCTTATTCCCATTATTCTAAGGTCAATATCAGAAACCAAAGGATTGCCTTGCGCATCATAAAAACGTCCACAAATTACGCCAACAGCACCCAAATCACGATATTGAGCCATTTCACTGCTCGTTAAAACCCCCGTTGTAACCAAAGGATTATCATCTAATGTATTACCCACAACAAAAAGGGCTTTATTACACTGATTTAGCGCTGAAAAATTACGCCTAATAATAGGTTCAGCTTGAAGTTCCATTGCTAGGCGCGCACTAGAAACCACCGCAGGCACATGCAAATTAATACTGCACCCTGACAACTTGTTTGCGATTAACGCGGCTGCTTCTGTTGTTTTAAAATCAGGCTGTGGCGCTACTGCACCTATCATTTGTAGTACGGTGATATTTTTTAATGACTTGGGTGGAAGATAATTACCCAATTTATAAATTGTTCGTCCCCAAGCAACACCTAAAATATCATCGTCATTAATTATCTGAGAAAGATACATTGCTCCTGCTTTCGCTAATCTTTCTCTATTCATATTTAAAGTGTGTTGCGATTTATTCTTTTCTTCATCAGGTAAAATAAGCACATTATTAAGATCGAATTTTGCTTTTATTCTGATGGCATAATCAATCGTAGAAAATACTGATGAATCCAAGTTAATATTTACGAATCCTTTTTCTCTAGCTAGATGCAAATATTTCACGACGGTGACTCGAGAAACACCCATAATATTTGCAACTTCACTTTGGCTGAGTCCGTCTTGATAGTAAAGCCACGCAGCATAGAGAACGGGATCATTATCAAATAAACTCGCGTTTTTTAGCGAATTATTATCCATTTTAAACCCCACAAATTTTTATAAATCTTATGACTAATTAGTTTATTTTATATTAGAGATATTATTGAAGGTAAAAATGCCTTTAGCAAAATTAAGCCTTATAACACAAATAGATAGATTTCATTAATCTAATAATAATATCGGCACCCTGATATTTTTCTTTACTACAAGAACCTTATAATACGTAAAAAGCCCTTAATAATGCCGTAAACATTTCATATCGAGAAAGTTTTTTTTGAAAAAACTGTTTTATTTCGCTAAAAATAAAAATATTAGCTTTAAGTTTTAAAAAGTTTTATTTTGATAAAATTAAAATCACCAAACCTTATTGTTGCTATGAAAGATCGAATTAATTTTAAAAGGAAAAACAATGATAATTGCATACTCAACCGCACCAAATGAAACAATCGCTAATGAAATTGCTCACCACCTCATCAATGCAAAACTTGCTGCTTGTGTGAATTTAATACCTCACGTAAAGTCTATTTATCATTGGAATAATGAAATTGTTGAAGATAATGAAATACTTATGATGATAAAATCCGAAAAAAGTAAACAGCAAAACTTAATTGATACTCTTATCGAAATACATCCTTATGATACTCCTGAAGTAATTATAATACCGATTGAAAATGGTTTTAAAGGTTATCTTAATTGGATCTATACCTCCTTGAATTAAAATAACGTTAAATTTTTAACGAGATCTCTTTTCTAATTCTCTTTTTCAAAAAAATGATAATTAATTGTAAATTAAAGCATCTTATATCATCTCAATTATGAGACAAATAACTCGATGTTAATATTAAGCTAAATTTCTTATTTTTAATCATGACAAGTGTTTTAAATACACTTTATAAGTGTAAATATTTTAATTTCAACTGATGATAATCTAGATACTTAATTAAATTTCGAATATAAAAATATTTATTTTATTAATCTGAATATTTTTAAAAAAAGGGAAAATATAGGCAGAATAGCCTTTAATGCTAAATTAATAAGGTTACCAATATCTTATTCTATTTATTCTCTGCTATAATAAATAGGCTTTCTCTAAATTACATGCAAAAAGGAGTGAGTTGTGAAAACAAACAGAGTCGCAAGACGTATTTTAGGTTTACCTTATAATTTGAGTCGGTCTAAAAAGAAAGTGCGTTTTTCCATTATTGCCTCTGCAAACGCAGAAAATATGCCTGCTGAGTTAAAAAATACAGCTAAAATCTGTTTAAAACAGGATTTTAGAAAGAACGCAGAGCACAAGCGTATATATATGAAGTTAACAGATGCTTACCCAGAGTATCTTGCAACTAATTAATATTTTTATATATCAACGCTATTTAATAAATATTTTTACATTTAGTTTGTATACTTAAAATATTTAAAATAGCATATCCCTTACATTACGTAAGGGATATTAGTTTTCTAGGCTAGTTTATTTTTCTATTAGTTATAAAGCTCTTTTCTTATATTTATAAGAGCAACTTCTGCAATTGAAGGCTCAATTTTTTCAGGCAACAGGCTTAATTGAAATGCTCTCTTAATAGTCTTAATAAGAATTTCACTGCGCTCTAATAATTCATTATAACTAAACTGACCTGCCTTAATTACTAATAATTCATCTCTGTTATCACACCAAACCTTCACTTTACCTTCTTGTGCAATCCCTAATGCAATATAGAGTAATCTAAAGGTATGCATCATATTCTTGCTATCATAACTTCTGCCATGATCGATGTTTTGTTGGTAACGAACATCATTACGTTGCTCAACCCACTGCCAATATTCATGATATTGCTTGCGATATGCACTATAACCTTCTTTATTAAAGCTAAGATAACCTTCTAGTTTTGCTGTTTTAGAAATACTACTTAGCAATACATCATTAGCATTTTCTTTTTTTATTATTCCTTGATAAGGCACTTTATCACCATAATAAATTGCATAAGTATCTTGAGCATGAGTAAGTTTTGCTAACCCAACATTCTCTTGTTTCCAACGTCGATTTTCTAACCAAGTATTGATTAATGTTGTTTTTCCATCTTCAATGACATAACAAAAATCAAGAATAGTTTTTAATTTTTTTTCGACCGGATTTACTATTTTTTTGTTTAGTCCCTGAGCTTTCTTAATCTGCCCTTGTGCATAGCGCACAAATGTTTGAACACAAGTTTTAGACAAAAACCATTCTGGTTTTATCAATGACATTAAAGGATGTCGATAAGTAACCATCTGTTCGGGTGAATTAAGTAACTCTAAAATATTAGGATTAGATGCACACAATAGTTCTATAAATCGTCCAAGTTCATAATAGACTATATCATTGGTTTCATTACTTACTTGTGGTGTGTATTCCAACCCATAAAAAAGATCTTTAGGAAGATAAAAGACACCTTTAATATCTGTATCTGATGTTTCCGTTGCAAGATTATGTGAACGACTTCCAGCAATACTTTCAAATAAAAGGTAAGGTTTTATATCTTCAATAGTCAGTTTCATCTAATTTTTTCCTAAACCAATTATTTAAAATATTATTATCGGGTACTGTTCTCTTGGTTAATTGAACATTTGTCTCTTGCCATAAAAAGATCACTAGATGTTGCATTGCATCTGTTGGCACCCAAGTAAAATGTTCATCTTTATCTGATTTAAATTCTACTAGTTCTTTGATGGCTTTTTGTTCTTCGATAGTTAAAATTTTTATCAGCTTATCCAATTCCATAGGCGGAATGCTACTCATTTTCACTGTCCAATAAGCGGATAAAAGAGAGCGTAACATATAGAACCATTTTTTTAATTTTATTGGCTCTGCACTAATCTCATTTTTAGCGTTATTTTCAGGACAATATCCACTCACAACTTTAGCAATTCCTCTGTAATGATGAACAATCACTTTTGGTTGATAATAGAGTTCTGCAAGCTCAAATAACTCTTTTTGAACATTAGGATATTGTTGATAAATTATTGGCGATTGGAGCCACTCTAATAATATACAATTCGATTTGCGTAATAAGTGTAGAGCTTTGGTAATATCCCAAGCGCCTACATCAAACCAACTATTTTCTATCCATTCGAAGGTTTCTTTAGGTTTATCAATAGAAAGATAAGCATTACGAGGCCGTATAAAAATACCCCGAACATCATAATCACTATCTGTTGAGGCAAATCCCCAAGCTCGACTACCACTTTCTGCAACATAAAGTAATTTAACTTGATGCTCTTGCTCTATTTGCGGTAATTTTTTTAATATCTCATTATGCATGATATCCTTATCTCCTATTTTATTAAATTACAACATCATGTAGATGCTCTTGTTTATAATTCGAGTATTAAACAATAATAACGAAGTTAAAAAAAAGTGATCAATTCAATGTAACTAATAATGGATTTTTCTATGAATAACAATAAATTTAAAAGCATTGCTGAAATTAGAAAAGATAACCTGATTTATATTATTGAACGCTACTACAACGGCAAACAAAAATTACTGGCTAATGCATTAGGTGTAGCCCCAAGTATGATCTCCCGTTACCTATCACCAAAAAATTTAAAAAGTCATCGTGAACTCACCGATCCTATGTCACGTAAAATTGAGTATGTGACTAGAATTAGTAAATATTGGATGGATATAGACCATTTAAAAGAAGGTCATACAGAGCCAGAAAAAGAAGAATACATTCCGACCGAGATCGGAAAAATACTCTCAGATAACATCACAACATTTATGTTAAACGATGGAATAAAATCAAGAGTTAAACTCTCTGTTGATTCGGGTCTTGCACAATCAACGGTTAACCGCATTATTAATTGTGAAGCCAGTGCCACCGCTGAAAGTATTGATGCTATTGCTAAGGCAATGGGGCGTCAGGCTTACGAATTATTAATCCCTAAGAATGATAAAGGCGCTATTTATTACGATAGAAAAGCCTATTCTAAATTACCTTTAAGTGAACAAATATCAATTCAAAACTTTATTGAATTTATTATTTATAAAAATAATCCTACAACTAGTGAATAGATATATATAAAAAAAAGCCACCAGTAACTTACTGATGGCTTTTGGTTTTTTAACCTTTATCAACTATTGCTGATAAACGGTATTTTATTCCCACTCAATTGTTGCTGGTGGTTTACCGCTGATATCATAAACAACACGGGAGATACCACTAACTTCATTGATAATGCGGTTAGAAACACGACCTAAGAAGTCATATGGTAAATGTGCCCAATGTGCTGTCATAAAGTCCACAGTTTCAACTGCACGTAATGAAACAACCCAGTCATATTTACGACCGTCACCCATAACGCCCACTGAACGCACAGGTAAGAACACGGTAAATGCTTGGCTTACTTTGTTATATAAGTCAGCTTTATGCAATTCTTCAATAAAGATAGCATCAGCACGACGCAGTAAATCACAATACTCTTTTTTGATTTCACCTAATACACGAACCCCTAAACCAGGACCTGGGAATGGATGACGATAAAGCATGTCGTAAGGTAAGCCTAACTCTAGACCAATTTTACGAACTTCATCTTTAAATAGTTCTTTTAATGGCTCAACTAAACCCAGTTTCATATCATCAGGTAAACCACCCACATTATGGTGTGATTTAATCACATGAGCTTTACCTGTTGCAGATGCGGCAGATTCAATCACATCTGGGTAAATAGTACCTTGCGCTAACCATTTAACTTGTGGCTGTTTAACCGCTTCTTCATCAAAGATTTCAATGAATGTGTGACCAATGATTTTACGCTTTTTCTCAGGATCGTTTTCGCCCTTCAACGCAGTTAAGAAACGTTCTTCTGCTTCAACATGGATAATATTTAGGTCAAATTTACCTTTAAACATTTCCATGACTTGTTCTGCTTCATTCAGACGCAATAAGCCGTTATCAACAAATACACATGTTAAACGTTTACCAATCGCACGGTTTAACAATAATGCAGTCACTGAAGAATCAACACCACCTGATAATGCTAAAATAACGTGATCATCACCAATTTGCTCTTTTAAACGAGCAACAGTGTCTTCAATAATTGCAGCAGAAGTCCACAGAGCATCACAACCACAGATATCTAAAACGAAACGTTTTAAAATCGCTAAGCCTTGATGGGTGTGTGTAACTTCTGGATGGAATTGAACACCATAAAAACGTTTCTCTTCATTCGCCATAATAGCAAATGGGCAAGTTTCAGTGCTGGCTACTGTTACAAAGTCTGATGGAATAGCAGTAACTTTGTCACCGTGGCTCATCCACACATCTAATAGTGGTTTGCCATCTTCGCTAACTGAATCTTGAATATCATTGAACAGAGCACAAGTTTCACGAATTTCAACTTGTGAATAACCAAATTCACGCTCACCAGAAACTTCGACGTCGCCACCTAATTGCATTGACATCGTTTGCATACCATAACAAATTCCTAATACAGGAACGCCTGCATTAAATACGTATTCTGGCGCACGAGGGCTGTTGTCTTCAGTAGTACTTTCAGGGCCACCAGACAGAATAATACCATTAGGATTAAATTCACGAATTTGTTCTTCTGTAACATCCCATGCCCAGAGTTCACAATAAACGCCGATTTCACGGATACGACGAGCAATAAGCTGCGTATACTGTGAACCGAAATCAAGGATAAGAATGCGATGATTATGGATATTTGCTGTCATTTGTGGTGAATTCCAAAACAGATAAAGTCATAAAGTTGAAAGGCTTGCTAATTTATAATCAAAACAAGCCTTTCTCGGAATAAATTACATACCTAAGCGATAGTTAGGTGATTCTTTCGTGATGGTCACATCATGGACATGGCTTTCTTGAATACCGGCACCACTGATACGAACAAATTCAGCTTTAGTATTCAATTCTTTAATTGTTGCGCAGCCTGTTAAGCCCATGCATGAGCGTAAACCACCCATTTGTTGGTGAACGATAGTTTTTAATAAACCTTTATAAGCAACACGACCTTCGATACCTTCTGGTACTAATTTGTCTGCTGCATTGTCAGTTTGGAAGTAACGATCTGATGAACCTTTAGACATCGCACCTAATGAGCCCATGCCACGATAGGATTTATAAGAACGGCCTTGGAATAGTTCGATTTC
Organism: Proteus sp. LHD240705; assembly: GCF_047921555.1. Classification (NCBI taxonomy): domain Bacteria; kingdom Pseudomonadati; phylum Pseudomonadota; class Gammaproteobacteria; order Enterobacterales; family Morganellaceae; genus Proteus; species Proteus sp. LHD240705. The sequence continues at coordinate 622,164 of NZ_JBLRMI010000001.1, forward strand.
GCCCGGAGATTCTTCAGTACCTGCAAACATTGAACCAACCATCACGCAAGCTGCACCTGCTGCTAATGCTTTTGCGATATCGCCAGAGAAACGAATACCACCATCTGCAATAACAGGAATGTTACGATCTTTCAGTGCTTCAACTGCATCTGCAATAGCGGTAATTTGTGGTACACCAACACCAGTTACGATACGTGTTGTACAAATTGAACCAGGACCAATACCAACTTTAACCGCACTTACACCTGCATCTGCCAGTGCTAAAGCACCTTCTGCGGTTGCAACGTTGCCACCAATGATAGGGAGATTTGGATACAATGCACGAGTATCACGAATGCGCTGTAATACGCCTTCAGAGTGACCGTGAGAAGAGTCAATAAGTAAAACGTCAACGCCAGCGGCAACTAATGCTGCTACACGCTCTTCGTTACCTGCACCTGCACCAACAGCAGCACCTACACGTAAACGACCGTGTTCATCTTTACATGCGTTTGGTTTACGTTCTGCTTTTTTGAAATCTTTTACAGTGATCATACCTTTCAGATGGAAGTTGTTATCAACCACTAAGGCTTTCTCTACACGTTTTTCATGCATTCTTTGCATGACAACATCTCGTGCTTCACCTTCTTGTACTGTCACTAAGCGCTCTTTTGGTGTCATTACCGCAGTAACTGGTTGGTCTAAATCAGTAACAAAACGAACATCACGACCAGTAATAATACCCACTAATTCGTTGTCATTAGTCACAACTGGGTAACCCGCAAAGCCATTGCGTTCAGTCATTGCTTGAACTTCACGTAAAGAAGTTTCTGGTGTTACGGTGATAGGATCAGTGACAACACCACTTTCATGTTTTTTCACACGACGAACTTCTTCAGCTTGGCGTTCGATAGACATGTTTTTGTGGATAAAACCAATTCCACCTTCTTGAGCTAATGCGATAGCTAAAGGCGCTTCAGTCACAGTATCCATTGCAGCAGACAGCATAGGAACATTTAGGCGGATTGTTTCAGTCAGTTGAGTAGACAAGTCGGCAGTATTAGGAAGAACAGTGGAGTGTGCAGGAACTAACAAAACATCATCAAATGTAAGTGCTTCTTTTTTAATTCGTAACATAGCAATATCTCACCAAGGCGGCTTTTAGGAAATAGAAAATATTGCCGCGGAATTATACACACCGTAATCGGTTGCTTCTAGCTTTTTTTCAAAATTTTTATTGATCCTGCCACTAACTTAGGTAGTATCAATCAATTAAGTCTTTGTTTTAAAATTTGATCTGGCTCACATGACACTACCGATAAACAATAATATTTTTACTGTTAGCCGTCTAAATAAGACCGTTCGCCAGTTATTAGAAATGGAAATGGGTCGCATTTGGATCAGCGCTGAAATTTCCAATTTTACTCAACCTTCTTCTGGTCACTGGTATTTTACGTTAAAGGATACGAATGCCCAAATCAGAGCGGCGATGTTTCGTGGGCAAAATACTAAAGTTACTTTTCGCCCTCAGCATGGTCAGCAAGTTTTAGTTCGCGCAACAATTACATTGTATGAGCCACGAGGCGATTACCAATTGATTGTTGAGAGTATGCAACCTGCTGGTGACGGGCTATTACAACAACAATTTGAGCTATTAAAACAAAAACTCAGTGCGGAGGGGTTATTTGATGCAATTCATAAAAAACCCCTGCCATCTCCCGCTAAACAAATTGGTGTTATCACTTCATCAACCGGAGCAGCACTACACGACATCTTAAATATTCTTCGTCGTCGTGATCCTTCTTTGCCAGTGCTTATCTACCCAACCGCTGTTCAAGGTGCTGAAGCGCCTATGCAGATTGTTCATGCCATCGAACTTGCTAACCGCCGTAAAGAGTGTGATGTTTTAATTGTTGGTCGTGGTGGCGGTTCGTTAGAAGATCTCTGGGCATTTAATGATGAACGCGTTGCTCGTGCTATTTTTGCCAGTGAAATTCCAATTGTAAGTGCAGTTGGTCATGAAACCGATGTGACCATTGCTGATTTTATTGCCGACCTTAGAGCGCCAACCCCTTCTGCGGCGGCAGAACTCATTAGTCGTAACAAACTTGAGCTATTGCGCCAACTACAATCACAGCAACAACGCCTTGAAATGGCGATGGATTACTATTTAGCGAAAAAATTACGCGCAATAACACAGCTCCATCATCGTTTACAGCAACAGCATCCTCATTTACGTCTTGCTCGTCAGCAAAATGTATTAGCTTCCACACAACAGCGTTTAGTCACTAGTTTTCAGCGGCTATTGCAAGCCAAGCAACATCAACAAACACAACTACAAAAACGCCTTAATTACCAAGAGCCTAGTTCACAAATTCAAGCATTACTTCGCCAACAACAGCAGTTGATTTACCGTATGAGAGAAAGTATTTCACTACAGTTATCTCGTCAACGTGAACAATTCGCTATTAGTTGCTCTCGTTTAGAAAGTGTGAGTCCTCTCGCAACACTTTCTCGCGGTTACAGTATTAGCGAAACAGAGTCTGGAGAAGTGCTGAAAAATACCAAACAAGTGAAAATTGGCGATCCGTTGAAAACACGCGTTGAAGATGGTTGGATCACCAGTGAAGTAGTTAAAACACAAAAGATAAGAGCTAAACGTAAAACAACACCTAAAAGTGACGATTAACTTAAATATTATTGTTTAGTGAAACCGTGATACAAAAAACGGCACCAATCTTCCTTTGATGCCGTTTTTTATTATTTATACTTTAAGATAATCATTACGTTACATTAAAAACGTACTTCTCCTGCAAAAAGATAACTTCTGCCACGGGCAGTTTGTGTATTTGCACTCGGATCTTGCATAATCGGCGCTGAATTACTTCTATCAAGCGCATTAGAATAGTTTTTATTCATTAAATTATGCACGGCAAATTTTAAAGAAATATTTTTATTAATTCTGTAATTACTATAAACGTCGACAACCGTTGGGATATCATCTTGCTGTACCATTGGTACTTTACCTGTATCGTAATCTACCCCTTCTGGTGAGGATTTACGTGCTTTTCCCGTTATTTGGATCACAGTGCCTAGTTCTAATGACTGGTCATCAAAGAAGCGAACACCAGTATCAATAGTGGCATAATATTTAGGTAATTCAGAAGCGGGCGTTTGCCCAAAGTCTGTACTGGCAATCGAAGTCGGCTGTGAAGTTCGTTGATCACTGTATGAAAGGTTAGTGTAAAACACCCCTGCGTCATAATTTGCTTGTAGCTCATAACCACGTAAAGTCACAGGATCAAGGCTATTGGTGTACAAGAAAATATTCCCATCGTATTCTATCCCCGCGTAATCCTCGCCAGTTAAAGAACCGTCATTTTTACAACGCACCCCACCTTTACATACCAAATAAGAATCACTGGAAATGTAGTCTTTGATTTTTGTGTGATACCACAATCCTTTAAATCGTAAACTATCACCTTCCATCATTAAATCTGGGTGATAACTATTAAAACCAATTTGGACGGTATCGGCTTTTTCACTTTTTAAAAATGGATTCATTGAAGCACCACCTTCATTGGCAAAAAAGATCTCTTGTGATGTCGGTGCCCTCATGGTGTGTGCATAGCTTACAAAAGGCTGGAATTCAGGAATAATTTCGGCAGAAAACAACATGCCTGGATCCCAATTTCTATCATGGCGACTGAGGTTCATTTCACCTTCGGGGAAACATGCGGCTCGTGGATCACAAGCGGGTTTTCGCCCTTTAATATGATAATCGACATAATTTAAATTAAGGTCGAGAGTATAAATATCATATTCAAATTTCATTTGTGAAAAGAAGCTGGTTAAATCATTTTTTCCTTGAGGTGCAAACGTATTATATTCAACCATATTTTGTGCTTGCCACGGATCAGTAGAAGGTGCAATAACACTGCGTTTGTATTCTGTTGACATTAATTTTGTGCCCAGTGTTAATGCCATATCCAATTCATCATAATTAAAGCGGCTGGTATTTTTAGCGACTAGTGAATCAGATATATTTTTTGCATTTGCTTCACGTAAACTCACAAGAGAATCACCCGCAAACTTTTGCGATGCTTGACTATGGCTAAGCAGAATTTCGCTATCAAATAGATCATTTAATGGTGTATAGCGATATTTTGCATAATAATCTTTAGCATCAATTTTACGGCGATTAAAATCATTGTTATAAAAACGACCACTTAATTCTAATTCATGAGAATCATTTGGTTTTATATTTATTTTGGTAAGTTCTGAGTGTGGTCTTTGATTAAATTCTTTACTTGTAGAAAATTCTTCACTATTAAAGCCAGCGCCATTTTTATAAGACGATTCTATTTTATGTCCACTTAATGCAAGCATTGCGCCAACTGAACCATTATCATTAAATAATGAGCGCTGCCCTGCAAAAGCAACCATACCGTTATAACCTAAGCCATTTGTACCACCAGCTGCTTTACTTCTGACACCCCAAGTGTGTCCTTGAAATAAAATATCTTCTACACCAATAGTTTTAAAATTAGCACTTCCTGCCAGGGCATTAATACTATTTTCACCGTCTTGTTGACCACGAGAAATATCGATTTGAATAATAAAATTCGGATCGATCATGCTATTAAATTGGTTGTAAGGTTGCGCGCCATGCGCATATTGGCTAGGTGATGTGCTATACATAGTTTGAGTGACACCATCAACCATCATATTAACGCGACCAAAACCACTTAATCCGCGAATATTAACACCAATGCCCGGCTGACTCACATCCATTTGAGTATATGTTCCCGGCGTTGAACGTAATGTTTGTTCAACAGATTCAAGATTATTAATTTCACCAATAGAGCTATAAGCACCCGGTTTTCCCAATGCTTTTTGTTCAGGCGTTTCTTTTTGTGCTGATGAAACTTTTAAGCTACTAAATTGAATCGCTTTATCTGTTTCAGATGCAATGGCAAGATGATTAACACCCGAAAATAAAATAAGAGTGCTAAGTATTTTCCTTGTAAATTTCATAATAAACCTATTCTTTATTTTTATTTAAATAGGCTCACGTTGCTTTATATAAAGTAAATTAAACTAGAAAATATTATTATTGTTATGTTTGCTTTAAATAATAGCGCTGTCTCCCTTAAAGAGAGACAGGCTAATTTATTAAACTGATTTACTATTACTGATTATTCTATTTTATATTTTGAGCTTTAAAATAGACTTCAGGCTGTTCTAACATCAGAATAAAGGCATATTCTTTTGCTGTATCGCGTAAGCGATTAAAACGCCCTGATTTACCACCATGCCCTGCACTCATATTAGTTTCAAGTAATAGCAGATTATTATCTGTTTTTAATTCACGCAATTTCGCAACCCATTTTGCAGGCTCCCAATATTGCACTTGTGAATCATGTAACCCTGTTGTGACTAATAAATGAGGGTATGCCTTGGCAACCACATTGTCATATGGGCTATACGATTTTAGGCGGAAATAAACGTCTTTATCCGCAGGATTTCCCCATTCTTCATATTCCCCTGTTGTTAAAGGAATTGAAGCATCAAGCATTGTTGTCACAACATCCACAAATGGAACTTGAGATACAACACCTCGGTATAATTCAGGTGCCATATTCACAACGGCGCCCATTAATAATCCGCCCGCACTGCCACCCATAGCGTAAACGTGTTTGGGTGCTCCGTAACCTTTGGCAATTAGATATTTAGTAGCATCAATAAAGTCTGTAAAAGTATTAACTTTATGTTCCATTTTACCTTGGTTATACCAGCGTTTACCTAATTCACCGCCACCACGCACATGCACAATGGCATACACAAAGCCTCGGTCTAATAAGCTTAAACGAGGTGAACTAAACGAAGGATCGATGCTGCTACCGTAAGAGCCATAGCCATAAATTAAGATAGGATTTTCACCTTTCTTAAATAAGTCTTTGCGATAAACCAATGATACGGGAACTTCAACACCGTCTTGTGCTTTTACCCAGATACGCTCGCTTTCATATAAATTGCGTTCAAAGCCTTTCACTTCTTGCTGTTTAAGCAATTGCTTTTGATGCGTTTGCATATTCCATTGATAAGTTGAAGAAGGCGTTGTCATGGAAGTATAACCAAAGCGAAGCTCTTCGCTATCTGCTTGAGGGTTAAAACCTAGCCATGCCATATAAACAGGATCGTCAAAGGTCACATTTGTCGATTGACCTGTTTTCCAATCAATTTGACGTAATGACACTAGTCCTTGTTTTCTTTCTTCCACAACTAACCAGCGATTAAAGAGATCAAAACCTTCTAAATCGACCTCTTTTTGTGGTGCAATGACGGTTTCCCAAGGCTTATCGATTGATGCCGTTTTATAAAGACCAAACAATTCACTCTCATGATTCGAACGAATATAGAATTCACCATTAAAATGGTCGATATCATATTCACGCCCTTCTTGACGCGCAGAGAATATTACCATTGGTTTTTCTGGCGCATTCGCATCAATTAAACGAGATTCTGAGGTTGTTGAGCTTTCAATAGAGACAAGAATGTAATCTTCAGATTTACTTTTACCCATCCATGTATAAAAGCGATCGTCGTTTTCTTCGAAGATTTTGACATCTTGTTTACGATCGGTGCCATATTGATGGCGATAGATTTGATAAGGCAGTAAGGTTTGCGGATCTTTATCAACATAAAATAGTGTTTTGCTGTCGTTTGCCCACACAAGATTTGCTGAGATATTGGTTAACACATTCTCTTTCCATGTATTATCCGATAAATCTTTATAGGCAACATTATAGTTTCTGCGCCCTTCTTTATCTTCTGCAATAGCGATACGTTTGTTATCTGGGCTGATTGTCAAATCACCTAATTGATAGAATTCGTGCCCTTTAGCACGTTCGTTTCCATCAACGAGAACTTCCCATTCACCTTCGCTATTTACTGGTTTACGCTGATAAATAGGGAAATCTTTACCTTCTTGATAAATAGTACGATAAGTATAGCCATTATAAATATAAGGCACTGATTCATCGTTTTGAGCCATACGGCTCACCATTTCATTAAAGAGCGTTTCTTCGAGCGCCTTGCCTTCTTTCATCACTGATTCAGTATAGGCATTTTCAGCATTCAGATAATCAAGCACGTTAGGATCTTTACGTGAATCATCTCTTAGCCAATAGTAATTATCGGTGCGCGTGTCTCCATGTTCTGTCATCACATGAGGCACTTTATTCGCTTTTGGTGGCATCACTAGGGAGTCCTTCTGATTTTGAGCCAATGCAGGTGTTGCTGAAATTAACAATGCCATGATCACACTCGTTAATTGCAACGTCATCCGTTTTTTTGTTGCGACTAGCATAACGTTTTATTTCCTTTTTGACCTGTCGTTAGAACGTTAGTGTAGAAAACTCAATTGGCATTTCAACCATTATTTTACCTTTCGACAATAACTCAATTGGTGGTATCGGTAAGGGCTCTGCACGTTTGAGTACTCGTTGTGCTTCTCTGTCTAAAGAACGCACGCCACTACTAAGAATTAATTCACTCGATATGACATAACCTTGTTCATCAACAATAAAGCGTACTTTAGAAATCCCTGTTCTACCTTTACTTTTAGCTTCTTCGGGATAGGCTTTATAGCGATTAAGATGCCCTTTTGTTTTAGCTTGCCATAATGCTAATGCGCTTTCCGTGCTATCTGAATCGCTATCATAATTTGCACTAACATCATTAGATTGCTGTTTCGCCGCAGAGCGACTGCTTGATGGTGCTGATTGGCTAGACACATTTTCGCTAATAGTAGGCGCGGGCTTTACCGGAGAGGTTATAGGTGTCACTTTAGCTGTTTGCTCTACATTGACTCTTTTTTTAGGTTTTTCGAGCAAAATATCTGCATTTTCATTCACAATCAGATCAGGCTGTTTTTCAGCAATATCTTGCTCTACCTTTTTTTGACTTGCTACCGCCAATTGTTGATCGACGCCTACAACCTGTTTTTCATCACTGAGTGCTTGGACGTTTTCACTTAAGCTCATCATTACAGCTAATTCTGGCTCTTGTATAAGTACCGTATTCTCTTTATTGAAATAAAAATAAGCCATGACAAAAATAGCATGTACACCGAGAGCCAAAATAAATGCTTTAGAACTACAAAGCTGAAATTTTGGCATTTGATCCATACAAGAAGAAATAAGCATATTCGTATTATCAATAAATTAAGGTAAGGCGACAGGTGTTATCCAAAGATAATCGGCATGAACGGAAGTCACATCACTTCCCTCTTCCGTCATTATCACCACAGTTACTTTTTCATTCGGCGCTAGATCAGCAACGTGTAAAGGTACACCCATTACTTTTGTGGCATGAAAAGAGCCAGCAATTAACAGTGCGGGTGTCGGAGCATCTAATAAACTTTTAGCCATTGCACGATCACGCAATTGCTGAATAACCGTCATTTTTTCTGCTTGTGTTTTATCAAGCTCACCGCCATGAGAAAGCTCAATTGTTTTTTGAATAAGTTGGCGAACAGATGTATCAGTTGAATGCACACCATCAATAATAGGAGGATTTTTATACGCACTAGATATTTCACTGCGATCAATATTTGCCGCTAATAAAGGATAATCAGCGCTTAGCCCTGCTTTAACTATATTGCCATACCATTTCCAAGGCCAACCTGAATTCCATTTTAATGCAGCCATTAGTCGCTCATCTCGTAGATATTCAGAGCCTGAATAACGTTTCTTTGTGTTATCCACTAATGATTGCTGGCTTGGCGTTAGCATCTCAAGTAAAACCGCTCCTTGAGGGCGTTTTTTAGGTAGCTCTGTCATTAACCAATATTCAATATCATGATGATAAGCATTGTCATGTTTTTCACCAATAATCACATGTGATTGACTTGCTAATCGTGTTAACAGTGTGTCTGCTGTGATGGATTGCCCAGTCTGAGTATCAATGATGTTTGCTGACTGAATAATTGCCAGATCTACGGTTGATACAGGTTGTTTTTCTATTGAATGACATGCTGAAAGACTTATTAATGAAACTAGTAGTAAGATCCTTTTTGATATTGAGAAAAACATAATCATCCTATTAGTTATATATACCTACTTTAGTTAGACGCATAGGTTAATATTGTTGCTAATAATTATCAATATCATTCTTATATTAATTTGTATTTAACATTCTTTATGCTGATTTGATGAGCATAAAAAACCCCCGATAATCGGTTGTCCAACTATCGGGGGTCACTTCAATAAAAGGCGCTTTATGAATGGAATTATTTAATTAGTAACAATTAATTTTGAGATTGTGCCTGAGCTTCCACAACAGCTAATGCCACCATATTCACGATACGACGTACTGATGCAATTGGCGTCAAGATGTGGGCAGGTTTAGCAATACCCATTAATACTGGTCCTACTGTCACACCATCAGAGCTTGTCACACGCAGCAAGTTATAGCTAATACGTGCAGCTTCCATTGTTGGCATAACTAATAGGTTTGCAGCGCCTTTTAATGGACTATCTGGCATCACATCACGGCGAATAGATTCTACTAATGCTGCATCTGCATGCATTTCACCATCAATCTCTAATTCAGGTGCACGTTGCTTGATTATCTCTAACGCTTTTCTGAGTTTGATTGAAGATGGGCTATCAAATGAGCCGAAACTTGAACGAGAAACCAGCGCTGCTTTTGGCTCGATACCAAAGCGACGAATAGTATCAGCAGCCATAATCGTAATATCGGCTAGTTGTTCTGCGGTCGGATCTTCATTAACGTAAGTGTCTGTAATAAAGGTGTTACCACTTGGCAATAGCAGAGCATTCATTGCTCCTGCGGTTTCCATTCCTTCACGTAAGCCAAACACATTTTTGTAGATTTCAAAATGTTCAGAATAGCTACCCACAGTACCACAAATCAGGCCATCTGCTTCACCTCGGCGAACCATAATGGCACCAATAAGTGTTGGATTGCCAATCATTGCACGGCGAGCTTGCTCTTGTGATACACCGCGACGTTTCATGATTTGGTGATATTCTTGCCAATACTCTTTGAAACGTGGGTCGTTTTCATTATTCACCACCTCAAAGTCTTTACCAGCTTTAATGTGTAAACCCAATTTCTGAATACGCATTTCAATCACACTAGGACGACCAATTAAAATTGGAGTGGCTAATCCTAATGTTACTAATTCTTGTGTTGCATGCAGTACGCGGTTTTCTTCCCCTTCTGCTAACACAATGCGTTTTTTCTCTTTTTTCGCTTGCGAGAAAATAGGTTTCATAAATAAGTTCGTTTTATAAACAAACTCATTAAGGTGTTCAATATAAGCAGAGAAATCTTCAATTGGACGTGTTGCAACACCTGAATCCATCGCCGCTTTTGCAACTGCTGGCGCAATTTTCACAATCAAACGTGGATCAAACGGTTTCGGAATAATGTATTCAGGACCAAAAGAGAGTTCCTGATCACCATAGGCAGAAGCAACTTCTTCGTTTTGTTCCGCGAGTGCTAATTCTGCAATAGCATGAACACAAGCGAGTTTCATCTCTTCATTAATTGCTGTCGCACCAACGTCTAATGCGCCACGGAAGATGAATGGGAAACACAATACGTTATTAACCTGATTTGGGTAGTCAGAACGCCCTGTACAGATAATCGCATCTGAACGTACAGCTTTTACTAACGGCGGTAAAATTTCAGGTTCTGGGTTTGCAAGCGCGAGAATAAGTGGATCGCGAGCCATTTTCTTGACCATTTCTTGCGTTAATACGCCAGGTCCTGAGCAACCTAAGAAAATATCAGCATTATTAATAACGTCATCTAATGTACGAGTACCGTTATCTTCGATTGCATAAGCAGCTTTGGTTTCTGCCATATTAGCTTCACGTCCACGGTAGATAACCCCTTTAGAGTCACATACAGTGATGTTTTCGCGTGTTAGCCCTAAAGCAACTAATAAGTTCATACAAGCAATAGACGCGGCACCTGCTCCTGATACCACTAATTTTACTTTACTAATTTCTTTTTTAATAATACGCAAGCCATTGAGAATTGCGGCTGTAGAGATAATCGCTGTACCATGCTGATCATCATGGAATACAGGAATGTTCATTTTCTCACGCAGTTTTTTCTCAATATAGAAACACTCTGGTGCTTTAATATCTTCGAGGTTAATACCACCAAATGTTGGCTCTAATGATGCGATAATATCAACGAGTTTGTCAGGATCTGTCTCATTAACTTCAATGTCAAAAACATCAACGCCAGAAAACTTCTTAAACAAAACGCCTTTACCTTCCATTACAGGCTTACCTGCTAAGGCACCGATATTTCCAAGTCCAAGTACCGCAGTACCATTTGAAATCACCGCGACAAGGTTACCTTTGGCTGTGTAGCGATAAGCAGCAAGAGGATCTGCTGCAATTTCTAAACAAGGAGCGGCGACGCCTGGTGAATAAGCTAATGCTAAATCACGTTGGGTTATGAGTGGTTTTGTTGGTGTTACTGTGATTTTGCCAGGTACGGGAAATTCATGAAAATCTAGAGCGCTTTGTTTTAATTTGTCTTCCATCTTCATATCCTTTGTATCAATAGGGTAAGGGCTTCGTTAGTATAATGGTAATGGAGCGTTAAATCATGACGGCTCCGACACTTTTTTCAAATTAGTAAACAAGATTTATTATAAACAATTAATACCTAGTTATAGGTATATTATTAACACTATTTAATTTCACCGGTGTAATAAACTCGAACAGAAAAAAGACAATATTTGTTTATTATTTACCAGATATTAAATTAACATTTAAAATAATTAATTTTTTTATATTGTTTAAAAAAACAATAACTATTTTCACTTTTTGATTATTTTTTAAATAGCCTTATCTCTGCACAACTCATTGTAACTATAAAGATTTTATAGAATTAGATTTTTTGTTAGTCGTTTTGGTTATTTTCTTTTTTACCCGTAACAATAATTGGTGTAATATTGCGAACCGTCAATTTTATTTTCTTATTGTTTTAATAAGATGTCTGATTCTAATTTTTATTCCTCATTTGGAATTTACTTTTTTATTTTCTGCTATTGGAAAGATTACGCACATTATTATTTTTTTTTAGGGAGAGGGGTTATGCCTAGCTACTCAATTATGATAGTGGATGATCACCCTATCATGAGATATGGATTACGGCTATTGTTAGAAAAAGACAAGGACTTTGTCGTAGTAAGCGAAAGTGGCAATGCTCAAGAGGCTGTAACCGCTGCAAAACAGTTAAATCCAGACTTAATTATGATGGATTTAAATCTACAAGGGCGTTCAGGTATCGATATTATTCGAACACTTCGCCGCTCTGGTTTAACATCTTATGTTCTTGTTTTATCCGTTTCTGATTCACGTAATGATGTTTACGCTGCGTTGGATGCTGGCGCAAACGGTTATCTTTTAAAAGAGTGTGAGTTAGACATGCTATTACTTAGCCTACGCAAAGCAGCTGTTGGGCATCCTGTTTATAGTGAGCGAGTGTGGCAATATATTCAACTTAGGCAAAACTATTCTGATCCACTTTCAGCATTGACTAAAAGAGAGTTGGATGTTCTTCATGAAGTGTCTGCTGGAATGAAAAATAAACAAATTGCTGAGAATTTATTTATTTCTGAAGAAACAGTGAAAGTCCACATTCGTAATATTTTAAAGAAACTGCAAGTCACTTCTCGTTTAGCTGCCAGTCTTATTCTTATTAAGCATCAGTACTAAACGCTTTACCCCGACACAAGGTCGGGGTAATCAGAGCTATTATTGAATATTCTGCTTAGTGCTATATTAAATCATCTCTACTCAATAGGAACTGGATAACTTAATACTTTAAAATGGTTATCTGGTAATTTTTCGATATTTAACTGATACAGCTCTCGATTTATTCCATTAATCACAATATCAAGTTCGCTAAAAGCGGATTGTATTTCTTCATTGGTTGCCCATGAAGGAATACCTTTTACACCATAATAAAAATAAATTTTACTTTTGCCTGATCCTATCGGTTGGATCTCTTTAATTTGGCTAATGAACAGGTGACCATAACAGAAGTCTTGATAAGGTTGCCATGCTCTGCGCCCTTTTTCACTGAGATTGAACACCCATTCTTCTCCATTTGCGGTTTGTTCAATCAATCCTGCCTCAACTAATGCATGCATTCTTTCTAGCACCCAAGGTGCATCATCTTCATTGCTGTACACAGGCCATTTCCCTTCGCCCAAACACAATAAATAATCACTGTTAAAAAAAGCCTCTAAGGCTATTTTATACTCATCAACTTTTTGACTGTCATTTTCTTCATCTGCCCAGCTAAAAGAAGAAAGTAAAAGCAATATAAGACTCAGTGAAATACTTTTCATATTCTCTTTTACCAACGGAAATCTTTATTCGTATTTGTATTACTCTACGCTACACAATTCGTTACACTAACGTGACAGTTTAATATCCGATATATTTTATAATGTAAATAGGATTTTTCACTACAACAAAAGCTGTTATTTTGGAATTGTATAACACTCATTCTCATCAATACTAATATTACGTATTGTCATATAAGGAAAATATCATGTCCACGACAAACCTGACATATACCATGTACGGCATAAAAAATTGCGATACAATCAAAAAAGCACGTAAATGGCTAGATGATAATCATGTTCCCTACACGTTTCATGATTACCGCAAAGAGGGTTTGACGGAAGCATTATTACGCACCTTTACAGAAAATTTAGATTGGCAGACACTTGTGAATAAAAGAGGAACAACTTGGCGTCAATTATCTGATGAAGAAAAAAACGCAATCACTGATGTTACCTCTGCAATCTCACTTATGTTAGATAAACCCGCGATCATTAAACGCCCTATTCTTGTGTCATCAGACAACCGCTTTGTTGTTGGTTTTGATGTCAATGATTATTCGTCCTTTACAGGAGCCTAATTTTTATGTCCTGTCCTGTTATTGAGCTTGCACAACAACTGATTTCGCGTCCCTCAATCAGCCCTGATGATCAAGGTTGTCAGCAACTGATTATCGATAGGCTTGCCCCTCTTGGTTTTACGATTGAAAGAATGCCTTTTGGTGAAACTGAAAATCTCTGGGCTTGTCGTGGTGGTGAAGGCGAAACACTAGCTTTTGCTGGTCATACTGATGTTGTACCAACAGGTGATCTTGATTTGTGGGATAACCCGCCTTTTGAACCATCTATTCGTGATGGTATGTTATATGGACGCGGTGCGGCGGATATGAAAGGCTCGCTTGCCGCCATGATTGTCGCTGCTGAACGTTTTGTTCGCTCTTATCCTGATCACCGTGGACGACTAGCCTTTTTAATTACATCGGATGAAGAAGCCAAAGCCGCAGACGGCACAGTTAAAGTCGTACAATCGTTAATGTCACGTGGCGAACGTCTCGACTATTGCCTTGTGGGTGAGCCTTCAAGCCAACATCATTTAGGCGATATGGTAAAAAATGGTCGTCGAGGCTCAATAACAGCAAATTTAATTATTCAAGGTGTGCAAGGTCATGTCGCTTACCCTCACCTTGCAGAAAATCCTATTCATCTTGCCTCCCCTTTTATCCAAGAGCTCGTTAATACTGTTTGGGATGAAGGTAACGAGTTTTTCCCAGCAACCACAATGCAAATTGCTAATATCCATGCAGGTACAGGCAGCAATAATGTGATCCCTGGTGAGCTGTTTATTCAATTTAATTTCCGCTTTAGTACTGCCATTACAGATGAAGAAATTCGCCAACGTACAGAAGCGTTACTACAAAAGCATCAACTTCGCTATCAGTTGGAATGGTCTTTATCTGGTCAGCCTTTTATTACTGGGCAAGGTAAATTACTTGAAGCTGTCCGTTACTCCGTTAAGCATTACACCAATTTAGAGCCAGAGCTTTCCACCAGTGGAGGCACTTCTGATGGTCGATTTATTGCCCAAATGGGCGCGCAAGTTGTCGAATTAGGCCCTGTTAATGCAACAATTCATAAAGTTAATGAGTGTGTTAATGCGGCAGATTTACAACAGCTTAGCCGAATTTATCAGCGGGTTATGGAGCAACTTATTTTATGATAACGCCTTTAATGCTAACTGGCCGTTCTACTGATCATTTAGTCACTTTATCTGGTCAGCATCGCTTACAATTTAATGCCACTAAAGCTTTTTTAGCATTACAACAACAAGCCACAAAAGCAGGCTTTAAATTAATGCCAGCCAGCTCTTTTCGTGATTTTAATCGCCAATTAGCTATATGGAATGGAAAGTTTGAAGGTACTCGTCCTGTTTTAGATGCACAAAGCCAGCCAATAGATATTCATGCATTATCAGATGGTGAGCGCTGTATCGCTATTTTAAAATGGTCAGCATTGCCTGGTGCAAGTCGCCACCATTGGGGCACTGAGATTGATATTTACGATCCTTTTCGTTTACCTGAAGGGCAATCATTACAATTAGAACCTTGGGAATACGAAGATGGTGGCTATTTTGCAGAGCTTAATGAATGGTTAACAGAGAATATGTCAGCGTATGACTTTTATCGCCCTTTTACTCATAAAGAGAGCGATATTGCTTACGAGCCATGGCATATCAGTTATTGGCCTCTTTCCCATGAAGCTTCTCTTGCTTATACACCTGATATTCTAAAATCTGTGTTAGAAGAAGAGAATATTTATGGTAAACAGTGGCTATTAGCTAATCTTGACGAAATATTTGCACGTTACATTGTTTTGCCTGAATAACGTTATTTTTCACATGGGACTTCTTGTTGATCATTAACAGGAAGTCTCCACATAAATATCAACAAACACACTAAGATTATCAGCAATAATATTCTGACCCAAAGCATAGACACTAGCCACAGTGAAATCGCAAAGGTAATTAAGATCACTAAGATAGCTTTAGGTTTCGCCCCTTTAGGCATAGCGTGATAAGTTTGCCAATATCGTAAATAAGGACCAAACCAAGAGCGATAAAGTAACCAATAATGGAAACGCTTCGATGAACGAGAAAAACACCATGCAGCAAGCAATAAGAAAGGTGTAGTGGGTAACACAGGCAAAATAACACCTAATGTAGCTAATCCAACACATAACCAACCTGCTATAATCAATAATATCCGTTTCATGCTGTGCTTTTCCAACCTATGCTTTATTGTGTTATTTTATAGAGTAAATAAAAAAGATCCTCATTCTCAACAACAATTTTAAAATATAAGGCTTATTTATGCACTGGATTGCTGACTATTGGTGGGTAATTTTAATTCTTTTAGTTGGAATTATCATTAACGCTATTAAAGATATGAACAAAATCGATCCCAAGCAATTTCTTAAAAATAAGCGAAAGTTGCCTCCACATCGTGATTTTAATGATAAATGGGATGATGAAGATGATTGGCCTAAACAAAATCAAAACAAGAAGGATGAGAATAAGTAGCTAACCACTGTTGATAACGCGATGTTAATTGAGGATCTTTTTCAGCCATTAATTGCGCACATTGCTCTCTTAATTGCTTAGTTAAGATTTTTTTTCCTGATAAAGAAAACTCAGCCACACACTGCTCGACTGACTTATTGTCTACAAAAAAAGCCACTAATAACGGGTAGTGTTGCTCATAACCTGCTAAAAAATTAGCAACACTCTCATAAACAGTCAGTGCTGGACGATGAGCAAATGCAAAACCCGCCATCACTAACCAACGGTCTTGTGATGTAGCGATATGATTTGGTATTAAATTATCCGCTAAGCAGAGCTTGGTTTGCTGTTCTATCTGCGGATATTGCAAAGCAAAAGCACGTAAAGACGAGCGTAATAACTGTTCGCCTTTTTCTGTTAGT
This sequence comes from Proteus sp. LHD240705, assembly GCF_047921555.1. Lineage (NCBI taxonomy): Bacteria > Pseudomonadati > Pseudomonadota > Gammaproteobacteria > Enterobacterales > Morganellaceae > Proteus > Proteus sp. LHD240705. The sequence continues at coordinate 639,031 of NZ_JBLRMI010000001.1, forward strand.
GGATAAATTGCCATTGCAGCGTAGCATCCACTGCTTGCCTCTTTATGTACCCCTAAGCGCACTATTTGAAAGCCACATTGCATCCAAAACTGTGCTAACACTTCGGTATAACCAAAGCTCACCGAAAGATAATCAATAGTCTGTTTTTGACTCTCTTTTACAATATTAGCAATTAAAGTTGCGGCAATTTTTTGGCGTCGATATTGAGGTAAAACAGCAATGCGGCTAATACGCAATGAGTTCAAACACATTGCATCGGGTGTTAAACCATAAGTTACTAATGATTGAGCAACCAGATTACCTCTTGGCCTACGAGTACCTAGCCAAACATCATAAGCAAGTTCGAAAGGTAATCCTCCTTCTTCGATACACCACACAGCACCCACGATTTTTTTATTGATTGATGCTGACCAATAACGCTGTTTTTGACCATCAAGTAAACGTCGTAGATCAAGTGGCGTTGTTCGATAATGCGCACTGGTAAGTAACTGATAAAAATCATGTAGTTGTGAAATATTGTTATGCCAATTTCCTTGAAGCTGGTGGATATCGACTCCACCTTGTTTCTGACGCTCGAAATCAGACTCAAGCTCATCAAGCAATAACAACTGATTAAGCCAATTTTCTAATGGACAATCTTTAGCCCAACGAATTGGTGTTTGTAATTGATAGGTATGCAAATTAGGAATGTTGTCTCCTAATTTCAGCATAAAACCTCGCCCTGTTCCTTCATAGCCTTGTACTGTAGTTGTCATTAAGACATTAGGGAAATAACCACACAGCACTTCTAGTTGTGCAATAGGCAAAGAAGCAGCCTCATCAATAATCAGCCAATCACTTTGGATTTCGTTATTTATACACAGCGCTAATAAATTATCAGGAGAGTAAAATGAAATAGCTTTATTGGTGTGTGAAGATAAAACATCTATACTATTTTTAGCAGGTGCACATACCAGTACATTTCCTTGATATTGATCGATAAACATTCCCGCCAGCGCTGACTTTCCTCTGCCTCTTGGTGCAATAACACTCCAAATACCCGATGTCGATAATAGCAAATTATCTAAAATTACTTGCTGTTCTGCGGTTGGTTTACCTTGTGGAAGTGCCCAAGGTTTAGCCTTTTCAATCAATTTGGGTAATTGAAATGGCGTTGATTGTTGCCAGACAATTGCTTTGTCATCACCTAAAGTGATGTTTTTTAGCCATGCCATAAAATTTGGTGTTGAAAGCACACCTTGAGCATCATTCCATCGCTGACTATCGTTATCGGTATAACTGTCCCAACGTTCAATATCAGGCAAGCACAAAATCAATACACTACCTGCTTTTAATGTGCCCGTTAACATGGCTAAAGCATCAGTATTAAATCCTTCATTAGCATCAAAAACCGCATGTAGGAACTCACGTCCCAATAGGCGAATAGCTTGTTCAGGTAAAATAGCATGGGGTTGATTGGAAGAAATAGTGACCCAATCACCTTGGCATAATTGAGTAATTTGCTGGATCTGTGCCGTTTGCCATACTGGTTCACCCGCTAATAGCAGTAACTGCCGTTGCCCTAATTGAGCTAATTTTTGCTGATATTGATGTAAATGAGACAATGGCACAGCTAGGATTTACCGATTAACAATGAAAGAATACCAGCTGCAATTAATGGTCCAACAGGCACACCTCGGAAAAGTGCGACACCAATGACTGTTCCCACTAATAAGCCAGCAACCGTTGAAGGCTGGTTATTCATTAGAGAAACGCCCCGTGCGCCTAACCAAGAAACCGCGATACCTATCGCAATTGCTAGTAATGATTTCCAGTTTAAAAATGAGTTAAGAACTTCTTGCCCTGAAATACGTCCTGTTGCTATGGGTGTCATTACCCCAATGGTCAAAATTAAGATCCCGATAGTCATGCCATATTTTTCAACAACAGGAAAATATTGATTTAGAGGTGTGATTTTAATCACTAGCAAAGCAAGCATTGCTAACGTTACAGTCATATTATGACTAATAATGCCAAGTCCTGCGAGAACCAGCAAAATTAATAGTGAGGGATCAACGTTACTCATGTTTGTTCCTAAGCCTTTCTCTTTATAGCGTTAATTATCTTTTATTTACCGACAAATGGTATTAGTTCAAAGACGAAGAAGCAAATGTATCGCAAGATTTAATACTGCCACTGTTATAGCCTCTCATAAACCAAGTCTTGCGCTGTTCTGCTGTGCCGTGTGTAAAACTATCGGGCACTACATAACCTTGCTGTTGTTTCTGTAACTTGTCATCACCTATCGCTTGCGCCGTTTTGATCGCAGTTAATAAATCGCTTTCATCAATACGACCTTCACCTGCAATAAAATGTCCCCACATTCCAGCAAAACAGTCTGCTTGCAACTCTAATTTTACAGATAAACGATTTGCCTCTGCTTTTGAACGCGCCATTTGTTGTTTTTCACGCATTTGATTAGTGATACCTAATAAATGCTGAACATGGTGCCCTACTTCATGTGAAATCACATAACCTTGAGCAAATTCACCGCCACCACCTAGGCTATGTTTCATTTCATTATAAAAAGAGAGATCGAGATAAATCTTTCTATCCGCGGGACAATAAAAAGGTCCCATTATTTTTGTACCTGTACCGCATTGCGTTGTGGTGCTGTTGGTATATAAAACAAGTTTAGGATAGCTATATTGTTTGCCTGCTTGTGCAAAAATAGTTTGCCAAAAATCTTCTGTACTGGCTAAAACGACGCTACTAAAATCTGCGGCTTCATTATAAAGGGCACTTTGTTGTTCGTTGCGTTGTGGCGATTGGTCGGTTTCACCCGTTAATGAGTTAAAGTCAAATCCCATAAAACTGGCTATCACTAAAACAATAATAACCACAAACCCATATTTAGTGCGTAACAAAAGTGCAATTAATCCTAATGGGAGATTGCCACCGCCTGATGCGGGAGAAGATTGCCCTCTTCTATCTTCAACATTGTCACTTCTTCGGCGATCATTCCAACGCATAACTTATCCCCACATTTTAAATAGACGACTTTAGATTTATTATGAACAAATTTATCACTTGATTTGAGATAATAACAAATAATTGCAATCTCTATTCCCTATTTTTTAAGAGCAAGATAATAGAGACTATCAGAGTAAGCTAGTACCCGTTGTCACAACGAAAAAAATAAGCATCATAAGGAATTAAAACTGCTTTTTTAACGATTTCATAATAGAATTCTTATTTCTTGCCTTTGTATTTTTTCTTCACTAATAAATAGATAATTTAATGACTCGAACTCAACGTTTACTCACTTTATTGCAGATTTTAAAAGAAAATCGCTATCCGATAACGGCAGAGGTATTAGCAGATAAATTACAAATTAGTGTTAGATCTATTTATCGTGATATTGAGTCTTTACGTAATCAAGGTGCTGAAATTACGGGTGAAGCAGGTATAGGTTATCAGCTAAAATCAGGTTTACTCCTACCGCCATTAACCTTTGATATTAATGAACTTGAAGCACTTATTTTAGGTTTACGTTGGGTAGAAAGTAATACAGATAAAGAGTTAAGTCACTCGGCGTTACGGGCAATTAATAAAATCAATGCTGTAATAACAACACAGCATCAAACATTGCTTGAACAAAATACATTGTTTGTTCCCACTAACCGAATTATTGAAGTTGATCATACCATTGCTAAAGATATGCGTTTTAGTTTACGCGAAGAAAAAAAAGCCAAAATAGATTATAAAGATGCTCAAAAACAATTAAGCACTCGAATTATTTGGCCTATTGCTGTGGGTTACTTTCAAGATTCACAAGTGATTGCTGCATGGTGTGAACTACGCCAAAGCTATCGCCATTTTAGGCTCGATAGAATTATCTCTTATGAAGTATTAAGTGAGAATTTGCCTTACCCTAAAAACTATTTACTCTCTCGATGGAAAAAAGAGATCCTCAAAGAGGCTCCTGACAAAAACTGACGCACCGTTTGCGTAATATCTTCCTTGCTGTTCGCTGTTCTTTGTTTAGCTATAGTTTCAGTTTAAACAACTTCATATTAATCAACACAGTAAGGAAACATTATGAGTGAACTTATTCTTTATACTAATACAATGTCTCGCGGTAACACCGTTGAACTTTTCTTAAAAATATTAGATGTGTCTTATCAGCGTGTTGAATTAGAATATGGCGAACCAATGCGCACCCCTGAATATCTTGCTATTAATCCGATGGCAAAAGTTCCTGCATTAGTCGATGGCGAAACCGTTGTTACAGAGACAGCGGCAATTTGTGCTTATTTAGCAGATAAGTTTATTGAAAAAGGATTTGCTCCTGCCCTTAATTCACCTGAGCGTGCTGCTTATTATCGTTGGTTCTTTTTTACAGCAGGCCCTATTGAATCTGCATTTACGGTGAAAGAGCTTGGTATTGAACTTAATGAAGAACAGCAAAAATCATCTGGTTTTGGTTCTTTTGAACGCGCTTTTCATTGCTTAGAAACGGGCTTAGCCAGCGCCAAACCTTATCTTTGTGGTAAAAATCTGACTGCCGCTGATATTTATGTGGGTTATTTCCTTATATTTTTGTGCAAGTATGCGCTTATCCAGCCTACACCTCTGATTAATCAATATATTGATAGCCTTGCGCTTAATAATGAGATTAAACAATTATTAGAAAGCTTAGGATTACGATAAATTTTCTTATTATTAAACATAATTCAATCAAGCTATCTGCATAGTTACTTAATTATGTTCTTTAATACATTTTCATTTAAAACGTGATATTTAAAACAAAAGGTCAGCTTTTAAGCTGACCTTTTCTAATTACATCTTGTTTAACTTGACGTAATCGTTTGCGTATTTAGTCTAAAGAAACACCGATTCGACGTGCAACTTCTTCGTATGCTTCAATTAATCCGCCTAAGCTTTGACGGAAACGGTCTTTATCCATTTTATCTAAGGTGTTTTTATCCCATAGACGGCTTCCATCAGGAGAGAATTCATCTCCTAATACAACTTTGCCATGAAATAGACCAAACTCAAGTTTAAAATCGACTAAAATAAGTCCTGCTTTATCAAAGAGTTCGCTAAGGACATCGTTTGCTTTATAACTCAAACGTTTCATTTCTGCGAGGTTTTCTTTAGACACCCAACCAAAAGTTTCACAATAAGATTCATTGACCATAGGATCATGACGAGCATCATCTTTCAAGAATAAATCAAAGATTGGTGGATTTAAAAGTGTACCTTCTTCGATACCTAAACGTTTGACTAATGATCCCGCTGCACGATTACGGATAACGCATTCAACAGGTACCATATCGAGTTTTTTTACTAGCACTTCATTATCAGAAAGCAAACGTTCCATCTGCGTTGGGATACCCGCTTCTTCCAGTTTATTCATAATGAAATGGTTAAATTTGTTATTTACCATTCCTTTACGATCAAACTGTTCAATACGTTGGCCATCTAACGCTGATGTATCATTTCTGAATTCAAGGATAAGAAAATCAGAAGATTCAGTGGCGTAGACCGTTTTGGCTTTTCCACGATACAACTCAGCTTTTTTCTGCATCTGACACACTCCAAAGATGTGATAGGTTTAACAAGAAATTTGCTTCCCATACTCTACTCTAGATTAGATAAAAAAGCTTTTAAAACGTGAGTACTATCACTAAAAAATCTCAGCGACAACGCATTGCTCACAACGTTTTTTTGTTGAAAACCACACCATAATTAGAAATCATATTTCAATTAATTCTATTGAATAACTGCGCTAATAACTAAAGTTATCATAATCAATATAAAGAGTGGTTTAGTAAAATTAGGATATATAAAATATAAAAAGTCAGAATAAGAATAATTATAGATTATATCACCTTATTATTTCTATTTTCAGATGATATTCTTAATAGACCTTAGATCTGTTTCAGATTACATCTATTTTGAGTAATCAATAATAAAAAAACCAGATTAATTTCTTTTTATTGAAAATTAATCTGGTTATCAATATTAGCATTAACAAGTTTTAATGATTTATCTCTTATCTATTTTTATATTAAAAAAATTCATGTTATCTCGTAATAACATAATGCTTTATTAAATAATAAAACAGTAGATCTCATAAGCAAACCAACCTAATAAAGCGCCGGCAGGTAAATCAATTAAGTAATGTTGTTTTGTAAACATGCAAGATAATGCAATAAATAATGGGAATAAGAAAACCCATGGTCCTAAAGTTGCATAAGCAAGACACGCTGTGAGTGTTGCAACAGAAACGTGCATACTTGGGAAGCAGTTTGAGGAATCATCAAAATACTGAACAAACTTAAGAAATTTCTCTGACGCTGTTTTTCCTGGGTTTAAGGTACGCCAATGTACTGGGGTTGCAACAGGGAACACAACAAAGAAAAACATTTGCATAACTAACAAAACAATATAACTAAAAACAATCATAATAAATTGTCTTGAGTCTTGAATGATCCAATTGAGATATAAAATTGCGGGATAATATAAAAAGCTATAGATCCATGACCACCATGGCCAGAAAGGGATCTTTTCATCAATCGGTGAATTAATAATTTTCACTTCTCTCAATGTATATCGTTGAGTAAAAAAATAAAATTGATAAACACCTACAATAAGTATCCCACTTAATATCAAGTGAATAATCATATCACCTGCACTCATAAATACTCCTTCATATAGTCAGAGAATGCTTTGTTATTTTTATTTAAGAATAAGAATTGACGCAATATTGCATAAAATTAAGCGTATTGCATTAAGATTAATATTATTAATAAATTTAAATTAAACCCTATCATTAAAAGAGCATTCAATTAATGATGTTTAATTTAAATTAATACAATTAAGTTAAGATCATAAAAAAGCCGCACAACATATATTGTGCGGCTTCTCATATTTTTAAAGAAGAATACTTATTTTACAGGCTTACTGAAAGCAGCTTTCAGTGCAGCAACCATTTGATCATTTTGTGATTGTGTTAATGGTTTACCTTTATCACTGATAAATTGTAAACTACTGCGGTTATTTAAATCGCCGACTTGTAATTTATAATCCGCTTCTTCAACAGTTGGTCTATCAACACCTAACGCACTCCAGTTTGCACTGCTCATTCCTTTATAGGTTACTTCAATTGAACCTTTAGAACGTGTGCGATCGCCCATCTTCATACCAACACTTTCTAATGCAATAGGTAATCTATCCCAAACCACATCAAATGGTGCACGAACGATGATCACTGGAAGGCCAGCATTATCACTGCCGCTTTGGACATCGATAATACCTTGTATGTTGCTGCTTGCCGTATTTTCGCTTAAATTACGCATACGGTTTAAGCCATCAACCAATTCGTTAAGCATTAAAATATTATAACGCTTCACTTCAGCCGGATCAGTCATTTCAGTTTCGCCTTGGCGTAAACCTTCATTAGTCACTGTTAACGAAATAACATTACCTGACTGAGCAATTACTAAACGCTGACGTGTTTGGAAAGGTACGTTTTCATCAGCACGTAACCATGTGATCCAATCAGTATGGAGCTCTTTTTGTCCAGCATCACTTTTAACAATCGCAATACCTTTCTCTTTTAAGATAGAGCTAACTTGTTCATATAGTGTTGTGTTTTCAGGTGAGTTTGGTAATAGCAAACGGCTGTTATCTGCATTATTTTCACTACGAGAACCACTTAATAGATTCAATGCTTGAGTTGGTGGACGAATATCAAGCGCTAAACCAACAGGTTCAGTTCTTTTAGGGGTTGGAATGTCATATTCCCCATTTTGCAAAGGCAACACCATACCCGCCGGAATCGCTAAATTCTTTAGCCCTGCTGTCTCTAAATAAGACTCATCACCACTGACCTGACGTTTATAGCGCTGATCACTTGAACAGGCTGCCAGTAAGACCACCAGCGACAGACCCGCGACTTTCATAATCTTTGATTTATGCAATAGTGTTGCCATTAAAATTCCCTAAGTTTTACAGTATTCCCGCTGTTAACAGCGCTTTCTCAACAATTTGCTGACCTGATGATGTCAACGGAGTCATAGGTAAGCGCAATGTGGCGTCTTCAATCAATCCAATACGTTGACACGCCCATTTAGCTGGGATTGGATTAGGTTCAACAAATAACTGATGATGTAAGTCCATCAGACGTCGGTTAAGTTCACGTGCTTTCGCAAACTCACCCGCATTTGCTAATCGACATAATTCTACCATCTCTGACGCAGCAACGTTAGCAGTAACCGAAATAACACCCTGACCGCCAAGTTGCATAAAGTCTAATGATGATGCGTCATCACCACTTAATAAGATAAAACTATCATCATTAACCAACTCTTGGATTTGACTAACACGACTTAAGTTCCCTGTCGCCTCTTTAATTGCCACAATATTATCCAACTTGGCTAAACGTGCAACAGTTACAGGCAATAAATCGCATCCAGTACGACCCGGTACATTATACAGGATTTGTGGTAACTCGGTGCTTTCAGAAATCGCTTTAAAGTGCTGATATAACCCTTCTTGTGAAGGTTTATTATAATATGGCGTTACACTTAAACAACCTGCAATACCTTTATTTTCAAACTGTTGTGTAAACCAGACTGCTTCAGATGTTGCATTAGCGCCCGTACCGGCAATGACAGGAATACGCCCATCAGCCATATCTAATGTCATTAAAACGACATCAACATGCTCGTCATGACCTAATGTTGCAGATTCTCCAGTTGTACCGACAGAAACAATTGCAGCACTGCCTGCCTTAACATGATAATCAACTAATTTACGTAAACTAACCCGGTCAACGTTGCCTTTTGCGTCCATTGGTGTCACCAATGCCACCATACTGCCTGTAAAATTAAATTCGTTATTCACCATAATCATTGCTCCGAGATAGACGTATACTCAATGGTACTCATTCATTGCTCTATTGAAAACTACTTAACTCTAGGTTTCTAATGAAATTTGCTAATATTCTTTGATATGAATTAAAGAGATATAATAATTGAAGATAGTGAGCAAGGGATCTTGGCAGAAATCGAAATTTGTGTTTACCTGTTAAGAATAAACTGAAAGTCAAAAGGAACCTTATTTTGCCCATACCTGATAAACATTTTCTCGTCATTACTGCATTAGGTGCTGACCGTCCTGGTATTGTTGATACCATTACACAATTAGTCAGCCAATGCGGATGTAATATCGAGGACAGCCGACTTGCGATGTTTGGTCAAGAGTTTACGTTTATCATGCTACTTTCAGGTGGCTGGAACGCTATTGCACAGTTAGAAGCGTTGTTGCCCATTAAAAGTGCGGAACTGGATTTATTGACCGTAATGAAAAGAACGACCAATGGTGCACCAATTACCTATCCTTCAACAATTGCAGCGAAAGTTGATATTGAAGATGCGCCCGGTATTGTAGAACGCTTTACTAATCTATTTAGCCAACATAATTTTAATCTTGCTGAATTAATATCTAAAACACATCCATCAGAAGATGGCTCACCTGCCCGTTTAGAAATACAGATTACGGCGCATAATCCATTAGATGATCATGGTATTGTTATTAATGAGAAATTTAATCAATTATGTACAGAGCTGAACGCTCAAGGCACAATAAGTATCGTAAATAGTCTGATGATGAAACAGTAAAAAATGGAGAATGACCTAATGAACCCATTAAAAGCCGGTGAAAAGGCGCCTCAATTCAGTCTGCCCGACCAAGATGGAGAAACGATTAATTTATCTGATTTCGCTGGCCAACGTGTGCTCGTTTATTTTTACCCTAAAGCAATGACACCAGGTTGTACAACCCAAGCTTGTGGCTTACGTGATGAAATGGATGCACTAAAAAAAGCCAAAGTTGAAGTATTAGGTATCAGTACAGATAAATCAGAAAAACTTTCCCGTTTCGCTGAAAAAGAGATGTTAAATTTTACGTTGCTTTCAGATGAAGATCATAAGATCGCAGAAGAGTTTGGTATCTGGGGAGAAAAGCAATTTATGGGAAAAACTTACGATGGTATTCATCGTACAACATTCTTAATTGATAAAAATGGTGTTATCGAACACGTATTTGATAACTTTAAAACCAGTAACCACCATCAAGTCGTTCTCGACTATCTCGCTCAACATCCATAATTAATACTTCGAATTGATAAGATAACAGACAGCTTACACTGTCTGTTTTTTTATCTGTTTTTTATTAATATATTCAATGAGGTACTTAGCTTTTCTTTATATTTTGCTCATTCGCAATTTCATCGGGTAATGCATGCAATACTGCTTTTATCAGCGTTGCTAATGGAATAGCAAAGAAAACGCCCCAAAATCCCCACATTCCACCGAATATAATCACTGATAATATAATGACTAACGGGTGCATATTTACGGCTTCAGAATACAGAATTGGTACTAATAAATTACTATCTAATCCTTGAACAACAAGATAAGCGATAAATAACGCCCAGAAATCAGAGCCTAATCCCCACTGCGATAATGCAATCACAATAACTGGGATCGTTGCTAAAACAGCACCAACGTAAGGAACTAAAACAGAAACACCGACAATAACAGCAAGTAATACAGAGTAGCGTAAGTCAAAGAAAGCAAATACAAAATAAGTGAAAATACCCACAATTATCATTTCAGTGACTTTACCGCGAATATAATTGGTAATTTGCTGATTAACTTCAATCCAAACTTGTGCTGCCAATATTCTGTTTTTCGGCAAAACACGACGAACCGCATTAAGCATCTGTTGCTTATCTTTAAGTAAGAAGAAAGTCATTAAAGGAACAAGAATAAGATAAATCGACAGTGTAATAATTCCGATTAACGAAGCTAAAGATACTTTTAATACAGATTCAGCCACCGTTGAGAACTTGCTGCGTAAATTTTCTGCCATCATATCAACGATGCCAGCATCCATTAATGCAGGGAAGCGATCGGGTAATTCATGTGCAAATGCATTGAACTTATTGATCATATTTGGGATATCTGAAATCAGTGTCATCCCTTGTTGCCACACCGTTGGCGCTAAAATCAAAATAACAATGGCACTAATACCGATAAAGAGTGTCAGAATTATCGATACTGCCCATATACGGGCACATCCTAATTTTTCAAGTAAATGAGTTGGCCACTCTAAAAGATAAGCAAGCACAATTGCCACCAATAAAGGAGCAAGTATGCCACTGAAAAAATACAGAATTGAAAAGCCGGCAATCAAAATGACCACAAGGGCGATAACTTGTGGATCAGCAAATCGGCGTTTGTACCATTGAACAAGCAAGTCCAGCATGAAAATAAAGATCCTTTATAATAATCAGAACAATAGAGCTATATGTATTCATTTACATAAGCAATAATCTTTTGACAGATTTTACGTTAGGTTTTGCTATCATACATCATTAATTATTAATTATTCGTTAAGATAGCCATCAGGATACAGTTGTATGAAACTCAGACTTAAAAAACCCTTAGTCGCGCTTCTTGTTTCTGCGTTGCTATCAACATCAGTAGTGCCAGCGAATGCTGCGATTGATATTGAAGACTCTTTACCTGATATGGGAACGACCGCAGGTTCAACATTAAGCATCAATCAAGAAATTGCTATGGGTGATTACTATACTCGCCAACTGCGAAATAGTGCACCATTAGTTTTTGACCCATTACTCTCTAACTATATTAATAATTTGGGACAAAAACTGGTTTCTAACGCCAGCTCAGTCAAAACCCCTTTTCACTTCTACTTAGTTAACAACCCCAATATTAACGCCTTTGCTTATTTTGGGGGAAACATTGTTTTGCATTCTGCCCTCTTTCGATATAGCCAAACAGAAAGTGAATTAGCTTCTGTTATGGCTCACGAAATCACACACGTTACTCAACGACATCTAGCGAGAATGCTTGAAGATCAGGCTAAAACAACACCTCTTGCTCTTGCAGGTGTATTAGGTTCTATTTTGATATTTATGGCAAACCCGAATGCAGGTCTTGCAACCTTTACGGGAAGTATGGCGGGTATGCAGCAAAATATGATCACATTTACACAAATGAACGAGCAAGAAGCAGACCGTATCGGAATACAGACACTCTATCGAGCAGGATTTGATCCCAAAGGGATGCCTGACTTTATGCAAATTCTTGCTGACCAAGTACGATATAGCTCTAAACCGCCTGAAATGTTATTAACGCACCCCTTACCTGATAGCCGTTTATCCGATGCAAGAAGCCGAGCCAGTCAATTTCCTGCTCGGCAGGTTCCACAGTCAGCTGACTTTCTGTTTGCTAAAATGCGTGTATTAACCATGCTGACGAAAAACCCAACATCAGAGAATGCATTACAAACGATACTTGATCAGTTTAAGCAAGGTACTGCTCTTGAAAAGTCAGCCGCAAATTATGCGCTAATACTGCTCTATTCTCGTGATCGCAAATTTGATGACGCAAGAAAATTGCTCACTCCGATGTTAGAAAAAGAACCTAACAATATTTGGCTTATTGATGCCATGACAGATATCGATTTAGAACAAAACCGTGCAGGTGATGCGGTTGCAAGATTACAACTCGCATTAAAGCAAAGGCCCAATAACAATGTCCTTATTGCCAACTTAGCGAACTCATATATGCATAATAAGCAATATAACGAAGCTAATCGCCTACTTTATCGTTATACCTTTGATAACCCAAACGATCCTATCGGCTGGCAATTAATGGCAGAAAATTCAGCCAAACAAGGTGATAGAGCTCATGAATTAGCTGCTTATGCGGAAGATTTAGCACTCAGAGGTGACTTTGAAACAGCGATCCGTTACTTAGGTGATGCAAGCAGACAAGTTAAGCTGGGTAGCAATGATCAAGCTCGCTTTGATGCTCGCATAGACCAATTAAGAAAAATTCAGCAAAGAGACAGCCAATTTAAATAAGGGACAATCATGACCAAAAAAGTGACGATTTATCATAATCCACGCTGTTCAAAAAGCCGTGAAACCTTACATTTACTCGAAGAAATGCAAATAACGCCTAATGTTATTCACTATCTAGATACAGCACCTTCAGTAACGGAGCTTAAAACACTGCTCAAAGCATTAGGTTTTAATGATGCAAGAGAGTTAATGCGCACAAAAGAAGAAATTTATAAAACGCTAAAACTGGCTGATGAAACATCACAAGATGCATTAATTCAAGCAATGCATGAAAACCCTAAACTTATTGAACGCCCTATTGTGGTTGTCGGTAATAAAGCCCGTTTAGGCCGTCCACCAGAGCAAGTAAAAGAACTGTTTATTTAATTTTCAAAATTTAAAGCCCATATTTATGTTCTTACATATATGGGCTTCTCTCTATTTACTTCACTATTAATCCCGCAACCGTTTACTCTCTTTTCTCAATTAATAAATAAATTATTAAATGTTGTTAAATTGTAAACATTACAATTAGCAAAGTGTTTCTTATTTCCACAATAGAAAAAAACCAATCGTTTTATGCTTTCAAAATTTTTCATCTCAACCTCATATTTTTTATGAGTAAGAAATCGCCATTTTTGAAAACTTCTATCGAGATCACACGACATCGTATAAACTCACAATTATAAGAAAAAAATAATCATGTGTTTCATTTATATTGTGACTCAAGTCTCTTTACACAAATGCATTCCTACATATCATGGATATCAGAAAATATGATAGCAGAATTGATAAACAATAAATTCTCGCCAAAATATTTTTTCATTATCATCCAAGAAAGAAATTAACAAAAAATACACATTTAAAACAATACTGCAACACAGCAATAAGCTTTCAATTTGTTATTTACTCTATCTCTTCTTTTATTGTTGTTTTTTTAACTTGATAACAATTAGTCAGTGTGAAACGAAGTTGTAGATGTATATGAAATAAACAACGTTATAGCCAACATTATGGGCAATTAAAACTAACCAATCGCCATTATTGGTGTCGGGTGATTGCTAGGCTAATAGGAAAACAGATGAATATCGTACTTAGATTAAAACTTGTCTCATTCCTCCAGTTCTTTATATGGGGATCTTGGCTTGTAACATTTGCCTCGTATCTCTTTGGAGAGCTGCATTTTAAAGGTAGTGATGTTGGGCTTATTTTCAGTGCTCTTGGACTTGCCTCACTTATCGCACCCGTCATCATGGGATTTATTGCAGATAAAATAAACAACCGCAAATTGGTGTTTATTACCCTGCATATTTTTTCTGCATTAGCATTAGTGTTAATGTCGCAAATGACGACAGTAACCACACTATTTTTTGCAACTTTATTACATTTATTGTTCTTTATGCCAAGTATCTCAATGGCAAACAGCATCATTTTCGAACTGTTAGAACAAAAACATTTAGAGCCTAATAACTATTTCCCTAAAATTCGTGTTTACGGCACTGTTGGTTTTATTGCAGCCATGTGGGTTATTAGCTTCTTAGGTTTAGGTAATAGTTACCACCAGCTCTTCGTTGCAGCGATCGCTTCTATTGTTTTAGCTGTATTTGCAATGTTCTTACCTGCAACTAAAGCAGCTGACAAAAATGAAACTAAAGCCGAAGAAGTGGCATTTAGTATCACTAATATCTTGCAAGTATTTAAAAAGAAAAATGTCGTTGTTTTCTTATTCTTCGCAACACTGTTAGGATCTGTACTGCAAATTACCAATACCTTTGGTGTGCCATTCCTACAAGATATCGCACAATCTCCAAATGCAGATGATTCATTCTTTGCACGTTATCCTTCTGTGTTCTTATCTATTTCACAGATTTCAGAAGTCGTATTTATTCTGTTTCTGCCACTGTTATTAAAACGTGTAAGAATCGAAACGATCGTTTTATTCAGTATGGTTGCTTGGATCTTACGTTTCGGCTTCTTTGCCTACGGTGACTACACATCACTAGGTCAAATCGTCTTATTGTTATCAATGATTGTGTATGGTTGTGCATTCGACTTCTTTAATATCTCTGGTTCACTGTTCTTAGAAAAAGAGATCCCTTTACAATATCGTTCAACAGCACAAGGTATGTTTATGACCTTAGTGAACGGTTTTGGTACTTATTTAGGTGCAATGTTAAGTGGCTGGGTCATTGATTTATATACCACCAATGGTGCGGTTGATTGGAAATCATTCTGGTTAATCTTCACTGGCTACACGGTTGCAATCACTGCACTTTATCTGATTTTCTTACTGGTTCCTCAGAAGAAAGCCAAAGTAGTAGAAGCAAACTAATTATTTAACCCTCCTCCTTTATTGTTTGTGTCTCTCGCCGCTTGCCTTGTATAAAGACAAGCGGTTTTTTTATCTTGTGTTTTTATTAGAAAAGACAAAAATAGAAAATTCATCCTTAATAAATAACAAATATTTGTTACCTTCAATGGGTGTTGAATTTGAAAAAGAGAGGTAGGATTGAGATTATTCGCCTCACCTAACGAGATGAGTGAGGCTATTTAAAGTTTGAGTATATCTTTCACAAATGGGATGGTCAGTTTACGTTGAGCAACAATAGAAGCGTGATCAAGTTCATCAAGCATTTCAAATAAGGTGCGCATTTTTCTATCTAAACGTTTTAATACAAAACGACCCACATCTTCAGGTAATTCAAACCCACGAAGTTTTGCTCTTAATTGCAGCGCCTGAATTTTTTCTTCGTCACTTAAAGGTTGCAAACGGTAGATTTGCCCCCAATCAAGGCGAGATGCTAAATCAGGAAGTTGTAACTCTATTTGGCGAGGCGGTCTATCCCCTGTAATTAATAAACAGGTTCGTCCATGCTCTAAAACACGGTTATAAAGGTTAAATAAGGCGAGTTCCCACTCTTCATCACCAGCAATACACTGAACATTATCAATACAAACTAAGGATAAATGTTCCATGCCTTCAAGAACATCGGGAACAAAATAGGCACGTTTATCAAGGGGAACATACCCAACAGCATCACCTTTTAATGAAAGCTCAGCACAAGCGGCATGTAATAGATGGCTCTTTCCACCTCCGTCACGGGACCAGAAATAGATATAACTGCCATGAGATTGATGAATGGCGGTTCGAATTGCCGCGACTAACGACGCGTTTTCCCCTGCATAAAAGCTATCGAATGTCTCATCATCGGGCAGAGATAGTGGTAATGATAGCTGTGACGGCGTATTCAGAAGCACCTCACCTGAATAGTTTAATAAACGTGGTGATTCTAACACAAATTCTCACAAGGTCAGAACCAATATTAAAAAAGCACATTGCACTGATTAAGATAACAGCAAGATCACCGAGATAAGCCTATTTTATATACTCCTATCACCTCATTGAAGGGTTTCCTAACTGTACCTCGAGTTATTTAGAGCCAAATCAGAAAGCATTCCGTGTTTAATTAGTTTTACTTTATTATCTGAATTTTAATTTCGCAACATCATTACCAGAAGGTTGCTGATAAATGTCGAGCTTAAAATATTTGGCTGATGCATTTATATACTCAAAAATTTCAGATTGAGTTTCTTCATATTCAACCCAAGTGGTTGCACGAGTAAAACAATATAACTCTACAGGTAGTCCCATTGGTGTAGGTGGCATTGTTCTGATCACTAAATACATATCAGGCCGAACATCACCACGCATTTTTATCCAATTTAGCATGTACTTACGAAATAACTGTAAGTTAGTCACGCCTTTTGTTTCTAACCACTCATTAATATCACCAATTTCTTCTTCTTTTCCTTCAAGCATCGTTTCTATGCTTTTACGAAGCGGCGCTGTATTTTTTAATTTTAATACTAACTCTTGCGTTGCAAATGAAATCGAAGATTGGTCAATATAAAAACTACGTTTAATCCGACGCCCTCCCGATGAAAACATCGGTTGCCAGTTAGTATATTTTTCGGTCAAAAAGTCTTTGGTTGGAATACGGGAAATTGTATTATCCCAATTACGTACAGTGATCGTATGTAATGCGATATCAATAACCTCACCGCTGATATTACTACTGGGTAATTCAATCCAATCATAAAGCTTTAATACTTTTCCGTTAGAGATAAGAATATTGGCAACAAAAGAGATAAGTGTATGCTGAAAAACAAACATTAACACCGCAGCAATGGCACCAAAGCTTGAGATAATAATAAGTGGTGATTGCTCAGTAAATAACGCAATGATCAGGATAAAAGAGATAATCCAGACCACAATTTTGGCAATTTCAATATAGCCTTTGATGGAATTATTTCGATGCCACGCTTTTTTAGCGTGCCTAATATTGAAGATATCAAGAGCATTATTAAGTAATGAAGCGATATTGATGATAATAAAGGCGCGAGCAACCGTTTCAAAGATAATATTCATTTCAGCTGAAAAAGACGGTAGTAGCTGATTAATATAGAGAACAAGTGTAACTGCAACAATAGATGCGCTCTTTTTAGCAATATCTTCTATGGTTTCTTCATCTGAAAGCTCAGTAAATAAAAAAAGTAAACGCTTTGCTATTCGGCGGAAAATCATTTTGGCGAGAAACCACACCACCAGCAACACAATAACTAAAAATATTGTGGTAAAAATCTGCTTTGATGTAATGAAATCATAAATTTCAATCAGCTTTTCCATAAATTACGTTATACCTTTTTTGAAACACCCCAACCTTAAAACGAATATCACTTAAATAGCAGATAAAATGCCTATTTCGCATAAGAACAGACCCCCATTGTCTCATTTATTTTATTTAAATAAACATCATGATTGAATTAATCATGCTTTTCTAAGTTTTTAATACTTAAAATATCAAAAATCTTAGTTTTTAATATGACATAAAAATAAAACACAATAAAAAAGGTGGAGATCATCCACCTTTTTTATTAATTTCAGCATATTGCTTTAGATTTTCTTAATCGATTACTTTTTGTTTGCTGTACCACTAACCGATTCAATGGTGTTATCCACTAATTCTGTTTCAGGGCGAACAACACTCACTAATTTAAAGATCAAGCTTAAAACAATACCCACGATGGTTGCTAATGCCATGCCTTTTAATTCAGCAGCACCAATTTGAATGGAAGCACCACTCACACCGACAATCAGAATAATGGCAGTTAATATCAAGTTTTGCGGTTTATTATAATCCACTTTTGAATCTAACAAGACACGAATACCTGATGCACCAATAACACCGTAAAGCAGTAATGAAACCCCACCCATAACAGGAACAGGTACAGCAGCGATAGCCGCAGCCAGTTTACCGACACAAGATAATAAGATAGCGAGAATTGCCGCACCACCAATAACCCATGAGCTGTAAACCTTAGTGATAGCCATAACACCAATGTTTTCACCATAAGTGGTATTAGGTGTTGAACCAAAGAAACCCGAAATAATGGTAGAGAAACCGTTTGCGAACATAGAACGATGTAAACCTGGGTTTTTCATTAAATCGCGTTGTACAATATTTGCTGTAACAACAAGGTGCCCAACGTGCTCAGCAATAACAACTAATGCGGCAGGTAGAATAATAAAAATAGCACTCCATTCAAAACGCGGTGAATAGAATGTCGGTAGTGCAAACCAGTTAGCTTCTTTAATTGGTGTAATATCAACAACGCCCAAGAAGAAAGAGAGTGCATAACCTGCTAATACCCCAATAAGAATAGGAATAATAGCAAGGAATCCTCTAAACATCACAGAGCCTAAGATAGTCACACCTAAAGTCACCATAGAAATAAGCAGTGTCTGACTATCAACTGGTGCATCTGCACTTGGTAATAATCCTGCCATTCCCGCCGCGGTTCCTGCTAATTCAAGCCCGATGACGGCAACGATTGCGCCCATTGCCGCAGGCGGGAACATCACATTAATCCAGCCTCGCCCTGCTATTTTGACAATACCAGCAACGATACAAAATAACACACCACAGACGATGAATCCCCCAAGTGCTAATTCATACCCTAAAGGTAACAACAAAAGCACAGGTGAGATAAACGCAAAACTTGAACCTAAATAAGCAGGAATGCGTCCTTTACAAATAAAGAGATAAAGCAGGGTTCCGATCCCGTTAAATAACAATATTGTTGCCGGATTAACTTTAAATAAAATTGGCACAAGTACGGTGGCGCCAAACATTGCAAACAGATGCTGAAGACTCAACGGGATTGTTTGTAATAATGGTGGGCGCTCTTCTACCCCGATTGCACGACGAGTCATGCTTACGACCTCTCTTTAATATGAATGTGAAATTGGTTTGTATATTTCTAACTATAGAACAAGATAATTAGGTTCAAAAAAAAGCCGACTATCAAAGTCGGCTTAATTATTATTTTGTACCAAATATCTTATCACCAGCATCGCCAAGACCTGGAACGATGTACCCGTGCTCATTAAGATGGCTATCAATAGATGCAGTATATAATTCCACATCTGGATGAGCTTCTTCTAATGCCTTAATACCTTCTGGAGCAGCAACCAGTACTAATACTTTAATTGAAGTACAACCCGCATTTTTTAATAAATCAATTGTGGCAATCATAGAGCCGCCTGTTGCTAACATAGGGTCAACAACAAGAGCCATACGCTCTTCAATATTGGATGCTAATTTCTGGAAGTAAGGGACAGGTTTTAATGTTTCTTCATCGCGGTAAACGCCAACTACACTGATTCGGGCACTAGGAATATTTTCTAATACTCCGTCCATCATCCCGATACCTGCACGGAGGATAGGAACTACTGTGATTTTTTTTCCTTTAATCTGTTCTATCTCTACCGAACCACACCAACCTTCTATTGTTACCGTCTCTGTTTCTAAATCGGCGGTAGCTTCATACGTCAGTAGACTGGAAACTTCTGAAGCCAGTTCACGAAAGCGTTTAGTGCTTATATCATGATCTCGCATCAGCCCCAATTTATGTTGAATGAGTGGGTGTTTTACCTCAACGATCTTCATAATTTCTCCTAATGTACGACGCAGCCTGACAAAAAAATCGCGAGATTATACCGCTTTTTTGCCAACATTCCATCGTTTTTCTATTGATATTGATCAAGCGCACAGCTTTTAACCACACCAACATGAATAATTGTGACCTATAAAGAAGATCCTCGCAAACGTTTGCTTTGCCTGTTAGAATAGCGCTCGCACACATTTTTTCTTAACAGCAACTTGCCGTGAGGGCTCTACGTGACTAACAAATCCTCTCTCAGCTATAAAGATGCCGGTGTCGATATTGATGCAGGTAATGCTTTAGTCGATCGTATCAAAGGTGTAGTAAAAGAAACCCGCCGTCCTGAAGTTATGGGGGGTTTAGGTGGCTTTGGCGCACTTTGTGCAATTCCATCTAAATACCGCGAACCTATTTTAGTTTCAGGCACAGATGGCGTAGGAACTAAACTTCGCCTTGCGATGGATTTAAATCGCCATGATGACATCGGGATTGATTTAGTCGCAATGTGTGTCAACGATTTAATTGTTCAAGGTGCAGAACCCCTTTTCTTCCTTGACTACTATGCCACAGGAAAATTAGATGTCGATACCGCAACACGCGTAGTAACAGGTATTGCAGAAGGTTGTAAGCAATCTGGTTGTGCATTAGTCGGTGGTGAAACTGCTGAAATGCCAGGAATGTATCACGGTAATGATTATGATATCGCAGGCTTTTGTGTCGGCGTGGTTGAAAAATCAGAAATTATCGATGGCAGCAAAGTTAAAGCTGGCGATGCTCTAATCGCTTTAGCATCAAGTGGTCCTCATTCTAATGGTTATTCATTAGTCAGAAAAATTCTTGAAGTCAGCAATACACAAGCTGAAAACACATCCTTAGGCAATAAATCATTAGCTGATCACCTATTAGCCCCTACTCGTATTTATGTAAAGTCACTACTTTCATTAATTGAAAATGTGGATATCCATGCTGTGGCACATATTACAGGTGGCGGATTCTGGGAAAATATTCCTCGTGTATTACCTGAAAATACGCAAGCGCGTATTGATAGTAAAAGCTGGGAATGGCCACTGGTTTTTAAATGGTTACAAGATGCGGGACAAGTCAGCACACATGAAATGTATCGCACCTTTAACTGTGGTGTTGGATTGTTAATTGCCGTTAACCCAAATGACGTTGAAAAAACATTAGCACATCTTGCTGAGTGTGGTGAAAACGCATGGTTAATTGGTGAAATTGCGCCACAAGCTGCGGGTGAAGCACAAGTTATTATTAACTAATGAAAACATGTGAATGAAAAATATTGTCGTCCTCATCTCAGGAAACGGCAGCAACCTACAGGCGATTATTGACGCCTGTAGGGCAAATAAAATCACGGGTAATGTGGTTGCTGTCTTAAGTAATAAAGCTAATGCGTATGGTCTTGAACGGGCAAAACTTGCTGATATTCCAGCATATTTTGTTGATCCAACTCTATATAATGACAGAGCTGATTACGATAAAGCATTAATTGAAAAAATCGATGCTTATCAGCCCGACATTGTGGTTTTAGCCGGTTTTATGCGTATTTTATCGCCTGATTTTGTGACTCATTATCAGCATAAATTATTAAATATTCATCCTTCTTTACTTCCTAAATATCCCGGATTACACACTCATCGCCAAGTTTTAGCGAATAAAGACTCTTTTCATGGCGTTACCGTCCATTTTGTTACAGAAGAACTTGATGGTGGTCCCATGATTATTCAAGCTCGCATTCCTGTTTTACCAGATGATACTGAACAATCATTACAAA
The DNA here is from genome assembly GCF_047921555.1 of Proteus sp. LHD240705. NCBI lineage: Bacteria > Pseudomonadati > Pseudomonadota > Gammaproteobacteria > Enterobacterales > Morganellaceae > Proteus > Proteus sp. LHD240705. The sequence goes on from NZ_JBLRMI010000001.1 coordinate 660,756, forward strand.
CAAGAATACAAGCAGAAGAGTATCGTATTTATCCATTAGCGATCGGTTGGTTAGCTGACGAGCGATTAAAAATGCAGAATAATCAAGCCGTTCTCGATGATATTGCGCTTTTCGACAACCTTGATTGACTATTTCGTTTAAGATAAAAAGTCACATTGTGCTACACTGTAGCCCGCGTGACTTTTTTTATGTCACCCTTTTCTCTTTTTATTCAATGCATTCACCGAGGTGCTTATGTCCGGTGGTAAGAAAGTTCCACCTATAAAATTACGTCCTCTCGAACGAGAAGATCTCTCTTTTGTCCATCAACTTGATAATAACGCCAGCGTTATGCGCTATTGGTTTGAAGAGCCTTATGAGGCTTTTATCGAGTTAAGCGACCTTTATGAAAAACATATTCACGACCAAAGTGAACGCCGTTTTATTGCCGAAAGTGACGGCACTAAAGTTGGACTTGTCGAGTTGGTTGAAATTGATTATGTTCACCGTCGTGCTGAATTCCAAATTATCATCGCTCCTGCGCACCAAGGCCATGGATATGCTGCACGCGCGGCGAAACTTGCGATGGATTATGCATTTTCTGTACTTAATTTATACAAACTCTATTTAATCGTCGATAAAGAGAATGCTAAAGCGATTCATATTTATGAAAAGCTTGGCTTTAAAAAAGAAGGTGATTTAATAGATGAGTTTTTTGTTAACGGTGCCTACCGTTCTGCGATTAGAATGTGTACTTTCCAAGCACCTTATTTTGAACAAAAAGCCAAAGAGGCAAAACCCGAGAATTTTGTTAAACCGGGTGCGACTATTAAGCAACACGTCTGATTTATTCAGATATTAAGTTTTAACTTTAACCCTTGTTGGAGTTCAGATGTCCCAGGAACGACTCTATATTGATAAAGAGATCAGTTGGCTTGCGTTTAATGAACGTGTATTACAAGAAGCGGCTGATAAAAGAAACCCGTTAATTGAAAGAGTCAGGTTTCTGGGGATCTATTCAAATAATCTTGATGAGTTTTACAAGGTTCGTTTTGCCGATGTAAAACGCCGTATTTTGATTAATGAAGAACGTGGCTCACGCTCTGCGTCAAGCCATGCTCGTCATCTTATAAAGAAAATTCAATCAAAAGTAGCTAAAGCCGACCAAGAGTTTGATGCTTTATATAATGATTTGTTACTTGAAATGGCGCGAAACCAAATCTTTTTAATTAATGAACGCCAAATCTCGCCTAATCAACAAATCTGGTTACGCCAATATTTTCGTCAAAATTTAAGAAAACACATCACGCCTATTTTAATTAATCCTGAAACAGACTTGGTTGAGTTTCTTAAAGATGACTACACCTATTTAGCGGTTGAAATTGTGCAAGGGCAAATTATTCATTATGCCCTGTTAGAAATTCCGTCAGATAAAGTACCTCGTTTTGTTATTCTGCCGACAGACCAAGGGCGTAGTAAGAAAAAATCCATGATTTTATTGGATAATATTTTACGCTACTGTCTTGATGAGGTGTTTAAAGGCTTCTTTGATTATGACTCATTAAGTGCTTATTCCATGAAAATGACGCGAGATGCAGAATACGATCTTGCAACAGAAATGGAATCAAGTTTACTTGAAATGATGTCATCAACATTAAAACAACGCCTTACCGCAGAGCCTGTCCGTTTTGTTTATCAACGTGATATGCCTGATGAAATGGTGGCGTTGCTGCGCAGTAAATTAGGTTTATCGAATAATGACTCCGTCATTGCTGGTGGTCGTTATCATAATTTTAAAGATTTTATTAACTTCCCAAATGAGGGGAGTAAATTTCTATTAAATAAGCCTATTCCACGTTTACGCCATATTTGGTTTGATAACTTCCGTAATGGCTTTGATGCGATACGTGAGCGTGATGTTTTGCTCTATTATCCTTATCATACCTTTGAGCATGTGTTGGAATTGTTGCGCCAAGCCTCTTTTGACCCAAGTGTTATCTCAATCAAAATCAATATTTACCGTGTTGCTAAAGACTCTCGAATTATTGATTCGATGATCCACGCTGCGCATAACGGCAAACGTGTCACGGTAGTTGTTGAGTTACAAGCACGTTTTGATGAAGCAGCGAATATCCACTGGGCAAAACGCCTGACTGAAGCGGGCGTTCACGTTATTTTCTCTGCACCGGGTTTAAAAATTCACGCGAAGTTATTTATCATTTCACGTTTAGAAAATGGTGAAATCATTCGCTATGCTCATATCGGTACGGGGAACTTTAACGAAAAAACAGCGCGTCTTTATACTGACTATTCACTATTAACGGCTAACACTGAAATTACCAATGAAGTACGTCGCGTTTTTAGCTTTATTGAAAACCCTTATCGCCCTGTCACCTTTGAGCATTTAATGGTTTCGCCACAAAACTCGCGCACCCTTTTAAATCAATTAATCACCAATGAAATTCACAGTGCACAAGCAGGGCATCCTGCGGGTATTACATTAAAAGTGAATAATTTAGTTGATGAAGAATTAGTTAATCGCCTTTATGACGCTTCAGAAGCAGGCGTAAAAGTACGACTGTTAGTTCGAGGAATGTGTTCTTTAGTGCCTAATCAGCCGGGATTTAGTGAAAACATTCAAGTAACCAGTATTGTTGACCGCTTTTTAGAGCATGATCGTGTTTATGTTTTCACCAATAAAGGGGATGAAAAAATCTTTCTCTCCTCTGCCGATTGGATGACGCGAAATCTTGATTATCGCATTGAAGTTGCAGTAGCTTTGCTTGATCCTCAACTTAAACAGCGCGTTCTTGATATACTGGATATTCAATTTAATGACACCGTAAAAGCGCGTTATATCGATAAAGATTTAACAAATAGCTATGTTCCTCGTGGAAATAAACGTAAAATCCGTTCCCAGCTTGCTGTCTATGAGTATATTAAATTGTTAGAACAACCCGGTTCACGAGCGTAATTTTATGCCTTTATCACAAGATGACTCTTCACCACGTCCTTTAGAAATTGCGGCTATTGACCTCGGTTCTAATAGTTTTCATATGATAATTGCGCGTGTTGTTAATGGCGCATTACAAGTCTTAAGTCGTTTAAAACAGCGAGTTTATCTTGCTGATGGACTTGATGATGATAACGAATTAAGCGAAGAGGCTATGTTACGTGGGCTCTCCGCCCTTTCCCTTTTTGCTGAAAGGTTACAGGGTTTTCCCGCAGAAAATGTCACCGTCGTGGGAACACACACTTTGCGTGTCGCCACTAATGCGAAAGTCTTTCTTCAACGAGCCAAAGAAGTTATTCCTTATCCTATTGAAATTATTTCAGGGCATGAAGAAGCTCGACTTATTTTTATGGGAGTTGAGCACACTCAATCTGAAAAAGGTCGAAAGCTCGTTATCGATATCGGTGGTGGCTCAACAGAATTGGTTATTGGTGAAAATTTTGAGCCAATTTTAATCGAAAGCCAACGCATGGGTTGTGTTAGTTTTAGCCGTCAATTTTTCCCAGAACAAAAAATTAGCGAATCTGCTTTTCGCAAAGCGCGAGAAAAGGCAGCGCGTAAAATGGAAAAAATTGCATGGCAATACAAAATGACTGGCTGGGATGTGGCTTTAGGGGCATCAGGAACAATTAAAGCGGCTCATGAGATCTTAGTTGAGTTTGGTGAAAAAGACGGTGTTATTACTCCAGAACGCCTACTTATGCTCACTAAACAAGTTTTACGATTTAAGAAATTTAAAGATATCGCCCTTCCAGGTTTATCCGATGAACGTAAACATGTTTTTGTGCCAGGTTTGGCGATTTTATGCGGTATTTTTGATTCATTAGGATTAAAAGCTCTACACCTATCTGACGGTGCATTACGTGAAGGTGTGCTTTATGAAATGGAAGGCAGATTTCGCCATCAAGATATCCGCCAGCGCACAGCTAAAAGCCTTGCAGAACACTATAATATCGATAGAGAACAAGCAAAACGTGTTCTTGAAACTATGCAATCTCTTTACGCTCAGTGGGCACAGCAAAATCCTAAGCTAGTTCGCCCTGATTTAGAGGCTATTTTAGTTTGGGCTGTTATGTTACATGAAGTGGGATTAAGTATTAATTTAAGTGGATTACATCGCCATTCTGCTTATATTCTTTCAAATACTGATTTACCTGGCTTTAATCAAGAGCAACAACTGTTATTAACAACTCTCGTTCGCTATCACCGAAAGGGGATCAAGTTAGATGAGTTACCTAAATTTAATCTTTATAAAAAGAAACAGTATTTTCCACTCGTACAAATACTAAGATTAGCAACTTTACTTAATAATCAGCGACAATCGACGACAAAACCTGCATCTTTGCGTTTAGTTACAGATGAAAATCATTGGACGCTTTATTTTCCTGCAAATTATCTTTCTGATAACACATTGATGGAATTGGATTTAGAAAAAGAACAAGAACATTGGCAGTCAGTTCCGGGGTGGAAACTGGATATAAAAGAGGAATCTGCTTAACAATATGATATTATACAGAAAAAGACGCTAGTCAATGCGTCTTTTGTTGCATCTATCATACAACAACTATCACATAACAACATAGGTTTGATTTGTGACGATAATATGAACATCACCAACGCAATATTGTTCAAGATTCATATTTTTTATACGGAGAAGACCGATAATCATCCTAAAATGGAATAATTAGTGTCAATGGTTATCTCCCTCGTAAGAATTAAAAAGGAATAACATGTCTCAACCAGCTATCAACAATGATACTGCGGCTGCCATCAATCCGTATTCACAAAAAGTGGCACACCTGCGTCAGCAAATTTTGAGCATCTTTCTCGAAGATGATCATTTTGTTGAAACCGTTTTAGGTGAAGCAAGTGAAAATGATAGGCTGAGCCACCATGAACTTCATGAAAAAATCACCACTGTTAGAGAATTACTACAAGATCTACACGCGGCAGATATTGCAGATATTCTTGAAGCCCTTCCCTATGACGAACGTCTCGCATTGTGGCATTTGGTTGATAATAATGAACGTGGTGCTGTTTTAGTCGAAGCTTCTGTCGCCGTTTGGGACAGCTTAATTAAAGATATGACTGACCGTGAATTATTACGATCGGTCGCCACATTACATGTGGATGAGCAAGCGTACATCGCAGAGCACTTACCTCGCGATACGATGCGTCGACTTCTTACCTATTTAGAACCAAGTCTGCGTAATAGAATAAGAGAAGTTCTTCAATATCCAAAAGACAGCGTCGGCCAGATGATGGATTTTGAGTTCGTCACTGTGCGAGGTAATGTTACGTTAAAAACGGTACAGCGCTATCTACGCCAACGGGGTTCTATTCCTGAAGCAACGGATAAAATTTTCGTTATTGATAATAAAAATCATCTGTTGGGCGAGCTTCCATTAACCACTGTTTTGACGCAATCTCCTGATAAGCTTGTCTCTGATGTAATGAAAACAGACACCGTGAGCTTTATGCCAGAAGAAAAAGGCGAAGACGCGGCGGGTGCGTTCGAACGTTACGACTTAATTTCTGCGGCTGTTGTTGATAGTAATGGTCTTCTAATGGGGCGATTAACTGTTGAAGATATCGTTGATAACATGCATGAAGAGAGCGATACCAATCTTCGTCGTATGGGTGGTTTGAGCCCAGAAGAAGACGTCTTTGCACCAGTCGGACAAGCGGTTAAAACACGTTGGACTTGGCTTGCTATCAACTTATGTACTGCTTTCGTTGCCTCTCGTGTTATTGGCGTGTTTGAACACACCATTTCCCAATTAGTCGCTTTAGCAACACTGATGCCAATTGTTGCTGGTATTGGGGGAAATACAGGTAATCAGACTATCACAATGATTGTCCGTGCATTAGCTCTACACCAAATTCAAACTGGAAGCTTTTCTTTCTTAATTTTAAGAGAACTTGGTGTTGCCTTTATCAATGGTATTGTGTGGGGAGGGATCATGGGAATTGTCACCTTCCTTCTCTATGGTGACCTTGCAATGGGTGCCGTGATGACAATGGCAATGGTGCTCAACCTGTTAATGGCTGCCATTATGGGCGTATTAATACCAATGACGATGATAAAATTCGGTAAAGATCCTGCCATTGGTTCAAGCGTTATGATAACCGCTATTACGGATACAGGTGGTTTCTTTATCTTCTTAGGTTTAGCAACTATCTTCTTAGTTTAAGACATTTTCTCATTACACTAACGCCACTGATAATAAAATGCAGTGGCGTTTTTTATATCAATCAAACAAATATTAAGCCGTTGTTGATAGGTAATAATAGACAAGCAACAATGCAATAACCAATGAAGTAATAAAAGTCTTTTTAACAGAGGCACTTAATAGATAACTGCCATTTTGATTGGCGTCATTAAGCATGGCTTTTAGTACTAAACCACCACCTAATGCAACGATAGAAAGTGATGCGAACAAAATAATTGCAGCTAAAAGAACAGCACTCATTGAAATAGAGACCATAAATCCTCCGACAGTTCAATTTGACTTACTGATGTAATTATAACCAACAATCACTTTTTTGACGCTTATTTTTGTTTTTATTTCTAATTCGACAATAAAATTCAAAAAAATCACACAATGCATAAAAACACAAAAATATGATTATACACACAAGATTTATTGGCATTGAATTTCAATTTCATTGATATTTTTGAAATTTAAGTTTATCAAAAATATTTTTAACATATAGCAGAATATTCTAGTAATCTATTTTCTATCAGATCATATCTTTCATTATTGATGAGAATAACTTTCTTAATTATCTAATAATTACTTTATTAACGAAAAATAATAAATTAAATTATGACTGAATTTATTATTCAATTTATAATTTAAATCGTAATAAATATATTCAATATAATATCTATTTTATTTGATAATATCGAAATTTCACTTATTAATAAGCATTGTAATATTTTTACAATATATCAACAAAGAAAATAAAATAAGAGTTTAATATTAAGTATCCACAATTAAACCACATAAAAACACAAGAAATGATAATAATAAAGTTCATTTCGTTGTTTTAATTTCATCTATTTACATTATTAAGAGCTTCCTGTTATAACTTAAACCATCATCACAACATTATTCTTTCTCGCATAAATAGCCTATAAATAACCATTCGATGTTATTTATTTTCACCCTATTTTATTCGTTAATTTTCAAAGAATTTACTTGTGATCTTATTACGCATTATTTTTTTATCACGATGATTATTATAGGTTGTAATTATGACATCACAATCACACTCCACTCAGCCGTTGAGTCAACCTACGGCAAGACCATTGAACCGCAACGACTATAAAACGTTGGGTTTATCCTCGCTAGGGGGAACGTTGGAGTTCTATGATTTCGTGATCTTCGTATTCTTTACGAAAACATTGAGCCACTTGTTCTTTCCCGGTGATAACGCCTTTATTGCACAAATGCAGACATTAGGTATTTTTGCTGCTGGTTACCTTGCCCGCCCTTTGGGTGGCATTATTATGGCACACTACGGAGATATTATTGGACGTAAACGCATGTTTACCTTAAGTATCTTCTTAATGGCTGTACCAACATTAGTTATTGGTTTATTACCAACTTATGCCAGTATTGGTGTTGCTGCACCATTATTGTTGTTATTAATGCGCATTATGCAAGGTGCGGCTATTGGTGGTGAAATGCCAGGTGCTTGGGTGTTTATCGCAGAGCACACGCCAAAACAACGTTATGGCTTAGGTGTAGGAACATTAACCTCAGGCATTACAGGCGGTATTTTATTAGGTTCAATCGTGGCAATTATCGTTCAACGTAGCTATACCAGCCAAGAAGTAAATGACTTTGCATGGCGTATACCGTTTATTTTAGGTGGCGTATTCGGTTTGATTTCTGTCTACTTACGTCGCTTCTTACAAGAAACACCTATCTTTAAAGAGATGGCTGCAAAAAAAGCCTTAGCACAAGAAATGCCTGTGGTTTCAGTTATTAAAAATCACAAGCAAGCGTGCTTAATTACTGCTGCATTAACATGGTCTTTATCAACAGCTATTGTTGTCACCATTTTGATGACCCCCGGTGTCATTGTTGAAGGGATCTACAAAATTGATAGAACGACATCATTAGAAGCGAACTGCGTTGCAACATTAACCTTAACCTTAGGTTGCATATTCTGGGGTTGGATTAGTGACAAATTAGGAACACGCGCGTCAATGACATTATCATGGGGTGGTTTGATTGTTACTGCATTCCATTTCTATGGCAGTTTAGATGCAGCAATGTCAGGTTTTCAGTTAGCGTTTAACTATGGTTTGATGGGCTTTTTTGTCGGGGCGATTGCAACTACACCTATCGTTAGCACAAGAGCATTTCCACCATCAATTCGTTTTTCTGGTTTGTCTTTTGCTTACAATATGGCTTATGCCTTATTCGGTGGATTAACGCCGATGTTAACAGGAATATGGTTAGAAAAAACTGCAATGGCAGGTGCATATTATGTTGCAGGCGTATCATTATTAGCTATTGCAGTCGCTTTCTTACCTTTAGCTTATAAAGGTTGGACGGCTGTAAAACCCACCACAAGAGAAAAAGATGTTGCATTGCAGATTGATAAAGTGATCAGTTAAGCCTTTATCAATATCACAAAATCGTTCTACCAGTCCCCTTATACAATACCGCCCTTAATCAGGGCGGTATTTTTTTCTTAAAATTTTATTTTTAAGAGCACAAATTACTGTGTCATTTTACTTAGCATCGGTGCGGTGATCAGCATTAGAACTGCGATAACACCTGTTACAATACCAATTTGTAAGAAGACACTGCTATAAATTTCTAATGAAGCATGAGCACTTTGTACGTCTTCTGGTACTGCCATTAAACTCGCAACTTTACCTGCAATAATTGCAGCGGCTGCCGAAGTTAAGAACCAAGCGCCCATAATAAAGCCCATTAAACGCTGTGGTACAAGTTGAGCAACCATCGCAAGACCTAAGCCAGAAATCATCAGCTCACCAATACTTTGGAAACCATAACTTGCGACCAACCACCATGAAGACACAATACCTGCTTCATTTGCCATGCTAGCACCTAATGGCAGAACTAAGAATGCGGTCGCACTCAAGAACATACCCACAGTGAATTTATATGGCATAGGTAGTTTATCACCCATAAAGTTATATACAGCCGCTAGTAGCGGGCTTGCTAACATGATCCAGAATGGATTAAGTGATTGGAATTGTTCAGGTTCAACGCTGAAACCTAAGATTGAGTGCTCAACGTTATGGATCGCGAAGAAGTTTAAAGAAGTTGGCATTTGATCGTAAAGAACGAAGAATACAACCGCTTCAACCATCAGCAAGAATGCAACAATCATCTTACGGCGAGCCGCACCCTTCATCATGAACGTTTCACGCGCAAAAATCAGGATGATACCTAATGAGATGATTGCTAAAGACCAACTTGCCACTTCATTATTATGTAGCAACCAAGTGGATACAGCGACCAGTGCAACAATACCCACCAGCGTTAATAATAATTTTGAATAGTTAAGCGGTTCAAAGTCAGGTCTAGAACCTTTATCTTTTATCCAACCACGACAAACAACAAAGTTTGCTAGTGTGATCAGCATACCCACAACACTCAGTGCAAATGCAACATCCCAGCCATAATTAGCCGCCAACCACGGTGTCGCTAACATGGAGAAGAAAGAACCCACATTGATAGACATGTAGTACATGGTAAATGCACCGTCTAATTGCGGATCATCTTTCTCATAACAGGTTGCTAATAATGAAGATGGGTTAGCTTTAAATAAACCATTACCTACTGCAATCGTTGCAAGTCCCCAATAAATCACGTCTTTATCGTGATCAGAGAATGCCACCATTGCATAACCAATTGCCAGTACGATTGCACCAAGAATAATAACCCTTTTAGTACCAAGGACTTTATCCCCAAGCCATCCACCGATAGCAACAAAACCATAGACCAACGCGGTAAATGCAGCAAAAACAGTGATAGCTTCCGCTTCACCCATGCCCAGCATTTTAACCAAGTAAACGGCCATGATCCCTTGAAGACCGTAATAGCCGAAACGTTCCCATAACTCGATTGAGAAGATAAGATAAAACGCGCGAGGCTGTTTAAATGCATTCAGGCTCGGTTTTTGTCCATCGTCAGGTGTGTTTGCAGTTGACACTAAAAACCTCTAATTATTCTATTACGCCTTTATATTTAGGCTAATTTTTTACAAAAATTTCGTTATTTAAGACAGAGTTAAAGCTCGGTGAATTTCATACTGGATTGTTATTCTTTGAAAAGAGTTCAACGCAGAGAAAAACAAGGTTGGCATTCTATCACTGGAAAGCATAATTATCTAAGAATTATAACTAACTATTGCGTTTTATCATAGTTACAGGCATTTGTACAAAATAGTTATGCGATTAAAAAAACATCAAACAAAATAACTCACTGATAATCAATAATTTATTTTTCACTTAATTATCCCTATATAAACAATTAAGCTACGCTACTATTTACCTATATTTTGCTAAATTAGTTCTTATTGAATAACAACGGTAAAATAATGCCAGTAGCAATTTGTTTTAACTGATTAAAATAACGCCAACAAAACACATTCCTTGACTTAATTTCCATATTTCCTCCATTTTTAACTGTGAAGAAACAGGTAGAATGTCACCATTCCAGATTTTCATTTCAGTATTTCTGATTAGCTAGTTGCCAGTGGGATCACAAAAGTAATGAATAAAAACAAAAATGCTAAAAAAAGAGTTTCTCTCATTATCGCTTTAATCGTCGTAATCGCAGGTGGTTACGCCTATTGGCAATTTAATGCAGCAAAAACAGCATCGCCCGAAAATAAAGGGACTCAAGCAACAAACACCCAGAGTCGAGGTACATCTGGATCTCGTCGTCCTCCTTTGCCGCCTGTTCAAGTTGCAACATCAACACAAGAAGATGTCCCTCAATTTTTATCTGCTTTAGGTACAGTAAAAGCCACTAACAGCGTGACCGTCACTAGCCGTGTTGAAGGTCAATTAATGGCGCTACATTTCACCGAAGGCCAACAAGTTCAAAAAGGCGATCTCTTAGCTGAAATTGACTCGCGCCCTTTTGAAGTACAATTAGCCCAAGCCAAAGGACAGCTAGCAAAAGATCAAGCCACATTAGCAAATGCACGCCTTGATTTAGTGCGTTATCAGAAATTAGCGAAAACTAACTTAGTCTCACAACAAGAGTTAGATAACCAGCAAGCTTTAGTAAAACAATCTGAAGCCAGTATTCGTATTGATGAAGCCACTATCAGCAATGCACAACTGCAATTAACCTACAGCAAAATCACGGCACCTATTTCAGGCCGAGTGGGTTTAAAGCAAGTTGATGTAGGAAACTATATTTCTGGCGGTTCATCCACGCCTATCGTTGTTATCAATCAAATGGACCCTGTTGATGTGCTTTTTACTTTGCCAGAACAAGATTTAGCGAATGTTATTCAAGCACGTAAAAACAATGCAGATTTGCCTGTTACGGCGTTAGATAGAAATAATCAATTTGAATTAGCACAAGGCACACTATTTAGTGTTGATAATCAAATTGATGCAGCGACAGGCACCATAAAGTTAAAAGCCCGTTTCCCTCAACAAGAAAATACACTATTCCCTAATCAATTCGTGAATGTACGCCTTTACGTCACCACGTTAGAAAAGGCAGTGGTTATTCCTAATGCAGCATTGCAAATGGGGAATGAAGGTCACTTTGTCTGGGTTGTTGATAGCGAAGATAAAGTGAGCAAATTACGTGTTGAAGTTGCATTACAAAATGCAGAAAAAGTGGTTATCGCTTCGGGTTTATCAGCAAATCAACGTGTTGTAACCGATGGTGTGGATAGATTAACACAAGGTGCAAAAGTCGATATCGTGACACCAACAGCACCAAAAAATAAAGAAAATGACCGTGTTGTCGCGGAGAAAGCGTAATGACAGAAAAAACACACGGTACAGGTGGCGGTCCTTCTCGCTTATTTATTCTGCGCCCTGTTGCAACAACTTTATTTATGGTTGCCATACTGTTAGCGGGTATTGTTGGCTATCGTATGTTGCCAGTGTCTGCATTGCCAGAAGTCGATTACCCAACAATTCAAGTTGTTACACTCTATCCTGGTGCAAGCCCTGATGTAATGACATCCGCGGTTACCGCGCCATTAGAGCGTCAATTTGGGCAGATGTCTGGATTAAAACAGATGTCGTCACAAAGCTCTGGTGGTGCATCAGTGATCACACTGATGTTTCAACTCACATTACCATTAGATGTTGCAGAGCAAGAGGTACAAGCTGCGATAAATGCAGCGACTAATCTGCTACCATCCGATTTACCTTATCCTCCGATTTACAGCAAAGTCAATCCGGCTGATCCGCCTATTTTAACCTTGGCGGTTACTAGCTCAACATTACCAATGACACAGTTGCAAGATATGGTTGAAACCCGTATTTCGCAAAAAATCTCACAAGTTAATGGCGTGGGTTTGGTGGCACTAGCGGGTGGTCAGCGCCCCGCTGTTAGAGTCAAACTCAATGCACAAGCCGCAGCATCTTACGGTTTAGATAGCGAAAAAATTCGTGTAGCAATCAATAATGCGAACGTTAACTCAGCGAAAGGGAGCCTTGATGGGCCAACTCGCTCTGTGACGTTATCTGCTAATGATCAGATGAAATCATTAGAAGATTACCGCCAATTAATCGTTACCTATAAAAATGACGCACCAATCCGTTTATCTGATATTGCCACTATTGAACAAGCACCTGAAAACAATCAATTAGGGGCATGGGCGAATAATGAGCAAGCGATTATTATTAATGTTCAACGACAACCTGGTGTTAACGTTATTGATACCACTGATAATATTCGTAATTTATTGCCGGATTTAGTATCTAATTTACCAAAATCCGTTAATGTTGAGATCTTAACAGACAGAACGACAACGATCCGCGCTTCAGTTAAAGATGTGCAGTTTGAACTTGGTTTAGCTATCGCCCTTGTGGTAATGGTCATTTATCTCTTTTTACGTAATGGTGTCGCAACCTTAATCCCAAGTATTGCCGTACCGCTTTCATTAGTAGGTACGTTTGCGGTGATGTATTTTTGTGGATTCTCTGTCAACAACCTCACTTTAATGGCATTAACCATTGCCACAGGCTTTGTTGTCGATGATGCCATTGTTGTGATTGAAAATATTTCCCGTTATCTCGAACGTGGTGATAAACCGTTAACAGCCGCTTTAAAAGGAGCTGGCGAGATTGGCTTTACCATTATTTCACTCACTTTCTCTCTGATTGCCGTACTGATCCCCCTATTATTTATGGGAGATATTGTTGGTCGTCTATTTAGAGAGTTTGCAATCACCCTTGCTGTTGCCATTCTAATCTCTGCGGTGGTTTCGCTCACATTAACGCCAATGATGTGTGCTCGATTGCTAAAACCTGAAAATGAAATCAAACACAACCGTTTTGAAATGGCGTGCGAGCGTTTTTTTGAAAAAATGATTGCAGTGTATGCAGTTTGGCTCAAACGTGTTTTAAACCATCAATGGATAATGCTTGGCGTAGCACTTAGCACATTAGTACTAACCGTATTGCTATATATGTTTATTCCTAAAGGCTTCTTCCCATTACAAGATAACGGGCTATTGCAAGGCACCATTGAAACCTCACAATCTATTTCTTACCAAGCAATGGTAGAAAAACAGCAACAGGTCGTTGATAAATTAATTGATGATCCTGCTATTGATAATATTGCTAGTTTCGTGGGTATTGATGGAAGCAACGCAACCTTAAACACTGGTCGTTTACAAATTACGTTGAAGCCTCTTGATCAGCGTGAAGATCGGATAGATGTGATTATTCCTCGTTTACAAGAGCGTATTGCTTCTATTTCAGGAATGACTCTCTATCTACAACCAACTCAAGATTTAACGATTGATACGCAAGTTTCTCGTACTCAGTATCAATTTACGCTACAAGCAACATCATTAGATGAATTGGCCTCTTGGGTACCAAAACTCTCTCAAGCATTAAAAGATAGCCCTGAATTGACTGATATTAGCAGTGATTGGCAAGATAACGGCATGATGGCGTATATCAAAGTGGATAGAGACTCAGCAAGCCGTTTAGGTATTTCAATGAGTGATATTGATAATGCACTTTATAATGCGTTTGGTCAGCGTTTAATTTCCACTATCTACACTCAAGCAAATCAGTATCGCGTGGTATTAGAACAAAATATTCGCAACGGAGATGGATTACAGGCACTTTCAGCCGTGCATTTAACGGGTAAAGATGGTGCGATGGTACCTTTATTATCTATTGCATCCGTAGAGCAACGCTTGGCACCGCTCTCTATTAATCATCAAGAACAATTTCCTTCAGCCACATTCTCATTTAATGTCGCTGAACAATCCTCTCTTGAAGAAGCGGTGAATGCAGTGAAATTGGCTGAAGAGCAGATTTCTATGCCAAAAGATATTACCACCCAATTCCAAGGGGCGACACTGGCATTTGAAAGCGCGCTTTCGAGTACTTTGTGGCTGATTATCGCGGCAATTGTAGCAATGTATATTGTATTAGGCGTGCTATATGAGAGTTTTATTCACCCTATTACGATTTTATCTACACTGCCAACAGCGGGTGTTGGGGCATTACTTGCTTTAATGGCAGCAGGCAATGAGCTTGATATTATTGCGATTATTGGGATCATCTTGCTTATCGGGATCGTAAAGAAAAATGCAATCATGATGATAGACTTTGCCCTTGCCGCTGAACGAGAACAAGGTTTAACGCCTTACGAAGCTATTTATCAAGCGTGTTTATTACGTTTCCGCCCAATCTTAATGACCACAATGGCGGCGCTTTTAGGTGCTTTACCTTTAATGTTGAGTACAGGTGTAGGGGCAGAATTACGTCAACCATTAGGGGTTTGTATGGTTGGAGGCTTAATTATGAGCCAGATCTTAACCCTATTTACGACACCGGTAATTTATCTGTTATTTGATAAATTATCGCTCTATATCAACCGCAATAAACACGTTGAAAATAATAACGGGGCTGTATCATGAAGTTCTTCGCCCTCTTTATTCAACGACCTGTAGCAACCACGTTGCTCAGTTTAGCGATTTCACTTTGCGGTGTATTGGGCTTTATGTTACTTCCTGTGGCGCCTTTGCCACAGGTGGATTACCCCGTTATTAATATCAATGCCTCATTGCCTGGGGCATCTCCTGAAACGATGGCATCCTCTGTTGCTACGCCGCTTGAGCGCTCTTTAGGGCGTATCGCGGGGATTGATGAGATGACATCAAGCAGTTCGCTAGGGAGTACCAATATCACACTGGTTTTCGATTTAAATAAAGATATCAATACGGCGGCACGAGATGTACAGGCGGCATTAAATGCATCACAAAGCTTGCTACCTTCAGGGATGCCAAGCCGCCCACGTTATTATAAATCGAATCCTTCTGATGCACCGATTATGATTTTAACGCTCACCTCTGACACACAAAACACGGGTGAGCTTTACGATTTAGCATCAACACGATTGGCACAAAAAATCTCACAAATTGAAGGCGTCAGTGAAGTTTCTGTCGGTGGCGGTTCACTACCTGCGGTTCGTGTCGCCCTTAATCCTGATGCATTGTTCAATCAAAACGTAAGCCTAGATGATGTCAGAAAAGCCATAAACCAAGCTAATGTGCGACGACCTCAAGGCTTTGTGAATAATGATGATAATCGTTGGCAAATTCAAACCAATGATGAACTAAGCAAAGCCGCTGAATATCGCCCAATTATTGTGCATTACAATCAAGATGCGGTTGTGCGTCTAAGTGATGTGGCACAAGTGACTGATTCCGTACAAAACGCACGCGCTGCGGGTATGAGTGGCGGTGAGCCTGCTATCTTGTTGGTTATTCGCCGTGAAGCAGGTGCAAATATTATTGAAACCGTTAATCGTATTCGTGATGAACTTCCTGAATTGCGTGAGCTTATTCCTGCCAGTGTTGATTTAAAAGTTGCACAAGATAGAACACCGACTATTCGCGCATCCCTAGCTGAAGTTGAACGTGCGTTAGCCATTGCGGTGGCGTTAGTCATTTTAGTGGTGTTCTTATTTTTACGCTCAGGTCGCGCCACTCTGATCCCTGCTGTTGCTGTACCCGTTTCATTAATTGGTACTTTTTCAGCGATGTATCTCTGTGGCTTTAGCTTAAACAACCTTTCATTAATGGCATTAACGGTTGCTACAGGTTTTGTGGTTGATGATGCGATTGTCGTACTTGAAAACATCTCTCGTCATATCGAAAATGGTTTAAAGCCTAAACAAGCCGCACTAAAAGGTGTCGGTGAAGTGGGTTTTACCGTACTTTCGATGAGCATTTCTCTTGTTGCCGTTTTTATTCCATTACTGTTAATGGATGGTCTTGTTGGACGATTATTTAAAGAATTTGCCATTACGTTAACGACAGCAATCGCTATCTCTTTGTTTGTTTCGTTAACGCTAACCCCCATGATGTGCGCACATTTATTAAAAGGAATGAAACCGAAAGCACAGTCGCATTTACGAGGTTTTGGTAAGTTACTTTTCCGCGCCCAACAAGGTTACAGCGTCACATTACAAGCTGCATTGCGCCATAAACGCTGGGTTATGACGATTTTTCTCGCAACCTTAGGCTTAAATGTTTATTTATATATTAGCGCGCCCAAAACCTTTTTCCCCGATCAAGATACAGGTCGATTAATGGGATTTGTGCGAGCGGATCAGAGCATTTCATTCCAGTCGATGAAAGAAAAAATGGCTCGCTTTATGCAGGAAATTAATGCGGATAAAGACGTGGATAGCGTGACTGGTTTTACTGGTGGCGGTCGCATTAACAGTGGGTTTATGTTTATCTCCCTCAATCCGTTGTCAGAAAGAACTGACAGTGCGAATCAAGTTATTAATCGTTTACGCACAAAATTAGCGAATGAACCCGGAGCTAACCTCTTTTTAATGCCCGTACAGGATGTAAGAGCGGGTGGGCGTCAAGCCAATGCCAGTTATCAATTTACATTATTAGCCGATGATTTAAGCGAGTTGCGTAAATGGGAGCCTATTGTACGTAAAGCCTTAGGCGAATTACCTGAGCTTGTGGATGTTAACTCAGATAAAGAAGACAAAGGCGCTGAAATGGCTCTGACTTATGATCGCGATACGATGTCGCAATTAGGTATTAATGTCAGTGATGTGAATAATCTGCTTAACAATGCCTTTGGTCAACGCCAGATCTCCACCATTTATGCGCCATTAAATCAGTATAAAGTGGTGATGGAAGTGTCTGAACAATATACCCAAGATGTCTCTGCATTAGATAAAATGTATGTGGTCAATTCACAAGGTGAACGTATTCCATTATCCGCATTCGCCAGTTGGTATCCTGCTAACGCACCATTAAGTGTGAATCACCAAGGATTATCCGCAGCGTCAACTATTGCTTTTAATATACCTGAAGGCTATACGTTAGCTGATGCCATTAATTCTATTGAACGCACAATGACTGAATTGGGTGTACCCAATACGGTAAGAGGCACATTTGCGGGCACTGCACAGGTTTTCCAAGAAACCATAAAGTCACAGCTTATTCTTATCTTGGCAGCAATAGTCACGGTGTATTTAGTGTTAGGTGTGCTGTATGAAAGCTATATTCATCCGCTAACCATTTTATCTACCCTGCCGTCTGCGGGCGTAGGTGCGTTATTGGCGTTACAGCTTTTTAATACACCTTTTAGTCTGATTGCACTTATTGGCATTATGTTGCTTATTGGTATTGTGAAGAAAAACGCCATTATTATGGTGGATTTTGCAATTACCGCACAGCGTGAAGGTAAATTGTCTGCCAAAGAGGCGATTATTCAAGCCAGCTTATTGCGTTTTCGTCCTATTATTATGACGACACTTGCGGCGTTATTTGGTGCTTTGCCGTTAATGTTAGGCAGTGGTGATGGTGCAGAATTAAGACAACCTTTGGGTATTACCATCGTCGGTGGCTTATTAATGAGCCAGCTATTAACGCTCTATACCACCCCTGTTATTTATCTATTTTTTGATGGATTGCGTGAACGTTGGCAACAACGACGTATCAGCAAAAAAGAGGCAAATGCATGAAATTGAGAAGCAAGCTGTTTCTGGTGATTTTCGCAACGTGCATGGTGGTTGTCTTTGCTATGCATATTGGTATTCGTAGTAGCTTTCAACAAGGCTTTATTGGCTATATCAAGAAAAACAGTGAACAGCGAGCAACTCATATTGCAGAAGCCTTAACTGAACAATATGAATTAGCTGGTGATTGGCATTTTTTATACAAAGATGAACATTCTGTCTATCAAATATTAAGAACCATTGATCAGATAAGCCAAAGTGGTGATGGCCCTCCACCTCGCGGTTGGCGTACACAGTTTTGGATTGTAGATAAAGACATGAAGCGCTTATTTGGACATGACAATCAATTTCCCGCAGAGACATTTAAAAAGCCTATTACCTTTCACGATGAAATTGTTGGATGGGTGATTGTCAGTGCCGCAGATAAAATCAGTAGTGAAGCCGATATCAGTTTTGATAAGCAACAACTGCGTACCAGTTGGATTATTGCAGGTGCAACTGTTCTGTTTGCACTGCTAATCACATTGGTTCTTTCTCGCAGCATGATACGCCCTGTTAAGCGTTTGGTTGAAGCCACCCATAAACTGGCTGCTGGCGATTTCTCTGTTCGGGTTCATCCTACTAGTAAAGATGAAATCAGCCAACTCGCCACTGATTTTAACCAACTTGCCAGTACATTAGAAAAAAATGAGCAAATTCGCCGTGATTATATGGCCGACATCTCTCATGAATTGCGAACACCACTGGCTATCTTAAAAGGTGAGCTTGAAGCATTACAAGATGGTGTGAGAAAACCTACAGCCGAAACCTTAAATTCTCTGTTATTTGAAGTGACGAATCTGACTAAACTCGTCAATGATCTCCACCAGCTTTCATTATCAGATAGAGGCTCTTTAACCTATCGCAAAGACTTTGTTGATATTAATGAAGTAATTTTATTAGCGGTAGCCTCTTATCGTCACACTTACCAAACCAAAGATATTGCCCTATTCACCGAGTTAGATGATTTATCGTCGCTGATTGTACAAGCCGATCCAGATAGGCTTATCCAGCTTTTTCACAATCTGTTAGAAAATAGCGTTCGTTATACCTATTCTGGAGGTCAATTACATATCAGTACCAAGAAAGGCCATAATAGTGTGCTAATTTCATTAGAAGATAGCGCACCAGGGCTTGATGAATCGCAATATAAAGCGGTTTTTCAGCGTTTTTATCGTGCTGAAAGTTCACGAAATCGAGCAAGTGGTGGATCTGGATTAGGACTTGCGATTTGCGAAAATATTATTGAAGCTCATAATGGTAAGATAAGTTCCATGCCTTCCTCTTTAGGTGGTATGAAAATCCTTATAGAATTACCTGCATATTCTGATGATAATTAAGCCTTATCATTTTGCGCTAATAATTATTGAGCTGATAAATGACAACGACTGAATCACCCTATTCAATCCTAATTGTTGAAGATGAACCCAAACTTGCACAATTGCTCATTGATTATCTGCAAGCATCAGGTTATCAAACACATTGGTTAGCCGATGGCGCGGAAGTCAGCCATTGTGTAAAACAGCAGCACTATGATTTAGTTTTGTTAGATCTTATGTTACCTGTAAAAGATGGCATCACAATTTGTAAAGAGTTGCGCCAATTCTCCGACATTCCCATTATTATGGTCACTGCCAAAACAGAAGAAGTCGATAGATTATTAGGTCTTGAAATTGGTGCTGATGATTATATTTGCAAACCATATAGCCCAAGAGAAGTGGTCGCCAGAGTCAAAACGTTATTGCGTCGTTTTTATCGTCCTCAAGATATTGTTCAGAGCGATAAGTTAGTTGTGATTGATGAACAGGCTTATCAAATCCAATACAATAATAAAATTCTCGATTTAACCACCGCTGAATTTCGCCTATTAAAGGCCTTAGCCACACAACCAGGCAAGATATTAACGCGAGATCAGCTTATGGATCATCTTTATGATGATTACCGCATTGTGACGGATAGAACCATTGATAGTCATATTAAAAACTTACGACGTAAACTTGAGCAACTTAACGATCAAATTGAATTTATTCGCTCAATTTATGGTCAAGGTTATCGTTGGGAAACCCAAGCTTACCGTTTTCGATGATATTTTTTCAGGAATACATTGAACCTCGCTACACTTAAGCGCTAGAATCCACCCCTTTATGATATACCCCTACCCAATGTGTGGGGGGACTGACTTGAAATCAGAACCAGGAAATTAACCATGTTTACACCCGAATTGCTCTCTCCTGCTGGCTCATTAAAAAATATGCGCTATGCATTTGCTTATGGCGCAGACGCCGTTTATGCAGGTCAGCCACGTTATAGCTTACGTGTGCGTAATAATGAGTTTAACCACGAAAACCTTGCTAAAGGTATTCAAGAAGCCCACGAATTAGGTAAGCGCTTCTATGTTGTGGTTAATATCGCACCTCATAATGCTAAATTAAAAACCTTTATCCGTGACTTAAAACCCGTCATTGATATGGGCCCTGATGCGCTGATTATGTCTGATCCGGGTTTGATCATGATGGTACGAGAAGCCTTCCCTGAAATGGATATCCACCTTTCAGTGCAAGCCAATGCCGTTAACTGGGCAACCGTAAAATTTTGGCGTCAAATGGGATTAACTCGCGTGATCCTTTCTCGTGAACTCTCTATTGATGAAATTGCTGAAATTCGTAAGCAAGTTCCTGATATGGAATTAGAAGTTTTCGTTCACGGTGCATTATGTATGGCTTACTCAGGCCGTTGCCTGTTATCTGGTTACATCAATAAGCGTGACCCGAACCAAGGTACATGTACTAATGCTTGCCGTTGGGAATATAAAGTCGAAGAAGGCAAAGAAGACGAGGTTGGTAATATCGTTGAAAAATACACACCAATCCCAGTTAAAAACGTTGAGCCTACTTTAGGTGTTGGCGCGCCAACAGACAAAGTTTACTTAATCGAAGAAGCAAAACGCCCTGGTGAATATATGACTGCGTTCGAAGATGAACACGGTACTTATATCATGAACTCTAAAGACTTACGCGCGATTGAACACGTTGAGCAATTAACTCAAATGGGTGTACATTCGCTGAAAATTGAAGGTCGTACTAAATCCTTCTATTACTGTGCCCGTACTGCACAAATGTATCGTCGTGCAATTGATGATGCAGTTGCCGGTAAACCTTTTGATCCAACGTTGCTAACTACATTAGAAGGCTTAGCACACCGCGGTTATACAGAAGGTTTCTTACGTCGTCATACCCATGATGCGTACCAAACTTATGAATATGGTTATTCTGTCTCTGACACTCAACAATTTGTCGGTGAATTTACAGGTAAACGCGTAAACGGTTTAGCTGAAGTTGATGTTAAAAATAAATTTGTTTTAGGTGATAGCCTAGAATTAATGACACCAACGGGAAATATTCAATTTACGCTAGAAGCGCTGTTTAACAAAAAACAGCAGCCAACGGATGTTGCACCAGGTAATGGTCACATGGTTTATTTATCTGTTCCTGAAGATGTTGATTTAGATTTTGCACTGCTGATCCGCAACCTACAAGGTACAACAACACGTCAACCACATAAAATTGATGCGGTAGAAGTGAAGTAAAGCGTCATAATCTGATTTAAAGTGGTCAATTTCAAATACAGATCACATCAATAATGATTTGTTTACCGTATCATCAGTTCCGAAAAATAAAGAACTAGAATGAATACAGTAAGACTAGGAACCACCTCCTTGGCAAATCCAATCTCCCTTGGATTTGCCTTTTCTTTTTGTCCCCTTCTTATCAATCCCCCTTTTGTATAAAACCACACTCCTTTTTTCGTTATCATTTGTAAAAAACATAGTAATTTTCTCGATATCCATTACCTTTAAAAGAGTGATTCAATTAAAGGAACTCATCAATGAGTAAAATTAGTTTGCTAATCATTAATGGAAAAAGCGCGAATAATAGCGCATTGAGAAAAGCCGTTTGCCAATTACGTGATGAAGGTTTTGATCTCCAAGTGAGAGTGACTTGGGAATCGAGTGATGTGCAACGTTTTGTACAAGAAGCTATTGATATAAATGCTGAAACTGTTATTGCAGCTGGTGGTGACGGTACAATTAATCGTGTTGCATCTGAATTAATTCATCTTTCACCTTCATCTCCTCCCACTCTAGGTATTATTCCATTAGGCACAGCAAATGATTTTGCGATCAGCGCACAAATCCCTCGTGATATGGAAAATGCACTTAATTTAGCCGTTAAAGGTCGCGCTGTACCAATTGATGTTATCGCTGTGAATAAGACTCACTATTTTATCAATATGGCATCAGGCGGCTTTGGAACAAAAATCACAACAGAAACCCCTGAAGCCTTAAAATCAGCATTAGGTGGGGTCGCCTATTTTATTAATGGCCTTTTAAGTATTGACTCTTTAAAAGCGGATCATTGCACAATTGAAGCTGAAAATTTTCACTGGGAAGGTGAATCACTGATTTTAGGTATTGGTAATGGTCGTCAAGCAGGAGGAGGACAACAACTCTGCCCCGAAGCATTAATTAACGACAATAAACTCAATATCACCATTGTTGAAGCACACGAATTACTCCCTTCTCTTTTGAATAGCCTGTTTGATCGTAAAAAAAACGACAAGATTATCGAGCGCGACAGTCGCTGGGTAAACATTAGTGCTTCTCATGAAATGGTATTTAATTTAGATGGAGAACCACTTTTAGGGAATAAATTTGAATTTATTGTGTTACCTGAAGCGATCCACTGCCGGTTACCGCCTCAATGTGACTTGTTATCTTAGTGTAGATAAATGACAATCACTCTCATCTCATCATGAACTGGAGTATGTAATGACTGATATAGTAAGTTTGTTAGGTGCTGATGCAAAATCATTATTAGAACATCGTTGCCAAACCATCCCAAGCGAAAATCTCTACCTGCCAGGTTCTGACTTTGTTGATCGTGTTATGATTGATAACAATCGCCCTAATAGCGTGTTACGTTCAATGCAAACCCTGTTTAATCACGGACGTTTAGCGGGAACGGGCTATCTGTCTATTCTACCTGTTGACCAAGGTGTTGAGCACTCTGCCGCGGCCTCTTTTGCCGCAAACCCACTCTATTTTGATCCAAAAAATATTGTTGAGTTGGCTATTGAAGCGGGTTGTAACTGTGTTGCCTCTACTTATGGTGTTCTTGCTTCTGTTTCTCGTCGTTATGCACACAAAATTCCTTTCCTTGTGAAGTTAAACCACAATGAAACCTTAAGCTACCCAGCGCAATATGACCAAACACTGTATGCCAGTGTAGAACAAGCCTTTGAAATGGGTGCTGTTGCAGTGGGTGCGACCATTTACTTTGGTTCACAAGAAAGCCGTCGCCAAATTGAAGAGATTTCAATGGCCTTTGAACGTGCTCATGAATTAGGTATGGTCACCGTATTGTGGGCCTATTTACGTAACCCTGCATTTAAAAAAGACGGTGTTGATTACCATGCAAGTGCAGACTTAACAGGTCAAGCGAACCATTTAGCCGCTACAATTGGTGCGGATATCGTTAAACAAAAAATGGCTGAAAATAACGGTGGCTTTAAAGCGATTGGTTTTGGTCATACTGATGAACGTGTTTACACCAAACTCACCACTGAAAACCCAATTGATTTAGTTCGTTATCAATTAGCAAACTGCTATATGGGTCGTGCAGGGTTAATTAACTCTGGTGGCGCTTCAGGTAATAATGACCTTGAAGATGCTGTACGCACTGCGGTTATCAATAAACGTGCGGGTGGTATGGGTTTAATTTTAGGTCGTAAAGCCTTCAAAAAATCAATGAAAGATGGCGTTGCGCTAATTAATGCAGTACAAGATGTTTATCTAAATAAATCTGTCACTATTGCTTAAAAAAACAATTCTGCGACACGCTAAAGCCCCTTTTATAGGGGCTTTTTTACATCACCACCAGCGATGAAAATGGTGTACAGGACCAAAACCTTGTCCAACCTCTAAACTGTCGGCATGTTCTAATGCTTGTTGTAAATAGGCTTTTGCTTGTTCAACACAAATTTGCCAGTTAGAAACTTGAGGACGAATAGCGGCCAAAGCGGCTGAAAGTGTGCATCCTGTCCCATGCGTATTTTTTGTATTAACGCGTTTTGAGGTAAATCGCCACTCACCTTCTTGAGTAAACAACCAATCAGGGCTTTCATTTTCGGTTAAATGCCCGCCTTTCATCAACACGGCTTTGCATCCTTGTTTTAGCAATGCATAGCCTTGTTGCTTCATCATTATTTCATCTTGAGCAACTTCACAACCTAGCAGTGCTGCCGCTTCAGGTAAATTAGGCGTGATCAAATCAACCAGAGGCAAAAGCTGAGTAACCATTTTATTAACCGCATCAGGCTGTAATAGAGGATCACCACTTTTTGCAATCATCACGGTATCAAGTACAACAAAAGGGATCGCATATTGCTGAAGTTTGTCGCAAACCACATCAATAATTGAGGCATTAGAGAGCATGCCAATTTTGGCACTATCAATTCGAACATCAGACAAGACAGCATCTAATTGAGCTGCAACAAAATCAGGGGATAAATCATAGACACTACGGACACCACAGGTATTTTGGGCAACCAGTGCCGTCATTACGGTTGTGCCATATACACCCAGTGCGGAAAATGTTTTCAGATCGGCCTGAATACCTGCACCACCACTAGGGTCGGTGCCTGCGATAGACAATGCATTGAATCTCACTGATTAACTCCTCCTTTCACCAGTTACAGAAAAGTCGGACTCTGTTAATCAGCAGAGTTACCTTGACTTCCCTACGCTGGCATTATCCAGATCAGGTTATACGGGTTCATCTCAGCCATAAGGCGCCCCGAGCCAAAGCCTGTAAATTCAGGCGATAAGGAGTATCGCATGCTCAAGATAAAGAAGCTAGTTTGATAGCTCATCTCAATCTATCGATTCTCTATTGTTGAGAGTTGTGATTCAGTAAGATAAATCAGCTAAGGTTGTATATAATAAATACTAAGCCGATGGCTTCTATTGCATGACACATCAATTTAAGGAATATATTTCAGCTATATTTAAATAATAAGAATAAAATAAATTATTTTGTTCGTTTTAACGACAATCGATATATTATCTGCTAGATGAGGTATTTATAATGCATTTCTGGACAATCACACAATGCGGAGGGGCTAAATGAAAAATGAACCATCGCAACAGAATAATGGACAATCAATGCCTTATCTTATTCCTGATGCAGATTTTAATGAAAAGTTGAAACTACCAGCTAAAAATATTGAACATACACTTCAGTTTCTCACTCAAGGTGTAAAAGATGTTGATTTGGAAGGTTTTGACATTCCAATAGGATACCGTTTAGTTAAATCATTACGTAAAGATCAGTACAGGCTTGTCACTACAGACAAAGAAAGTGAAACAGCCTATCTTGTTGAGCTTAGATTCCGACAAGACATAGTTTATGGAAAAACAACATGCACTCAAATAAAAGTGTGGCGTTCCCGTATACCTAAACATCGTAATGCTATAAGAGAATTACCTCGTACTTTTTTCTGTAATCTTTTAAAAGTTCATAATATCGTTGTTACTGATGAAGAACAAACCTCTGATGGTAAAGGTTTTTGGATTGATATGATTTTATGGGCTTTTAGTAAAGGTCATTATATTTATGCCTCAGATGGAACAGAAGAAGATAGACCATTACACTTAATTAACAGTATTGAAGATTTCTACAATAAGTGGGACGCTTTCTGCTGGGGTAAGGATCGTGATACTCATACTCACCGACTCCTTGTTATTAGCCAAGAAAAATTATCTCAATAAATGCTTTCTTCACGTTGAGAGAGTGTAAGCAACAATTCTTTAATTTGCACTCTTTCAACATAGGATTGTCTGTATAAAAAACAGACAACACTCCTGTTGTTAGCGCTTAAACCTAAACGTTTTATAAACCAACCTCTGTTTTTTTCTTTTTTTTATTTAACTCTTCTTATTCGTTACTCTATTATCCGCTGGAAATTAATCTCTTTTTATAACCTAATGTTATTGATATTAAATTTATCTCAATATTTTCATTAAGTCATAAAAATAGCTATTTTATGGAATTTTGCTGTTGAAAATGACCAACCTAAAATTATTTCTCTTTAACCTTATTTATCAGCTATTTATTAGCAATCTAATAAAAACTTAATTTTTCATTAAAAACAATACATTATTATAAAGATAAACAGCATTTAATATCAGACAAAATTACATCCATAAATATAATAAATCTATTTATTTTCTTTATAACCGATTCTTATCCCTTAAGATTTTATTTAAGAAGTAAAGTTTCAGATACCTCTTATCTTAAATACTTGTCGATTAAATAACACTATTAATAATGTTTATTTGTCATCACCAGAATCACTGTTTATGCCGTACTCGGAGTTATATTATGTCATCATCCTATTTTCACCCTAGCGTATTAGCCACAACGCTGTTGTCTCTTGCATTAACAACGTCTGCTTTCGCTTCTGAAAATAATTCCAATACCCATCAGATTATTACGACAGAAAACCAACAAATCACCAGTAATCCATCTCAATCTAATAATGAAGAAAGCTACTGGGGAAAATTCAAACGTAATGTCAATCAAACTTGGGACAATGACCAATATAACTACTATTTGCCTGTATGGACTTGGCATAATCGTTTTACTTACGATAAAGAAAAAACGGATCGCTATAACGAAACACCTTGGGGCTTTGGTATGGGTAAATATCGTTATGACAACGATGGTGATTGGCACTCTCTTTATGCGATGGCATTTATGGACTCAAATAACCGTGTACAGCCTATTATGGGTTATGGTTTTGAGAAAATGTGGTATCCCGGTGATAAAGGCGGGTTTCGTATGGGCGCAGGTTTTACACTAAGTATTACAGCGCGCCATGAATACAACTATATTCCTATGCCACTCCCGTTACCGTTAGTTTCTGTCGGTTACGGACATCTTTCATTACAAGCCACTTATGTGCCTGGTACTTATAACAATGGTAACGTGTTATTTGCTTGGTTACGTTGGCAGTAATTTTTTATTTTTTCCGTTCAGAATAATTGCAAATGATAAAAATAGAACATAAAAAACGCATCTTAATGATGCGTTTTTTATTATCCAAATAAGTCAGTAATATTTAAATATCTTGGCTTACTTGAGTGCTATTAGGTGTTTTCTTCATGCGGGAAATCTTAAATCCAACCCATAAGAACGCAATCCAGAATGGCATTAAAATCACCGAAATATTCACTTGTGGCATAAATAAGATAATCACTAAAATCATGCATAAGAAAGCCAGGCAGATATAGTTACCATATGGATACCAAAGTGCTTTAAAGAAAGGCTCTACACCCTCTTTTGTTTTTGCCGCTCTGAATTTTAAATTCGCTAAACAGATCATGATCCAGTTAAGTACTAACGTGGTTACAACCAACGCCATTAATAGTTCTAGTGCCTGATCAGGTAATAAATAGTTAACTAAGATACCTAATGAAGTCGCAATTGCTGACAATAGTAACGACACTACCGGTACACCACGTTTATTAATGCGAGAAAGCGCATGTGGCGCATTACCTTGTTTTGCCAAACCATAAAGCATACGACTATTAGAATAAACACCACTGTTATAAACAGACAGTGCAGCAGTTAATACCACGGCATTTAAAATATTCGCGATTAAGAAATTATCCAAGTTATGGAAAATCAGAACAAATGGGCTTTCACCTTTTACAACTTGAGTCCAAGGATAAAGTGAAAGTAACACTAACAATGAACCGATATAGAAAATTAAAATACGATAAACAACTTGGTTAGTCGCTTTTGGGATGCTCACTTTTGGGTTTTCAGCTTCAGCCGCAGTGATCCCCACCAGCTCAAGTCCACCAAAAGAGAACATCACAATGGCTAATGCAGACATGAACCCCGTAAAACCATGAGGGAAAAAGCCTAGCTCCCATAAATTGCTAACCGAAGCTTGAGGGCCACCATTACCACTTGCCAGTAAGTAACTCCCAAATAAAATCATACCAACAATCGCTAATACTTTAATAATGGCAAACCAGAACTCTGTTTCACCATACATCTTAACGTTGATCAAATTGATTAAGTTGATTGCCACAAAGAAGATAGCAACAGAAACCCAAACAGGAATATCAGGTAACCAATAGTTAATGTATTTACCTGCTGCTGTTAATTCTGCCATACCGACAAGAATAAACATCACCCAATAGTTCCAGCCAGATAAGAAGCCAGCAAATGGGCTCCAATATTTATTAGCAAAGTGACTAAACGAACCCGCAACTGGCTCTTCGGCAACCATTTCGCCTAATTGGCGCATGATCATAAACGCAATAAAACCACCAATAGCATATCCTAATATTACTGATGGGCCTGTCATATTAATAGTTTGCGCTATACCAAGAAACAGACCAGCGCCGACAGCACCACCCAGCGCAATTAGCTGGATATGTCGATTTTTCAGACCGCGCTTAAGTTCTGTCTGTTGCGACTCTCTCGCCATACATCCTCTTCTCTTTATTATTTTATCAACTTAACGTGTAAACTAATATTTACGATTTTGTTTATTTCAAGCCACCATTAAAACACTATTCTGACTTGAATAACAAATACATTTTATGCTAGGCGAAAAATAATAAGAAAAGCTATCTTTTAGTGATGCTTAGAGGGGAATAATGTGGTAAGGCGACAAAGACCTTGTTGGAAATCCTCTCCTCGATCGCAAAAATTATCTAAAGCCACAAGATAGAGGCCAAAGGTAATGACTAATGCAATAATTAAGCTAATAATTATTTTCTTTGCGTTCAATTTAAAATCCTTTAAATACATTTTGTTAGTATGACTTATCACATTATAAGCATTCGCTTAAATACGATAACAAGACAGGGAGTTGTTGTTATAAAATTCGCAATCAATTATCTCTATGAGTAAATTTAGCATAACTTTCATTATGAAAGGTAAACGCTTCCTCGACAGACTTCAGATAATTTGCATTATTTCGCTCTAAACTGTATGTAAAATGACCTTATATTATTTAAGTACACATTTTGCCAACGATTAGAGATAGCTATCCATTAATATGGATTTCTCTGTCTGCTATTTTTTGTATAAGATTAGGGAGTTAATTTTGATTTTTACCTTAACTTCATTGATAGAATGGAACTGTAATGCCACAAGATAATCATCTCGCATTGGTTTGCGCCCTAAGTAAATGGATTGAGGAGCATTTAGGCCGTGTTATCCATCTTGAAGAATTGGCGGCTTATTCTGGGTATTCTCTTTGGCACATGCAGAAAATCTTTAAAGAAGTCACGGGCACCTCTTTAGGAAAGTATATCCGTCAGCGTAGATTAGCTGGTGCTATTCACTTATTACGTACCAGTGAGCGCTCTATCTTCGATATCGCCCTTGATTTCGGCTTTGGTTCACAATCTCACTTTACTTATATGTTCCGTAAAGAGTATGGCATCACGCCTTTCGACTTTCGGCAAAATCAAGAGATCGTTTTAGAAACCAAACAGCCTTTACATTTACAATCACCTTGTTGTAATTAACCCTTCCATTTATGTGGCATTATACAGATAGCCTTTAATGTCACATAAATAATACTCAAGCTATGTGATGATAGACCGCTTCGCCCTTCCTTTATCATAATTGCTTTTATTTAATATGGGGATGCTAATGAGTATTAAGCTTATCGCGATTGATTTAGATGGAACCTTGCTTAACAAACAACACGAAATTACGCCAGAAGTAAAACAAGCAGTTCAGCGAGCAAAAGAGGCGGGAGTTAAGATCGTATTAGCTTCAGGACGCTCCTTCAATGGCATCTATCCCTATTTAAAAATACTCGGTCTTGATACCTCTGATTGTTACTGCATCAGCAATAATGGTAGCCAAATCCATCAAGCAGATAATGGTGAAGTGATTATTCAAGATCTGCTCAATTTTGAAGATTATCTCTATTTTGAAAACCTTGCTCGTGAGATTGGCGTCCATTTTCACGTTATCAGCGATAATAAGATTTATACTACCAACAGTCATATTAGCCATTTCACCTGCCAAGAAGCCTTTTTATCTTGGACTCCGCTTTATTATCGTCCACTGAATGAAATGCAAACTGATATGTATTTTAGTAAGTTTATGATTGTTGATGCACCTGCCGTTTTGGATAATGCTATTCAATATCTTCCTACTAATATTTATGAACAATACAGCATATTACGTAGTGCCCCTTATTTTATTGAAGTATTAAATACCAATGTCAATAAAGGGAGTGCGGTTAAAAAAGTTGCTGAACATTTGAAAATCACACCAGAAAAAATCATGTGTATTGGTGATCAAGGTAATGATTTGGCAATGCTAAAATATGCGGGTTTAGGTGTTGCGATGGGAAATGCGCCTGAAGAAGTGAAGAAAGTCGCTAAATTCGTCACACTTTCTAATGAAGAGCACGGTGTTGCAGTAGCTATCGATAAATTTATTTAAACACGATCTTTTTTGTGTTTTATCGCGAATGTCTACAAAATTATATAGCAATTGTGATCCTCAGCAGAGGATCACACTGCTTTTCGACCAAAAACATAGCCTTTTATTATTCTATAATTACTGTTAAATGAGCGTTAAATCTGCCTTTCTTCTTACATATCCTTCAGAATTTGTTACTATCAATTCACTTTTCGTTATTCAAACTGCATTTTCACAACATATTAAGCTGTTAATTAGGCTAGATATAGAATAACAAATATAAATCATTAATATATTTTCTTCACAGACAGGTAGTTTTAGTTATGCTTTCTACAAAAGACATGCTCGTTCTTGGGATGATGGTTTTCGCACTCTTCCTTGGCGCTGGCAATATTATTTTCCCTCCTATGGCGGGTTTCCAATCAGGAAGCCTCTGGTTTAGTACATCTTTAGGTTTCCTGGTTACAGGTGTCTTACTCCCTTTTCTTACCTTGGTTATCGTCGCAATTCGTGGACGTGGAGAGCGCCTTTCTGTTGATTTGCCTTCATGGGTGGCTGTGATTTTCTGGGTAGCACTGTATCTTATCGTAGGTTCTACTTTTGCGATGCCTCGTGTCACCAATACTGCTTATGAAATGGGTTTCTTACCTTTAGGGCTTATTGAGAAAAATACGGCAACACACCTTACTTTCGCACTTGTTTTCAATATCACAAGTATGTTTTTCATGCTCAAACAAGGCACAATGATAAGCGCCATTGGTAAGTTTATGACACCAGCACTGTTAATTCTGCTGGTGGTTGTGGGCATTGCTGTTGTGGCTAAACCGATTTCCCCAATTGGTGAACCAACAGGCCTTTATGCGGTAAATGGCTTCTTCTCTGGTTTTATTGATGGTTACCAAACCATGGATGTCCTCTCTGCTATGGCATTTGGTGGTATCGTTGCTCGTGCTTTATATACCAAAGGCATTACTGAACCACGCCAGATCGGTTTTATTACCATAAAAGCAGGCATGATTTCAGTCTTACTATTAGCAGCACTTTATCTGTGCCTTTTCTACTTAGGTGCAACAAGCCACTCTGTTTCTGTTTTTGCTGATCCAGCACTCAATGCTACTAACGGTGGCCAGATTTTCTCACGTTATGTTGATGCGTTATTTGGCTCTGTGGGTACTTGGTTGATGGGAGGTATTGTTTTATTAGCCAGTATGACAACACTTGTCGGTGTAACAAGTGCTGCGGCAGACTACTTTGCGACATTCCATCACCGTTTAGGCTATCGCTTTTGGGTTGTGGTATTTACATTAATGACCACCGTCGTATCAACGTTTGGTCTTGATACACTATTACGAGTGACTATTCCTGCATTATTAATGATTTATCCAACATCAGTCACATTGGTATTACTGCAATTTATTCGTAATAAATTAAAAGCGCCTCGCTTTACCTATCGCTTTACAATTGCAATCATTGTTTTGATGAGCCTTTTCGATACGTTGAAACAATTGAAATGGTTAAATGCTGATTTACTGCAATTATTTAGCTATATCCCACTGTCTGATTATGGCTTAGGTTGGGTATTACCAGGTGCGATTGCATTTGTGATCTCGCTGGTTGTTAGCTTAAATTTTAAAGAAGAAAATCTTCCAATAGAAAATACAGCGAAATAACCAGCATATATCACCTAATTTGTAATGCTGATTATAAGTTGATAAAAAAAGCGTCTTCCAAATTTTATATTGGAGACGCTTTTTGCTTTTCTATTACCTGCATTTTTACTATCTATTCAGTACAGCTTATCACAGGAAACTTTAAGTTCGGTATTTCTCAATCAATGCCTTTAAAATCGCCTCTGATTGAGCATCAGGAATACCATCTGCTTTGCTCGACCTAAAATGCATTTGAAAAGCCTTCACTACTTTTTGTGCATTATTATCTAACACACCATTCGTTGGTGTTTGATAACCATATTGCTGTAATAACTTTTGGAAGTTCGCAACATCAACAGGCTCTGAAGGATCTCTACCTGCTAAATAAGTTTTCACTAATTGCTTATCAGGCCAAGCACCTATACCTTGACTGGCTAATCTTTCCCAAGGAAATAAAGGACCCGGATCAACTTTTCTGAGAGGTGCAATATCACTGTGACCCAAAACGTTTTGAGGTTCGATATCATAACGGTCAATAATATCTTTCATTACCGCTGAAATCGTCACGATTTGATCCGCTGTATAAGAATACCAATACCTAAACTTGCCATTATCACGGTAACCCAGATTGACTATCTCGATCCCAATAGAGCAATTATTTAAGCTAGTTGCGTCTCCCCACTGACTAATGCCCGCATGCCATGCAATTTGCCTTTCATCCACTAATGAAGTAATCACTGGCTTTCCATCAATAGATGAAGGATGTGTAGGGATCAAATAGTGACTACTGACTCGCCCCCCAGTAAGAACCTTAAGCGAGCGTTCATCATCTAGCGCGGTATAGTGCATCACCAGATATTTTACGCAGTCATTTGCTTCCTGCTTATTAGGAATAACTTTAACTATATATTCACCTCTATCAATAAATACTGGTTGTTTGGCACAACTGGTTAGGAGGCTTATTGCAATAAGTAATCCTATATAATACCGACTAGACCTCATTTCTGATCCTTGATTGATTATTCCCAAAGTTAAATTGTAATAAAAAAACCCATATTAAAGAATATGGGTTCTGCGTTTTGACTCTTTTTTATTAGTGCTTTAGTTATTGCTCACTTTTTCACATCGAACTAAAGGTTCATCAGGAACAATATTCTCGTCCCAAATTCCTTCCTCAATGTCATCTTGTAACTCTGGATATTGGCGAATATCAAATGTCGGCAGTAAACCTGCTTGTCGTTGCTGGTTATAATCTTTAACTAATTTTAAGGCGACACCAGAAAGCAAGATAATTGCAATTAAATTAGTCATTGCCATTAATCCCATTGAGAGATCGGCCATTTTCCAAACAAGAGGCATATCCGCTAAAGCGCCAAACATCACCATAGCTAAAACCGCTGAACGTAAAAGAAATAGCCCTGTTGTGTGATTACGTCCAAGGAAAATCATATTACTCTCAGCATAAGCATAATTGGCAATAATGGAGGTAAAAGCAAAGAAGAAAATTGCAATTGCAATAAAAGTACTTCCCCAACCACCCACACTAGATGACAAGGCTAATTGTGTTAATTGAATACCGTTAATACCTTCAGGGTAACTGTCTAGTACACCTGATGATAAAATGATCACCGCAGTGGCACTACAAATAACCAAGGTATCCATGAAAACACCTAGCATTTGAATATAGCCTTGAGATGCGGGATGCGGTGGATAAGGTGTTGCTGAAGCAGCCGCATTCGGTGCAGAACCCATACCAGCTTCATTAGAAAAGAGACCGCGTTGAATACCTTGTGTCATCGCTTGGCTAATACCGTAAGCAATGGCACCAGCAGCCGCTTCTTGTAATCCAAAAGCACTTTTAAAAATTAAAATGAAAACTTCGGGTAAGCGTTCAATATGATCTGCAACAACCCAAAATGCTAATAATAAATAAGCTGTTGCCATGACAGGAACAACTAATTCAGCAACACGAGCAATCCAACGCAGGCCACCAAAAATAATAAATCCACTGGTGAGTACTAAAAAGATCCCCACATAGAGTGGATCAAAATTAAAGGCAGAAGCTGTAGCTTGAGCAATCGAATTCGCTTGAACAGCATTAAAAACTAAGCCAAAAGCGATAATTAAGAAAATGGCGAAGAGAACCCCCATCCAGCGCATTTTCAGTCCTTTTGTCATATAATAAGCAGGACCACCACGGTAGTTACCATCATCATCTTTTGTTTTATAAAGTTGTGCGAGTGTACTTTCTATTAATGATGTCGCCATACCAATTAAAGCGACTACCCACATCCAAAAAATAGCGCCAGGGCCGCCCGCAGTTAAAGCAATCGCGACTCCCGTCAAGTTTCCAGTACCTACACGCGCAGCTAGACTGGTGCATAATGCCTGAAAGGAAGAAATCCCTGATTTATCTGACTTATGGCTATTTTTTAAAATAGAGAACATATGACTAAAATGTCGGATTTGTATAAATCCAGTACGGATAGTAAAGTAAATACCTACTCCAAGAAGTAAGTAGATAAGAACATATCCCCATAAAATGTTATTCGCAAAGTTTATTAGCCCTGTCAAATCAATCCCCTTATGTAATAACGTATATAACCTATCCTTACATCGCTATTGAAATAAAAAAGTAAGCAGATATCGTGTAATTGAGTCAATTACTGATCCGAATCCGTCTTAAAGTAATATCAAAAATTACTGTGTGAAAAGCGAACTAAATGTAACACAATATTGCGTGATATGTATATTTTTTGTTTATTTTTTTACATGTTATTATTTTAATTTAATTATATCGTTAACTAAAATGAACAATATTTAAAAGATAAAAAACCATACATATCATTAGGATAAATAATTATTTCTTTATTTTATTAACTCAGAAAAGTAAAGTAAATACTTTAGTCATTAAGTTAATCAGTCATTTTAGAAAAAAGAACAAACAGATTAAAAAAACATCAATTAATAATCTTTTCTATTTATCTAAAATAAGATTTAAATGAACTATTAAAGTGTTTAATTAAGATTTTCTTTAATGTCAGATTTAAAATTTCAGTAATTAACATTTAAGAAATAAAGATTTTTATAACAATTAACAATAAATATTTTATATTGTCATGTCAATAAAATGCTTTAATATTAATAATATATTAAAATAAGATAAAAATAAACTTTACATCTTTATTTTATCATACTTTCCTAATGCATTAATTCTAGCATGGTTTGTTATCTTTCATTTTTAATGAATATTGTTGATTGCTTTCTCTTCTCTTTTTTATTCACTAGCTATTCATTAATAACCTTATTCTTTTTTGAACATTAATTAAAGTTTAATAACCTTTATTTAATATTAATAAAAAAATGTAGAATCACGTAAGTTTACCTATTAACCATTTGGTTAATTTTATTTATACTATGTTTTTCCCTGGTGTTGTATTAATTTTCGCCCTGTTTCCCCAACAGGGCATTTTTTTATCTCAATATTTCAGTGCCTTATCATAACTCATTGTCAAATAATACAAAATAAAAACACATGAAATATCTCATTAATAAATTAACATTATTTACCTATTTTTAATGCAAAATCCATCACTCTTTTCATTGATCTAAATCAAATTAAACATTCATATTATTTACTCTTTTCAGAGATAAACTGCTTTTTTCTCTATTTTAAAATCTATTTAATAAGGATTAAAAATGCTCATTTTATCATTAGCCTTATTTGAATTACTCATAAAGTGGTATAACAATTCAAGAAGGATAAACTTTTATTGTTATATTTAATGACCTTGATTAAAAATCGACCCAAATAAAGCACATCATTTTTACTACACATTAATGACTAATATCTTTATTTACTTGCATTAATAAGCACGCTCTTTTACCTTACTTATATTGTTATAGAGGGAAAGATAATGAGTTATAACCTTTCAGAATTAACACAAGAAGAAAAAGATAAGCTAAATATAAGCTTAGCCGCTTCAGGCGTTGCTTTTAAAGAGCGCTATAACATGCCCGTTGTAGCAGATGCTGTTTTAAGAGAACAGCCTCAAGCTTTTCAAGCCTTCTTTCAAGAAAGGCTGGTATTTTATCGTGCAAGAAGCCAACACTATTCTCGTTTACCTTATGACCCACCGGTAAAAAAATAGTCAAACACTCTCCGTTATTTTGATAATGGTAAAAAAAAGAGATAAACCTTGGTTTATCTCTTTTTCTTTCAATCGATTAACTACAACTCACTATCACCTATCTATTATTTAGGGGAAACATAAGTAATAGTATTGTCATCACAATTGACTTGAACATTGTAACGAAGATCTGTTCTCGCCCCTCTTACATTCAATACCATCTGATAGTTATTATCCATCTTGATAACTTCATTAGCATTAATACTTGCAACAGGTTTTGATCCTAATGCATTTTTATCATCTTGCCAGCGAGGTAAACGATTTTGTAAATAATCATTTTTTACTCTTGTAACAAGTTGATTGTTATCTAAATTAACACAACTCGAAAATGGTGCAGAGCGCACAATATCTTTATTCACATTTTCGATATTTTCTGCAAATGCTCCAAAAGAAACGGCAAGTAAAAGACCTGCTCCAAGTATCCCTGTTTGACTCACAAGCTTGCTTAATTTCATATAACCTCCCGAAAATATCCCTTAAAACAGGATGTGTTTTCATTAAGCATAGCATATGGTTAATAACACAATTGTGACATTTGTTAAAAAATTGTTTTATTCATTTTCATCATCAAATACAATAGAAACAGATTCACGGGTCGCGTGTTTCTCTCTTAACTCTTGAGCTACTAGTTGGATAGCCTCTCCACTGCTCATTCCCTCAGCCATAAGAGATTGGATTTTTTCTACCGCTTTTTGTTGCTCTTCATGTGTTAATGTAGGCATTCCTAGAAACATAATGTTACTCTTATCTTTATTAACGTCTATTTTGTATTTACATGAATGTAATCTTTTTGATTACAATTTATTGTGCAAATAATACAACACACTTTGTTTACATGGTCATAAGATGGATATGCAATTACAACAACGCGAACTAACTTATACCCCTGATCTAGCATTGCGGGTATTTTCTCCTATTGCGTCATTGCCTTGGTCTAGTTTACTTCATTCTGGCTTTGCCGAACATCCTCATAATCGTTTTGATATTGTTGTCTCCGATCCTGCTGTGACTTTAGAAACTCGCAAACAAACGACAACGATTAAAGAAAAAAACGGTACGGTCAAACGTTCCAAAAAAGATCCCTTCACTCTCATTCAATCTGCGTTGGACCAATTCGATTTTCACCCAGAACAAAGTGATTCATTGCCTTTTTTGGGTGGCGCTTTAGGTATCTGGAGTTATGACTTAGGTCGTCGTTTTGAAAATCTACCTGAAATAGCGAAAAATGAACTTAGTTTCGCAGATATGGCAATTGGTATTTATGATTGGGCACTTATTGTCGATCACGACTTAAAAAAAGCCACTTTAATTAGCTATCACAATATTGATGAGCGCTTACAGTGGTTAGAAAGCCAAACTTCCACTGCTCTTGATTCACAATTCACCTTAACAACAGATTGGCAATCAAACATTAGTAGTGATGAATATAACGAGAAAATTGCTAAAATTCATCAATACTTACTTTCGGGTGACTGCTATCAAGTTAATTTAGCTCAACGTTTTTGTGCAAGCTATACAGGCAGTGAGTGGAACGCATTCTTAACATTGAATCAAGCTAATAAGGCACCTTTTTCTTCGTTTATGTGTTTGCCAAATAACTTTGTGATTAGTGTTTCACCTGAACGTTTTATTCATTTAGTTGATAATAAAATTGAAACACGTCCTATAAAAGGCACACTACCTCGTAAAGCATCGCCAAAAGAAGATGATGAACAAGCTCAATTATTAGCAAATTCACGTAAAGATCGCGCTGAAAACTTAATGATTGTAGATTTGATGCGTAATGATATTGGCAAAGTTGCAGTAACAGGTTCTGTTAAGGTTCCTGAATTGTTTGTTGTCGAGCGTTTCCCTGCAGTACACCATTTAGTCAGTACCATCACCGCAGCACTTCCTGAGCATTTAAAAGCAACGGATCTATTAAGAGCAGCTTTCCCTGGTGGTTCAATTACCGGAGCGCCGAAGATCAGAGCTATGGAGATCATTGAAGAATTAGAGCCTCATCGTCGCCATGGATATTGTGGTGCAATTGGTTATATCAGTTTTTGTGGCACAATGGACACCAATATCAGCATTCGCACTTTATTAACTGAAAAAAATAAAATTTACTGTTGGGCAGGCGGTGGTATTGTTGCTGATAGCGTTGCTGAAAAAGAGTACCAAGAAACATTCGATAAACTTGGGCAAATATTAACTGTTTTAAGTGAGTCTACTATCGATGACACCCATTGATACTTTTATCAATCGTTTTCAACTCACATTACCTGATGACAAGGTAAATCAGCCTCTTCATGCCCAAAAATCGGCAGCCGTCTTGCTGCCGATTATCAATAAACCTAACCCAACATTATTATTAACTGAGCGTGCATCAACGTTACGCTCTCATGCAGGGCAAGTCGCTTTACCCGGCGGTAAACGCGATCCTGAAGATAGCAACCTTATTGCAACAGCTCTAAGGGAGGCGCATGAAGAAGTGGCTATTCCACCCCATGCCGTATCCGTTATTGGTCAATTAGCCCCTTTGCAAAGTTCTAGCGGATATTTAGTTACCCCTATTGTGGGTGTTATTCCTGCGGGTTTACCTTTACGCCATAACCCTGCTGAAGTCGCCTCTATCTTTGAAATGCCACTAAGCCATGTACTTAATGCCCAACATTATCAACCACTAGATTTTCATCGTGCTGGTGAAAATCATCGTATCTACTTTTATCCCTATAATGGACATCTCGTCTGGGGATTAACCGCCGCTATTTTACATAGACTCGCTTTACATATTACTTAACACGCTATTTTATATTCAGCTTGTGCTTTTTATCATCGCCTTCACAACTCTACTTAGCTATTTTAAAAAAATGTTGTAAACTACATCATTAACGGGACGATATAATCGTAAAAACGATCCCTTTACTATAAATAACTATATTTCATTCTTTTTAACCCTCTCTCTTATTATTAAGGAGTCTGACGTGATTAGCGTTTTCGACATGTTTAAAGTGGGCATCGGACCATCTAGCTCTCACACCGTAGGGCCAATGAAAGCGGGTAAAGAATTTGTCGATGATTTAGTCAGCCAGGAATTGATTGCGTCTGTCACTCGCGTAGCTGTTGATGTTTACGGCTCCTTGTCTTTGACAGGCAAAGGTCACCATACTGATATCGCAATTATTATGGGGTTAGCAGGTAATGCACCAGCTACTGTCGATATTGACAGCATTCCCGGTTTTATTCGTGAAGTTGAAGAAACTGGCAAGCTATCATTAGCAAACGGCTTAAAAGTGGTCGATTTCCCAGCAGAAAGTATGCATTTTAGCAATGACAACCTGTCATTACATGAAAATGGTATGACAATCCATGCTTTTGCTGGCGACAAAGAAGTCTATAGAAAAACGTACTACTCTATTGGTGGTGGTTTTATCGTTGATGAAGAAAACTTCGGTAAATCAACATTAAACAGCAAGCCTGTTTCATACCCTTATGCTAGCGCAGAAGAGCTATTAAAACACTGTAAAGAAACGGGTTTATCCATT
This sequence comes from Proteus sp. LHD240705, assembly GCF_047921555.1. Classification (NCBI taxonomy): domain Bacteria; kingdom Pseudomonadati; phylum Pseudomonadota; class Gammaproteobacteria; order Enterobacterales; family Morganellaceae; genus Proteus; species Proteus sp. LHD240705. Next base: position 700,889 of record NZ_JBLRMI010000001.1, read on the forward strand.
TCCAGCTTAATGATGAAAAATGAGCTGGATCTGCATACTCAAGCAGAAATTAATGCTTATTTCGCTGATGTTTATAAAACAATGCAAGAGTGTATTGAACACGGTTTAAATACAGAAGGCGTATTACCAGGGCCATTACGTGTACCTCGTCGTGCTGCTGCATTAAATCGCTTATTGACATCAAGCAACAGCCTGTCAAACGATCCAATGAAAGTCGTTGATCTGATCAATATGTTTGCACTGGCGGTTAATGAAGAAAACGCAGCAGGTGGACGCGTTGTAACAGCACCAACAAATGGCGCATGTGGTATCGTTCCTGCTGTATTGGCTTACTACGATCGTTGCATCGAACCTGTTACACAAGAAATCTACTTACGCTATTTCTTAGCATCTGGTGCAATTGGTATTCTTTACAAAATGAATGCTTCTATTTCTGGTGCAGAAGTAGGTTGCCAAGGCGAAGTTGGCGTAGCTTGTTCAATGGCAGCTGCGGGTCTTGCTGAATTATTAGGCGGAAGTCCAGAACAAGTCTGTATCGCTGCTGAAATCGGTATGGAACACAACCTTGGTTTAACTTGTGACCCTGTTGCAGGCCAAGTTCAAGTTCCTTGTATTGAACGTAATGCCATTGCTTCTGTTAAAGCCGTTAATGCCGCGCGTATGGCAATTCGTCGTACCAGTGAACCTCGTGTTTCTCTCGATAAAGTCATTGAAACTATGTATGAAACGGGTAAAGACATGAATGCTAAATACCGCGAAACATCGCGCGGTGGTCTTGCAATCAAAGTACAGTGTGACTAATTAATACTATTTAGACGAAAAGCCATTCATTTTGAATGGCTTTTTTATTTCAGCTACTTTATTTTTAATCATCGCTTAACCCTTAGATAACTAAAGAAAATAATTATTAAATATACATTTGAAATTAAGCAATCTATCTTTTTATAATTTAAAACTTTTTATTTTTATATATTAAATTCCAGCACTAAATATACTTATTAAATATAGGCTCATTTAATATTCATTTAATATTCATTTAATTTTGTAGGAAATAGAGCTTATAATTTTTAGGTGTACTCATTTCTATAAAATATTAATTTCTTATTATAAAAATAATTAAAACCCATTATTTATTATATGGTTAATAATTCATCATGTTGGATTTTATCATTTTTTTAACATTTAAAGATCGTTTAAAATATATTTAAAGCAATCTGATTTAATAATGATAATTATTATCAATATCATCTTTGAAATATAATAAATAATATGTTGCCTTTCGAAAATAATATGTTATCTTCTGCACCAAGTCATTGGGGAGTAGCCTGTCTTAAAATAAGAATAATTATTTTAAGAAATCTGTATCAACATACTCGCTTATTTTCATCTAGCGTGGTGCAGATGCCGTAATACGGTTGGCAAGACCATAGACACATAATTGTACTTCTTTGGTTGGGGGTCAATTGTGTGTATATGGAAATACCCCAACCGAGGCTTTATTATGAGTTTCTACGCTACTATCATTCTCGCCCTTGCCCTTTCTATGGACGCATTTGCTGTTGCTGTCTGTAAAGGAGCCACATTACACAAACCTCGTTTTCGCGAAGCACTCCGCACTGGATTTATATTCGGTATTATTGAAGCCAGCACACCCGTTATTGGTTGGGCGATAGGCTTATATACTAGCCAATATATTATTCAATGGGATCACTGGGTTGCCTTTGGATTACTGTTTGTTCTTGGTAGCCGGATGATTTACCAAAGCTTAAAACGTGGCGATGATTGTCCTTGTGAAGAAGAAGCCCCACAACGTCACGGCTCACTGTCTTTAATCGCCACAGGTATTGCTACAAGCCTTGATGCAATGGCAATTGGTGTCGGTTTAGCGTTCCTTCAAGTCAATATTGTTCATACCGCAATGACGATTGGTATGATGACCATGATCATGGCTACGCTGGGTATGCTAATTGGGCGCTACATTGGCCCAGTACTTGGAAAAAAAGCAGAAATTATTGGCGGGATCGTATTAATTGCTATCGGCTTTAATATTGTATTCGAACACTTAGAATTATTTATGTACGCCAAATAATCGCTAATAAAGCATATTAAAAAGCTTAGGTTTGAAATATCACGACCTAAGCTTTTTTATTAACTTAATAAAATATTGTTATTTCACATTATTAAGCATGACGTTGATAGACTCGAATTAAAAAGTCTGTTTCACATTCAAAGTTTTTACTTTCCGCTAATGTCTGTTTTACTTCTTCGCTTGCACGCCATGCAAACGGCGTCATTTGTAATAAATCAAAAGCCTGCTTACCGTTTAAATTCATCATATAAGCAACCTGATGTTCAGACACTTTATTAAATCCATCAAAATGTTCTTCTTTTAATGGATGAAGATGTACTTCTGAATAAATCAGTGCTTTTAACTGATAAAGGTGACGAGGGGCTGGTGTAACAGTAATAATATAACCATTGTGCACAATGACTCTTGCTAATTCATCACTGTTACAGGGGGCGTAAATACGCACAACCGCATTTAAAGAAGCATCACAAAAAGGTAAACGTTGACTTGAAGCTACACAAAAATGAATGGATGAATAACGTTTAGCTGCATATTTAATTGCAACCTTAGAAACATCTAAGCCATAAACTTGTGAATTATGTAATTTTAGATTTTGATAAAATTGATTGGTGTAATAACCTTCACCACAACCAATATCCAATACAACACTGTTATCTTCAGGCAATAATGTTTGTATTAACTCAGCCACTTTATCTCGCATTGGCTGGTAAAAACCTGCATCTAAAAACTCACGGCGTGCGTTAATCATTTCAGCACTATCACCAGGCTCTTTTGAGCGTTTAAATTGCACTGGCAACAAATTGACATACCCTTCTTTAGCACAATCAAATTGATGATTATTTTCACAAACCCAACTGTGAGCTTGAAGAGAAAGCGCCTGATAACATAATGGACATTGATAAGACATAGTAATATTTTTGTATAACCCAGAATAGAATTGGGAGAGATAATAACATACCTCTCCCAATCTTGCGGAAAACCTTACTCTTTATTTTTAATCTTAAGTCATGCTTTCTATGCTGAGTAGCTTACTAAGCACAACTTATAGGCGAATTAAGTTCGTTTTAGTTTTTCAGTGTTAGCGATAAATAACGCAATAACTAACAACAATATTGCACCTGATTGAATTAGCGTATCAACGGAGTCTTTATGCTCAACAATAATGAGTCGTACTATTGCTGTTATTCCGATATAAATAAAATACCTTAATGGGAAATGCCCACCAGATAAAAAATACTTAACAATAAGTGCAATAAACTCAAAATAAAGAAAGTAGATCAAAATACCTTCTAATAATTGATAAGACGACTCTTCTGCACCTAAATTAAATAATAATGAAGCAATTACATATGTTTCTTTGATAAGAAAACTGACCAATACAATCGCTAAAATAAGTAACCCAATATTAAGCACCCACTGTAATATAGTGGCAATACATTTCAGTAAGTCTTCGCTTGATTTTCTCATATAAACTATAACCTAGTGGGATCATTCCGTGATGTGTAAAAACAATAAAAGATCTATTAGACAATTTTACTAAATTTTAATGGATTTACGCATTCACCACACCATTTTTTTATCTTTTAGAGCCAAAAAACCAAGAATAATGATGCAATAATCGCAATATTTACTTTTAAATTTCAACTTGTAAGCCGATTTACTTATACTTAATTTAAGGGCTAATTTATTGAAAAGGCACACTATGGCTAACAAATACCTCGTTGCAATTGATTTATTAGAAGATAGCAGAATTCAGCGCATGATCGAAGATATTCACTTCCTAGCTAGGAAACCAGAAAATTATTTCCATTTCATTACAGTTATGCCTAATTTGCGCTCTTTAGAAGCTTATGGGCTTAATTGTGACAGCTCGTCGGTCATTGAGAAAAAGCAACAAGCTTTAGTTTTATTGACTGAAAAATTAGAGCAATGCGTAAAACAACAATTTAACTTACCCAAAGAGCAATACCAATGCCATGCCGTTATTGGTACGCCTAATTATAATATTCTAGAGTTAGCAGATAAAATTGATGCAGATACCATTATTATTGGTTCAAGTTCACGCAATAAACGTAATATTTTACTGGGTTCAACAGCGGATTATATTGTAAACAATACGTCGCGTTCAGTAATGGTTATCCGCAAATAAAATCACCAAAACACTTTCCTTTTGGCAATAAAGTTATATTATTTATTGCCAATAAGTATTCGACTATTCTCTTCATTATAAATAGCACTAAATGCACTTTAATTTTTTTGTTTCAATAGCTTATTTTGTTAGAATGCAAACCAAAAAAACAAAAATTTCGTCTCTTTCAATAGACTTCGTTCTATTAAATACTACTCAAAAGATAAAGATTGTCCTGCATTGAAATCTTTCGCATTAAGATATTTTCGCCCTAATACCCCAGTGCAATGGCATCCATACACATCAATATTTTCATCTATGGCTTTTTTAGCACGCTGTAAATCAAATGGTGTTGCACAACGTAAATGCAATCCCCCGACAATCGCTTGAATTTGGTTATTTCCGGTTATTTTTTTCGCGTGCTCAATGATAGATTCAATACCAGAATGACTACAACCAGTGATAATCACTAGGCCTTTTTTTCCTTGCCAAACAAGAAAACTATCATCAAGAACATAATCATCTTCTTCACCTGATTCATGAATAATAACACCATAGCGTTTATTCACTTGACGTTGAGTCACTTGTCCCGAATAGATAAAACTTTTTTCGATTACTAACGGTGCTTGTGTTAATTCAAAAGAAAACTGCGCTTCGAGTTTTGCTCGATCAAATAAAGGTGCTAAACGTTTAAATTTAATATTTTTATTACCTAAAAAAAGGGCTGAATAGCGAACAGAAAATAAATGAGGATGGGCGATAATTCGTGGTTTATGGGTGAAAAAATCTGCTGACAAATGTGTAAGTCCACCAAAATGATCATAATGCCCATGAGACACAACAATCGTTTTCAATGTGGTTAAATCAATACCCATTTTTTTTGCATTTGAAATAAAGGTAAGGTCTTTTCCAGTATCAAAGAGAATTTTAGCTTGGCACTCATCATCTTCTACAATAATGATAAACCAGGATAATGGTTAAGTTCAGGATTAATCGATTTGTTTTCTAGTAATGCGGTGATCGTTAACATAGGGATTTTTTAATTATTATCAGGAGATAACGTAATAGTAATTAAAAAAAGAATTTGTTCCAAATATAAAAGCTGCTGATTTGTGCGATTGCTTTACCTTTTTAATCGCATAATCGCTGTTACGTGTGAACAAAACATAACAGCGATATCACTAAACTCTGCAAATATTCTTATTTTTCACTTATAAACACATTAGAGTTATCTTACGGCTCTATTATCTTACTACCATAACAGAACGTTTTGCATAACGTGTAATATCTGCGGCGGTTGAACCGATATGATAAGAATCATCTTCAGGATTATGCGAACCAATCACAATTAAATCCGCATTCACCTCATCAGCAATCTGCAATATTGCATCTCGTGGTGTACCAATACAAATGTGAGTTTGCATTCTGTCATCAGGTAAATCAAAACGTTCGATTATTTTTTTAAGCTCTTTTTCCGCTGACGTTTTTAAGCATCCTTGATCTAATTGATCGCCATTCATAACAAGTCGATAATAAGAAGATTGTGGAAGTTTAGGTAACACATACAAAAAGTGAACATAAGGATCTTCATTTTTTGCAATATTTTCCACTAACGGAATTGCTTTGTTCATCAGGTTATCTTCATCAATATCAATGGGAACCAAAATATTCTTATACATACCGTCTCCTTTTATTTTAATTGTAGGATAGTGTATTTTTAAAAAATTGCCGGATATAGTTAACATATTCTAAAAATATTTTAACTCACTTGAATGACACCTAATTTTTAATTAAAAAAATAGCCCTATCATGGATTGATAAGGCTATACATTTAATAAAAAAAGAATGCGTAATTTATTTTTCTATTGCCATTTTTTGTTTACGTTTTTTAACGTACTGATAGCCAATTGCTAATGCAATAAACCATAATGGAGTCACACTTAATGCTTGGCGAGTATCATGTTCAAAAGCGAGTAGCAACGTCATAAATGCAAAAAATGCAAGACACAGCCACGACATAATAATTCCCAAAGGCATTTTATAGATAGACTTTTCATGCAATTGTGGGCGTTTTTTACGATATGCCAAATAAGAGCATAAAATCATACTCCAAATAAACATAAATAATAACGCAGAGACTGTTGTTACCAAGGTAAATACGTGCATAACATCAGGAATAAAGTAGATTAATATAATTCCACATGACAAACATAAGCTAGTAAATAACAGTCCATTGGCAGGTACTGCACGTTTAGATAATTGGCTAAACTGTTTTGGTGCTTCGCCTTCTTTAGATAAACCGAATAACATTCGGCTTGTGGAAAATATCCCACTATTTGCAGAAGAGGCTGCTGCCGTTAATACCACGAAGTTTACTAAACTTGCAGCTGCGGGTATTCCTATCATAACGAATAACTCAACAAATGGGCTTTTATCCGCCAAAATAGAACGCCATGGAGTTACCGACATGATAATTGCTAATGCTAATACGTAAAAAGTAATAATACGGATAGGAATAGCATTGATAGCTTTCGGCAAGGATTTTTCTGGATCACGAGTTTCTGCAGCCGCAGTCCCGACTAATTCAATCCCAACAAACGCAAAAATAGCAATTTGGAATCCAGCAAAAAATCCACTTAACCCTTTAGGGAACATTCCCCCATCATTCCAAATATTCTCTAGTGCTGCTGTATGTCCTGCTGGCGATTCAAACCCAATACTGATAAGAACAATACCAACAATAATTAAAGAGACAATTGCGGTTATTTTTATCATGGAGAACCAAAATTCCATTTCTCCGAAGAGTTTGACTGTTGCTAAATTTAAAATAAGCAATGTCAGCACACAAATAAAGGATGTTCCCCATTCAGGAAAATTAGGAGCCCAATAACTAATATAGGACGTTATAGCGACGATATCGGCAATACCCGTAATGACCCAGCAAAACCAATAAGTCCAGCCGACAAAAAAACCAGCCCACGGCCCTAATAAATCACCAGCAAAATCACTAAATGACTTATATTCTAAATTTGATAACAACAGCTCGCCCATCGCTCTCATCACAAAGAACAAGACAAAGCCAATTATCATATAAACAAAAATAATTGATGGTCCAGCTAACGAAATGGTTTTCCCTGATCCCATAAATAGACCAGTACCGATAGCACCACCAATAGCAATTAATTGAATATGACGATTTGTTAGCCCGCGCTGTAGAGTGGCATTTTTCACTCTAGCGGGAGGAGAAATTTCTGTTTGATCTTCCATACAATACCTGAAGTGTTTTCATATTTTCGATGTTGTTTTTACCGCTATTTTATTTTTTGACGCGGTAATATGTTTGCGAAATTATTGTGACACAAATCTCAGTATAAGTAATGAAAAGATCACTTTTAGTAAAATGAATGATGCTTTGATAACCAGATAAGATCCTTTCTTTAATTTAATCGGCGATATTTTATCCATTTAAAAAAAAATCAAAATAAGCACTTGACCATCGCATTTGAGAGGAGAATAATCAGCGCATCGGGTTGTTAGCTCAGTCGGTAGAGCAGTTGACTCTTAATCAATTGGTCGGGAGTTCGAGCCTCCCACAACCCACCAATTTTAAGCTGATAAATCAGACATTTATGCCACTTAGAAATAAGTGGCTTTTTTGTATCTGGAAGAAAGTGGCGACAAAATGGCGCATTTATCTTAATCTAGAAACTCAAAATAATACGGTAATTAAAAAATAACATTGGCTTATATTTCATTCAATTTTTATAATTAATGAGACTAATTAAAACAAACAATTAGTCTAATTTAATTACATAATCCAATACAAACCACCAGCAAATCTACTTTATCTCTTTTTTATCTTTAAATTCGCCACCAAAATCATCAATAAGAATATAGCTAATTTGGTTTATTTGACTGTTTTCTAATGTAACTTGTTGTTTTGAAAATGGCGCTATCATAGGAATGAGAATATTAGGATTATTTTCGCCAGATGCTGATTTAATGGTGACATAAAAAGGTGTCGGATTTTCAATTGTTAACTGTTTATCTGATCTCGTAAAAACAAGAGCGCTACTGACATCGGAAATCACCATAATTAAATCATCAGGGCGATAGAATACTTTTACTTGTAATCTGACAACGACATTAATTAAACCTTCATCATATTTTTTGTTCTCAGGCTTAGGCATGATTTCATATAAATTAAGCCAGTAAAGTGTCTCTTTCTCTTTATCTGTATTGGTAAATTTATTAATTACTCGTACTCGTTGTGATTCACTCGGTTTTAATTGTAATACTGGCGGTAATGATAAAGCGGAAACATCAGTTATGGTTTCTGGAGTATTTTCTGGATTACCATCATCCACCCATGTTTGAACCACCACAGGAAACTCACCATCATTCTTTATATTTAAGGATGCTTCTCTGTCTGAGTGATAAAGGATCACTCTTGACCCCTCTAATGCTAAATTCGCTTTGGCGATAAACGAAAAACACAGTAACAGAATAAAAATACTGATCCTTTTCATATTTATTGCACCTGTATAATTACTTGTAATGTCGCATTAAATTTACCAGCAGTTATTTTCTCTCTCGGTAACGCTTCTAATGAGGCATATAATGTTTTAGTTAAATCGGCAATACCATTATTATATGAGACTGAACTAGCATCATCATAAATAGGATACCAACCATAACCCTCACCTTGCCCTTCATTAGCTAATGTTGATAACAAGTTTAATGGCATACCTGATGGGCGATATATTCTTACACCAACCCCTTTCGCCATATTTGAGTCAGTACCATAATCGTCTGTCACTAAATGGGTAATTGCGGCACCATTAGGTACTGTTAATCCTAATTCAATTGCCTTGTTAACATTTGTAGGTCTAGGTAAAAATCCCATTGCAGTTTGCCCTGCTCCCGTTCCGCTGGAAATATTACTCATGCCATCGTTCGCAGGTGGTGCTAATTGACAATAAAAATCAATAGTAATAGGTAAAGTCACTTTTTTGCCACTTGCTAACTCATTAATAGTGACCAATGGGAATGAAACATAAGGCGTAACATTTCGTACAAAACAAGTAGACGCATTACGAATATAAATACGACGAGACATATTTACAGCAGCAGGCCAATAAGCATAAAAGCCATGATAATTTGTAGCGTGATCTGTACCATCTTTTAATAAATAAGAGAAGTTAGAGCTTTGAAAAGCGATATAACCTGCTGGTTGGTTAATAAACGTAATTAGCCCGCTACTTGATTGTGCGGGTGGCATATCACTTGTTCTTTCATAGTTAATCTTAAATAACTCTACTTCCATATTAGAGAAGTCTTTTGCTTTTACTAAGATCCACCCTTTGCTATCTCTTTCTAAATTTGTTAATGGTCGCGATTTCCAATAGCGGCTATAATATTCACCCGTAATAGTATTTTTAATACGGATACCTAATCCTCTTGCAAGACTAATATATGTTTCTTGTAATCCTAAAGCTGGATTAACTAAATTTTTGCCACCATAGTTATAATCACCATTCGTTGAATAAAACTCTCTTAACTTTCCTTCCTCATCGGCTGTGCAACGAAATAATATTTGTTCAGGATCATAAACTTCATAACCCGCCTCAAAAAAAGAGACAAAGCCACTCGCCACTAATGTACCCGGAATTTGAAACTGATCGTTATTAACATTAATTACTTTAGGCGTACTTCCCATTGATCCTGAATCATCCCGCGCGCCTTGCCAATTTTTCGCTGAACCTTTACCAGGCTCAGTATAAAGTACACTATTGGGATTCGTCGTCGTGGTTGTTATTTTATAACATGTTGCCGAAGCTAAATAAGGAAATAGCATCAACGCTAATAAAATAGAGAACTGACAAGAAAGTAAACAGCGATTTAATTTCATAAGCATTGACCTGATAATAAAATGAGTTTATCGGCTTCTTTTTCTTCTGGTATTGAGTAATCGATTTGGCAGCTATCTTCATCTTTACCGACGGTCAGTGTCCCTTTTTTATTTTCAACCCTGACATAAATCTGGTTACTTTGCCCCACCATGCCAACAATGTGCTTATCTTTATCATAAACATTTTCACCTAATGCCAATGGACTTTCAGGCTTAACCGAAATCAATACAGGATATCCGACTTGGGTTTTAAAAACGATTTTGGTACTTGAACCTGAATACGGTGCTATTTGTTTAGTATTTTCCAGTAGCTCAATATTATTATTTCTAATATTTTTCCCATCCAAACTAACATTGTTATATTGATAAGGAACAAGGGAAGGCACAATAGCATAACCAAAAGGATCAATGCGTGCCCCCATACCATTACTCACACTCGCACCACTTGCACCTTTTGCTTCCACTAAAGCAAAAGAATCACTAATACGAGGCCCTAATGTTACCCCGCCACTGTGTGCAACTAAGGCACCTTGAATACCCACACTGCCTTGAGTGTAATGTTTACCATTAGAGATACTGCCTGATAACGTAGTAAAAGGAAGCTGTTTAATTAAATGCAAACCACTGCCCACCGCTCTATTTTGTGTGTCGTAATCTGCATTTACACTATAAGAAAGTGTTTTATCTTCCCCTAAAAGTCCTGATAAATTCGTTTGGTAACTTGAATCATCACTAGAATGACTAGAAGATAATGATAGCATTGGTGAATAATCAGAGCGTCCTAATGGCATAGAAACAGATAACATCACCATATCTTCCGATATCGGATCGGTTGTTATTGATGTAAAAGTATTATTTGCCATCATTTGCCCCGTTTTTTGGCGGCTATAAGCGAGGCTATAAGCAATATCTTTATAGGTATTGGAATAACCGATTTGATACTGGGCATCATGTCCTTTATTACCATAATAATTACTGATAGAGCCTGAAATATAAAGTTGCCCCCACTTATCAAGAGACTGATTAACACTCAGTGTAAACTGGCTTTCTTGATTATAACTATTGGAATTCCATTCCATGTCATTGCTTGCACTTTTTCTCAATCCCAAGACATCATTATATTCGCGGAAATTCTCTGTTGAATATTTATAACCTGCGAGTGTAATAACGGTATTGGTTGGGCTAAAAGTACGGCTATAACTAATACCTAATCGTCCACCTTGATAATTATTACCGCCGACTTCAGCATTTGAAAAGGCCGAATTAAAACCTATCGCCCCTAATTTTGTAGCAATAACAGAGCCGACAAATACTGCCTGATATTGATGACCTACACGCATCCCTGTATTTAGCGTTACCGTATTATTCACACCATATTGCAAAGCGATATCTGAAAAATAACTATTTTCTGAACCAAAGTTATTCACTTCACCCGCAGTAAAGTTATATTTAAAGCGACCAGCCCTTACTGACTCAGGTAATGCGGTAAATGGCACTGTAAAAGAAGAAACTTTGCCATTACTTTCGTGGATTTCGACTAATAAATCCCCTTCATAACTGGTTGGATAAAGGTCGTTTATTTCAAATTGTCCAGGTGATACCGTTGTTTGATAAATTTCAGTACCGTTTTGTTTTATCACTACACGGGCGGTAGTCGTCGCAATACCACGAATAACAGGTGCATAGCCTTTTTGAGAATCTGGCAACATTCTTTCATCAGACATTAATTGAATACCTTTAAATGCCAGACTTGAAAATTGTGCGCCTGTTGTATAAATATCGCCGACAACTAACATTGACTTTAATGTCAGTAATGGTTTTTGTAGATAAGTTCTTATCCAATTAAAGTCACTATTACTTCCCGATTTTGATGAATTATAAGAGTAAGATGCTTGTTGACGAAATTGCCAAGTTCCCAGATTTACGCCCATATTGACACTACCAAAACCATAGTCTGAAGTTTGTCCGTTCGATTTATTCTTATAGTAATTACCCGAATAATTGGTGAACAACATGGTGTTGCCCGCATCTAAATCGTCTTCATTGACATAGCCTTGTGGTCTTCGTTTTAATAAGATTTGAGGCACTGCAATCATTATTCTAAAGTTAGAAGCATCAAACGAATCTACAATGTTTGTATTAATTTGGTTTAATACTAAACATTGACTATTATCTTGACTGATCTCGTTATCCAGCAAGATCCCCATTTCATCAATTTGTTGTTGATTAAAACAAGGTGTCACTTTACCTTTATCATTTAGTTGAAAACGCACAGTTTTTCTTTCAAAAAAACGATTATTAATGTAGATGTCAACATCATAATCACCAGGCTCCACATAATTACTATCATGAAGCTGATTAATGTTGATATTATTTTTGCTACCTAATAATAAAGAAGGATCAAATTCATAATCATCAGCAAATGCAGAAGTCATTGATTGAATAAATAGAGAAAATGAGCCGATTAAGAGTACGACTTTTATTCTATTATTTAATTGTGCTGTGCTTTTTTCTATGACTTTCATTTCAATGCCATTTTTATTAATGAATTAAATCTGTCATGCTATTTTGTCCACCTAGATCATTAAGGTATTTATAGGTCATTTTATCGGGTAAAAATGAAAGCTTTCCGCCATTTTCAGCGACTAATATCTCCGTTGATAACGGAGAAACCATAGTTGATTTAAATATAAATTTTTGTCCCGAAGCATTAGTGGCCTCAAGTTGTGCAAATGACACAAAGAAAGGTGAATCATTTTTAACTTTTATATTGCCATTACTTTCTTTTGAGAAAGATATTTGTTTCTCGATATTATTTAGCTGCGAGACAATCGCTGTTGGGCGATAAAATATTTTTAATCGATGATGCACAATAACCGTAAAGCTATTTCCTTCTTTTATATCTTTATTCAAATCTTTAGGTGGGATCTGTGCTACGTTTAAATAGAAAATAGATTCTTTATCTTGTGGTAAACCTTCACCAGTATAAATTAATCGTGCGTCTCTCCCTGTTTTAGGGTCGATACGAAACACGGGGGGTTGAATAACAAAAGGCGCATCTGCATTATCTGGGGTCGAATTAGGATTATTTTTATCCGCCCATATTTGCATAATGTAGGGAATTTCATCGTTATTCATAAACTTTAAAACTTCAAAGCGTGAATCCGATGAATAAACAATACGTGTTTTTAGCATAGTGACACTAGAATATGATGCTGTGCTATAACTTAAGAAAAATACGGCAATTAGCATTATTATTTTTTTCATTACTTATCTTCCTCTTATATAAATAGAAAAATGTCTCCTTTATATAAAGGAGACATATAAGCATTATTGATAAGAGATAGAGTACTGCACACTACCTTCTACTTTACCTGCTGTTGCAACATCATCGGCATAATAACGTACAGCATAATCATAAGATGCTGATTTTTCGTTTGCTTTTAATACTAAACCTTCGTTACCTACACCAGTTAAATCAATTTTGGTACCTGTTTTCGCAGGATCAATAATTTCTAAGCTAACATTGTTATTTGCTGCTGTATTACCAATACGACCTTCTGTTGTCAGATTATTAGCAATAAAAATGGTTTTAATATTTGTATCTGTTGGTTTAGACCCAGTACAACCACTCACTGCGATAGTAAATGGTGTTTGTCCTGCAGTTTTACCTGCTGTGTCTAATGCTGTAACAGGAACAGTAGGTAATAAAACAACAGGAAGTGCAGAATTACCATTAACAGTTACAGTACAAGTTTCATCAGAAACTTCACCTTGGAAACGAATGGTATTATCAGAAGCTGCAAAAGCGGTAGAAGAAAAAACACCTGCTATAACAGTAGCAAGAAGTATTTTATTCATAATAAAACTCTCCGGTAATATATCAAAATAAGACTAGTTTATTGTATTGGTAATATAAAAAGGCGAACATGAAATAAGTTTATTAATAACCTTATTTCATGTTTATTACGTACTAATATTTAAGTATGTATAATTATCAGCTTATTTACTCATAAAATGCAACTAAATTCGCCAAGCATAGATGTTAATACGTATACATTTTTCGATTTTAAGTATATTCTTATAATCTAAATATGACTATTACGTATTTTTGGTAAAATATTTATTAATTTTATTAGGATTAATATTAAAAATTATATTAATCCAGTTCAAATTGATATTTGTCATTTTCAATAAAATAAGAACAATAAATTTATTAATTAAATTTAATAAAACCTTTCCCATTTTTTATTTTATTATTGAAATATTATTTTTTCTTTTAGTGAAATTTAAACCATATTAATTAATTAAGATGTAGTTAATTGATTAACTTTATTTATAATTACCGTATTCGTTATATTGCACTTAACATAACCATGTTTTTTTAATCTACATTTATTAACTTATTAATAAAGTACAGGAATGGCGCTTTAAATAATAGTATTTTTAAATTGTTATTATACCTTTATGTTACCATTTATATATTCCTTTAATATAAACGTAAAACACTCTCAAATTTATTTATTTTCACTTTACTGTAAATGATAGAAATAAAAAGTAGGCTATTTACCTTTTTTAATGATACATCATAATATCCTACTGGAAGAAAAATAATCTCTCCTGCACGATATTGTGGATCATCTGGCTCTAAATTACCGCCAGTTGTATCCTCTCCTGCACCAATAAAAATTTCACCTGATGGACAATGTATGTTTATTTTTACATCTGGATCTTCAATTTTATCGCATAGGTTAATAGTGTAAAAACCATCATTACCCAAACCAATAAATGCGATATTACCTTTGTTCATTTCATTTAACTCATCATCAGGTATGCTCCACCAATCTGCTGTATCTGATTTTCTATGCCGGATCGCTTGTAAATCAAAAATGGCCAGAGTTGCCGTATCAGTCATAAAAGAAAATGCGTTTAACATATTCATGCCCCAAAAAAACAATTCTGATCGTACCAAAATATTTTTCTTACCTTTATGTATTGTTTAATTATATAGGATTTTATCTATACTAGACCTATATTTTATGTACTACTTATACGCTAAATAATTTGCAACAACTTGAATATATGCAAACAAATACTCTAAATAATTCAAGTTACAGCTAGGCGACAAGTGAATGAGTCACTAGGAGCATACATAAGTATGTGACTAGTGTGAATGAACATAGGCAACAACGCTGTAGCTTGAAGTATGACAAATATATACATGGACGGTCTTATGAAATTACAACAACTCCTTATCTCTCTTTCCCTTTATGCGGTATCCTCATTGCCAGCAATCGCTACGTCGACTCAATGTACTGATATTGAAAAACAAACCAATATTGCTAATAGCAATATTATATTGCTCAGTTCTTACAACGGCCCTGTTAAATCAGTCACGATGACAAGCTCTATACCCCATGACGGGCGTTTTAAAGCACTAAAAGGTGAAATTTACTTTGATGAATGTGGAAAGTTATTGAAAGATAGCACATCAATGCAAGAGTACTTTGAAGGTAATGTAGAAACTAATTTAATAAGAACATTACCTAATAATCCTTCTGTTATCCGATATCAATTTCAGATAAAAAATGCCTATGGCTCACACTCTATCTACATGCAAGAAACCTATCATAAAGATGGACAGAACCGGTTCAACAAAAAAATAATTCAATATTATGCAAATGATGGCGCTTTACTGGATACAATCACCAGCCAATTCGACTATAAAGATGGGCGCATTATTAAAGAAACGAGTAAATCGTCTGATCCTACAACTGAGACTATCACAACAGAGTACATCTATAATCCTCAAGGAAAACTACAATCCGTAATAGAAGACGGTAAAATAAATGTAGAGTATCAGTATGATCCAAAAGGAAAAGTCGTTACTCAATCAAACTATATCAAAGGCGTTAATGGAGAAGATAAAGCCTTTATCACTACTTGCCTTGAATGGGACAAATTTGCTAATTGTTCAAAAGAGGAACTTGAAAGTACGATTAAATTTAATGATGAAGTGATTAATTTCAGTAAAGCCATGCTTCATAACGAGTTTATTTACTACGAATAATATTTACATTATATTTTTGTATCAAATTTAAGTTAATAATATAAAAATCAGACTATCAAAAATAGACTGGTTTTTATATTTATTACATATCTTCTTATCTATGGTTAGATACTTCTTCGTGATACTTTCATTAAAAAACAATTTGTGTAAAACTACTTAAATCAATTAATGATGAATATGCTTTATAGCATGTTCTCTTTTAATAAAATTTAAGATGACGCATTATATGAAATTATCACTTCTTTTTATTTTTTCTCTATACACACTTTTTATTTCACTCCCAGTATTTGCGACATCAACATCTTGTAAAGATCTACAAAAACAGGTGAACCAGTCTAATAATATGCCCACTCTGTTAGAGTTTTATTATGGGCCTATAAAATCAATCATCATCACTAGTACATTACCTGAAAAAGGTCGATTTAAAGCCTATAAAGGTGAAATACAATTTGATGAATGTGGCTCTCTTACTAAATTTGATTCTTCTACGCAAGAATATATTCATGAGCGAATCGAAACAAATCTTGTAAGAATGTCAACACCTTATAATATCAAATATAAATACCAGCTAAAGAGCTTACACAAGATCTATACTCTCTATCTGAATGAAATATATGGTAAAAATAGTCAGAACCAACTAATAAATAAAACTTCTCATTTCTATGATGGAGATGGGACACTCATAGGAACCGATTTTTCAAAAATCGTTTATGATGGCAATAAGATTGCATCAGAAACAATTATTGAATCTAGTGCTGAAAATCAAGGAAGTACAATATATTATTCTTATGATAATAAAGGCCGCCTCTTAAAAGCAATTGATAATAATGAAGTAATGTTAGAATTTAATTATGGTGAAGATGATAAAATCTTACATCAAACGCAAATATTTACGAGTTTGTATGACGATATAAGAGAGTATGATAGTACTTGCCAAGAATGGGATAAATATAATAATTGCTTAACATGGAATATGGTAAGTGAAGTTAGAAAAGATGACACAATAATCGATACCAGCACAGCAATTGTATATAATAAATTTGAATATTATGAGTAAGTTACTAGTATTATAAATTATACTCTCTTTTAAATTTATAATGAATTTACATAACAAAGGCCACCTTATTAAATAAAGTGGCCTTTTATTGTTCTAATTTTCTATATTTTATTATGTATTACGATATTGAGTTTCAGCTTCATCAAAACGTTGTTGGTTTTCTTTACTCGGCTCTTTACCCATTAAACTGATGACAACGATAGCGATAGAGGCAAAGATAAAACCAGGAATTATTTCATATAACCCAAACCATTTATATTGCATCCACACTAACACGGTTAAAGCACCAATCAACATTCCAGCAAATGCACCATTACGAGTCATACGTTTCCACATTACAGAAATGAGGATCACAGGGCCAAAAGCGGCACCAAAACCAGCCCACGCGTTACTCACTAAATCAAGCACCTTATTGTTTGGATCACGCGCTAAGAAGATTGCGATTATCGCAACTAATAACACCATGCCACGCCCTACCCAAACTAACTCTTTTTGGCTCGCACTTTTACGAATAAATGGCTTGTATAAATCTTCAGTTAACGCACTTGCACAGACTAATAATTGACAGCTTAATGTACTCATTACCGCAGCTAGAATTGCAGACAACAGAATACCAGCAATCCATGGATTAAAGAGCAGTGAAGCCAGCTCCATAAAAATACGTTCATTTTTAGCTGTTACAGCGCCAGCTTGTGCTGGATTCATTTCAAAGTAAGCAATACCAAAGAATCCAACCGCAACCGTGCCACCTAAACAGAGGATCATCCACGTCATACCAATACGGCGTGCTTTACGAATAGTTTGATTAGAATCAGCCGCCATAAAACGTGCAAGAATATGAGGTTGCCCAAAATAGCCCAATCCCCATGCTAATAACGAAACAATCGCGATAAAATCAAGCCCTTTGAACATATCCAAATAAGATGGATCTTTTGCTTTAATGATAGCAACAGAAGTATCAATGCCGCCCACTGAGAAAATAACAATAATAGGTGTCAGGATCAGAGCAAAAATCATTAAAGTCGCTTGAACGGTATCTGTCCAACTTACAGCAAGAAAGCCACCTAAAAAGGTATATGCGATAGTTGCAAGCGCACCATAAATCATCGCTTCGTGATAAGGAATATGAAACGTAGACTCAAACAGCATTCCACCAGCAACCACGCCTGATGCACAATAGATAGTAAAGAAGGTAAGAATAACTAACGCTGAAATGATACGTAGCATTTTGCTTTTATCATCAAAACGCGATGTCAAATAATCGGGCAACGTTAATGCATTATTATTTTTTTCAGTTTGCAAACGTAAACGCCCTGCAACTAAACGCCAGTTTAGCCACGCGCCTAAACAGAGCCCAATAGCTATCCAACTTTCTGAAATACCAGCGAAAAACACCACGCCAGGTAATCCCATTAATAACCAACCACTCATATCTGAAGCACCCGCTGACAACGCAGTGACTACACTGCCTAATCGCCGACCGCCAAGAATATAATCATCAAAGTTTTTTGTTGAACGATAAGCAAGGTAGCCAATAAAAAGCATACCCAAGATATAGATCGTAAATGTAATTAGCATTGGCGAAGTTAAAGCCATAATTGCAGTTCTCCATAAATCTGTTTCCGATCATCGGTATGCTTTTGACTTGTACAGGAACGTTGCACTTCGTTGCGCATTAATGATCTTTTCAGTTTTTAATTAAAATAATTTCTTACAGCAACAGATAAAGCATTCACATCAATCCTAGAATAGGTTAACTGCATTTAACAAGAAATTAACGTTTAAATGTTTAAATTTTGTATATGACTTCACACTATTTGTCTTAATTCGAAGGTGTATTATAAATATAAACATCAACAAAATAAATATAATTTATTGATTTATATATAAATATATAGAGAAAATAAATTAGATCACTTTTAATCACCCACAAAACCTGACTACTTTCACATTATTTATAAATAAATTGTTAACAATGTTGCACAAAGTTGCAACATGAATGATATTAATAAAAATAACGGGTAACTGTACTTGTGAATTAGAAATAGAATATGAGGAGCACTGCATGAGTAGCACAACAATGGGTGTTAGACTTGATGAAGAAACCCGCAATAGATTAAAAGAAGCTGCACAGAAACTAGATAGAACATCGCATTGGTTAATTAAACAGGCTATTTTCAATTATCTAGAACAAGTTGAAAATAATCAGGTTAATCTTGGTGACTCAACATTTACAGAGCAAGATATTGATGAAAGCATTGAAACACCAACCGCTCATTATCAGCCTTTCTTGGAGTTTGCTGAACATATTCATCCTCAATCAGTTTTACGCTCAGCAATTACTTCTGCTTATCGCACCCCTGAAATACAAGCAGTACCAATGCTCTTACAACAAGCGACCTTACCTGAACATGAGGCGCAAGCAACGCATAAATTAGCCTATTCCATTGCCGAAAAATTACGTAAACAAAAAAATGGTGTTGGACGCTCAGGGTTAGTTCAAGGTCTATTACAAGAATTCTCACTTTCTTCACAAGAAGGTGTTGCCCTAATGTGTTTAGCAGAAGCTTTATTGCGTATTCCAGATAAAGCCACGCGTGATGCACTTATCCGCGATAAAATCAGTCATGGAAACTGGCGTTCACACGTAGGCCAAAGCCAGTCTATGTTTGTGAATGCGGCTACATGGGGCTTATTATTCACCGGTAAATTAGTTTCTACACATAATGAAGAAAAACTGTCTAACTCTTTAAATCGCATTCTCACCAAAAGTGGCGAGCCATTAGTCCGTAAAGGTGTTGATATGGCGATGCGTTTAATGGGTGAGCAATTTGTGACCGGAGAAACAATTTCTCAGGCTCTTGCTAATGCGCGTAAATTAGAAGAAAAAGGATTTAGCTATTCTTATGACATGTTAGGTGAAGCCGCTTTAACTGAAAAAGATGCCCAAGATTATTTAGTCTCTTACCAACAAGCAATTCACGCCATTGGTAAAGCCTCTAATGGCAGAGGTATTTATGAAGGCCCGGGAATATCTATCAAGCTTTCAGCATTACATCCTCGTTATAGCCGTGCGCAATATGAACGTGTTATGTCTGAACTTTACCCTCGCCTGCTTTCATTAACATTACAAGCAAAGCAATACGATATTGGTATTAATATTGATGCAGAAGAAGCAGATAGATTAGAAATCTCTCTCGATTTATTAGAAAAACTCTGTTTTGAGCCAGAATTAGCCGGTTGGAATGGTATTGGTTTTGTTATTCAGGCCTACCAAAAACGTTGTCCCTTAGTCATTGATTATGTGATTGATTTAGCACAACGTAGTCGTCGTCGCTTAATGATCCGTTTAGTAAAAGGCGCATATTGGGATAGTGAAATTAAACGTGCTCAAATTGATGGGCTTGAAGATTATCCTGTCTATACCCGCAAAGTGTATACCGACGTTTCTTATCTTGCTTGCGCAAAGAAATTACTGTCTTCACCTAATTTTATTTATCCACAGTTCGCAACTCATAATGCGCATACTCTTTCTGCAATCTACCATTTAGCTGGGCAAAACTATTATCCGGGTCAATATGAATTTCAATGTTTACATGGTATGGGCGAACCTCTCTATGCTCAGGTTGTAGGTAAGATAGCTGAAGGTAAATTAGGTCGTCCTTGCCGTATTTATGCCCCCGTTGGTACTCATGAAACGTTATTAGCTTATTTAGTGCGTCGTTTATTAGAAAATGGCGCTAATACTTCATTTGTTAACCGTATTGCTGATACCACAATTTCGTTAGATGAACTGGTCGCCGACCCTGTTAAAGAAGTCAATAAAATGGCTCAAACAGAAGGTCACGTTGGACTTTCTCATCCTAAAATTCCACTGCCTGATAAGCTTTATGGTGATGAGCGTAAAAACTCTCAAGGCATTGATATGTCGAATGAACACCGCTTGGCATCTCTCTCTAGTGCCTTGTTAACCTCAGCAACAGAAAAAATGCACTGTGAGCCAATACTTGGTGGTGAATTTAGTCAACCAGAAACATCATTAATATCTCAATCAGTACTAAACCCAGCAAATCATGCCGATATTGTAGGAACTGTCCGCGAAGCAACGCAAGCTGAAGCTGATTTTGCCTTAACGATAGCTCAAGAAAATGGTGAGATTTGGTTTGCAACACCACCAGCAGAACGCGCTGCGTTTTTAATTCGCGCGGCTCAGTTAATGGAACAACAAATGGGCTCATTAATGGGGATCCTCGTTCGAGAAGCTGGCAAAACGTATAACAATGCGATAGCTGAAGTACGAGAAGCAATAGATTTTCTCTATTATTATGCCGCTCAGGTTGAAAAAGACTTTGATAACAATACCCATCGACCTTTAGGCCCTGTGGTTTGTATTAGCCCTTGGAATTTCCCATTAGCAATATTCAGTGGACAAATTGCGGCGGCATTAGCGGCAGGAAATACCGTATTAGCCAAACCTGCTGAGCAAACTCCGCTAATTGCCGCTAAAGCAATTGCGTTATTTCATCAAGCAGGTATTCCTCGCGCTGCATTACAAC
The DNA here is from genome assembly GCF_047921555.1 of Proteus sp. LHD240705. Taxonomy (NCBI): domain Bacteria; kingdom Pseudomonadati; phylum Pseudomonadota; class Gammaproteobacteria; order Enterobacterales; family Morganellaceae; genus Proteus; species Proteus sp. LHD240705. The sequence goes on from NZ_JBLRMI010000001.1 coordinate 722,700, forward strand.
TATTACCAGGGCAAGGCGAAACGATTGGCGCACATTTAGTTGCTGATGAACGTGTTCGTGGTGTGATGTTTACTGGCTCCACCGCTGTTGCTCATATTTTACAAAAAACACTAGCGGGTAGATTAGATAGTGAAGGTCGTCCAGTTCCTTTAATAGCCGAAACTGGCGGCTTAAATGCCATGATTGTTGATTCTTCGGCACTCACTGAGCAAGTGGTAACCGATGTAATGGCCTCCGCTTACGATAGTGCGGGTCAACGCTGCTCAGCATTACGTATTTTATGTATTCAAGAAGAAGTTGCTGATCACACAATTGAAATGCTTAAAGGTGCGATGGCTCAAGCAAATATTGGCGACCCAAGTCTTTTATCAACCGACATTGGTCCAGTTATTGATAAAGAAGCAAAAATAGGTATTGACCGCCATATCCAAGCGATGCGCACTGAAGGACATTCTGTTTATCAAGCGACTCATAATAGTTTGCCGAAACACATCGAGAGCAATAGTACTTTTGTTCAACCGACTTTAATTGAGTTAGATAAAGTCAGTTCACTGAAAAAAGAGATCTTTGGTCCTGTTTTACATGTTGTTCGCTACGCAAGCCAAGATTTGCCTACTTTATTAAATGAGATTAATTCCACAGGTTATGGTTTAACTATGGGAGTTCATACTCGTATTGATGAAACTATTGCGTATATTGCTACTCATGCAAAAGTAGGAAACTTATATGTAAACCGAAATATGGTAGGTGCTGTGGTAGGTGTTCAGCCTTTTGGTGGTGAAGGATTATCAGGTACGGGGCCTAAAGCGGGCGGACCTGCTTATTTATATCGCTTATTATCTAAACGCCCTGAAAATGCGACAACACAAACTTTATCGCGCCAAGATGCTTATCTCCCTCTTGATACTTCAATGCGTAATGGTTTGTTACAAACCTATCATAACTTTATGGCATGGTTAGTGAACAAAGTTGAAAAAACGTATTATGCTGCATTAGAAGATTACGCTACTGCCTCTCAGGCTGGTACATTGCGTGTATTACCAGGTCCGACTGGTGAACGTAATACTTATCAGTTAGTTCCTTGTGGCAACGTACTTTGCATTGCAGATAACGAAAAAGATGGCTTTAGCCAAATAGCAGGAGTATTAGCTTCAGGCTGTCATGCCATTGTGGTTAACAGTGCATTCTCGCAAAAAACATATCGTGAATTACCGGATGACGTTAGGAAATCTATCACTCTTATTGATAAATGGGATGATGATTCAGTTAAAATTAACGCCGTTATTTATCATGGTGATTGCGATCAACTTAAAGAAATTTGCCAGAAAATAGCGCAACGTAAAGGTGCTATCATTTCAGTACAAGGATTCGCTAGAGATGAGACAAATTTACTGTTAGAACGTTTATTACACGAGCGAGCCCTCAGTATTAATACAGCCGCAGCTGGAGGCAATGCAAGCTTGATGACGATTAGTTAATTACCCCCTCTCTTTCTCTCCTTATCTTTGAGACCACCTTTAAAGTTTGTTTTCTTAAAGGTGGTTTTTTCTTTTGTTACTCCATTTTTTCTAAAGAGATAGCCCAAAATATTATTTTTTTGAATGCTGTGACTACTCTCACTCTTTTTATATTTATTATTCGCGACGAGTTAGTTTCGTAAATATACTTACGCCCAAGTCAACCTAGAAGTTGATTTAATTATATCTTTATGAATACCTGAAACTTGCGCCCCACTGTGGGCGCTTTTTTTTATCTAAAAATAGGTTATTAGTGCAAATATCCTTATTAAAGGATAAATAAAAGACTTTTTTAAGATAAGAGGAAAAGCAGAAAGGTAAATAAAGTGTGATTATCAGCGACAAAAGAAAAAGGAGTAGGCTAGGCTACTCCTTTTAAGGTCTCTCTTGAGCGCAATTAGTGACTGCTACTCATCGATGGTGGTTCTTGGCACCAATCGAGATATTGCTCATACTTACGTAGCGCAATGTTGTAGTTACTAAATGCAGAGGGAGTGAGCTTTTTACTCAGGTCTGACTGAATTTTCTCTGTCGTAAATTCTTGACGCGGAAAATTAGTTGAAGTCAGTAATTCATCGAGCCGACGTAAACGAACCACATACTCACGAACAGTACTGTGGCTCATCTCCGTTTGTTCAAACAAATACTGCTTAAAAGACATAATGTCAAAGTAGTCAGTTTCACTATTACAGTAAATCTCACTACAGAAACGACATAGCGCAGAAAACTTCTCTTGTAACGTTTCCCACGTTTCATCATCAACTAAATCTGTCATTTCAGAAATGGCTTCTTTATTGATGACTTGGCGATTGAATACGAGAGAGATCCGATCAAGCGCCTTGTGGCAATGTAGACAATGAGTCTGGCTGTGTTTATAGTCTTTAATGTAACGGCTTAGCGGCCGTTTCTTTTGTGTTGAAACAGACATAAGAGATAAAGCCCTGTGTTGTAGTCTTAATAAACAAAAACAAAAATAAGCAAAACTTCTATTTCTCTGGGTTTAAGCGTGCTCGCAGCCTTTTTATGGCTTGGCTGTGTAGCTGGCTCACGCGGGATTCCCCGACATTAAGCACTGCGCCTATTTCTTTCAAATTAAGTTCTTCCTGATAATACAGTGTAAGAACCATTTTTTCCCTTTCGGGAAGCAATTCTATCGCGTCTATGACTCTTTGGCGAATATCACTTTCTAATAACATCTGTAATGGATTGTCATCATGATCTTCGTCTTGAGACGGTTCACAGCTTTCACCGTAAATTTCATGCCATTCGTCATAAGAGAACAATTGGCTGTTATTCGTATCCAATAGGATCTGCCGGTATTCTGCTAACTCAATCTGCAAATGATCAGCAACTTCCTGTTCTAATGGGGGTCGTCCTAGATCCTGCTCTAATTGATGAATAGAATGGGTAACTTCTCTTGCATTTCGGCGCACACTGCGTGGCGCCCAGTCACGACTACGTAGCTCATCTAACATCGAGCCACGGATACGTTGAACAGCATAAGTGGTAAAGGCAGCGCCTTGCATTGAGTCATAACGCTCAACCGCGTTTAATAACCCAATTCCACCTGCTTGCAAAAGATCATCCAATTCAACACTCGCAGGTAACTTGACCTGTAATCGTAATGCTTCATGGCGAACCAACGGGACATATCGCTCCCAGAGGCTATTTTTGTCCATCACGCCTTCGGCGGTATACAAATCACTCACAACAAAAGACACCTTTGGATAAAAGACCGGAAACCATTATCTGGCTAAATAAATTTAGCAATCGACTGAACAGTGAAGCAAAAGCGCCTCTTTTTCACCTATGCCAAATTTTCAGTAAAAATCGGGTTTTCATTGATAAATTAATTTGTCATTGCATTACGAGAACTACTTTACCCTAAAACATTAGCGACTAATCCTTAGAAAAACCGTTAATTAAATTGATATTTTCTCTCATTAAAAGAAATCAGCTCATAGAAAGTGCATTCTGTTCATAAAAAAATAACATATAAATCATAGTATTTTATTTTGTGCGATTTTAGCTTCTTGGGAGTCAGTTGAAATACTCATAAATGATTAATTAAAAAAACGATTGTTTTGATGATAAAACACCCACTACAAAATTTGCAGTGGGTGTTATTTGAGGATTATTTAAGATTGAAATTAACGCAGCAGTGATAATACGTTTTGAGGAATTTGATTTGCTTGAGCAAGGACAGAAGTACCCGCTTGTTGCAGTATTTGACCACGACTCATATTAGAGACTTCAGTTGCATAATCCGCATCTTGAATACGGCTACGTGATGCAGTTAGATTACTAACGGTGTTACTTAAATTCGTAATAGTAGAATCTAAACGGTTTTGTACTGCACCCATTGCACTACGTAAAGTATCGACTTGAGAAAGTGCATCATCTAATCCTTTTAATGGTGCATCGTTAATTGTTGGTGGGTTTTTAGGTTTAACTTCATTACCTTTAGTTAAACTCACTTTACCGCCAGGAATAAAGTCGCCAGTACTACTATCAATGACTTTTGATGTATCTGGGGTTGCTTCAAAAGTTTTGACATCACCATTGGCATCTTTTATCTCAATTACTAATTTAGTTTTATCTTCTTTACCAGTTGCATCCACTGCATAATAGACACCTTCTAAAGACTCACCTGTTGCTAAACTTGCTTTTAACGATGTAGTATCAATATCAATATCTTTTGATACTGGGTTTTTTACCTGATTAGTAACAGAGAAAGTTGATGCAGAACCACTATGTAATTTTTCTGGTTTAACAGAAAGATCTAATTTATCGATACCCAATGTAGTGGCATCGGTTTTTTTCAGATCAACACTGATTTGTTCTTTATCAAGCGCCCCCACTTGTAAATTTAATGTACTGTCTTCACTTAACACTTTTACGCCATTAAATTGAGTCTGTTCTGAAATACGATTAATTTCCGCAGTACGTTGATTCACTTCTTCCTGAATAGATTTAATATCAGAATCTGAATTAGAACCGTTTTTAGCTTGAACAGTTAACTCACGAATACGTTGTAAGTTATTATTAATTTCATTTAATGCCCCTTCTGTGGTTTGGGCAATTGAAATACCGTCGTTCGCATTACGAGAAGCTTGAGTCAAACCATTAACATTTGAGGTAAAACGGTTAGCAATCGCTTGACCCGCAGCATCATCCTTGGCGCTATTAATACGTAAACCAGAAGAGAGGCGTTGGATTGCAGTATTTAATACACTTTGAGAGCGATTTAAATTATTTTGAGCAATCAGTGATGTTGGATTAGTCATAATAACTTGTGGCATATAATATTCCTTCAACTTGATTTTAAAACATTTAATGAATAGGTGGGTTATTACGTCACTGTAATAACGTTGCCTAAACACTATCGTCATCAATTTTGAAGGATTTACGATTTTTGGCGTCGCGAAAATAGTAATAAAAGCCAGTCAGTTAATTTGCAAGGAATAATTTATTGTAGAAAAAAGCGAAATAGATCGGAAGAAAAAATAAAACTAAAAAAAGTAGGGCTAAATATAAAATACTGGGAGCCTGTATTCTAAATCTCGTGCAATAATTTCGCCTGAATGTGAAATTTTAAATTGTCTCATTAATGATAATCCTCATAGTGTAGAATATAGGCATCGCCGTTAATAAATTGAAAAGCAATACACCAATTAGCTCTTACTGTAATCGACCAATATCCTTCTCGATCACCTTTTAATTTATGAAGTTTATATATTTGCCGATTTAATTCGCTAATATCTTTAGCTATATCAATAAATTGTAGTCTATCATTAATTCTTTCTGCATCATTAGCAAGAACTTCTGATGTAACGCCTTTTTCAAAAAGTTGCTTCAATCCTTTATATTTAAATGATTTTATCATCTTTAAATCCGTATTATACGAGATGTAACACACACTAATGTGTCGTTATAATCACCACAACATAAAATGATTTTTATCGTTTTCTTTAGGAAAAATGCTATATGGACATAATTTTTAAAAATAGATGAAGGAAAAATATAAATACTTTTCAACACAAATGACAAAAAAAGGCCCTCTTACGAGGACCTTTTGAATATAGAAAGGTATCTTTTGTGTCAGAGTACGAATTAACGTAACAGAGACAGAACAGTTTGTGGTACTTGGTTTGCTTGAGCAAGTACAGAAGTACCAGCTTGTTGCAGGATTTGACCACGGCTCATGTTAGAAACTTCTGTTGCATAGTCAGCATCTAAGATACGGCTACGTGCAGCAGATAAGTTGTTAACAGTGTTGTTCAGGTTGTTGATAGTAGATTCAAAACGGTTTTGAATCGCACCTAAAGAAGAACGCATACCATCAACAGTGTTGATAGCTTCGTCTAACGTTTTCAGTTGAGCTTCAGCTTTTTCAGCTTTCTCAGTTGCAATTTTAGCATCAGCATCAGAAGTAACAGTAATTTCTTTACCTACGCTATATTCTACAGTTTTAGCATCACCAGCTGTTGCGCCATCTTTAACAGTAACAGTACCTTCATAAACTTTACCACCAGCAGTGATATACTGTTTACCATCATGTTCTGAAACTGCAGTAACTGCAACATCAGCACCAGCAATTTTAGCGTTACCAAAAGCAGCTACATCAGTACCTGTAGTTGCTTTTGCAGATAATGCAGCCAGGTCTTGATTACCAGCAGTAATTTGAGCAGCAGTCACACCAGTGAATTTAGTTTCTGCACCCACTTCTAAGTCTTTAACTTTTAAAGTTTCGCTGTCAACTTTTTTCAGATCAAATTCAATTTTTTCTTTGTCGTTAGTACCAACGTGAACGGTCATTTTTTCTTTTTCGCCGCTCAGTACTTTAACGCCGTTGAATTGAGTTTGTTCAGAAATACGGTCGATTTCTTTTAAACGCTCACCAACTTCTTCTTGGATTGATTTGATATCAGATGATGTGAAAATGATGATTAACGCTATTTAGCCTACAAAGCCACTATCCACGCCAGCCAGCAAATTTTAACTTTGCAGAATTTAGTCATTTTTCCTATCATTTTACATATATTATGTCACAATCTCGACACAACATGTAACACCTCCGCATTTTTAATTGCACCCCCTGCTATACTCTCCAAAAACTAATCGGCTCCAATATAAATCTCGCAAACTTAGCCCAAGAAGAAAAAGATAAAATTAATATCGATTTAGCTGTGTCGGGAGTTGCATACAAAGAACGCCTCAATATGCCAGCTGTTGCGTCCGAAGTTGAACGACAACAACCCACACATTTGAGAGCGTACTTTAATGAACGATTAGCATTTTATAGAGAGAGATGTAAGAAATTACCTGATAACAAGTCGGTGCAATATTTGAAAACATAATAGTGCCAATGCTCGATGGAACCGACTGACTTATATAATCAATCAGTTATCAATTTCAGGTGTCTTATTGCTGTCGTGATTTTTTCTCTTACACTTATTGATAAAGCATCATACTGACAGGATCACCCACCATACTCCCTCACCTCATGTGGCGTAGCATTATATATCGCGATGAGTTTTAACTATTTGTTTATTAAGATATATTCACCCTTCTCAGACCTAAAAAATGATTATACCTTCTTATAATCAGTTGATTACAATAATACTTTTATTAGTTTTTATAACCACATATTAGAGCTGTAAATATGATTCAGTCAGTATTCAAATATTAGCTGGGGAAATGGGAATAAGGTCTGAATTAAGAGATATGGTACAAAACCACAAAAGACTTGGAGTTTCACAGAAACATTATGATCGATATGATTATTTGAGGGAAAAACGAGAAACGCTTGATGCATGGAGCAAAAAACTCTCATTACTTAAAAAATTATAATTATTTTTATCCATATAAACCTAGACTATGATTTTTTAAAAAGCCTCAGCTAAGAGGCTTTTGATAAATAAAACTAACTAAATATCTGTACATCACTCTAATATTAATTCTGTTTTTCTGCTGCTAATACACCTACCCATGACTCCGCTTTTGTAGTTCCTAAAATATATTTATGATCATCTATATTTTCTGCAGAATTAACAAATTGAATATCCATTGCAGCTCTATCATTAGGAATAATACCATTTGATACATGCCGAGTAGGTGTTATTACTAAATTTTTAGTATTACCATCTATTTTAAATAATTCATTATTACCTATACGTGGGTCATTTTCAGTAATAACGCCTTTAACTATACCATTAGTATAATTCATTGTAATGTCTGCTGTTCTAACTACTGCGTTTATTTGGTCAGATCTGTGATCTAAAGGGCCATATACAAAACCATCTTTTTTACTATACACAGCATTTAAATCATTAGGTACATTTTCAGCAATAAGGTCTTTTTCAATAGAATAAATATAAGAAGCATAACTTGCTGTTCTATCAGCATCTAATTCAATTCGATACCCATAATATCCAACATCACCCAACAAACTAAATTGATGAGAATCGCCTTTATCAGTTACGAAAGTAATTATTTTTTCTTCACTAGATAAATAATTCTCATATGGATCTTTTGAACCTTCAATATTATAAACAGGAATATTTTCTTTCCCATACTCCCAGTTAGATTGGTATATCTTATCTATCTTACTACCTGTATATACTTTTTCTTTATTCTCTGATAACAATTTTTCATCCACAGATATTTCTTTATCGTTTGAAATTTCCGCAGCATCTTCTTTTTCAATTTTATTATATATTCTATTTGTTTCTTTATTTACTATCTCATTCACTGCTTTATTTACTTCTTTATTCACCACTTCATTTACTTCTTTATTCACCACTTCATTTACTTCTT